>CAZKGM010000005.1:11368-143303 GCA_964552395.1 uncultured Thermoanaerobaculia bacterium | reverse complement strand
GGCGACCGCCGGAGACGCGAGGCGGCCGGGCGCGCGAGCGACCGGACGGCCGCCGGGGACTCGGAGAAGATTCCCCCACCCAACCGGGGAAACGCAAAACGGGAAACGCCCGAATGGGAGGGAGCAGGTGGTTGGCGCAGCAGAAGGAGATCTCAGGACCGGTTGCAGTACGTCGACGCGAAGGGTGCAGAGAAGACCTGCCCGCCCAGATCCTTCGTCGCTCGCAGAGCTCGCTCCTCAGGATGACACGGGGGGCGCTGGGGGAAGTCCCCAGGGACGGCCCCGCGGCGCGGTGTCGGCGCCGACGCCCGCTCAGGCTAGCTGTCAGGCAGCCGACTCGCTTTCGATGTCCCAGCCCGGAAATACGAGAACAGCCGGGTGAACCTTGAGCGCACGTGCCAGCACCTTGGCACGCTCCACTCCGAGGTTCACTCGATCGCGCTCAATCGCGGAGATCGTCGACTGAGGAATGCCCGTGAGCTCGGCCAGTTGATTCTGACTCAGCTCCTGGAGCTCCCGGATGATCCGGACTGATTCTCCCACCGTGACTGCGATTCGCCTTCGGGCCTTGCGGTATTCGGCCATCGGTCTATTTCCTCCTGTAGTCGTGGGACGTGACGTTGACCACCTCAACCAGGACCCTCTGGCTTTCGACCCTGTAGATCACTCGATATTGGAGGTTCAGCCGTGAGGATCGATGTCCCTTCCACTTTCCGCCTAACAACTCGTCGCGGAAGCCCTTGATATGGCGCAGACCCTGTGGACCTGAGACGACGACAATGTCCTTCCACTTCTCATACCGCTTCAACACGTCCGTGGGCAGGTCTTTCAGCTGGCGGTCCACACGGTTGTGCTCGTAGATCTCCCACATACATCATATAGTGTATAGACTACAAATGGTATGTCAAGGACGGGCGTCTTGCGGTCCCCGAGGGCTCCGGCCGTAGGCCGCGGATCTGCCCGACACCGAACCGGAGCATCCCCTCTTCCTTCTGGCGTTTCCCGTTTCCCGTTTCCCGTCTCCCCTCTCGGGTGGGCGGGAACCCGATCAGGTACCCGGCTGCCAGTCAGGGAAGAGTGTCCTGGGTTGGCTCGAGCGACGGCGGCTGGGCGGAACCGGGCGGTGCTCCAGGATGGCGCTGTCGGGGGTCACCGTGACGCGCAGCATCTCGGTGCGGGGAACGGCGGTCAGGTCGAGCGCGGAGGGCAGCACGTCCCGCAGCGCCTCGAACACGATCTCGGGACGATTGTTCTCCGCCGACAGGTGCATCCCCACCACGCCCTTGAGGGCCGGAGACACCAGTCTTTCGAGCGCCTCGGCCGCCTGATGGTTGGCGAGGTGGCCGTGGCGAGAGGCAATGCGCTGCTTGAGCACCCACGGGTAGGGACCGTTGCGCAGCATGTCGCCGTCGTGGTTGGTCTCCAGGAGCAGCAGGTCGCAGTCCCGCAGCCGCTCGGCGAGAAGCGGCGTCACCACGCCGGTGTCCGTGCACAGGCCGACACGGACGTCTCCATCGTCGATCACGAAGGCCACCGGCTCCGCCGCGTCATGGCTGGTGGCAACAGGTGTCGCCATCAGCTCTCCGAACCGGCGCGGGCGCCCCGAGACGAGCTCACCGCCGCCGTTGGTGCGCAGCGGCAGTTGGCCCCAGGTGCCGGCCGTAGCCCACACCTCGAGACCGCAGTGCCGGGTGAGGACCTCGAGGCCGCGCGTGTGATCCGAGTGCTCGTGGGTAACGAGGACCGCCTGCGCCTCGTCGATGGACCGGCCGACGGTTTCAAGGCGGCGGCGAATGGCGAGGTTCGAGATCCCGGCATCGATCAGAAGCATCGAGCCGCGGGAAGAGAACACGGCCGCATTGCCGGACGAGCCGGTGGCGAGCACGATGATCTCCATCTTTACACCCCGGTGGAGCCGAAGCCGCCGCCGCCGCGGGCCGTCGGCACCAGGTAGCCGGCCTCTGTGAACTCGGCCCGTTCGACCGCAGCTATGACGAGCTGAGCGATCCGCTCTCCACGCGTGATTGTCACCGGCTCCGAGCCCAGGTTGACGAGCAGCACCTTGACCTCGCCGCGATAGTCGGCATCGATCGTCCCCGGCGCGTTCACCACCGTGAGGCCGTGGCGCAGGGCCAGCCCCGACCGCGGCCGCACCTGGCCCTCGTACCCGTCCGGGATCTCAAGCGCCAGCCCGGTGGGGATCGCCCGACGCTCCCCCGGCTCGAGCACGACCGGGCTGTCAACGGCGGCTATCAAGTCGGCGCCCGCCGAGCGGCGGGTGGCATAGGAGGGCAACGGCAGCCCGATCGCGTGCGCGAGACGCACGACATGCACCGCAGGGCTCACGCCACCCGCTCCGTGACACCCTGCGGGCCGCATACCGCCGTGGCCATGCGCTCGGGCCGCAGGAGGTCCCGTGCCGCTTTCCGCACCGCCGCCGGCGACACCATCCTGATCTCACCGAGGACCCGCTCGAGGTCGAAAGGCCGGCCCAGCTCGAGCACCTCCGCGGCCTCGAGACCGCAGCGGCTCGAGGGCTCATCGGCGTCCATCATCAGGCCGCGAGCGGTTGCCTCGACAGCGACCTCGACATCCTCATCGCTGAGGCTATCGGCGACACCCACGAGCTCCGAGCGGACCATGTGCCACGTCTCGGAAAACACCTCGGCGCTCGATGTCCAGCCAACCTCCAGGAACCCCCCCTGGCGCCGCAGCACGAGTGAGGAAAAGATGTCGTAGGTGAGACCGGCGTCCTCACGGAGACGTTGGAACAACCGGCTTGACGCCCCGACGCCCAGAGTGCGATTGAGCACAGCGATGATCTCGCGCTCGGGCGCCGCAAAACCGCCGACCGGAAAGGCGAGCCGAGCGTACACCTGGTCACCGGCGGTCCACTCGAGGTTGACCGTACCACCCACCCACCGCAACGGGGGCAACGGCGGCGGCTCGAGCGCCGCCGCCAGCGGCAGGTCCTCAAGACGGCGGGCGACGGCCGCGGGATCGACGTCGCCGACCACCGCCGCCAGCACACCGCCCGGACGCACCAGCGCCGCATGGTGGCGGCGGAGGACCGCCGGGGTGAGACGCCGAACCGTCTCCTCGCTGCCGATGATCGGCCTCGCCAGCGGGTGATCACCCCAGGCCGCGGTCAGCAGTGCCTCCTCGACGCGGTCCTCGGGATCCGAGCGAACGAGCTCGAGCTCGGCGAGCGCCACCCGCTTCTCGAGCGCAACGTCATCGCTGTCGAAGGTCGGATCGAGGGTGGCATCGAGAAGGAGGTCGAGCGCCTGCGGCAGCGCCTCGACCGTCGTCTCGACTGAGAGCCCCATCGACTCGGCGCCCGTCCAGGCGTCGACTGCACCGCCGAGCCGGTCCACCATGCGAGCCAGCTGAGCCCGGTCGCGGCCGCCACAGCGGCGCAGCGTCAGGTGCTCGACCAGGTGCGTCGCGCCCGCCCGTGGCGTCGGGTCATGGGCGGCGCCGTGCAGCAGCCACACTCCGGCGCTCACGGTACGGCGTCCGGGAAGGCGGTGTACGAGCAGCGCGGGGGAAGTCCGATCCTCTCGCATCATCACTGCGGCGGAGTGTAGCACCTTCCCCCACGAAGCGGCCGGCCCCCGACGGTCACCTGAGAACGGTCACCGGCTGCAGGTACAGCCGCCAGGAATCGTGTGGATCCAAGAGAATCCGGACCGGCGGCCCGAGGTATCAGCCGCTACTGCTTCGGGTTCGTCTGGACCTTGGGCGGCTTGTACTCGAACTTCCAGTCGCAGTACCTGCGGCGTCCGTTGTACACCTTGATGCTCTTCTCGCGGCTCCTGGAGTACACCCCGATAATGGGCCCGAGTCGACCCGTCGGCTGGCCGAAGCCGGTACCCACGGCCGGTGTCGGGGAAGGGGCCGGAGTGGGGGTGGCGCCGGGGAGACGCACCTTCGTCCCCGTATCGAGATACACCAGACCCCAGTTCAGCGAGTCGGTCATCGGGTCCTTCCACTTCTTGCGGATAACGCGGGGCTTCGCCTTCCAGATCTCCTTCAGCGACATCGGGAAACGGCCGTACTTCACCTTGTAGATACGGATCGCCTCGACGTACTGGTTGCCGCGGAAGATCAGCTCCGCCTCCTTCTCGCGCTTCATCTGGAAGGTGACAGTTTGCACCGCCACGCCCATCATGATCGACAGAATCGCCAGCATCACCATCATCGCGATCAATGTGAACCCGGCTTCGCCCGACCGGGAGGCCCGGCCCCCGACCCCGAGCTCCCGCACCCCGGGCTCAGGGCATGTCGCTACGGCAGCTACCGTCGTTGATGAGGAAGAACCCCGATCAAGACCTCTCATCGCTCGCCGTCCACCACTCGCGGTACGCTGTGCCACATTCCGGACGGACCCGATCACCACTCGGAGTACGACGACCCGTCGAGAGCGGTGTCCTTGGAGCCCGAGCGGACGTCGATGATCCCGGGCTCACCACTGCTATCTTCGGTCGGCTGCAGGCTCTCATCGGCCTCGGGCGAGGCGTAAATGACCTCCCAGGAGTCGGTGGATCGGGTAATGGGATCCTCCGGGATTCGCCGCATGTAGCCTTCGTCGACCAGCGTCTGCAGCGACGGCGGGTAGTGTCCCTTGTCGGCCAGGTACTGGTCGATGCAGGACCGCATCGTGAACAGGTCCTCCTTGAGCGCGGCCTCGCGCGCCTTGGTCGGAGCGTTCTTCATCGCCGGAACGGCAATGGTCGCGAGAATGCCGATGATCGCCACCACGATGATGAGCTCGATGAGGGTGAACCCCCCCGCCCCTGTCCGGCGATCACCGTCGACCGGCGCGCGCGCGGACCGATCGACCCCCACGGGTCGTAGAGTTGGGCCGGCGGCCCCCCCGCCCGATCGTGGAGGTCGTAAGCCGGAGCCTGAAGCCTGTTCCATATCTCACCAGTCCTTGTACTTCGTGCCGTCGATGGCGGTGCCGTCGGAGAGGCTGTAGACGTCGTAGACATTCTGCCCCCCCCATGCGTGGGTGTCGGGCTCGTCCTGGTAGGAGAGCAGCCCCCACTCGGCCTGGCCGGTCATCGGGTCGACCGGAAGGCGGCGCAGGAAGCGGTGCTTGTTCTTTTGCCCCACCAGCTGAACCCCCGTGACGAGCGTCTCGAGATCTGGGGGGTAGCCCTCGGAGTCCAGCTTGAGCGGGATCATCCCCTGGTCGGAGAGCCGCTTGTACTCGTCGATGGCGTTGCGCATCAGGCGCAGGTCGAGCCGCAGCTCCGTCTCCTTCTGCCGCTTGACGGTGTACTTCGCGACCGGCAGCACGATGCCTGCCATGATCCCGATCAGCGCCGCCACCATCACCAGCTCGGCGAGGGTGAAGCCGCGCTCGCGCCGCCGACCCGGGTCCATCAGCCTCCCCCTCCCGCCGACAGCTTGTCACCGAGCACGTACGCCGCACCGTCGGTGACACCGACGTTCAGCTTGGCGCCATCGCCGGAGACCGCGCCCTCCGAGGACAGGCTGAGGGGAGCGGGGCCCGGCGAGCGACCGCGCAGACGCAGCGTCGCCAGCGGCCGCGAGCCCGCGTCGGGCGCGGTGACGATGAGGTCGAGCGTGATCCAGCCCTCATCGTGGTTCCAGTTGCGACCGACCTCGATCACTCCGGGGGCGGCGCTGATGTTCTCGAGCTCGACACGCGCGGAGTCATAGGACAGCGTCAACGGCATCCGGAAGGTACCCCCGTTGGAGTCGAGCATCAACTGGAGCGTGGACTCATCGCCGGGGCGCAGCGACACCGCCGACGGCTCGAGAGAAACCAGCAGCGGCATCTCCTGCGCCTGGCCGCCGCCGGCCGAGGTCCCGGCCTCCGTGCTCTGAGCGGTGTCCTGGGAGGTTTCGGTGCCGGACGTCTGGCCACTGTCTTGGGTTGTCACGCCCTGGGCATCGGTCGCGCCGCCGCCGGTGTCAAGGGTGGAGGTCATCGACTCCTTCTTCAGGCCGCCGGAGGGAACCAGCGATACCCCGGGCGCCCGCCGGCCTCCTCTCGCCGGATTGACCCGACGGGTGCGCGTCGCGGTGCCGGTCAGGCGTCTGGTCATGTCCGGGCTGGGGGCGATGCCGAGCCGGCGCTGGTCACCGCCAAACGGTCCCTCTGCGCCGCTTCCCGAGCGGATGCGCGGCGAGTTGCCGTAGTAGGAGATCCTCTTCTCGGTGCCGACCCACAGCGGCGCCAGGTCGGCCTCCCGGATGTCCGGGTAGCGGATGATGTGCGGAGTCAGCGTCAGCACCAGGTCGACCACGCTACGACTCCGGCTGTCGTTGGTAAAGAGCCGACCGAGGAGCGGGATGTCCGACAGCAGCGGGATCTTGGTCTTGGTGCTGCTTCTGTCCTCCTTGTAGAGGCCGACCAGCATGTTGGTCTCGCCGTCCTGGAGGCGGATCACGGTGTCGATGTTGCGGGTGCCGATGATCGGCTGGCCGCCCGGGGAATGGCCGCTGACCTGCGACACCTCGACCGTGATCTTGAGCGTGACCTCGCGGTTGTGGTGGACGCGCGGCTCGACGGTGATCTTGATGCCGACGTCCTGGTACTGGTAGGAGGTGATCGGCACGATGTTGCCGCCCACGGTCTGCGAGGTGTTGAAGCTCGTCACCGGCACCGGTTCCTTCTTGCCGATCACCAGCGACCCCTTCTCGCCCTCGGTGATGCGCATCTGCGGCTGCGCCAGCGACACCGCGTCCGTGGTCGACTTGACGAGGTTGATGATCACGTTGGGGACCGTCAGCGACCACGCACCGTTGGTGATGTTCGACAGCTGGTTGAGACGGATCGGGGTGTCTGAGCTGCCGCCCGTAACCGCCGCATGGTCGAGGTTGAGCCCGAAGGACTGAGTTTCAAGCTTGGTCCCCAGCTCCTGCAGCCTCGACGAGTTGACCTCCATCAGCTCAACGTCTACCATCACCTCGGCCTTGGCCTTGTCGTTGGTGTCGATCAGCTTCTCCGCGATCGCGACCTTGTCGGCGGTGTCGCGCAGGGTGATCGCGTTGAGTTGCTCGTTGGTGGCAATCCGCCGCGCCTCGATCAGCGAGCGCAACATCTTGTCGACGTCCTTGACGTCGGCGTTGGACAGGAAGAAGGTTTTGATCACCAGGTCCTCGTAGTCGCGCCGGTTCTGGGGCGTGTCGTCGGCGATAATGATGGTGTGCTCGTCGAGCACCTTGTAGAAGTGCCCGGCCGCCTGCATGACAATCTCCAGCGCCTGCTCCGCCGTCACGTCCTTGAGCTCGATCGACAGCTTGTCGTCCTTCAGCTTGGGGTCGAAAAGAACATTGAACCCGTATGCCTTCCCCATCGCCCGGTAGATCTCCTTGACCGACTTCGGCTTTGGGAAGCTGAGGCTGATCGGCTCGCGGGAGCGCGGGTTCAAGAGCGGCGGCTTGACCTTGGCCTCGGCCGCCTTCGCCTTCATCTGCGCCAGGGTCTCCTGGCCGTTGGGACGGGACAGGATGTCGATGTCGTGCCTGACCTTTTGCAGCTCCTGCGCCGCGTACTGGTGGGTCGGGTCGAGCTGCACCGCCATCTGGAACTCGTTCTGGGCAGCAACCAGGCGTCCGGCATCCTTCAGCGCCATGCCGCGCTTGAAGTGCTCCTGCGCCCCCTTCTGGCGCGCGCGCGCGAGCGCCATCTGGTACTCGATATTCTGCGGGTCGCGGGCCAGCGCCTCCAGGTAGTAGTAGACCGCGCCGTCCCAGTTCAGGTTGCGCGCGGCGAGCTCTCCCTGCCGGGCGACGCGCGAGGTGGCGCAGCCCACGGTCAGCGCCAGCGCCACTGCGGCACCGACAACGGCGATTGCGGTCCTACTTCTCAAGCGGTACACGAGTGGTGACCTCCTCGGGATAGCCTACGTAGCCGATCTGGACATCGTCATAGCCGACATCGCGAACGATGAAGGTATCGTCGATCACCCCTCCGGTGAGCGCGACCTCCACCTCGGTGCCCTTGCGAAACACGGCCACGGGGCGCTTCTTGGGGCCGAAGTAACCGATGTAGACGCGGTTGAAGTGCGGTGGCGGGGGCAGCATGCCGTGCGGCCCCTTGATCATCCTCGGCGTCGGCGTCGCCAGCCTGCGCACCGGCATCGTCGGCCGCGGCGGCAACGTCGGCCGCGGCGTCAGGTTGGGGGTCGGCGTCGGCGCGGTGCGAAAGACGAACGGGTTGTTGCTGGCCTCTGCTCTGCGGCGCGGCACGGGCGTCAGGGACGCCATGTCGAGAGCCGGGACCTGGTGCGGGCTGTAGGTCATGCTCTCCGAGCCCTTGCCGCCGCCGCCGAGCGCGCTGCTGTTGCGCAACTGCCACACGACGGCTGCGACCAACACCACGAGAAGGACCGCCAGCAGCATGACTCGGGAGCGCTCAGTCTTGCCCATCGCTGCGCTCCTTCTCCTCGATGCCGCCGGTCAACCGCTGCAGCAGGGCCTGGTCCGCCTCCGCGAGGTAGGTTGAGACATGGACGGCAATCTGCAGCTGGGTGCTGGTCGTGCCCTCCTCACCGGCAATGTTGAGGTGGTCCACGGTGAGGAACTGGGGACTCTTCTGCAACGCCTGCAGCATCTGACGGATCTGATCGTAGCTACCGGTCACCGTGAACCGGATCCCGAGCTGGACCAAACCCAGCTTCTTGTCGGTCGTGGCATCGTACGCGAACCGGTCCGGCCGCAGACCTGCGTCCTGGGTCGCGGCGCCGACCTCGCGGAGGATGCCCGTCAGCCGAGCTCGCAGGGAGCCGAACACCTCGCCGTAGAGGTTGTTGAGACCACTGTTGAGCGCCGCCACGTCCTGCCGTTCGCGCCGGGCCTTGTCATGCAGCCTCTGCAGCTGTGCGGCCCTCGCGTGGAGGCGCTGGAAGTCGTTGTGAACGCTCGCGTACCTGCCGCCCGTCCAGCCGCTCTGCCAGACATAGAGGCCGACGTTGGCGAAGCACAGAACCACCGCCGGCAACCACACCCATACCATCCGGCGCCAGGCGATACCTCGAGCCCTCACTGGGCGCCTCCAGCCGGCAGGTACTGCACCGTCAGTTGGAACTCGTAGCCGGTGCCCTTCGATCCTTCCGGCCCGCTTTCCGACCGCGGCAGCGGCCTGTCGAAGTGCGGGTCGTCGAGCAGGTTCTGCAGGAACTCGAGCATGGACTGCCGGGTCCGCGCGACCCCGGACAGCGACAGCTCGACGCCGTTCGACGTGACGCGGGGCGCGATCTTCACCAGGCGGACACCGTATGGCAACACCGATCCGAGGTCGGCCAACATGTCGAGCCACGAGAAAGCGTGCGCCTGCAAGATCTCGTTGATGGCCTCGACCTGGTTGCCGAGAGCGGACCACCGTACCTGCTTGAGCGCTGCTCCGTCGCGTTGCAGCGCCACCGTAAGGCCGCCGTCCCGCTCCGCGGCCTGGTCCCTCCGCGTCAGCTCCGCACTGAGATGCTCACTGCTCGAGAAGTACAGCGTGGCGTTAGCCGCCATGAGCACCACGGTGAGAATCGCCGCCGACACGGTGACGATCCACACCGGGCGCGCGTTGAGAAACGGACGCGAGGCGAGGCTCGGGAGGATCATCACCGGCCCCCGTTGACGAGCCCGACGAGAGGCGCCAGAAGGGACCGGTCGATGCCGGCAAGATCCTCGATCTCCGCGGAGGCATCGCCGGCCGCGCGAACACCTTCCTCCTGCTGCAGCCACGCCTCGAGAGGCTCCCGGGCAATCCCGCCGCCGGTGGCGATCACCGTCGCCAACACGTCGCCGACTCCGAGCTGCTCGCGGATATAGACCAGGCTCATCCGCAGCTCTCGATGGACGATTGGCCACAGCTCGTCGGTCGGCGGCAACGGCTTGGTCCGTAGCAACCTCGTCTCCCCCTCTTCCTCGAGCAGCACCGTCAGCATCCCGGGTCCGAGATCGACCACGAGTCCCAGCGGCTCGCCGCCTGTTCGACGCATCGCCAGCGCGAACGGCGCCGGGGTGATCAGCGCCGGCTGCACACCGGCGTCAGAGAATGTCTCTTCGAGGGCGGCGAACGCGCGCTCCAACCCGGTGAGGCAGAGGAACCGAGTGACGCCGTTGCTGCGACCTAGGCGCACCAGATCGAGGCGCAACTCCCCCGGCCGTACCGGCAGCAGCTTCTTCAGGCGCCAGCGCATGACCTCGTCGAGCTCGGCTCGCTTGCGCGGCGGGTCTTCCAACTCCAGAAGGTGCGCCCGCAGCCACCTCATGGGCACGATGACGGTAGCCCGGCGGGCGCCGGTGACACGCTGCTGAAGAGACTGCAGCACCGGCGCAACGCGCTCGCGGTCCACCGTCTGCAGGCCGACGGCGCCGATCTCGAAGGCACCCTCCGGGATCCTCTCGCCGGCACCGCTGAGGTGGCCCTTGCGGTCTCGGCGCACGGCCGCCGCCGAAGCCATGTCGAGGCTCCAGCCGGTTGCCGGCGCCGGCGTTCTGAAGAACCGTGCCCAGTTCATTCGACGAACGTCACCTTGTTGACCTCCCGCAGCGTGGTCTCTCCTGCGAACACCTTCTGTAGGGCCGACTCACGCAGAAAGCGCATCCCCTCGGCCTTGGCGGCGCGCTTGATCTCGGCCGCCGAGCGCCGCGCCAGGATCAGCTCGCGAATATTGTCGGACAGGTTGAGGAGCTCGGAGATGGCCATTCGGCCCAGGAATCCGGTGCCGTTGCACTCGATGCAGCCGGCACCCTCGTAGAACGTGTAGCCGGCATAGCGATCCGGCTCCAGGCCCGAGTCCTCGAGCAGCTCGTCCGAAATGCGAGCCGGGCGCCGGCAGTGCGGGCAAATGCGCCGCACCAGACGCTGCGCGAGCACGCAGTTGAGGGCCGACACGAAGTTGTACAGATCAACATTCATGTTGAGGAACCGACCGAGCACGTCGACGACGTTGTTGGCGTGCACGGTGGTGAAAACCAGGTGCCCGGTAAGTGCCGACTGGACCGCGATCTGCGCCGTGTCCTCATCACGAATCTCACCGACCATGACCTTGTCCGGGTCATGGCGGAGGATGGAGCGCAACCCGCGCGCGAAGGTCAGGCCCTTCTTCTCGTTGACGGGAATCTGGGTGATTCCCTTGAGCTGGTACTCGACCGGGTCCTCGATGGTGATGATCTTGTCCTCGGTGCTGACGATCTCCGACAGACAGGCATACAGCGTCGTCGTCTTGCCAGATCCGGTCGGACCGGTGACCAGCACCATCCCGTACGGCTCGCGGATGAACTTCCTGAGCTGCCGCTTGGTGTCGTCGTCGAAACCGAGGACGTTCAGGTTGAGGGTGCGGAACTCCTTGTTCGCCGACTCCTTGTCAAGGATGCGGATGACCGCGTCCTCGCCGTGCACGGTCGGCATGATCGAGACTCGGAAGTCGATCGTGCGGCCCGAAAAGCGGACCTTGAAGCGCCCGTCCTGCGGAATACGCTTCTCGGCGATATCGAGCTCCGACATCACCTTCACGCGGCTGATGATGGTCGAGTGGTGGCGCTTGTCGATCGGCTCCATGGCCTGGTAAAGAACACCGTCGATGCGGTACTTGACCACGACCTCGCGGTCCCGGGTCTCGATATGGATATCCGATGCCCGGCGCTGGATGGCGTTGAAGAGAACCGAGTCCACGAGGCGGATGATGGGCGAGGCGTCGGCCGTGATGCGGTCGATCGACAGCACCTCCTCGCCGTCCTCCGCCTCCTGCACCAGCTGCATCCGGAACCCCTCGGTGGCCTGATCCAGCACGCGCTGGGTCGACTCCGACTTCTCGAGGACGTCCGCAATTCGCCGCGCCGGTCCAACGGCGATCTCCAGCGGCTTGGCGAGGATCATCTCCAACTCGTTGAGGTCAAGCAGGTTCGACGGGTCGGCCATGACGATGAGCAGCACGCCGTGCCGCTCCTCGAGAGGGAGGAACTGGTAGCGCAGCATCGTTTCGACCGGGATGGTTCTGAACAGGTCCGGGTCGACGTGGAACTCGGTGAGCGGGTCCAGCGGCAGCGCGAGCTTCTCCGCCAGCGAGCGAGCACGCTCCATGTCGTCGTCCTCGCGAGGCGCGGCCACCTCGTTGAGGATCACCAGCGGGTCTTCGAAGCTCTTCTCGTCGCTCATCCCTCACCTCACTGCATCTTGGTCACGAGGGTCAGCAGGGGATAATAGACCGCCAGCAGCAGTCCCGCCACCACTATCCCCATGAACACCAGCACGGCCGGCTCGAGCAGGGTCACGACACGGTTGAGCAAGAAGTCGATCTCCTCGTCGAGGAAGTCCGAGGTGTGGGACAGCATTTCAGGCAGGGCGCCGGTCGCCTCACCTACCCGCATCATGGCAACGGCCAGCTCCGGGACCATTTCCGTGCGCTCCAAGGTGTCGGACAGCGCCTGTCCCTCCCTCACCTCCGGCACGCAGCGGATGAAGCGTTCGGACAGATGCGCATTGTTGACCGAGGAGCACGCCGTCTCCAGCGCCGGCACCATCGGCATGCCGCCGCCCAGCATCACACCGAGCGAGCGTGTGAACTGAGACAACGCGAACATGTGGGTCAGGCGCCCGAGCACCGGGAAGCGCAGCTTCCAGCGGTCGATCACCCGGCGGCCACGCGTGGTCCGCGACCAGAACCGCAGCCCGAAGACGATCGCGAAGACGACCCCGCCGATCAACAGGAAGTGGTGGTGGAACGCGTTGGCCACGTTGATCACGATCCGGGTGGGCAGTGGCAGGGTGGCGTCGAACTGCTTGTAGAACCCCGTGAAGTTCGGGATCACGTAGGTCATGAGGAGGACGACGAGGCCGACGGCGAGCATGATCAGCACTGCAGGATAGGTCAGGGCGCCGACGATCTTCCGTCGCGCCGCCTCCATCAGCCTCTGGTAGTCCGTGTAGCGCTGCAGCATCCCCTCGAGGTCGCCCGACCTTTCTCCGGCTCGAAGTGTGTTGGCGTACAGCCGCGGGAAGTTGTCACCCATCGACAAAAAGGCATCGGAGAGCGAGATGCCGGTCGTCACCTGCTGGTAGACCTTCGCCAGCAGCGTCCTGAAGTACGGGTTCGCCTGCTGCCCGGAAAGCAGCTCCAGCGACTGCGCCAGAGGCAGGCCCGCGCGCAGTAGCGTCCGCAGCTGGGTGTTGAAGATCAGGAACTCCTGCCCCGAGACCTTCTCCCGGCGCGACAGCAGCGGCATCTTGAACCGCAAGGCCGGGGGGGTCATCCCGAAGACGTGGAACCCCTCGGTCTCGAGCTCGCGGCGAAGCGCGTCGGCAGATACCGCCACCCGTCGCTGCTCCAGCACCGAACCGTCCGGTGCCCCGAGCCGGCAAAGATACTCGGGCACCTAGCTCTCTCCGCCCTGTCCCACCGGCAGGACCTTCAAGATGAGGAGAAGGGCGCTGCCGCTGTCCTCGGCGGCACTGGCTCCCAGCACCACCCGCTGGCCAAGCGAGAGGACGACGCTGGTTCGCAGCACCTGACGAAGACGCTCACTCCCTCCTGGGCCAGCCGCGCGGCGCTCCAGCGACAGGTTCTGGAGTACGATTCGCTCCTGCGACAGAAGCCGACGAATCTCGGTTTGAGAAATCTCCGCAGGATGAGTCCCGGCGGACTTTTTGTCCGCCTTCGTACGTCCCGCTACCACTGTCCCCACAGCTGCCGCGCTCCCGCCCCCTCCCGTCCTGGGCCACCGCGGAAGCCGCAGCCGGCGTTGCAGAGAGGCGGAGCGCAACACGTAGGTTGGCCCAAGGTCGGCGTGAAGCGGGCTGGCGCCGTCGCTCTCCAGGCGGGCCTCGGCGACCTTTCGGAACGACGCGTACTGGAACAGGCGTCGTACCCGGGGATCGACGGTCTCACCGCTGTCCTTGTCGCGCTTGTTGGAGGCCTGCCACAGCTCGACTCGGAGCACGAACGGCAGCGGCGGCGTGTCATAGGCCCTCAGCAAACTGGTGACGGCGCTGATGACATCCGGGTTGTCCTGGACCGTGACCAGTCTCTGCTGCGGATGCACGGTGAGGCTGCCGGTGTCACTCAGGAACATCTGCACCAGCTGACTGGCCTCCGTCACCGTCCGGTACTTGAGACGGAAGTCCTTCACGACCGTGGTGGGCGGCTCGCCGGCCGCAGCCGCGGCAGCCAGCAGGAGCAGCACCGGCAACATCAAGATCCTGGGTCGCATCTTCACAGCTCCATCGCAGGGTTGACGATGAGCGTCACAGCCATGTTGGGATCGTCCACCGCGAACTGATATACCCGCACGTCACTCCCGTCCATCTCGACATCGATCTCGGGTGTCGAAGCCGGCGACGTTTCCTGAGTCTGCACTATCGCCGCGGCCTCCGGAGCCGTCCCTGCAACGCGGAGCGACCGCCAAACCATGCCACCGGCCAGCAAAACGACAACCGCCGCAGCGACGGCGAGCCAACGGTAGACTCGCCGGTGCAGGCTGTGAGCCAGCCGTTGCTGATGGACCAAGGCGCGCACGTTCCGCGCGCACGCCGCGACCTCGAAGGCGCCCGCCTCGCGCCGCGGCGCCGCAGCCAGCAGCAGCATCGGCTCCCTCTCCAGCGCCGTCGCCCGGCACTGCCGGCAGGTAGCCAGATGAGTGCGCCACTGAGCCCTCTCCTCCTCGTCTTCAATGGTCTCGCAGAGGTAGGCATCGATCAGCTCGCCAAAACGTTCGCAGTCCATGTCACTCCCTCATCGTTCTGGGCAGGAACTCCGGGTAGCGTTGTTCCATCGCCCCGCGCAACGTCCGTCGCGCCTGGAAGACGTGATTGCGGACCGTTGTCGCCGTGCAGCCGAGAATATCGGCGACCTCGGCCGTTTCCATGCCTTCCACCTCACGCAGCACGAAGGCGGCACGCTGCTGCGGCGTGAGCCCGGCGACCAGCTCCCTGAGCACGTGTTCCACCTCTCCCTCGGCGGCCAGCGCGGCAGGCCGGGACGCGACCGAGGCCGGCCGCAGCCATGCCTCGCCCGCCCGGACGTGCGCCCGCTCGCGGCTGCCCCGCGCTCTCAACACATCGATCGCGAGGTTGGAGGCAATCCGGTAAACCCACGTCGAGAAGCGCCAGTGGGAGTCGTACCGGCCGAGACTCTGCCACGCCCGCAACCAAGCCATCTGCACCACATCCCAAGCCTCCGCGTCGTCCGATAGTACCCGTGCCACAACACGATGCATGCCGCTCGCGTGACGCTCGACGAGAGCAGCGAACGCATCCTCGTCACCGCGGCGCGCCGCGTCCACGAGCCTGCGATCGTCCGCCGGCCTGTCGTCGCGGTTGTCACCGCCGCTTTCAACCACTCTCAGCCTCGCTCTCGTCATCACCCCTTCCCCACTGTGTACGAAACCCACGCCGTCGCCGTTGGGGAACGCCGCCCCGGGAATGGTAGCACCCGCTCCGGCAGAGCAATACGAACACGCCGCGCCGCGTTACCATATCGCACAGACGGGCTCGTAAGCTCCAGAGACCGTTGGAGGCGACAATGGACATCAGCATCGAGTACTGCGTGGTTTGAAACTACAAGCCTCGGGCCGTCGGGCTGGCGGCCGAGATCGAGAGCTCACTCGGGCTCAAGCCTGTCTTGACCGGCGGCCGGACCGGCTCCTTCGAGATCGTGGCCGACGATCGTCTGATCTTCTCCAAGCTGCAGAGCGGACGGTTCCCCGAAAACGGTGAGGTAGTTCGCATGATCCGCGAGCTGGAGGCATAGGCGGCGCGTTCTCCCTTCAACCGTGGCGCCGTGTTTTGTGACTCCGGTACCTCGACCTCTGCTCTGCAGACGCCCGTCGTCGCCTGCCTCGGAGCGGGCAACCTCCGGGAGGTTCTCCGAAACCCCGGCGGCCGTGCGGCCCAGAGCGACCGCCCGTCTCGCGTCTCCGGCGGTCGCGACGCAGCGAGTGGGGATGATCGACTCCGTGGCGACCGCCGGAGCCTGCTCGAGCCGCCTCATCCAATCGTGGGGCCGATACTCCTGTCGCCAACGGCCGAGGGAGCCCGGCGTCGGCATTCCCCTCCCCTCGAGCTCGGCCGCTCGTCGCGCTCCAGGGGAGATGCCGCGCCCGGCACGCCCGTTTGAACGTCAGATTCTCTGGAGCGCGCTACAGCTACGTTCTGCGGGTGGGTGGGGGAGCGTTTCCCGTTTCCCGTTTTCCCTCTTCCCGGGAGGGTGGAGGCTCCGTCACTCCGTCACTCCGTCACGGGGCGGGCGGGGGTCCCTCAGGAGTCGCCTTTGTCCTGTGGCTCGGAGCTTGGGGGCCGGCGGCGGTAGACGAACCGCTGCAGGATCGGCGAGTAGGGCGTCCACGCGTCTTCCGTCTCGCCGCCCTCGGCCATGATCTCCAGCATCCCGTTGACCTTTGAGTCGAGGTTGTCGGCCATGTGGACCAGCAACGCCTCCGGAGTCTTCGGCCGCCGCGGAGAGCCATACTCGTACTCACCGTGGTGGGAAAGAAGGATGTGCAGGAGCTGCCGCCGTGTCTCCGCCGGAAAGCCCTCGAGCTCGGAGATCCGACGATCCACGTACAGCACCTCCATCGGAAGGTGGCCGAGAAGCCGACCGTCGTCGGTGTACTCGATGGTCGCTCCCAGCTCGAGCTCCCAGACCTTCCCGAGGTCGTGCAGGAGGGCCCCGGCAACCACCATGTCCTCATCGAGCCGGTAATGCTCTGCCAGCTCCTTTGCGACCCTCGTCATCGACAGCGTGTGCTCGATCAAGCCCGACCGAAACGCGTGGTGCATCGTCCGCGCGGCGGCGGCCCGCTTGAACGGTTCGGCGATTTCGGGATCCGAGAAGATCCGGAAGAGCAGCTGGCGGAGCCTCTCGTCGCGGACGGCCTCGATCATGTCCTGCAGCCGGTGCCACAGCAGCTCGGGATCCACGGAGGACGCACGAACGAACACCGACTCGTCGATCTCGTCCTGGGCCACCACCGCGGCGTCACGTACCACGACCTGGAGCCGCTGATTGTAGCGTTGCACCTGTCCCCGTACGCGGACGACCCTTCCGGGCTCGCAGACCTTGGCGAGCCGCTTGGCATCGTCCCATACCAGCGCCGCAACATGACCGGTCCTGTCCGCCAGCGTCAGCGCCAGATAGGCGCCGCCGTTTCGCCTCTGGCGAAGGTCGCTGGAGCGCACGGCGAAGGCCTCGTCAACCTCGGAGCCCGGGCGCAGATCCTTGATCCAGAGGCGCTCGTCAGCCACGTTCGAGCTCCTTGAGAACCTGATCGAAGAGGTCCTGGTGAACCTCGACGAGATACTCTTTCTTGAGCCGGTTGACGAGCCCATCCGTCTGCTCCTGGTAACGCTTTTGGGAGAGGTTGCGGCGCAGCTGATCCTGGACCTGCTCGAAAGGGACATAGCCCGCGGGAATCCGCTTGACGAGGCGGATCACCTGGTAGCCGCCGGCAGTCGGAACCGGGTCGGTGATGGCTCCCTCGGAAAGTGGCGCCACCGCCTTGCGGACGGTATCGCGCAGATCGGCAACCGGAATCTCCCCAAGATCCTGAAGCTGGACACCGGCGAGTGTTGCCTCGGCAGCCAGATCCGCCCCGGACCGCACCCGTTCCACGAGACCGCGGACGCGGCGCAGCACCGCCTCGCGATCGTGGCCGTCCTCCGCAGTCGCAAAGAACAGCTGCTGCAGCTGAACCTTGTCCGGCGTCTTGTAGCTTGCCTTGTCGGCGTCGTACTCGTCGCGCAACTCCTGGGAGGTAATCTCGGTCGGCTTGATCTCGCTTTGGACCACCCTCTGCAGCAGCAGCGTCTGGCGGTAACGTTCCCGCAGGGCCGCCTCCGTCAGCCCAGAGCTGGCCAGCGCCTGCTTGAATGCCTGATCATTGGTCAGCTTGTTGTTCTCTCGCAGGGACTGGATGACACGGTCGACGTCCTTCGGGTCCACCGTCAGCTTCTTCTCGTCGGCTCTCTCGAGCAGCACCATTTCCTCGATCATCGACTTGAATAGCCCACGAGCGAAGCCATCGAGCTCGCTCGGTGGCAACGGTGTTTGCCGCTGCTCCAGCTCCTGCTGCAACCGGTTGCGAAAATCGGTGATAGAGACGATCCTGTCATTGACGCGGGCCAGTATGCCCTCGACCACCTCTCGCTTGGCGGCCCCAGCCAACGCGACACACAGTACGATCATCACGGCCACAATCGCCGTTCTAACTGCCTTCATGACGTCCCTCCGCATACCGTCCATCGTACCCGAACCAAAGGTGCCCGGGAATGACGCGCACACCGACCTCAGCGGCCAGCCGCCCGATGCACTGCCGGATGTGCTGCCGGCTCACCCGCTCAGCAAACCTGTGCCTGGTCTCGGACTCGACGTCGGCACGGGCGGGGAGACCGGCCGGAGTCCGCTCGAGCACCTGAAAGATGTGATACCCCGCCGGGCTCTTGACCGGCTTCGATACCTGTCCCGGCTTCAGCTTGGAGATCTCCTCCTCGAACTCCTCGGGCAGCGTGCCCATAGCGATGGTCCCGAGCTCGCCCCCATCGTCGGCGTTGGCGGCACGGCTCATCTGGCGGGACACCTCCACGAAGTCCTCTCCGGCCGCCAGCCTGCGCGCGACTTCGAGCGCCTTCTCCCGGCTCTCCACGAGGATTTGCCGGACGTGCACCCGCTCCGGCTGCTGTACTTCCGAAAGCCGCGCGAGCTCGCTCTCGATCTCGGCCGCCGGCGGTGTCGGAGGCGGTCCGCAAAGCTCGCCGAGGAGCGCCCGCACGGCGGCCGACCGTTCCTCGGGTCGGACCGGTATCCGCACTGGACGCCGTCGCCGAGCCGCGGCGGCCACCACCTCCTGGTCCAGGAACTGGTCCAGCAGCCGTGACGACAGGCGGGTGTCCGCGCTCTCCCAGCTCGCGTCGAGGACAGCCTCGACGTACGCTTGAAAGGTCTCCATCTTGACCCGTTGATCGCCCACAATCGCGATCACGTCGGCAGGCTCCTGTCTGCCGCAGGCGACGGCCACCACCGCCGCCGTCGCGATGCCCAGAAACCGCGGCCACACCTTCGAAGTACCTCTCATCACGAGGCGCAGCCTACCACTCCCAGCCCGGATCATTCACTTACTGGCGGCTGCGACCGGCGGGAGGCAAGGGCGCCACCCAGTCTCTCAGTTGCCGGGCAAGCGCCGCGCGTGACCCCCCCGGAGGGTGGGTCGGGATCAGACGCACTGGGTGAGGAAGGCCACGACCGCCGCCAGCGAGCGGCCCGGCAGACGGATCTCGCCGCCACCCGAAACGACGGCATCCGGCCACTCGGCCACGGCACTGCCCAGCTGCGGCGGCGCTCCCAGTGCCGGGTCCAGGCGGAGTCGCCAGACCTCTTTGCGGCGCGATATCTCGGCAAAGCCAGCCGCGCGGGCGGCGATTCTCAGCCGCTGCACGTCGAGAAGGGTCTCGAGCTGCACCGGCAAGGGTCCAAAACGATCTCGGACCTCGTCGGCGAGCTCGGCGACGGCTGCGTCGTCCTCGCAGGTGGCAAGGCGCTTGTAGAACGACAGTCGCAGGGCAGGCTCCGCGATGTACTCACCGGGCAGCTGCAGGTCGAGGCCGAGCCTGAGCTCGACCTCGCCGCGAGCCGGCGCCGGGCCCCCCTGAAGCTCCGCCACCGCCTCCTCGAGCAGCTGGCAGTAGGTCTCGAATCCGACCGCCTCGAGAAAGCCGTGCTGCTCCGCTCCCAGCATATTGCCGGCACCGCGGATCTCGAGGTCGCGAGCCGCGATACGGAAACCGGCACCGAGCTCACAGAACTCTTGGATCGCGCCGAGCCGCGCGCGCGCCACCGGCGTCAACGCCTGCCCCGCCGGCACCAAGAGGTAGGCGAAAGCCAGCCGGTCCGAACGCCCAACACGGCCCCGCAACTGGTACAGCTGAGCCAGGCCGAAGCGATCGGACCGACTCACCAGGAGGGTGTTGGCGTTGGGGATATCGAGGCCGTTCTCGATGATGGCTGTGGCCAGTAACACGTCGGCCTCACCATCGAGGAACGTGCGCATTGCGCGCTCCAAAGACCGCTCTGCCATCTGCCCGTGGGCAACGACGGTCCTCGCCTCCGGCACCACCCGCCGTAGCCACTCGGCGAAGGCACCGATCGAACGGACCCGGTTGTGAACAAAGAACACCTGCCCGCCGCGCTCCAGCTCATACAGGACCGCCTCGCGGACGATCTCCTCGGAGAACTCGAGCACCGTCGTCTCGACCGCCTGACGGTCGCGCGGCGGGGTCTCGATGAGGGAGATGTCGCGAATGCCGGAGAGCGCCATGTTGAGGGTTCTCGGGATCGGGGTTGCCGACATCGAGACCACATCGACCTCGGTGCGCATCCGTTTCAGCCGTTCCTTCTGCGCGACGCCGAAGCGCTGTTCCTCGTCGATGATCACAAGTCCGAGGTCGCGGAAGTGAACCCCTGCTCCGAGCAGGCGGTGAGTCCCGATGACCACGTCGACGGTCCCCTCGGCAAGCCCCGTGATCACCTTCGCGGCCTCGGCCGGCGCTACGAAGCGGGACAGCATGCGCAGCTCCACCGGAAACGCCGCCATTCGCCGTCGGAAGGTGTGCAGGTGCTGCTCGGCCAGAATGGTCGTCGGCGCCAGCACCGCCACCTGCTTGCCGTCGAGCACCGCCTTGAACGCCGCCCGCAGCGCGACCTCGGTCTTGCCGTAGCCAACGTCGCCGCACAGCAGGCGGTCCATTGGCCGCTCCGACTCCATGTCAGCCTTGATCTCGGAGACTCCCCGATCCTGATCCGGAGTCAGCTCGAACTCGAACGCCTCCTCGAACTCCTTCTGCCACGGCGAGTCCGGAGAAAACGCGTGACCGCGCGCGGACTGTCTGACAGCGGCCAGGCGCAACAGCTCGGCCGCCATCTCGCGGACCGCTTTCTTCACCCGCGCCTTGCGCCGGCGCCACGAAGCAGAGCCGAGGCGATCCAGGCGCGGTTTTGCCTCGACATCGCCCGCCGTGTAGCGTTGGATGAGGTCTGCGCGCTCCACCGGCACCAGTAGTGTGTCGTTGCCGTGATAGGCCAACACCAGCATCTCGAGCTGCCGGCCCTCCACCTCGACCCGCCTGAAGCCGTTGAAGAGAGCGATCCCATGGTCCGTGTGGACGACGAAGTCGCCGGGCTTGAGGTCGCGCAGGTCCGACGCGAACGCCGCGAGGCCGCCGCGACGGCGGCGGGGAACCGGCGTTGACGTCAGGTCACGACGACCGTAGACGGCGAGTCCACCCTCCCACACAAAGCCGTGACGGAGACCGCCTACTGCAATCGCCACCGCACCCTTGGCAGGTTGGCCCGCGACCGGCAGCACGCCGCCGTCCTCGAGGAGCCCGCTGAAGCGATGCCCCTCGCGCTCTGAGCCCACCACCAGAACCTGCGCCAGATCCTGGGCACGCCGCGAGCGCAAGGTCGGCACCAGGTCGGGAAGGCGACGGACAAAGCTCTCCCCAGGATGGGTTTGCAGCCGCCACCACCTCGTCTCGCCGTCCGCCACCTCCAGCCGCTCGATCCGCAGTGATGGCCTCTCCAGCGCCTGCTGGACGACTCCGGCGTCACTCAGGATCTCGTGCGGAGGAGGAAGCGGCACATGGCGCCGTGATAGAACCTCCCACTCCCGCCCCTGCAGCTGCAGCCACCGAGCCAGGTCGCCGGTGGCTTCGTCGCGGTCGCATACGACCACGTCGTTGACGATCTGCAACCAGTCGGTCGCCCCACTTCCTCGCGCCAGCATGGCCCACCACAAGCGCCGCTCGGCGCCCTCCCGGAGCAGCCCGGCGAGAGCCGGGTAGTCGGCCGCCAGCGCATCGGCGAGCCGCGCGCGCCGCTCCTCATCGGCAGAGAACGGCTCCAGAGGCAGCATGGTCACGCCCGCGAGGGGTTCTCCGCAGCTCCTCTGCGTCGCCGGATCGAAGCCGAGCACGCGGTCGACGACGACATCGTCCAGCTCGATCCTCACCGCGGTCTCACCACCGAGATGCACGTCGACGACCGCCCCGCGGAAGGCCATGTCCCCCGCTGACTCCACGAGGTCCGTGCGCCTAAAACCGAGGCCGGCCAGGCGGCCGGCAAGCTCGCGGGTGTCGACCTCGTCTCCGACCGCCAGCGTCAGCACGCGGCTCGCCACTTCGACTGGCTGCGGGATCGGAGCCAGCAGCGCGCGCGCCGGCGCCACCAGCAGTCGGACAGAGCTCTCCGCGACCCGAACCAGGAGGTTGGCCAGCTCGAGACGCACGGCAAACGGTGGCTCGGAACCCAGGTAGGGCGAAGCGGTCTCCGCCGGGATCAGGCCGACCTCGAGGTCGGGAGCGAGAAGGCGCAGGCCCTCCACCAGCTCCGCCGCCTCGCCCACCCGGGGCACGACCGCCAGCGTGCAGTGCGTGGGCCACGCCTCGCGCGAGAGCGCGGCCAGCGGCAGGGCACGCGCGCCGGGCACGACGCCGCCGATCGCCAACCGCCGACCGCCGCCCCGGACGGCAGCGGCCAGGTCACTGAGATCAGGAAGAGGTAAGGTCACGAGTCGTCTGCCGCAGTAGCGCCGTACGGCTGCTGGTTGGGCTTCCAGGCCGGCTCACACCAGCTTCAGGATGTGCCCGAGCTTCTGCTTCTTGGTCTCGAGGTAGGACCGCGTATGGTCGGTCGGCGGCACCTCGAGGGGCACACGCTCAACGATCTCGAGACCAAAGCCTGCCAGCGCCGCGTACTTCTTCGGGTTGTTGGTCATCAGCCGCATCCGCCTTACCCCGAGGTCGAGAAGGATCTGCGCGCCGGTCCCGTAGTCACGCGGGTCGGGCGGGAAGCCCAGGTGGACGTTCGCCTCGACAGTGTCCTCGCCGGCATCCTGCAGCTCGTACGCGCGCAGCTTGTTGAAGAGGCCGATCCCGCGTCCCTCTTGGAGCAGGTAGAGCAGCACCCCGCAACCCTCGGCGCCGATGCGGCGCAGGGCTTCCTCGAGCTGGACCCCACAGTCACAGCGGCTGGAGGCAAAGACGTCCCCGGTCAGGCACTGCGAGTGCACGCGCACCAGCACGGGCTGCTCCGGATCGATCTCACCCATGACGAGCGCAACGTGCTCCTCGCCGGTCACGCGGTTGCGATACGCGTGAATGCGGAAGTCACCGTGGGCCGTCGGCAGGTTCGGCCCCGCGACTTGCTCGACCAGCTTCTCGGAGCGCAACCTGTGGGCAATCAGGTCGGCCACGGTGAGCATGGCGAGGCCGTGCTCACGGGCAAACTCGACGAGACGGGGCAGGCGCGCCATCTGCCCGTCATCGTCCATCACCTCGCACAGGACCCCGGCCGGAGTCAGGCCGGCGAGGCGGGCGAGGTCGACGGCGGCCTCGGTGTGACCGGCCCGCTTGAGCACCCCCCCGTTACGGGCGCGCAGCGGGAACATGTGGCCCGGCCGCAGCAGATCGTCCGGAGCCGTCTCCGGATCGATCAGCGCCCTCACCGTAGCTGCACGATCGTGTGCGGAGATGCCGGTCGTCGTCCCGCGGCGTGCCTCCACCGAGACGCAGAACGCGGTCTCGTGCGCCGAGGTGTTGCGGTTGCTTTCGACCATCAGCGGCAGGTCGAGCCGCTCGCAGCGATCCCGCGTGAGCGCCACACAGATCAGGCCGCGGGCGTTGCGGGCCATGAAGTTGACGGCCTCCGGGGTAACCCGGTCGGCAGCAAGAATGAGGTCGCCCTCGTTCTCCCGGTCCTCGTCATCGACGACCACAACCATCTCGCCGCGCGCGAGGCGCTGGACGGCCTCCTCGACGGTCACGAACTCCTGCTCGCGCGCGTGCGTCGCCTCGTCCACGCCCCCCCCCTACTGGCCCTTCTCCGAGATGACGATCGGAAGGTCGGTGGTCCGCGACACGCCGCTCGTCGGGTCTGTAACCGTCACCTTGAGCGTGAAGTGGCCGGGCATGGTGAGGAACGAGAGGGGCAGGCCTGAGCCCATCATGAACACGTTGGGGGAGACCGAGGACAGCTTCACCTCGCGCGGCGGCCGCTTCGGCGAAACCGGGTTGTGGCCGACGTACAGCCGGGCGCTGACATCCGCGGTCGGCTGGTCCCCTCCGCCGGCAGGACGAATCACGAGACAGAAGTAGTTGATGGTCTCATCGGAGGTGTAGTTCCCTTCGGGGCGCGGCACCAGGTGATGGCCGCCATAGATGAAGGGATCCCCCGCATCGTAGGCACTCAGGTCGAGGACCTCGGCGCCCGCGGCCAGAGGCGTGATGTAGGTGGCGCCCGGCGCGACGCTCTCGAGATCGATATCAAGGCCGCGGACGGCTATCGGATCGCCCTTGGCGGCAAGCGCCAGCTGCAGCTTCGAGGCACCGGCCGGCACCGGCATTGAAAGTTCGTACAGATGCCCCTGCTTGACGGCGAGTCCGGTCACCGGCCGCTGGAATGTTCCCACCACGGTGCCGTCCGGCTTCATGAGGCGGCCCACCATGAGATCGGCGGCCGGGGCACTGCCGGGAAGAACCACCGCGATCCAGGCCGGCAAGATACTCTCGGTGGTCACACCCTGGCTGACCTCGGCCATTGAGCCGGCGGGCCACGGCGCCGGCTCCGTCGACAGCCAGGCCAGCTGGGCGGCCGTCGCCGCCACCGTTCCCGGCAGCAGCGGGTAGGTCGGGAGTTCAGTCATCTCGGGGTGAAGGAGATCCTTGGCCGGCATCGCCTCGAGGGCAGCGACCGCCCACTTCGAGTCTCTGATCTTGCGCTGCATCTCGAAGTGTCCGTTGCCCTCGGCGTCGAAGAACGCGAACATCACCGACGTCAGGCGCTCCGGCACGCCCACGCTGGCCGGGATCTGGGTGCTCGGGTAGAGCCAGACGGCGGCCTTGCCCTTGGCACGGTCGAACGAGATTCCAAACATTGTGGTCTGCGTGCTGCCGGAGTGGAAATCCCTTGACCGCAAGTTCGCGTCCTGCCTGCCGCGGCCGTAAAGACTGGTGAGGAAATCCTCGATCGACTCCTCACCGCGCTGCCCCGGCTGTCCGAGCAGCAGCAGGACCTTGCCGCGATCGGTCAAGGCCCCCCGCGTCTCGCCCTCGCCGAACACCTTGTCGGCCGCCGCGACGCGCGCCTCGAAGTCGACCTTGAACTCGTTGACCTGGCTGTTGAGGTCGGGATCGCGCTTGGCCCAGAACAGATCGATGAACTTCTGAGCTGCGTCATCTGTGGTGATCGTCTTGTAGTCGGTCCTCTCCTGCTGCGTCAGGAGAAGCCCGGCCGGGCCGTCAGGCCACGACGCGTACTTCTCGGACAGCTGGGCCCACGCAGGTGCCGTGACCAGGATCAAGGAAAGGAGTGCTAGAAGAGCTTTTCTCATGACGTACCCCCAAGGCGACGCGCGCGCCGCGCGCGCATGTTAGCCGCATTGCCTTCACGCCGCAAGTCAGGGCCGGACCAATGGGCACCACGGAACCGGCTTCCGATGATTTTACGGAGACGCAACCGTCACGGTTTCGGCAGCCAAGCGATTCGCGGCGCGAATCGCTCCCGTACAATACCGAGATGCGGGATGTGATCTACCTCGATGCCAACGCTTCGACGCCGTGCGACCCCCAGGTGGTCGAGGCGATGATGCCGTTCTTCGGCGAGCGCTTCGCCAACCCCTCCAACCGCTCGCACGGCCCCGGACGAGAGGCGTTCCTGGCGCTCGAGGCGGCGCGCCGCACCGTCGCACGGCACCTGGGCGTGACGTCAATGACCGAGATTGTCTTCACCTCGGGCGCCACCGAGGCTAACAACCTGGCCATCCGCGCGACCGCGGCCGCGCGCGCCGGCCACAGCCGCCACCTCGTCAGTCAGCGCACCGAGCACCCATCCGTGCTTCAGCCGCTGGCCGCTCTGGAGCGCGAGGGATGGGAGGTCACCCTCCTCGGCGTCGACGACGGCGGACGCATCCGGCCCGATGAGCTCGAGCGCGTCCTGCGCCCGGACACCGCTCTCGTCAGCCTGATGCTGGCCAACAACGAGACCGGCGTGCTGCAGCCGGTGGCCGAGGCGGCGGCAGCGGCACACGCCCGCGGCGTCCTCGTCCACTGCGACGCCGCGCAGGGACCGGGCAAGCTGCCGGTGAGCGTCGGCGAGCTCGGGGCCGACCTGGTGTCGGTCTCGGCGCACAAGGTGTATGGCCCCAAGGGTGTCGGCGCCCTCTATCAACGGCGGCAACACCCACCCCTGCGGCTGGAGCCGATGCTCGCCGGCGGCAACCAGGAGCACGGCTTGCGCTCCGGTACGCCCAACCTCCCCGGCGCTGTGGGCCTGGCCGCAGCCCTCGAGCTGGCCGCCGAGCGTGTCGCCGGTGACGGTCCCCGCCTCGCCTCCCTGCGCAATCGTCTCGAAGACACCATCATGGCCGGTCTCGACGGTGTGCGGCGCAACGGCGATCCCCGCCACCGCCTCCCCAACACCACGAACCTCGCGTTCGCCGGCGTCGACGGCAGTGCGCTGCTGGCGTCGCTTCCCGATCTGGCCGTCAGTACCGGCTCGGCGTGCGCCTCCGCCGCCCCCGAACCTTCCCCGGTGCTGAGGGCGATGGGTGTTCCCGCGGACCTCGCCGCCGCTTCCCTGCGCTTCAGCGTCATGCGACACACCACAGAGGAAGAGGTCGAACGCGCCGCCGCACGCGTCATCGAGGAGGTTCGGAGACTCCGGAGGTAGGCTACACCTTTTCCAGCTTCGCGATCGTCGGCACCAGCGTCTTGCGGCCGGCGCGATCGAAGTAGATCACCAGCTTGAGCTGGGGTCCGCGACCCTGGCAGGAGAGGATAACGCCACTGCCGAAGCGACGGTGGCTGACGCGATCACCGGGACGCCAGCCGTTGCCGGCGGCGTCCATGACGGTGGCGCGCGCGGCTCGACCGCGACGCGGCGCAGCGGCCGGCGCAGCCCGCCCCGGCACTTTGGAGCCACCCGACGTCATCGCGGGACTGACGGGGCGGAAAGCCGCCTCCGACCGCCCCAGCGTTACGGGAACGTCCGAGACGTCGAGGAAAGTACCGACCGGCAGCTCGGCGAGGAAGCGGGACGGGCTCGTTCCCTGGCGCTGGCCGAACAGGAACCGGCTGCGAGCCGCGGACAGCGCCAGCCAGCGCCGCGCCCGGGTCATCCCGACATAGGCGAGGCGGCGCTCCTCCTCGAGACTTTCCGGGTCGTCCCGGCTCGAGCCGTGGGGCAGCAACCCCTCCTCGACTCCGACCAAGAACACGGCGTCAAACTCCAGACCCTTGGCGGCGTGGAGGGTCATCAAGCTGACAGCATCGGCGGCCGAGACCTCATCCCCCTCCTCGAGGAGCGCGATCGAGTCCAGAAGCTCCTCCAGCGTCTGGCCCTGGACATCCGCCTCCGCAACGGCAGCTGCGAGCTGCTCGAGGTTCTCCCGCCGGGCGAGCTTGGCGGGGTCGTCGCCGTCGTAGAGCGACAGCAGCCCTGACTCCTCGAGCAGCCAGCCGACGAGATCACCCGGAGCCAGCTCGATCCGCAATCGCCGGCCCTCGTCGAGCAACGCGAAGAAGCTCTCGAGGGCCTGCCGTGCGCGCGGCATGAGGCTCTCCGGCAGCTCGGCGGCCGCCACCGGCAGCGGCTGCGCCGTCGCCGCCGCATGTCGCTCGAGCGTGTCCATGGTCGCCGCGCCGATGCCGCGAGCTGGAACGTTGGCGACGCGGCGAAAGGCGAGGATGTCGGCGGGGTTGGCAAGCAGACGCAGGTAGGCGACCGCATCACGGACCTCCGCCCGCTGCCAGAAGCGAAGCCCACCGACGACCCTATAGGCGACCTGACGGCGGGTGAGCTCCTCCTCGAATGGCCGCGTCTGGGCGTTAGTTCGCATCAGCACGGCCATCGAGCCGAGGGCGATCGGGTCCTCGAGCTCCTGGATGCGATCGACGACCCACCGCGCCTCGGCGCGCTCGTCCTCGCCCACGCAGAGTCGGACCGGATCACCGCCCGAGCGGCTCGTGTACAACGTCTTGCCGCGCCTGAAGGTATTCTGCCGGATGAGCTCGCCGGCGGCATCGAGGATCGGCTGAGTGGAACGGTAGTTCTCCTCGAGCGCCACCACCCGGGCGCCAGGGAAGTGCCTCTCGAAGGTGAGGATATTGTCGATCTCGGCGCCGCGCCAGCGGTAGATCGACTGGTCCTCGTCACCGACCACCGTAATGTTGCGGTCGCCACCGACGACAGCCTTCAGAAGCTGCATCTGCAGCTTGTTGGTGTCCTGGAACTCGTCCACTAGCAGCCACGTCGCACGCTGCGCCACCGCGGTCCGGACGGCCTCGTGCTGACGGAAAACCCCGAGGGCGAGGGCCAGCATGTCGTCGAAGTCGACCGCCCCAACCCGGCGCTTGGCCTCACCGTAAGCTCTCCAGACCGCTGCCAGCATCTCCCGTCCCGGGTCCCCTCCAGACTCGAGAGAGGAGGGGCGAAGGCCGCCGTTGACGGCGGCCGAGATCCGCGCCAGCAGAGCCTGCGGCGGGTTGGCCTTGGCGTCCACCTGCAGCTGGCCCATGACCTGCTTGACGAGGGCGCGCTGATCGTCGGTGTCGAGGATCGAGAAGCGCGGCGGTAGCCCCGCCGCGTCAGGGTACCGCCTCAAGACCTCCAACGCCCAACGATGGAAGGTTCCGAGGAAGATCCCTCCGGCGGCTCCGGCGCCTCCGAGCAGGCGCTCGACCCGCTCTCGCATCTCGCGCGCGGCCTTGTTGGTGAAGGTGACCGCTGTAATCTCGCCCGTCTGCGCCATCCCCTCGGCGAGCAGATGGGCGATGCGGTAGGTGAGCACCCGCGTCTTGCCCGAGCCGGCGCCGGCGAGGACCAGCAGCGGGCCGCCGCCGTGGGTCACCGCCTCACGCTGGGCTTCGTTGAGCTCCTGAGCCTCCATTACACCCTTCCGCTCATCTCGGATCGCACCCACCCTGCCGGGACGTCGGCAGGCATGCCTTCCTCACGCCACCGATCGCTTCGCTGCGAACGGGAGGCCCGCCCGTCTCCCACGCGCAGCAGCGGCGGCCGTGGCAGATCGCGGGAACTCGATGCCGGGCACGGGTGCAGGTCAACGATCTTCGATCTCCCACTCGGCCAACAGGCGGGCGCGGGCGGCGAGGGCCTGGCGTCGTGTGAGGATCCCCGCAAACTGCTTCCCCGGCAGGTCCTCCACCACCGGCAGCTCCTCGAGCTCCTCGGCCGCGAACAGCTGCAGAGCGTGCTCGAGGCTGTCCGACAGGGTTAGTACGGCTACGTCCTCGGAAGCGACATCGGCGGCGACCACGAGGTCCGCCAGCTCCACCGCATCGAGATGTCCTCGAAGCTCCCGGAAGGTCAGCGCGCCCAGAAGCCCGCCGCTTTCGCCGACCACCGGGAACACCAGCTGGTCGGAGGTGGCAATCACACGCAGGATCTCGCGGTACGGCGTGGCGGCTGCCAGCGTCACCGCTTGCGGGCGCATGAGCGTGGCCACTTTGACGCCGGCCAGCAGCCTCGTCTCCGGGTGCTCGCCCGCCGGACCGCCCATCTCCTCGAGCTTGCCGTGGTACATGCCGCGCCGGAGCAGAATGCGCGACACCGGGATTGCGACCGCGCACGAGGTCATGATCGGCAAGATGACCTGGTACGAGCCCGTGAGCTCGAACAGGAGCAGGATCGCCGTCACCGGACAGCGGAGGGTCGCCGTCAGCAGCGCCCCCATCCCGACCATCGCGTAGGCGCCGGACGACAGGCCGTGGTTGGGCAGCAGGTAGTCGAGGCCCGCACCGTAGGCTCCTCCGAGCATGGCGCCGACGAACAGCAGCGGCGCAAAGTCGCCGCCCCAACCTCCGGAGCCGAGGGTGATGCTGGTCGCCAGCACCTTCCCGAACACCAGCGCCACGAGCACGATCAGCACCATGTCGCCGCGAAGGGCGACCTCCATGTGCTCGTAGCCATTCCCCATCACCTGCGGCAGCACCAGGGCCACCGCTCCGACGGCCAGCCCGCCGATCGCCGGGCGCAGGACCGGTGGCAGGCTGGAGTTGGCGAACATGGAGTGAAGGGCCCTCTCGGTGCGGGCGAACAGCGGTCCGACGAGGCCGGCCGCCAAGCCGAGACCAACGTAGAGGACGATCTCCAGCCAGCCTCCGATATGGTACGGGGGAACCCGGAAGTGGCTCGCCCCCACCCCCTCGAGCGCCCGGCAGACGACGGTACCGGCCACCGACGCCAGCACCACCGGCGACATCGTGCCTGCCGTGTAGTCCCCGAGAATCAGCTCCAGCGCGAAGAAGACTCCGGCCAGGGGAGCATTGAACGCGGCCGCGATCGCGGCGCCGGTGCCACAGCCAATCAGGATCTGCCGCCGTCGCGCCGACAGCCCGAGCCAGCGGCCGAGACGACCACCGATGATGCCGCCCATGGCCACAACCGGCGCCTCTCTTCCGGCGGAGCCGCCGCTGCCAATCACCAGCGCGGCGGCGATGAAGGTCATCGGGAGGTAGCGGAGCGGGATCGAGCCCGGCCTGATCCGCGCATCCAGCATCATCGTCGGCACGCCCGGATTGGAGGGGGTCCTCGCGATTCGCAGGGTCAGGAAGCCCATCAGCAGGGCGCCGACGGCGGGGAAGAGCGCGATCCACAGCCGCCCCGGCACCCATGAGGCTCCCAGCTGGTGCTGGACCCAGGCCAGCGCTCTCTCGTCTCCGAAAGTATGCACCAGGTTGATGGCGTGCCAGAACAGGACCGACAGTAGCCCGGAGATCGAGCCCACCAGGATCGCCAGGATGTGAATCCCGGTGCTCCCCGGCAGCAGCACCCGGTACAGGCGGTCCCTCAGCGCCCCAAGGTGGGCGCCGCGTAACGGCTCTACGGCACTCATTCCACGGTCACGCTCTTGGCCAGGTTCCGGGGTTGATCGACGTCCAGGCCGAGCTCGACCGCGACGTGGTACGCCAGCAGCTGCAACGGCACCACGGCGACCACAGGCTGCAACAGCTGCTGCACCGCCGGCACCGGCAGGACCAGGTCCACGAACCGCGCGACCTCCTCGGCATCCGGCTCCGCGACCGCGATCAGCGAAGCACCGCGCGAACGGACCTCCATCAGGTTACCGAGCAGCTTGTCGCGGGTCGCGGTCCGGGTGGCCACCGCCACCACCGGAAAGCCCTCCTGGACGAGCGCGATCGGACCATGCTTCATCTCGCCGGCCGGATACCCCTCCGCGTGCAGGTAGGAGATCTCCTTGAGCTTGAGGGCGCCCTCGAGGGCGATCGGGTACAGCATGCCTCGACCCAGATACAGCGAGTCCTCGTGCTCGCCTACCAGCTCGACACCGCGCCGGAACACCGCGTCCGGCGTCGCCAGCGTTTGCTCGACCGCGAGCGGCAGCCGCTGCAGCGCGGTCACCAGCTCGCGATCCTCGTCCGAGGCAAGGCCGCGGGTGCGGCGTAGCGCCAGCGCAACCAGCAGCAGGGCCACCAGCTGAGTCGTGAACGCCTTGGTCGACGCCACACCGATCTCCGGCCCAGCCTGGGTCAGCAGCCGCGCCTCCGCCAGTCGCCAGGCCGAGGAACCGCGGACGTTGCAGATCGTTCCCAGCGGCGCGCCGGCATCACGGGCCAGCTCCATCGCGGCCAGAGTGTCCGCGGTCTCTCCGGATTGACTGACCCCGACAACCAGGGTCTGGGCTCCGACCAGGGGGGACCGGTACCGGTACTCCGAAGCGTAGTCCACCTCCACCGGCAGCGCCGCCAGTCGTTCGATCAGGAACTTGCCCACCAGGCAGGCGTGCCAGGAGGTCCCGCACGCCACCAGCTGCACCTTTTGCACCGCCTCGAGGCGCCGCGGATCGAATCCGAGGCCGTCCAGGTTGACACCCTGGCGCTCGGCATCGAGGTAGGCGACGACCGTGTTGCGCAGCGCATCCGGCTGCTCGCAGATCTCCTTGAGCATGAAGTGGCGGTAGCCACCCTTTTCCGCCCTGCCCGGGTCCCAGTCGAGCTCCTCGACCGGTCGTTCGACCACCCGGCCGTCGGCAGCGACGATCGTGACTCCGTCCCGTGAGATCCGGGCGACGTCCCCGTTCTCGAGGAAGACTACCCGCCGGGTTCGCTGCACGAGCGCGGTGACATCGGAGGCCACCAGGTTCTCGTCGGCGCCCAGACCGATCACCAGCGGCGGGCCGTTGCGGAACGCCACCAGCGTGCCGGGATCGTCCTGGCACAGGGCCACCACCGCATACTGTCCCTCCAGGCGCGGCAACACGGCGAGCACCCGTTCCAGGAGCGGCCCCTTCCGGGCGCCGATCAGCTGCGCGATGAGCTCGGTATCGGTGTCGGAGGCGAGGGCGACCCCGGCCGCCAGGAGCTCGTGGCGAAGGTTGGCGTAGTTCTCCAGAATGCCGTTGTGCACGACCGCAACACGGCCGGCGCTGTCGGTCTGTGGGTGCGCGTTGGCCTCGGTGGGGGCGCCGTGCGTCGCCCAACGGGTATGGCCAATCCCGAGAGTGCCGCGGAGTGGGCTTCCATACGCCCGCTCCTCGAGGTTGCCCAGTTTTCCTGCGGCGCGCAGGATTTGGATCTCGTCGTCACCGGCCACCGCCACTCCTGCAGAGTCGTAGCCGCGGTACTCGAGCCGGCGCAGGCCGTCGAGAAGCACCGGTACCGTCTCGTGAGATCCCGCATACCCGATGATGCCGCACATAACTCCCCCATGTCGGTGCCGCGCGCGGTTCGGCGGGCGCCATTGTAGCCCGTCGTCAGTTCGGCAGAGAGCGGATTGCAGGTTCCCGGACCGGCGCCGCCGGCGCCGCGGCCGTCAGTCGCGCCGGCGCAGGATACCCTTGCTTTCAGGAAACTTCCACCAGCCGTCGACGCTTCTTCTCGAGGCCGGCGAGGAGAGCGTCGTACGAGTCCGAGAACGCCAGCACTCCATCGTCCTGCAGCTTGGCAGTGACCGCGTCGAAATCGACGCCGAGGGCCTCTACCTGCGCGAGGCTTCGTTCCGCGTCGACGAGGTCGCCGTCGACCGCGCGCTGCGGGCGGCCGTGGTCGCGGAACGCCTCGAGGGTCGCCAGCGGCATCGTGTTCACGGTCTCCGGACCGATCAGCTCCTCGACGTACTTCACATCCGAGTAGGCCGGGTTCTTGGTGCTCGTGGAGGCCCACAGCGGCCGCTGCACGCGCGCTCCACGCGCCGCCAAAGGCGCGAAGGCATCGCCGTGGAAGAGCTTCGTGAAACGGCGGTAGACGAGCTTGCTGTTGGCCGTCGCAGCTGTCCCACGCAACGCAAGGGCCGGACCACCGAGACCTTCCAACACGCGGTCGACCGCGGTGTCGACCCTGCTCACGAAGAACGACGCCACCGATGCCACCCGCGCCGGCTGTGGACAGCGCGCCAGGCCCTTGATGTAGGCCACCGCCACGCTCTCGTAGTCCTGCATGGAGAACATCAGCGTCGCGTTGACATTGATGCCGAGACCGATCAGCGTCTCGATGGCTGGAATGCCGGCAGCGGTCGCCGGCACCTTGATCATCAGGTTGGGCCGATCCACCCAGCTCCACAGGCGGCGCGCGGCCTCCACCGTGCCGTCGGCGTCGTGCGCGAGGTGGGGCGAGACCTCGAGGCTGACAAAGCCGTCGGCGCCGTCCGACTCGTCGTACACCCCGCGCAGGACGTCGGCCGCTGAACGGATGTCCTCGACCGCGAGCTCCTCGTACAGCGCCTCGGTGGCGAGCCCCGGCTTGTCGCCGAGCGCCGCACGGATGGCGCTGTCATAGGCAGTCCCGGCACCGATCGCCTTGTCGAAGATCGACGGGTTCGACGTCACTCCACGGACGCCATCTTCCTTCACCAGGCGGGCAAGCCCGCCCTCCTCGAGTAGCCGGCGCTCGATGAAATCGAGCCACACGGACTGCCCTTCCTCCTCGTGCAACCGCACCAGCGGGTTCATGTCGCCTCCTTGCGTACCGTCGATCCCCCCGTCACCAGCTTCCCGGCACTCGCAAACCTGGGCTCGGGCTCCCGACCGGCAATCTCCACCTCACACCTCCTCTTCAATGAGCCCGCGCGCCTTCTCGACCACGTTCTCCATGGTGAACCCGAACCGCTTCAGCAGCTCGGGAGCCGGAGCCGAGGCCCCGAAGTGGTCGAGTCCGATCACCGCCCCGTGATCGCCGACGTAGTCACGCCAGCCTCGGGTCACCCCGGCTTCGATCGCCAGCCGCCGGACTCCAGTCCCCAGCACTGCGGCCCGGTAGCTGTCGTCCTGGAGGTCGAACAGCTCCCACGAGGGCATCGACACGACGCGCGTCGGAATGCCGGCGGCCTCCAGTTCCTGCCGTGCCGCCGTCGCCAGCTGCACCTCGGAGCCGGTGGCGAGCAGCACCAGACGCGGCTGCCCGCCGGAGGCCTCGGCGAGCGTGTAGGCGCCTCTCGCCACGCCGTCTTTGGCGAGCTCGGCCGTTCCCGAGAGGACCGGCAGCCCCTGGCGGCTGAGAATGAGCGCCACCGGTCCCTGCCAGTGCTCGATCGCGATCCGCCACGCGGCCACGGTCTCGTTCCCATCCGCGGGCCGGATCACGGTCAGCCCGGGAATCGCACGCAGCGCGGCCACCTGCTCCACCGGCTGGTGGGTGGGGCCGTCCTCTCCGACACCGATCGAGTCGTGGGTGAAGATGTAGATGACCGGCAGCTCCATCAGGCAGGCGAGGCGGATCGCCGGCCGCACGTAGTCGGAGAAGACGAGGAACGTCGCACCGTAGGGACGGATGCCGCCATGCAGGGTCATCCCGTTCATCATGGCGCCCATCGCATGCTCACGGATTCCGAAGTGCAGGTTGCGCTCGCCCCACGCGCCGGCTTCAACGTCGCCCGACATGCCGAGGTGCGTCTTGCAGGACGGAGCGAGGTCGGCCGAGCCGCCGACCAGCTCCGGCAGCCGTTCCGCGATCGCGCTCAGAGCCTTGCCCGATGCCGCCCGCGTCGCCGCCTTCTCCCCAGCCGCGTAGACGGGCAGGGTACCGGCCCAGCCCTCGGCCAGGCCGCTCTCGAGGCGGCGTCGCCACTCGGAGGCGAGCTCAGGGTGCTCGCGCTCCCACGCGGCGACCTTCTCACGCCATGCAGACTCCAGCTCCGCGCCAGCTGCGAGCGCCTGGCGTCCCCTCGCCAGCGCCTCCTCGGGCACGAAGAACGGCTCCTGCGACGGCCACCCGTAGGCGCGCTTGGCGGCTGCAATCTCCTCCTCGCCGAGCGGCGAGCCGTGCGCCCCCGCGGTGTCCTGCGCGTGCGGCGCGCCGAAGGCGATGTGGCTGCGCACCGCGATCAGCGACGGCCGTGCTCTCTCGGCACGTGCCGCCTCCATGGCGCCGGCGAGAAGCGCCAGATCGTTGACGTCGCCGACCCGCTGCACGTGCCAGCCGAGCGCTGCGAAGCGAGCCTCGACGTCCTCGGTGAAAGCCAGGCTCGTCGACCCTTCGATCGTGATTCGGTTGTCGTCCCAGATCCACACCAGCTTGCCGAGGCCGAGGTGACCCGCGAGCGACGCCGCCTCGTTGGACAGCCCCTCCATCAGGTCGCCGTCCGAGCACAGCACCCAGGTCATGTGATCGACGATCTCGTGCCCGGGTCGGTTGAAGCAGGCCGCCAGGTGCGCCTCCGCGAGCGCCATCCCCACGGAACACGCACAACCCTGGCCGAGCGGACCGGCCGTGGTCTCGACGCCGGGCGTCAGCCTCACCTCGGGATGGCCCGGCGTCCGCGAGCCCCACTGGCGGAACTGCCGCAGCTCGTCGAGGCCGAGGTCGTAGCCGGACAGGTACAGTGTCGAGTACAGCAGCATCGATGCGTGCCCGCAGGACAGCACGAAGCGGTCGCGGTCCGGCCACTGTGGGTCGGCCGGGTTGTGGCGCAGGAACCGCGAGTACAGCAGCCAGGCCACCGGCGCCAGCGCCATCGGCGTCCCGGGATGCCCCGAGTCGGCGCGCTGCACCGCGTCCATCGAGAGCGTGCGGATGGTGTTGATGGCCAGTGAGTCGATATCGTCGAAGCTCGGAATCACGGCAACCTCCGTGAGGACGCTCACCCGAAGCGCGGCAAGCCTACCATGGACAAGGCACACACCCGGCTCAGGATTCCAACCGACCTGCCGTGGCGGCTTACGGGCTCCCCCGGGCTGTGATATGTATGGTGCAACGACACCTTGACCGGGGAGATTACTCATGAGACGAACACTCAAAGCGTGGACCTTGGCCCTTGCGTTAGCGGGAGTCGCCAGTGCCGGCGTCTCGAGCTTCGAGAAGAACCTCCAGCCGGATCCGGCGCGGGGGATGCAGGATGCCGTGATCCTGCTCGAGAAGGGCACGATCGACGACACATTCACCAACCGCCTGTCGCGGGAGACCTACGTCCAGAGGATGAAGATCTTCACTCACAAGGGGATCGATGACTGGGGTACTGTGAAGCTGTCGTTCGATCCGCAGATGGAGAACATCGGCAACATCCGGGCCACGGTCTGGAACCCCGACGACTCCGTCCACGAGCTCGAGGACAAGGATATCCACTCCAAGAAAGTCTCGAAGGAGTGGGGCCTCAAGTGGACCGAGATCAGCTTCGCGCTTCCCGGGCTGACGGAAGGCTCGATTGTCGAGTACTCCTACTACCGCTCCTACAAGTGGCCGCGGAGGTTCTACGTCTGGCACAGCCAACACCCCATCTACTGCCTGCGATCGGAGGTCACCTTCATCCCCTGGCCGGGGAACCGGTGGGGGTTCATGGGGGCGAACCTGCACGCGAAGCCCCAGGTCGAGCGCGGCAGACACGGCGGAGACGACACCTGCTCGGCGACGATGACGGACATCCCGGCCCTGCCCGAGGAGGGGTACTCGGCGGCCTACGCCAGCCGTACCGAGTACGTGGCCTTCTACTACAGCGACAGCAACATCAAGTACGACGACTTCTGGCTCGACTATGGCAAGGTCTACTACCGGAGCGAGCTCCGCTCCGCCATGAAGCGCTGCTCGGCCACCAAGCGGATCGCGGGCCACGAGCTCGCCGGCCTCGCGCCCGAGGCGGCGCTGACGGCCGCCTACGACTACGTGACCTCGCACTACACCCCACTCAGCGCGATGTCCAAGGCGGATCTCGCCAAGGTCGACAAGCACTACTTCGAGAAGCTGGTGAAGGCCGATCGGCCCGCGGAGATGGTCAAGTTCCCTTACCTCTGGGACTGGCAGATGAACTGCCTCCTGGCTTCGCTCATCCACGCCGCGGTGGAGGGCGCCGAGGTCCGGTACGTCTACTACTGCCCGTGGAACCGGCGCCTGTTCGTCAAGCCACTCCACACCTTCGCGCAGCTCGACGGCACCATGCTACAGGTCACCCTGGACGGAAAGGTCCACTGGCTCGCCCCGGCCACCAAGCTCCTCCCTGCTGACGAGATGCCGTACGGCGCACGGGGCGTGCCCCTGCTTGTGCTCGGTGACGACGGCGCCCGCTTCGAGCAGCTCGAGCCGCGCCCCTCCTCGGAGGTCGTCACTGACATCAGCTCCGACGTCACCCTGGGGGAGGACGAGGTCCGGATCAAGCGCACGACCACCTACAACCCATACCAGAGCTTCGCCCTGCGCAAGAAGCTCGCGTACTACACCGAGGATGAGATCAACGACGTCCTCAAGGAACGTCTGAAGGACAGCTTCGGCGGCGACGCGGAGCTCGTGTCACAGCACACTCACAACCTCAGCGATCCGGCGAAGCCCCTTGTTGTCGAGGAGGAGTTCACGCTCCCCTTCGACCTCGACGAGGCGGCCGACACGATCCTCTTCAGGCTGGTCGGACTGACCTCGCAGACGACCAACCCCTTCAATGCGGACAAACGGTACGCCAACATCCTCTTTCCCTACTGCTACCAGGAACGACAGAACGTCGTCTTCCACCTCCCGGACAACCTGACCGTGGCCTCGCTGCCCGCGCCCGAGCACGTCCACGCTCTCGCCTTGACCTTCCGGATCGAGGCCGCGAGGACCGACGACCACACGTTCAGCGTCACGACCTTCAAAGAGCTGCGACGGAACATGTATGCGGCTGCGGCCCACGCGGAGCTGAAGCACGCCTATGACCGGATCATCGCGCTGTCGAGCCCGACGGTGGTGCTGAAGGAGGCCGACTGATGCGCTGCCGGCCGCTGGCCGTTGTGACGGCGTTCCTCCTCGGACCCGGTTCGGTCCTGGCCGGGGTCTCGGCACCCGGCTGGGTGGCGCAGCAGGCGCAGGTGAAACCCTTGGCGGAGAGCGTCGACGCTCCCGCCAGCCTGCTGTACGGCCACATCGACGTATCGCGTGACGGCGGTCAGATCGTCCTCCGCCGGCGCCTGGTGTACCGCATCCTGAGCACCGAAGGGCTGTCCTGGGGCCGGCTACTCATCCTGTACGACAGCAGCTCGTCGGTGGAGCACGTTCGGGGATGGCGGCTCGATGGCGACGGCAGCCCCCTGGAGGAGCTCGAGCGGGATCACATCAAGCGGGTGGCTGCCAACGTCCACTTCGCCGATGACAGCCGGCAGCTCCTCGCGACGTTCAAGAACGTCGAGAAAGGTGACATCGTCGCCTTCGAGTACGAGGCCAGGCGGTCGACGTTTTTCGATGACATCTGCCTGCCCCTCGGCCAGTCGCTCGAGGTGGTGCACGAAGAGGTGTCCGTGCCTGATGATGCAAGAGTTGCGGTGCTCAACGATCCGCAGGGTCTGGTGAAGCAACAGGGGAACACGTTTCTGCTCGGGCACCTGCCCGTGTACCGCCCGGAGCCCAACATGCCGCCGGTCGCGGACCGTACGCCCACTCTCGCCCTGTCCTTCAGCCCCGCCAGCAGCTCGTGGAGCTCGTTCGGGCGCCGGTACTGGCAGCGCACCAGTGACGCTCTGACAATGGACCCGGCGACTCTGGCCCGAGCCGATACGCTGGTCCCGTTCACGACCGCGCTGCAGTACATCCGGGATGTGATCCGCTTCGTGGCCGCGGACGTCGCCTACGTCGATATCGAGCTCGGCACTGGGGGCTACGTCCCCCGACACTGCGGCTTCGTTCTCGACCGCCGCTACGGCGACTGCAAGGACAAGGTGTTTCTCGCCGCCGCCCTGCTCCGGGCCCACGGCATCGCCGCGTACCCGGTCCTGGCCAAGCCGCGCGAGTTCGGGCGTGTGGTTCCGGATTTTGTCGGGAACCAGTTCAATCACGTCGTGCTCGCGGTGCGACTCGACGGCGGCACCCGTACGCTCGCCAACACCGAGATCGACCACAAGCCTTACTTGATCGCGGATGTGACCGACCGCATCACCCAGCCGCCGTTCTTGCCCACGAGCCTCGAGGGTACGCGCGGGCTTCTGGCGCTGGAGGACGGTGGCGAGCTCATCACCTTGCCGTCGTCCGCGGCGTCGGATAACGTCACCCGCTACGAGATCGAAGCAGCGCTGCGCGCAGACGGCTCGGCCGCCGCCGAGATCGTGGAGACCAAGACCGGACAGTCTGCGTTCTCCGAGCTATCCTTCCGCGAGCAACTGACGCATTCGGACGAGGCCGCGGAGTACAGGAACTGGATTCAACGGGTCATCCCCGGGGCCGTGCTCTCCTCCCACTCGTTCTCGCACCAGCAGGCCGACGTGCGAACCAACTACTCCGTGACCATGCCGCGCTACGCCCTGCGCACTGCCGACGGTCTCTTCGTCCTGCCGGACCCTCTGACAGCGAACGAGAAGAACCCGTACCGTCGCCACACACGCCGCTGGGAGCTGCGGCTCGGCCGACGGCGTACGGTTCTGACACGGGTTCACTGGACGTGGCCTGAGCAGACCAAGCTGGTGACACTCCCGGAGACCGCCTCCCTGTCGACACCGTACTTCGAGTGCGAGCGCCACTCGAGGCGGGAAGGCCGCGGGGTCACCTTCGAGTACCGCGTCGTCTGGAAGGTCAGCAGCGTGCCGGCCGCCGACTACGCCGCCTTCAGAAAGGCCTACCGTGCTCATCTCAGGCTTCTGACTTCCACCCTCGTCCTGAGCAATCCGTAGGTCCCGGGGGCCGTCTCGGCAGCTGCGTATGTGACGCTCTTGCGGGTCTGTGGCCTGCAGAAGGCTACGCTTTCGGGTGCGCCTTGCGGTAGACGTCCATCAGATGGGCGAGGTCGAGGTGGGTGTAAATCTGGGTGGTTGCGAGGGAGGCATGGCCGAGCAGCTCCTGAATCGCGCGCAGGTCCATGCCGGCCTCCAGCAGGTGAGTGGCGAAGGCGTGGCGCAGGGCGTGCGGGTGGAGCCGGCTGAGATCGGCGGTGCGGCGCACGGCGGCGTCGAGAATCCGCCTCACCGACCGGTCCGTGAGGCGCCCGCCGCGTTGGTTGACGAGCAGCGGCTCCCCGTTGTCGGCCGCCCGCCGCCGCCAGCCAGCCCGCAGCGGGAGATAGGCGACGATGGCTTCCGCCGCCTTGCGGCCGAACGGTACTACCCGCTCCTTGCGTCCCTTCCCACGTACCCGCAGCAGCCTCTGACTCAGCTTGAGGTCGTTGAGGTCAATGCCGACCAACTCGCTCACGCGCAGACCAGCGCCGTACAACAGCTCGAGCACGACGCGATCTCGCCGCCCGACCGGCGTGTCGGGAACCCGGTCCAGAAGGTCCGCGATCGCGCTGGCTGTCACGCTTGTCGGCAGCCGCCGCTCGACCCGAGGGTGGGGGACCATCTCGGCCGGGTTGGCCGCGATCAGGCCCTCGCCGGTGAGAACACGAAAGTAGGTGCGCAGGGCGGCGAGGGCACGCTGCACCGACCGCGCTGCAAGACGACGCGAATGGAGGTGGGCGAGGTACGAGCGGATGTCCAGCGGCGTCACCGCGACGGCCCCGGCTCGACCCAGCTCATCGGTCGCGAAGGCCACGAACGAGGAAAGCTCGCGCCGGTAGGCGGAGAGAGTGCGCGGCGACAGATTACGTTCCCACTCCAGCTGCTCGAGAAACAGGTCCGTGTGCCAGGGATCGGCTGCGCTTCGACTCACAGGACTAGTCTATGCGACTTTGCGCCTTTGCGTTTTCATCTTCTCCGAACCACAGCTACAGTCTCAGCTTGCGTGCGAGCTTCAGGTAGGTCGCGCGCTGTCGCGGACGGATGACGGCGCGGGCGATCAGCGACAAGCGCAGGGTAGCCGAGACGAGGTTGGCGGCGGCGGCATGGTGACGGCGCACGTATCGCGTCAGGTTGGTGAAGTATGCAGTCTGGAAGGCCTCGTCCCCTATAGCAGCAACGCTCGACCCGCCGACATGGAAGACGCTCGCCTGTGGAACGGACACGAACCCCTGTTGCACGGGCAGCTCCCCCCGCTGCAGCCCCAGCTGGAGGCGCTTGCACAGATCCACGTCCTCCCACCAGGCTGGGGTGAACTCCTCGTCGAGACCACCGAGATGGTCCCAGACCGACCGTCTGAGGAGCCAGCAGGAGGCGGCCGGCTGAGCGACGGGCGTGATCGCGACAGGGGGTTTCCTGAAGGCCGGCCGCCCGGAAAGGCCGAGAGCGAGGCGGGCAGGTCCCGGCAGGCGGCGGAGCTGCCAGCGGTCCTGCAGCCGGCCATCCGGCTTGACGAGCAGCGGTACCGACCCGGCGGTCCCAGGCTGCCCATCGAGCACGCCCGCGAGGCGATCCAGACACCCCGCGGTGAGCTCGGCGTCAGGGTTGAGAAGCAACAGGTAGGGCGCGTCCAGACAGGCCGCGCCCTCGTTGGCTGCATGGGCAAAAGAGCGGTTCTTCTCGAGCGCCACCACGGTGACCTCGGGAAACGCCTCGGCAAGCCGCTCGGCGCCGCCGTCGCCCGAGCCCGAGTCGACCAGGACCGTCCGCTGCAGCCGCAGTCCGCCGTGCTCGCGCAACGAGGCCAGACACCGCACCACCTCCTCGCCGCCGCGGTAGCGAACGATCACCGCTCCCACCGAGCCGTTCATGCCGCACCCCCACGTCCGCCGGTCAGCGCCCAGGCCGCCCGTGCCACCGCCCACCAGAGGGCACCGCGGGGCGCCACCGGCAGCCGCGGGAGAAGGTGCACCAGGGGCTCGGTCACACGACCCCAGCGCCAAGCATCGCGGTCGCCGGCGAGCGCTGACCGGAACCGCAGCTGCTGCCGCTCGGCCAACGCCAGCTCGATCGCCGCGGCCGTTTGTCGCGGCTCCCGCGGCGGCACCACCGCTCCCCATCCCCGCTCGCGCACCAGATCGGCTACCGCACCTCCTTCGGTGACCAGCAACGGAACACCCGCCCACACCCCGTCAAGGGCGCGTGTACGGAACGCCAGCTGCGCCTCTTCCCCGGGTAGGTGGAGAACCGCCAGCAGGCTGGTGCGATTGAGGATCCGGTGCCGCTCGCCGTACGGCACCCAGCGTTCGAGGCCGACGACCTGTGGCGGCTCGAGGCCGTGACGGGTCGCGAGCGCAGCCAGCATGACGCCATCGATCGAGGGGCTCGCCGCGCCCGGACGTCGTGCCGTGGGAACGACGACGCTGACCGGCGCATTGCCAAGCCGGGCCCGAGCCGCGAGCAGGGTTTCAAGGTCGAGCCACGGCCACACGCCTCCCCACCACAGCACGACCGCCCACGACGCGGGAACACCAGGAATCTCGTCTCGCTCGGCCGCCGGATCGCTCTCGGGCACGCCGAATGGTACCTGCAACAGCGGGACCTCGGAACGCCCGGCGTCCTCGAGCCGGCGACGCCACCACCGCTCCTGCGCCGCGCCGGCGGCGAGCACGGCATCCGCCCGCGCCAGAGCCACTGGAAGGCGCGCGCGGGCGGTGCAACGGCGGCGGTCCACCCTCGGCGAGACCGGCATCGCTGCGAGCTCGGCGAGCAGGGGTGTCGCGCCGTCTATGATCAGCGTCTTCCTGGTGACCGCTGCGCGCGGCCCGAGCACCCATGGCGGCGTCACCACCACCTCGGCCCACTGCCAGCTCGGCCGCCGAACCACCGTCGGCCCGCCGGCGGCCGGGGCGCGCGACCCTTCCGCCGCGGCCACACGCACCTCGTGGCCGGCCGCAGAGAGGGCGCCCGCCAGCTCCCAGGCCCGCATCGCCGACCCCGCCATGACCGGGCCGACGCGGTCGTCGGTGATCACGAGGACCCTCACCCTTCGCCTCCGGGCAGGCGAGACAGGCGAGCTCCGGCGCTGCGGCGGGCCCAGCCGCGAGCCGCCAGCACCGGCAACGCCGCCAGCACCGCCAGCTCAACCACTGCCGCCCGTGGGTTGGAGCGGCGCAGCGTCCGCACCGCCCGTAGCTCGCCACGGAGCAGCCGCGGCAGCGAGCCCAAGAAAGCCGTCGGTGTCAGGTTGCCTGCCAGGGCGCGCCAACGGTTGGCGAGCACCCACCATGGGTGCCGCCACGAAAAGCGTGCGCCCGACAACGAGCCGACATGGCGGCAGAGGGCCGCCGGCACCCAGGCCGCCCGCCAGCCGAGCCTGGATAAACGCAGGCCAAGGTCCACGTCCTCATGGTAGCTCCCGACCGCCGGATCGAGCACGGCCCCACCGGACAGTGCCACCTCGGCCAGCGCGCCGCCTCGCAGCAGGCATGCCGTGCCGGAGACCGCCAGCCGTGGCAGCGGATCAGGCGGCTCCGGTTCTACAGCCAGGCCGCGATCCACCTGTACCGGTAGACCGTACGGGTCGAGCGAGATCCCCCGCCCGTCGACGCGGCCCGCCGCGTCGACCACGGTTCCCTGGACCGCAGCCAGAGTCTCGTCACGCTCCTGCGCCGCAGCCAGGGCGCCGAGCCACCCAGGCTCGGGAGCCGCGTCGTCGTTGAGAAGGGCGACCGCCGGCCATGGCGCCGGCAGGCTCTCCAGACCGGCGTTGACGGCGGCGGCGAAGCCGAGCCGGCGGTCCGACCGCAGCGCGGTCACCCATTCAGGCAACCGGCGCCTGGCGGCTTCCCCCGACAGCACGACTACCGTCCGCGCCGGCCGCAGGTCGAGTGAGGCCACCGCGTCGAGGCAGCCGTCGAGGCTCGGTGCTCCGAGGCTCGGGATCACCACCGCGGGATCTCTCACGGCCGCACCTCGACCCGATCGAGAAGGACCGCGGTCCCCGGCGCCCCCCTCCACTCCAGCCGCAGCCGACCCCGTCCCAGCGCCGGCGGCTCGGGGAGACCGACACTGCGCCACCCTCCACCGGAGACCGGAACCGGGACCACCGCCTCGCCGGCCCACGCCGCCAGCAGCGTGCCCTGCCCCGCACCCGCGACGCGTACGCGGGCGACGAGACGCCGGCCGAGCGGCGGGTTCCACGGCGTCTCGATCCCCTGGCCGGGGGCGAGGCGCCACGAGATCGGATGCGCCGCCCTGAAGAAGCTCCCCGGCGGGGGATCGGCTACGCCGGCCAAATGGTGCACCTGCGGATCCTCCAGGTCGACGCGCGTCTCGGGAGTTCCCCGGATCCAAGTCAGGGCCAGGATCAGCCCGAGCAACGCCAGCGCAGCGGCGCCGTCCCGCGGCCTGGCTCGCCACCACATCGCAATCCCCAGCAGCATCACCGGCACGATCACGGCGGCCGGCGACGGACGCAGTAGGGCAGGAAACACGCGCCGCGCATTGGCCCCGAGCGCCCGTGCCAGCCCGTCGGCCAACCACCACCCGCCGTCCCCGGGGTTGAACCACCACAGCGGCCGCGTGACCGCGACCCAGGCGGCCACCGCCGCCCAAGGCATGGCCAGCCGCACGAGTCGGCGGCCGCGCGCCGTTCCAACGACCTCCACCAGCGCGAGCTGGACCAGCGGCAGCAGCGGCACCAGGTACCGCGCGGGGGGCGAGCCGCCGCCGTACCACTCGGCCCGTGGGAGGAGAGCCGCCAACGTGAGGGCCGCTCCGGCAATCAGGGCGCGCTCGCCGGCGCCGCCGCGGCGCCACACCGCCGCCATCCCGGCGAGGGCGACGAGCCACAGTGGCGCCGAAAAGGCGAGCCCACCCGCGGCGTCCCATGCCAGGCCCCAGGCGGCGACCAGCGGTGCCCACGCCGTGCTCGGCAGCAGTTCGGCCAGGTGATGGCGGCCGAGCGGCCCGCCCAGAATGGCCGTTACCGCCAGCGCTGCTGCCGCGAGCAGCCCCGCGGCTGCAATCAGTCGCAGCGTTCGGCGCCGGCGCAGCACCGCGACCGCGGCCACCGGGCCGGTGATCAGCAGCAGCCGAACCTTGACCAGAAGAGCGACCACGGTCACCCCAACAGCGGCCGCGGGTGACGGCCTAGCAGCAGCCGCCAGCACGAGCGCCGCCGCCGCCATGCCGAGTGCCGCCGGCCACAGCTGAGTCGCGAACGTCACTGCGGGGTAGCTGGCGATGACCAGGCCCCAGGCCAGCCACACCGCACGCTGCCTCGCCCCGAGCTCGCACGCCCGGCGCGCCGTGATCGCAGCCGCTGCGGCGACCAGTAGCGCGGTCACCAGCAGCGCCCCCTCCCATCCAAGTAGCATGAATGCGGGCAGGACCAGGATCGCGAGCGCCGGTGAGTGGATCAGCCGTCTGCCCTCGCGGAGGTACATCGCCTGCGAGGCAACCCGCCGGTCGACGTTGTTGGTGATGTCGAGGTCATGGTCGGCAACCATGCTCTCGGCCAGCTTGAGGTGGTACACCTCGTCACCGGCCGGCCCGCGCAGCAACGGCTGCGCCAGCGCCAGCGGCGCCAGGAGCGCAACTCCGGCGGCCAGTCGCCACCGGCTGAGCAGCGGCCACACCGAGGCGACTGCGGCCAAGAACATCGCCAGCGCGAGATCCGGAGCCTCGCGAAAGGCCGGGCGCGCGAGCGGTGCGATGCCGGATCCGGCCGCCAGCAGACCGCCGATCGCCAAGGCCAGACCGAGCTCGAAGGCCCTCTCGCGGCTGCCCGGCAGCGCCCCGCCCAGCGCCAGAAGCAGGAGGGCGCCACCGACCAGCCCCACCAGCCGGTTCCGGCGCTGCCGCCAGCGCTCGGCGGCCTCGAAGCGGAGGACTGCCGGCGCCCGCGCCCGCACCGTGACCGGCCGCAAGACCGCGTGCCGACTGACGCCGCTAACCGTCACCCTCGCCGCTCGCCCGTGCCCACCGAGGACTGCCATCGGGTGGTGCGCCGGCGCGCCTGCCACCGGAGCGTCGCGACCGGTCAAGAGCGCTCCGTGATGGCTGTCGACGGCCTCGACGAGCGGCTGTCCGGGCGACAGCGTTGGGTCCGCGCTTTCCGCCATGACGACCCAACCTCCGCTGGCCGGCGCCGGCAGACGCAGCTCCTGTCCTACGGCAAGGTGATGGTCGACGCCCTCGACCGGAACCGTCCACACCAGACCCGCGAGCGGCAGCAGCCAGGCGAGCCGCGCCACACGCCATCGGCTCAGGGACAACAGCGTTGCCACCGCCCAGCCTCCGGTCAGGAGGGCCGCCGCGCCGGCCAACGGCACGACGACTCCCCAAGGGGCGGACAACAGCAGGGCCAGCGAGGCGCCGAGGGTCCACGGCAGGCTGACCGCCCTCAGCCGTGGCGCCAGCGACGCCGCCGCGGGCAACGCCGCCAGCCACAGGGCCGCCGCCGCTCCTCCCGTCCATGGACCGGCGCCCACCATCGGCAGCACGAGCAAGCCGATCGCCAGCAGGTCGCGGCCTTCGCCGACCGCCGGACGGCGCGCGCTCAGGCCCAGCACGGCGAGCGGCAGCAGGAACGGGAGCGCCGTAGCCGAGAGCGGCAGCGCAGTGGCCGCCGCCTCCCATTGCCAGCCACCAATCAAGTGCAAACCGGACGGCAGTCGCCACCAGGCAACCAGCAGGACCGGCAGAGCCAGCATCAGAGGCGCCGGCGAGCGTCGCCGGCGAGCGGCGGCCACCAGCGACCCGGCGCTCACCGCCAACCCTGCCGGCGGCAGGAAGGCCGCTGCGGCGCCCGCCACAGCCGCCAGCCAGGGCCGCCCGCGGGCCAAAGCGAGGAGCACTGCCGCCACCAGCAGCGGTAGCAACCAACCGGCGGTGTGGGCAGGTCCCACGCTCACGCCCAGCGCGACGGCGGCGGCCGCTGCGATCAAGGGGCCGGCGGTCCGCGCCAGCAGCGCGGCGACAAGGGTCGAGGCCGCAACCACCAGCAACGCCTTGAGCGGCCATCGGCTGGCGCCGACGACCCCGGTGGCGACCACGATCCCGACCAAACTCCCGGCGACAGCCGCCAGACGCTGCTGCACCGCCAGGCTCGCCCGCGGCCAGAGGCCGGCCATGGTCAGCGCCGCAGCCACCAGGCCAACGGCCAGGCCGACGACGACCCGGTGAGCCAAGGGTTCGGCCAACGTCCAGCCGACTGCGCCTCCCAACAGCACCAGCTCGGCGAGCCGTCCAAGCAGGCCGCCTCGCCAACCAGCCACGGCTCGAGCCAGGCCGACGCCGACCAGGACCACCACCGCCGCTGACGCCGCCTCAACGCCATCCACCCGACCCAACCGCACAAGGACCACCGCGAGGGTGGCCCACGCGGCGGGAGCGGCCCACAACGAGACGAGAGGTCCGGCCGGAAACCCCAGTGTCGTCCGTTGCGAGCGCCACGGGCCCAGATTCGAGGGGTCGTGCCGCTGGCGATGTCGTTTCATCGTCAAGGCGCGACAACGAAGAAGATGGGCCCGCGCCGCCGCAACCCTTTGGGCAAGCTTGGCTCGCGGCCGATCGCTGCGTTGCTCGTCGTCGCAGTAGAGCAAGGCTACGGCTTCCTCCTCGCGCCTTGATATCGACCGCAAGCCAAGCCTGCGGACGGTACCGGGGTTTCCGGCCGGTCCTCTACAGGGCCCATGCGCGATCAGTATACCCACCATCTCGAGAGCCTATCGGTAGACCGAACGGCGTCAGAGTCAGCAGGCGCTGTGAACCTTTCTGGGCCCTCGCGCGTAGAAGTCAGCAGGACCAGGAGAGGAGGTCGCTCGACGGCCATGGTCAACGGTTCCGTTTCTGCAGGCCACGCCCGCCAGCAGGCGGTGCGCAATATCCTCCGTGAGCTCGACCGGCTCGACCCGGCCACGGCGCGCTACCTGGCAGCGCTGGCCTTCGTACTGTCCCGCGTCGCCGACGCAGACCACGTCATCTGCGAGGCCGAGGTGCGCCGCATCGAGACCATTCTCGGTGAGGAAGGCCGGCTTCCCTCCGAGCAGGCCATGTTGGTCGCCGAGATCGCGAAGCACCGCCTCGAGCTGGCCGACTGCTGGGTCCAGTACCGCGAGAGCCGCGACCTTCGGCCGCTGCTTGACGAGCAGCGGCGACAACGCCTGCTCCGTTGCCTGTACGCTGTTGCAGAGGCCGATGGACGCCTGGCCCCCGAGGAGGTCGGAGAGATCAGGCAGATCGCTACCGAGCTCGGCTTCGCCGACTCTGAGCTCTCCGCCGCCCATCCTGCCACCGCCTGACCAGGATCACACGCGGACCCGCCGCCGGCAGCTGAAGCCTCAATAACATGGGTAGAATGTGGCGTGGGGATTCGTCTCGGCCTCGACGCGCGCAAGCTGACCGACTACGGAATCGGCACCTACCTCCGCCATCTCCTGGCGGGTCTTGCGGAGCGAAGCGACATCGAGCTCACCCTGGTCGTGCGCTCGGGGCACGAGCAGCGCGCTCAGCTCCTGGCGCCCGAAGCACGGATCGTGTCGACCTCGGCGGCCGGCTACACTCTGGCCGAGCACATTGCCGTGCCGGCCTCCCTGTGGGGCGAGAAGCTCGACCTCGTGCATGTGCCCCACTACGTGGTTCCAGCCCTCCTCACCCACCCGATCGTGGTCACCGTTCACGACATGATCCAGCTCTTCTACCCACCGGCAAGACGGCGCATGCTCGCCCTGCTGTACGTGCGCACCATGCTGCGTACCGCCATCCGTCGTGCGCGGCGGGTGATTACCGTCTCCCGCGCCGCGCGAACCGACCTCGTACAGCTGCTGGGCACGGATCCCGGCCTTCTGTCGGTGGTTCTCAACGGCGTCGATCCGGAGCTTGCCGAGCGCCCACCTCGCGAGGACCTCGAGGAGCTCCGGTCTCTGCACGCCCTGCGACCGCCGCTCATCCTCGTGGTGGGCAACGACAAGCCGCACAAGAACGTCGAGATGGTATTGCGCGCCTTTCACCTGGCCGTCCGGCACCACCGTATTCCCGGCCAGCTGGTAATGGTCGGCGGTCCGGCCCTGGGCTCCCGCCTGGCCGAGCGGGCCCGGCGGCTCGGGCTCGGCGACCGTGTCCGCTTGCTCGGCCGAGTACCACGGCATGACCTTGCCTGCCTGTACCACCTGTCGTCTGTACTTCTCCACGTTGCTCTGTACGAGGGGTTCGGTTTGCCGGTGCTGGAGGCGATGCGGGCCGAGCTTCCGGTCGTCACCTCCAATCTCGGCGCAATGCGCGAGCTCGGCGAGGGAGCCGCGCGGCTGGTCAACCCGCTCGACGTCTACGAGGTCGCCGCGGCTCTCGAGAAGGTTCTCGTCGACGATCCGTTGCGCCAGCGCATGGTCGCCGCGGGACGCCGCAAGGCAGACAAGCTGCCGTGGGAGGCGACGGTCGAAGCCACGGTTGCCATCTACCGGCAGGCGCTGGCCTGATGGGCCTGCCGGATGTGTCAAGATCGTGACCTGCCGCGGCGCGGCGGGAACCAACGCCGGGAGAGAGGAGAGGCCGAGAGGTGAAGGTCGCACTGGTACATGACTGGCTGACCGGCATGCGCGGCGGGGAATGGGTCCTGCACGAGATCGCCTCTCTGTTCCCGGGAGCCGAGATCTTCACGCTGGTTCACCGGCGCGGGAGCGTCTCGGACGAGCTCGAGTCGCATCCCATCCACCGCTCGTGGCTTCAGGTGCTGTCTTTCGGCGGCCGCCGCTGGCGCCATCTGCTGCCGCTGATGCCGGCGGCGGTGGAATCGTTCACCTTTCCCAACGCCGACCTCGTGATCTCCACCAGCCACGCGGTCGCCAAGGGCGTCATCCCGCCGCCGGGCGCCTTCCATCTCAGCTACATCCACACCCCAATGCGCTACGCCTGGGACCAGCGCGAGGCCTACCTCGCCCGCTATCCCGCACTCCTACGGCCGTTTATCCAGATGGAGCTGGCGCGATTGCGGCAGTGGGACATGGTGTCGTCGGCCCGCGTCGACCACATGATCGCTAACTCCCGCCTCGTGGCGTGGCGCATTCGCCACTACTGGAACCGCCACGCCGAAATCCTGCCGCCCCCGGTCGACACCGAGTTCTTCACTCCCGGCGGCGGGCGAGGCGACCATCTCCTGATGGTTGCGGCCTTGGTTCCGTATAAGCGTGTAGAAATGGCGATGGCGGTTGCCCAAAGGCTCGGACGCCGGCTCGAGGTCGTCGGAACCGGCCCCCTCCGCCGCAAGCTGCAGCGGGCAGCTCGCGGCAACACCAGCTTCCGGGGTTGGCTGGGTCGGGAGCAGCTCCGAGAGGCCTACCGGCAAGCGGCGGCCCTTATCGTCCCCAACATCGAGGACTTCGGCATGGTTACAGTGGAAGCTCTCGCCTGCGGCACGCCGGTCATCGGGCTGCACGCCTCGGGCACAGAGGACATCGTCCGCTCCGGCAGCGAGGGTGAGCTGGCAACCGAGCCGACGGTGGAGGCGCTGGCCGATGCTGCCGCGACTGTCCTCGGCCACACCTGGGACGAGAAGCAGCTCCGCCACCGCGCACTCTGCTTCTCACAGGCGCAGTTCCTACTCCGGTTTCGCTTCCTGGTCGACCGTCTCGGGTTCGAAGAGGCGCTGGCATGATCTCACGCCGCCGGCAGATCCAGGTCGTACTGCAGCTGGTCGGGGATGTCCTGGCCACTGCCACGGCCCTGCTACTGGCGTACTGGCTGCGCTTCGATATCGAGATGCTGCCGGTAACGAAAGGCGTGCCGCCGCTGGCCCCCTACCTCGGCCTGATCCCGGTGACCACGGTGCTGTGGCCGTTGGTGTTCTACTTTCAAGGGCTCTACCAGCGCCCCCGCGCCCGCTCGCGCTTCGACGAGGCGGTGCGCGTTCTCGTCGCCGTTGCCCTCGCCACTGCGCTTCTCACTGCCGGCCTCACCTTCTACCGCGAGTTCTCCTACTCGCGGCTCGTCCTTGGCATCTTCGCGGTCGTCGACATGATCGCGGTGATCGGGACGCGCTGGCTGATCGCCGCCGTGCTGAAGCGGATCCGCCGCTCCGGAGGGAACCTCCAGCACGTCCTCGTCGTCGGCGCCGGTGAGCTCGGCCGCCAGGTCGTGGAGCGTCTCGAGCAGCACCGCGAGTACGGCTTCCGAGTCGTCGGTTTCCTCGATGACGACCCCGGCAAGCAGCAGCGCAGCATCATGGGCATACCCGTGCTCGGCTCCTCGCACGACCTCGAGGCGGTCGTCGGCGCGAGCGGCATCGACCAGGTCGTGCTAGCACTGCCGCTCGCCGCACACCACCGGACCGCGCAGCTGATCCGTCGTTGCGGTCAGCTGCTGGTGGAGATCAAGGTCGTTCCCGACCTCATGCAGTACTACGTGCTGCGCGCCGGGATCGAGGATCTCGACGGCCTCCCCATGATCAATCTCACCCAGATGCCGCTCGAGGGGTGGAACCAGATCGTCAAGCGTACGGTCGATCTCCTGGGCGCGGCCGTGATGCTGCTGGCGACCTGCTGGCTGTTTCCCATCATCGCGTGGCTGATCCGCCGCGAGGACGGCGGCCCGGTTCTTTACTCGCAGGTGCGGACCGGGCTCGACGGACGCTCGTTCCGCCTCTACAAATTCCGCTCCATGTGCGTCGACGCCGAGAGCGACGGCCGCCCGCAGTGGACGCGCAACCGTGACCCTCGCGTCACCCGTGTCGGCGCCTTCCTGCGCCGCGCTAACCTCGACGAGCTGCCCCAGCTGCTCAACGTCCTTCGCGGCGACATGTCGCTGGTGGGCCCCCGCCCGGAGCGCCCGCAGTTTGTCGAACGCTTCCGCGCACGCTACCCGGAGTACATGGCCCGCCACCGGGTACGCGCCGGGCTCACCGGCTGGGCGCAGGTCAACGGCCTGCGCGGCGACACCTCGATTCGCCAGCGTATGGCGCACGACCTCTACTACATCGAGAACTGGAGCCTCGCCCTCGACCTCCGGATCCTGTGGCTCACCGCGCGTGAGGTGCTCGGCACCAGGCAGCCGGGCGCCGAGAGCAAGGGAAAGACGAGAAAACGGGCGTAGCCCGGATCCTGTCCATTCCCTTCGCTCAGGCTCGCTTCTGTCAGGCACGGTCTCGAGCGCTGTTGCAGCTTGATTTTGAACCGCGAAGCCGCGAAGTACGCCAAGTTCGCTAAGAAAACGTCCCTTTTCTTGCCTTTGCGTTCTTTGCGTCGTAGCGGTTCAATCATCGTCCCGCCGGTATCAAGCTCCTGCGCAGAGACAACCTGACTTGAAGGGGTAGGCACGGTCGGGATGATGCGCTCGGACTCTCCTCTGCTGGCCGATCGTGCACCTACCCGGCACGCGCCCCTACGCTCTCAATCAGGCGGCGCCAGGCGACGATCGAGCGTCCCCAGCGCAGCTGCGGACTGCGTTCGAGGGCCCGTGCTCTCAGCGTGTCGGCGACGGCCGGCTCGAGGGCCCCCGACATCGCCGCGGCCAGCGCTTTCGTATCGCCGACCGGGACGTGCAGCGCGGCGCCGCCGGCGACCTCGACCAGAGCCGGAACGTCGGTCGTCACCGCGGGCGTGCCGCAGCAGATCGCCTCCGCCAGCGGCAGCCCGTACCCCTCGCCCTCCGAGGCCAGAACGAACACCTCCGCGTGGCGCAGGAGGTCGCGCGCGTCCTGTCGACTCACGTAGCCGGGCAGGTGGATCTGTTGCCGCCCGGCCGCGGCCGCGACCAGCTCCTCGACCCCCGCCCGCCCCCACCCCGTGCCACCCGCGAGCACCAGATCGGGAGGCTCCACACCACGCTCCCGGAGCAGCTCCCACGCCGACACCAGGCTCGCGATTCCCTTGCGTGGCTCGAGTGTCCCGAGGTGGAGGATGTACGGACGGCCGCCGCTGAAACGCTGCCGCAGCTCATACCCGTCATCGCCGGCCGGCGGCGGCCCGAAGCCTTCGTCAACGCCGTTCGGAATCACCCGCACCCTTCCACGCAGCCAACCGAAGGTCGCCTCCAGCTCCGCGGCAGTGGCGGCGGAGACTGCGACCACGGCTGCCGCTCGCTCCAGCGACTCCTCGAGGTAGGCGTTGAAGCAGAAACGGTTGGCGAGAGTGTGGCGCACAGGAAGGGTGCGGGGCGTGAGGTCGTGGACCACGGCAACCGCCGGCACCGGACAGCGACGGGGGACGACGGCGAGGGCAGCCACGAAGAGATCGGCGCCCGCAGCGGCAAGTCGACCCGGTAGCACGCTGTTCAGCCACAGCGTTCCCGGCACCGGCAGGCGCGGCGGCGGCAGTGTGCTGACGCTGGGCAGCGCCAGCTCCGGCGGCAGGTCGATCGGGCGCGAGGCTGCGAGGATGATCCGCCATCCTGCATTCCCCGCCAGCCCTCCCATCACAGCCGCTGTCCAGGTGCCGACACCGGTCCGCGGACCGACCAATGCGCGCGCGTCACACGCGATATTCATCGGCGCCGTCCATGTCGAGACCGGCGGCCTGGCGGAGCACCTGCGCGGTGGCCGCGGCGGCCTGATTCCACGAGAAACGGGCCGCGCGCTCGCGGCCCAGGCGCGCCAGCCGTTGCCGATGCTCCCGATCCGCGAACAGCGACGACACCGCCGACGCAATCCCATGCGCGCTGTCGGGATCGACGTAGATGGCGGCGGGACCCGCCACCTCGGGCATCGCCGAGCGTCCGGAGGTGATGACCGGTGTCCCGCAGGCCATCGCTTCCAGAATGGGCAGCCCGAACCCTTCCAGCCAGGATGGGAACAGGAGCGCGTCGGCACGGCGGTAGAGGGCCGGCAGATGGGCGCGGTCAACGTAGTCGAGGTGGCGGATGCGCGCTCGCACCGGCGAGCTCTCGAGCTCGGCACGGATGGCCTCGGTCCGCCACCCCCAACGGCCGACGAGGAGAAGCTCCCCCGGGTAGCCCCAACCGACCGCGAGACGGAACGACCTCAGCACCGTCAGCACGTTCTTGCGCGGCTCGATCGTGGACACGAACAGCAGGTAGCGGGCGGGAAGCTCGAAGGGCGGATCGTCCTCCTCCGCCCCGTCCACTCCCGCAGCCACGAAGCTCGGATCGACCCCCTCGTGGATGGTGTGGATGCGGCGCCGGTTGACTGCGAGGTGCTCGACCATGTCCGCGGCCGTCGCGTCGGACACCGCGATCAGCAGCTCGCTCCTGAACAGGGCCACCGGAAGATGACGGTCGAGCTCGGCGAGGGTTGCCGGAGAGACAGTCTCCGGCATCACGGCGAAAGCGAGGTCGTGGACCGTGGCAACGGCCGAGCGCCCGTACGGCAGCTGCGTCCGGTGTGCGAAGAAGTTGGGCGCGAACAGCACCGCATTGCCGTCGAGCACGCGCAGCAGCGGTTCCACTACGCCGCGCAAGAAGGCGAGTGAAAGCCGCTGCGGCAGCAGGAACCCACTCGGAATCTGGTGCAGACGCAGGCGCATGCGCTCGCTGCCCGGCATTGGTCCCGGCGGCTGCTCCTCCGGCGCCAGGAAGGTGGGTCCGTAGAGGTTGAAAAAGAGCCCGTCCTGGCGCCCGTCGAGGGCGGCAAGCACGTTCCACTCGTACCAGCCAACGCCCGTCATTCGCTCGCAGAACGGGAAGATGTCGACGCCGACGGCCGCCTCCTGTTCGCCGAGCACGACGCACCGGTAGAAGCGGCGCCACCTGGCGGCAAGGGTCCCAGCGAGGTCTCGCGCCAGGTGCAGGAAAAACCGGAGCGTCCCGTACAATGAGGCCTCCATGAGTGCGCGTCATGTTACACCACGCCGCCGGCTCCGCCTCCTCGCAGCGGTCGGTGTCTGCGCCGCTCTGCTCGCCGCCGGCGCGTGGTGGTGGCTACGGCCGGAGAGGCCGACGGTACCGGCCGCTCGCCTTCTCCTCGACAACCCGGCTCTCGACCTGCCCGCCGAGCCCCTCGGTCTGGTCGTCGTCGCCCGGCCCGGCGCCTGGGCTCGCGTCCTTGCAAGGCACCCGGCCCGACGCCTACTGCTCGATCCAGCATGGTGGCGCGAGATCCGGGGTCCCATCGCCGCCCGCACCGGCGCTCTCGGCCCTGCCGCTGCAGCGGTCGCCCTCCTGGACCAACTGCCGCGCGGTCTGGTCACGGCGTGGTGGGCCGACGGTTGGGTCGTCCAGGGCACCGTCCGCGGTGGCGGCGCCCTTGATCTGCCGTCATGGTTGCCGGAGGGCTTACGGCAGCGCTCACGCATACACAACGGCGTCCTACGGGTGGCCTCGTCGCCAGCCTGGCTCGACGGATGGGGCTGGAGGCCACCGGAGGCGACTCGAGCCGCGTCTCACGGGCGGCTCTCATGCTGGGCCCGCGTGCACGGCAAGACCTGGAGCGGCCTCTGGTCCGGCGACCGCCTGACCCTCACTACCGGAACACCACCGGAGAGCGCGCGGCTCCCATCCGATGGCGCTGCGCTCATCTCGGTGCCCGACACGGCTTGGGCCCTGACCGAGGCCGGGGTCCGGTTGCCGACGAGCGGCTTCCTCGCCGGCCTCGGGCGAGAGGTCGAGGCGTTGCTGTCACGGCCGTCGCTGGTATGGGTCGACGAGATCGCCCCCGCCCAACCGCTGCCGCGCCCACGCCTCGTCATCCAGCTCGCTCTGCGCGTTGAAGAACGGGAGCCGGCGCGTCGCGCACGTCTCGTTTCGCGCCTGCGCGGCGTGCTCTGCCCTCTCGGCTGCAGCATCGCTCACCGTGAGATCGGCGTCGGAACCCCGGTGGAGCGGTGGCGCTCCCCGTTGGCCTCCTGGTGGGTGGCCACCACCGACGACGCCGTTGTTCTCGCCACCGGTCATGAACAGCTCGAGCACTGGATGAGCCGGCGGCCGGCCACCACCCTTCCGGCGACCGCGGTTGTCATCCCCGACGGCCCCCGCGCCGCCACAACCCTTGCCGCGATCGGGCAGGCGACCCTGCTGGCCGACCTGGGTCTGGTGCCGCGCTCGCGCCTGCGCCTCCTCGCGCACCTCGCCGGACCGCTCCGCGGCGTTGCGACCGCCAGCTGGACACGCACCAGCCAGGGCCAACGTCTCGAGGTCGTGCTGGCCAGCAACAGCGACAGCGGACGGGATCAGAAGTAGCGCCGGGTGGCGAAGGCCTTGGGGAGAGGTTTGCCCCAGCCCCGGCGGCCGCGCGGTCCAAAGCGACCGCACGTCTCGCCCAATCGTGGGGCCGTTCTCTGATCGCCAAAGGCCGTGGGAACGCCGCATTCTCTGTGACTCCGGCGCCCGGACGTCTGCTCTGCAGACGCCCGTCGTCACCTGCCTCGGAGCGGGCAAGGGTCTCCAACGGTACATCGCCCTCACGGCCCGCTCCGGTCAGGCAACGAGGCGCCTCCATCGCGGCTGTTGCCACACGGGCGACCGTCCTTCCCGTGAATTGCCACCTATGACATTTCGCCCGAGCGCGCTGAGCTTGTGAAGGTCGTACAGCGAGAATGTCATAGATGGCACGTTCCGCTGAACGTCACATGGTCTGGAGCGCGATGGTCTGTCGCTCTCCGGGTGGGTTGGGGGAACCTAATCACCTAATTACTTAATAACTTAATCACTTAGTCACCGGGCGAATCGGGTATCGATCCTCCCTACCTTTCACCCCTCACCGGCCGCCCCGCGGGAGCGATCGCGTAAGATATCCTCATGGACGCACCGATTCTCGAGCAGTGCCACGGCCCGATCGTGACCCTCACCCTCAACGATCCCGATCGCGCCAACCCTCTCTCGGCGACGCTGGCCGACGCCCTCGTCGAAGCCCTCGGCCGCGCGGCCGACGACCGCGCGGTGCGGGCCTTGGTCCTCACCGGCGCCGGGCGCCACTTCTCGGCCGGCGCGGATCTGGCGGCTCTCGAAGGGATCGCCGCCGGCGCCGACGAGGCTGCCAACCTCGAGGACTCACGCCGCCTGGAGCGGCTGTTCGCCGCCGTCCTCGACCACCCGAAGCTGACGGTTGCGGCGGTCCACGGCGCCGCTGTGGCCGGCGGTTGCGGGCTGGCGACCGCCTGCGACCTCGTGGTGGCCGACCGCACTGCCCGGTTCGCCTACACAGAGGTCAAGATCGGCTTCATCCCGGCTCTTGTCTCAACGTTTCTCACCCGCCGGGTTTCAGGCCGTGCCGCCCGCCGCCTGCTTCTCGATCCGGAGATGATCGATGCCGACCGTGCTGCCGCTCTCGGTCTTGTCGACGAGGTGGTGGAGGGTGACACCGCGCTCGAGCAGGCTCGAAGGCTGGCGCTGGCGATCTGCCGCAAGGCGTCACCTGCGGCGATCGCCGCCACCAAGAGGTTTCTCAACGACACGGTGGGGCTCGGTTGGCGGGAGGCGCTGGACCGGGCCGCCGAGGCCAACGCTGCCCAGCGCAGCCACCCCGAGTGTCGTCTCGGGGTCCGTGCGTTCCTCGACCACAAGAGGACCCCCGACTGGCTGGAAGCAGGCCAGGGAACGAACGATCAGGGCTAACCCGGATCACTCACTGGCAACCTCCTGCGACCGGCAATACGCCAGCCATCGCGCCGACATTCTCCCTGAAGATGGGGGGCCCTATCTTTGGCGCTCCGGCGGCCGTCTGGGTGCCGCAGCACCCAGCCGTCTCACAGCTCCGGCGGTCGAAAGCCAACGAGTACGGATGGCCAACTCCGCGGCGACCGCCGGAGCCTGCTCGAGCCGCCTTCTTCGTCACTGTAACCGTACTCGGTACGCAAGAGGCCGAGATTACTCGTCGCCTTCGGCGACGGTGAACCTTTGGAAAGCGAGATGGCCGTATGGCCAGCCTTCCCCCTCTCGGAGCACGTGAGAGGCAGATCCGAGCGCAGCGGCCCCTCGGGGCCGGCAGGCCGGGCCGAGGTCCTCCTCGAGGCCGAACTGACGGAACCCGAGGGGTGCGGCCGCAGGCCGCGGATCTGCCCTCCAGGGGCGTTCTCCCCAGGAACGGTCCCGCGGCGGGACGGGGACGGAGCGGAAGGAGGCGAGCGGCCATCCCGCTGCGGGCGGCGGGAGGACCCGGGCGCAGGAGGCTTGGGCCGACGGCCTCGGAGGGTAAGCCTCCGAGCACTGTCCTTCCCGGCGTCCTCGGCGGGTGCAGCCGCTCGACGACGCACCGCTCCGTTCCCGCCCCGCCGGCCCGCGCGGCGGGCTGCGGGCGACCGCCCGCACGGGACATGCGATCGCGCCACACCCGTCCACACGGGATCGCGCAGGGCGTTCTCATCGCGCCTCGCCGCCAGCGAGCGAGGAGTCGCTGACCTCGTGGTCGCGACGACGAAGCGAGCGCAGCGGCGGGATGCGAGAGGGCGCATCTGCGCGATCCCTCCCCTATCAAGAAGGGTGGGGGCTCACTGACCTCTCACAGAACCTGGGAGGCAGATCCGAGCGCAGCGGCCCCTCGGGGTCGGCAGGACGGACCGAGGCTTGCCTCGAGGACGGACTGACGGTCCCCGAGGGGTGCGGCCGCAGGCCGCGGATCTGCCGTGGCCGGGACCATTCGCCCGCGATCTCCTGCGACCCGGGCTACAGCAGCCAGTGGGCGGCGAGGGCGAGGGCGACGCCGGCATAGAGCGCCGCCGCCAGATCGTCGGCCACGATTCCGAGCCCGCCAGGCAGCCGCTCCAACCGCCGCACCGGCCACGGTTTCACGACATCGAACGCCCGGAACACGACAAACCCCGCCAGTCCGAGCAACGCAGTGTGGGACCAGCCTCCCAGCTCGAGCCACGGCAGGGCCACGAGGTAGGTCAGCCACTGGCCTGCGACCTCGTCGATCACGACCGGCCCCGGGTCCTCGACGCCCCGCCGCCGCGCCTCCTCGTCCGCTGCCCAGACCCCAACGGTCGCCGCCGCCACCGCGCCGACGGCGGTTACCATCGCCAGCTCCGACGAACGTGTCAGCAGGAGCGCGAGAGCCACCCAGATCGCGGCTGCGGGCAGCGATCCCGCGAACGTCCCCGGCGCCGGGATGCGATCGGCAAGGCCAAAGGTGGTTGCGAGCCGGAAAGCCCAACGCGCGCGTGAGCCGGTGGGGCCTGGTGAGACGGCTCCTGTCATGGGCGGATCGTAGCAGAGCCGTGCCGATCGGGTGGGGTGGACACGAACCCTCTGCTCTGGCTCATCCGGCGCGGGGCGGGCTGTGTAGGAGCGCCTCGAGGTTTGCGAGGTCGTGGCGGGTGTTGACTCCGAGCATCTCCGTGGGCTCGTCCAGTACCTCGGCGGCGACCTCAAGGCCGCGACTCCTGAGATCGGCGACCACGTCCGTCAGGTAGTACTCCCCCTGGGAGTTGTCCGTGGCGACCGAGGCAAGCGCCGCCGCGAGCGGCGGCACCCTGAACGCGTAGATGCCCGCGTTCACCTCACGGATACGCAGCTCCTCCGGCGTCGCGTCGGAGGCCTCGACGATGGCGGCGACCGAGCCGTCGTCATCCCGCAGCACCCGTCCGTACGCAGCTGGCTCTTCAAGCACCGCGGTCAGGATGGCCGCGGCGGGGCCGGGGTCGAGGCGCCGCTGGAGCCGCGCCACCGTTGTGCGTCGCAGTAGCGGCACATCGCCCGAGAGGACAACCAGCGCATCCGCCAAGCCCGGCTCGAGCCCGCCCAATGCCACCCGCACCGCGTCGGCGGTGCCGAGCTGTGGCTCCTGGACCACACAGACGACTCCCCGGCCGGCGACATGGGCTCGTACCGCCTCGGCGCCGTGGCCGATGACCACGACGACGGCCTCTGGCCCCGCCACCGCGAGCGCGGTGTCGAGCACGTGGTCGAGGAGCACCCGGCCGCCGAGCAGGTGCAGCACCTTGGGAAGGTCGCTCCTCATCCGCGTCCCCTTGCCCGCAGCAAGGACGGTGACCGCCCATCTCATGGGCTCACTCCCTCAGCGAAGACTTGCCTCGAACACTCGACCGGTGTCACAGATATCCCTGTGCGTGCCTACTTGCGCCGCAGGTCGTAGAGAACCTGCTTGGCGACCGCTTTCAGGGTCTCGAAGACGCCCATCCCTTCGGTCGCGATGGCCTCGAACGACGGCTCGCCTTTGAAGTTCAACTTGCGGTACATCTCGTCCACCCCCACCGCGGTCGGAAGGTCACGCTTGTTGAACTGGAGCACGTACGGCATGTTCTTGAGCTCGAAGCCGTTCTCGCGCAGGTTGACGACCAGGTTGTGCAGCGACTCCACGTTGGCGTCCATGCGCGCCTCTTGGGAATCGGCCACGAACGCCACCCCGTCGACCCCCTTCAGAATCAGCTTGCGGCTGGCGTCATAGAATATCTGCCCCGGCACCGTGTAGAGGTGGAAACGGGTCTTGAAACCTCTCACCGAACCGAGGTCGAGCGGCAGGAAGTCGAAGAACAGCGTCCTGTCCGTCTCCGTAGCGAGCGAGATCAGCTTCCCCTTCTGCTGCGGATTCGAGCGCTCGTAGATATACTGGAGGTTGGTGGTCTTGCCGCACAGGCCGGGACCGTAGTACACGATCTTGACGTTAATCTCCCTGGCGGCGTAATTGATGAAGCTCATTCGGAAAACAGAGCGTCAATGTCTTCGTCGGTGATCTCAGCGAACGGCGACTCCTGGCCCGAGCTTCCGACCTCGCGCGCCTTTGCTTCCATCTGTGTCAGGACTCCCTCGACCTCCGCCGCCGCCTTGCGGACGCGCAGGCGCACGAGACCGAGGGAGGAGCGCTCGTCGAAGATCACGACCAGGATCAGGCGCTGTCCGACGATGGAGATGTGGATGTTGTCCTTCTTGCCCTCGTGGAAGAGGATCGAGAACTCCTTCTCACCGATCAGCTTAGCCAGCCCGTCGGTAGCGGCCACGTTGCCGGCGGTCAGGGAAGCAAGCGAGGTGGTGTCCACCTGATCGATCTCTCCGGCGCCGGCGATCTGCTGGCCGTTCTTATCCACGAGGAACACGATCTTGGCATTCGCATCCACCCGCAGTCGGTTGAGGACGGCGCTGATCCTATCGAACTCCTCTTGGTACATCACCAGACTGGTGTCCACAGCTGCAGCCTCCCTCGTGAACCTTTTCGTTCTAACACAGTTGCCAAACGCAAGCAAGCTCTGGGGGTTCGCCGCCACGGGCACTTGAGTGGCCGAAGGGGTGAGAGGTGAGGCATCACGAGCTGCTGAGGAGACGACCCGACTCAAACGGGAGGAGCTTCTTCGAGGAGTGTTACGAGACCCGGCGACGCAGCTGGAGCGCCTGCGCCAGGGTTACCCGGTCTACCGATCCCAGCTCGCCGCCGACCGGGATTCCGGAGGCCGGCCGGCTCACCTCAACGCCGAGCGGCTGCAGCCGGCGGGCGATAAAGAGAGCAGTCGTCTCTCCCTCCACCGTCGGGTTGGTCGCCAGGATCACCTCGCGCACGCCTCCGCCGCGCACGCGCTCGAGCAGGCGCTCGATCGTCAGGTCGTCCGGGCCGACCCCGTGGAGCGGCGACAGGTGGCCCAGGAGGGCATGGTAGAGGCCCAGGTACTCGCCGGTCGCCTCAACTGTCCACGCCGTTGTCGGCTCCTCGACGACCAGGATGACGCCACGATCGCGCCCGAGGTCGGCGCACACCGCACACGGGTCGCTCTGAGTGAGCAGGGCGCAACTCGAGCACAGCCTGACGCTACCGCGCAGCTGCGCCAGCCCTTCGGCCAGCCGCGCAACCCGCTCCGCGGGGCAAGTCAGGAGATGCTCTACCAGTCGCTGGGCCGAGCGCGGCCCAACTCCCGGCAGCCGTTCGAGCTCGCCGAGCAGATCGCGCACCGCCTCCGGCCTCAGCTCCACACCACCCCCCTGCCGTCTCTCACTCGGCCTCCCGCCGGTCTCGGGTCACCGCCACGACCTCACCGCCCAGAACCTGCTGCACGAGGCGGACGGCATCATCATCGGCGGCCTCCGAGCTCAGCGGGCGGCCGCCTTCCTCATCGCCTTCCCCATCGACCTCGATGACGACCTCGTTGCAGTCCGGGATGACGCGCCCGACTGCGCCGCTGAGAACCGACATTGCCTCCGGCGTACGCGCGTAGGCGGCGAGCGCAGTCCTGTCGGCGGGCAGCACCAGGCGCACCACGCCGTCGTCGCAGAGGACCGTGGCGCTGTCGACGGCGGACGCGATGCGAGGGCGCTCGTCCCACAGCGCCTCGCTCAGCCGCCGGCCGGGTGAGCCTTTCGGGTGCGGGCTGTCAGCCCCCGCGCCGCCAGCCGCGGCGCCCTGCGACCGCCCGCGTCCGCCGTCGGCAGCGCCGCCCGCCGCCGGCGGTGTCGGCGTGCCGGCAAGGACCGCTTCCACCGCCTGTACCACGGGCCAGCGCGCGAGGCGCAGGCAGGCGACCTCGAGGCCGAGCTCGCGGTTTGCCCCCTCTCGGACCAGCGGCTCCTGCTCGACCCACAGGCCGAGCATGCGGACCAGCGCCGTGCTGTCGAGGCCCGCGGCAACCGCCGCCAGGCGCTCGCGGCCGTCGTCGGCCAGCTCCGGCTCGAGCTTCGGGTCCAGCTGCAGGTGGAGCATGCGCCGAAGGGCGTGTCCGAGCTCGCGGAAAAGAACAACTGCGTCATGGCCCGCACCCAGCTCTTCACGAAGGAGGGCCAGGGCGGCCGCCGCCTGTCCCCCGGCGAGGAGCTCCAGCAGCCGCGCCACCTGCTCGCCCCGCGGCATGCCGAGGACCTCGGCCACAGCCTGGCCGTCGATCTCGTCGCCGGAAAACGCACGCAGCTGGTCGACGAGGGAGAGTGCGTCGCGCACGCTTCCCTCCGCCGCACGCGCGATCGCCGCCGCGGCCTCCGCGGTGAGACCGAAACCCTCCCGCTGTGAGATCGCCGCCAGGTGGGCGGTGATCAGGCGGGAGCTGACCGGCCTGAACTCGAGCTGCTGGCAACGGGAGAGGATCGTTGCCGGCACCTTGTGATGCTCGGTGGTGGCGAAGATGAAGAGGATGTACGGGGGCGGCTCCTCGAGGCTCTTGAGGAGGGCGTTGAACGCCTCCCGGGTAAGCATATGGACCTCGTCGATGATGATGACGCGGTAGCGGTCGCGAGAGGGTCGGTATCGCAGTAGCTCCCTCAGCTCACGGACATCGTCGATGCCGCGGTTGGAGGCGCCGTCGAGCTCGACGACGTCGAGGCTCGAGCCGGCCGCGATCTCGCGGCAGGCCTCGCAGCCATCGCACGGCTCGGCCGTTGGTCCCTCGGCACAGTTGACCGCCTTCGCAAGCAACCGCGCGACCGTCGTCTTGCCGACGCCGCGCAGCCCCGAAAACAGGTAGGCGTGGCCGAGAGTGCCTCCGCCCAGGGCGTTCTGCAGCGTCTGCACGACCGCGTCCTGGCCGATCAGATCGGCGAACCGCTGTGGCCGCCACGTACGTGCGAGGACCTGGTAGGTCACGGGGGCATGGTAACCCAGGATGCGAAACCGACCAACAGAGCGACCGAGTCTCCGGCAACCCAGGCCTCACCCCGAGCGGCGGCAGGCTAGCCTCGGGAGCTCCATAGCCCGAGAGTGTCTCGATTCGACCTCTGTGCACACTGGTCAAGGGCGGGTTTGGGCTCCCCGGACCCGCTGGCCCGGCGTTCCCGACCGCGCCACGACCCGGTGTCCACAGTGACCGCTGAGTGTCCACCGCGGCTACGGGTCGGGTATGATTGAGCGCGAACGGCTCGACGACGTCAACGTCGGGGCGCCGCCAGCGTCACTCAGCGGTGTCCCGTGGGACGCCCACAGCGTAAGGAGGAATTTCCGATGTCCCGGAGAACGGTCCTTTTCGTTGCCCTGATCGCCCTCGGCATCTCGTCGGCGGCGCTCGCCCTCAACCCAGGCACCCAGCTGTTCGTCCCGGCCGCGGCACGCGGGCAGGGCAAGCAGACCTCGGTGTGGGTCACCGACCTGTACATCTTCAATCCCGGCACCACGGCGGTGAACGTCGACATCTACTACCTGCCCCGCGACACCGACAACTCGTCGGCGACCCCGGTCAGCTTCACCGTCCAGGCGAGCCAGACGCTGGTCCTGCCCGACGTCATCCTCAACACCTTCGGCCTCGGCGGCAGTCAGGGTGGCGCCTTCCGGATCGTGGCCACGGGGGGTGAGGTGCTCGCCAACTGCCGCATCTACAACCAGGCCACCGGCGGCACCTTCGGACAGGGGCTGGAGGGAATCTCGGCCGGCAACGCGGTCACTCCCGGCTCGCCCACCGACATCGTCGGCCTGACCGACAACGGCACCCTTCCCGGCACCTTCCGCACCAACATCTTTGCCGTCAACACCGGCCCCACCACGACGTCGATCACGTTCAAGCTGATCACGACCTCTGGAGCCACGCTCGCAACGCGGTCCTACACGCTGCAGCCCTACGCCGCCTTCTACGCACCGATCGGCGATCTCGGCGCCGGCAGCTTCGACAACGCCACCCTGCATGTCGAGGTCACCTCGGGAGCAGCCATCGTGGTGGCCTCCAAGAACGACAACACGTTCTCCGACGGCACCACCCTGGAGGCATGGTGGAAGGCTGGAGCCGCAGCTGCGACGCCGGATGGGACATACTACCTGGAGGTCTACGACAACGGGACCCCGATCTACGTTCCCCAGGGTCCTGTCGGCGGCGGCTCCATGACGGTCGCCAACGGCCTCGTGACCAGCCTGGTCGCGAGCTACATCAACTTCGACAAGGACGACACCCCGTCGGACGGCCAAGCCGACTGCCCGATCGTCTTCGAGCTATCGGCAGAGCAGGACCCCCTGTACGTTCCGGTAGTGCCTAGCGCGTTCACGAACGGCGTGGAGATCGACAATCTCTACCAGTATGGTGATGGCTCCGACATGGGAACCATGGCCTGGACGATCACCTTCACCGTCTCCAACAACATGTCGCTCAGCGGCACTGTCTCCGCCGTGGGCTCCGGCTTCGGGTTCTCACCGACCGGTGACGACAACACCGGATGCAACGGCACCTTTCTGGACGGCCAGAGCCCGCCAGGTCCGTTCCTGCTGCATGGGGGCAAACAACAGTAATCGCGGGTTCTGAAGGACTTCACCAAGGGGCCGGGGAATCCCGGCCCTTCTTGTGTGCGGCGGCGAGGGAAATCTCCGCAGCTCCGGCGGCCGCAACCATCTCGCCGCCCACGTGTCATCCTGACCAGCGTCAGCGAGGAAGGATCTGGGGGCGGGCCGGGGTACGTGTCAGCCGTGAGGGGGAGCCCGGCCATGGGGAGTCATGGGGACGGTTCTCCGACACTCCGGCGGCCGGCTGGCTGCTTGCACAGTCAGCCGTCTCGCAGCTCCGGCGGTCGCGACGACACGAGAAGGGATCGATGCCTTTGAGGCGACCGCCGGAGCCCGCTCGAGCCGCCTTCTTCAATCGTGTGGCCACACGGGCGAACACCCTCCCCGTGGGAGCCCCTCTTGACGTTCTTCGCCAACGCCTACGGCTCGTGAACGGCCTTCAGAAGAACATCCAGGACGGCACGCCCGGTGGAGCGCGACCTGCTTTGGAGCGCGCTTCACCCGCCTTCTCTGGGGTGGGCGAGGATACGTCTCACGTCTCACGTCTTCCTTCCCGGGCGGGTGGGTGGGACTTCCTCACCTTCTCACTTCCTTACTTGCTCACCTCCTCCGCCTCGCCGCTCGCGACCAGCGCATGCCGCCACAGGATTGGCCCCAGCAGCTGGTTGACGACTACGGCGCCGACGATGAGCGTCGCCAGGCGGCCGCCGAAGCTCGGGAACTCGCGCGCGATCCGCGCCGCCAGCCCGAGCGAGAAGCCGGCCTGGGCGACGAAGCCCATCCACGCGTAGCGACGCGTCGCCGCCGGCCCCTTGAGGACCGCCACTACGCCACCGGTAAAGCCCCAGATCAGCACCAGCCTGACCGCCACCAGGACCGCAACCACTGCCCACCCCGACGCGAATACGCCGAGGTCGAGGCCCGCCCCGACCAGCGCGAAGAAGATAACGTAGATCGGCGGCGAGGAGCGTTCGAGGGCGTGCACGAAGCTCTCCGAGGCACGGGAGAAGAAGTTGCGCGCCGCGAAGCCGGCCGCCATGCAGATCAGCAGGTGCTCGAGACCGGCGCCGTGCGCCAGCTCCATCGACACGAGAACGACGGCGAGGACGGTGATCTCCCGGTGCAGACCTACATGGGTCAGATAAAGCCCCAGCACCACCCCCAGCAGCAGCCCGACGCCGAGCGACGCCAGCACCGCCGCTGCGAGGTGGAGCGCGCCGGCCGCATCAACGCCCGTGCCCCCGACCCAGCCGCGAGCAAGGCCGTCGACCCACGTGAACAGCAGCAGGATCATCAGGTCCTTGAGGATGGTGACGCCGAGGACAACGTCGACGAGGTCCCCGCGGGCCCGCGTCTCGGTGATGATCGCGATCGTTGTCGCCGGCGACTTGGCAACCGCGATCACGCCGAACAGCGCCGACGCGGCGAGGCGGGCGCCCGGCGAAAGCTCACCGAGAACGGGAACCGCTCCAAGCAGGAGCCACAGCGTGCCGCCGGCCATGATCAGGATCCCCGCGGCGTGGCTGAAGGTCACGGCAAGTATCAACCGCCAACGGCGGGCCAGGGCCCTGACCGTGAACTCGCCGCCGGCCGTGAGGGCGATGATCCCGAGCGCCATCTCCTCGAACAACCGCAGCGCGCCCAGGTCGCCGCTCGTTATCAGACCCGCCAGCGACGGGCCGAGCAGCATTCCGAGAACCAGGTAGGCCGTGACCCGCGGCACGCGCAGCCGCTCTCCGACGTCGCCGCTGAGCTCGCCCCCGACCATCAGCAGGCCGAGAGCGAGGAGGGCGGACGCGTCGGCGTCGACCCCGGCAGTGCCGAGCAACAGGCGCAGCACCCACACCACGGCCACAACGCAGAGGAAGAAGAACCACCTCACGGCTCTTCTCCTCCCGTCGCGCCGGCCTTCTTGAACAGCACCCGCCGCGTCCACAGCCAGCCCAGCAGGTGGTTGGCGAGCATCGCCGCGAACACGGCCTCACCGATCGCCGGCGCGGTCTGGCCGTGCGCCACCGAAGCGATGAGAATGGCGAGCGTCAGCGGCCCCTGCGGCAACAGGCCGGCGCCCAGGTCGGAGCGATGGACCGCGACTCCACGGCGCCGTGCCATGGAGGCGGTCGCCCATCCCAGGGCCAGCAGCGCGGCGCCGCGGACCACGACCAGCAGCAGCAGCACCGTCCACGGGAAAGCTTCGGCCCGCCACCAGGCGCCCAGCAGCACCAGCAGGGCCACCAGCATCGGCATCTCGAGGCCATGGGCGGCGCGGAGGATCCGGTGCGGGAAGCGGCACCGGTTCATGACCACGGCGCCGGCGATCATCGCCATCAACATCGGCTCACCGCCGAGCAGGAGTGCGGCGCCGGCGGACAGCGCGGTGACACCGATCAGGACGGCGAGGATGTGCACCAGCGTGCGCTCCCCGGCCAGCAGCACGATCGTGGCATAGCCGAGGACGACGGCGAGCCCGACCATGAGCAGCAGGCGCTCGCCGCCGCCGAGGGCCTGAGTCAGCGACCCGCCGCCGGCGCCGGCAAGGCCCGTCGCCGCGCCGAAGAGGACCACGGCGGGGATGCTCGACAGCGCCATGACGAGCTTGAGCAGGCGCATCGCAGCCCGGTCGGAGGGCGCCGCCGTCCGCGCCAGCAGCAGCACGACCCGCGGCGAGGCCAGCATGGCGACCGCCGCCAGCAGGACGACCTCGTGCGGCGGGTGTCCTGCCAGCAGGGAGCCCGCGGCCACCACCGCCCCGGCCGCGGCCGGCACTCCGAGCCCGACCCACCGGTGCCAGGCCTGGAGCCGGCCGAGGACCCTGAAGTCGAGCTGTAGCCCGACGACGAGACCGATCCAGGTCACTCCGAGCAGCACTACCGGCCGCAGGGTGAGCACGACGGTGTCGGGGAACATACCGAGGCCGAGGCTGCCAAGGCCGATTCCGATACCGACGAAGAGGAAGCTCTCCAGGGCCGGCGCACCGACGCCCCGCGCACGCAAGCGGCGACGGATCTCCGCGCCGGCGAGGGCGAGAGCCACGAGAACCACCAGTGCCAGGGGACCTTTCAGCACCGGCGCCTCCGGCACCGCCGACGGCTCAGAGGGTTCGGACGTCGGTCACCGGAAGCAGCATCCCAACGGTCCTCGGTTCCCCCGGGGCGGGCGCCGAGGGGGCGCGCGGCAGCGCCGCCAGCGCCTGGCGCGCGGTCTCGTCGTCGCCGACCAGGCACAGCACCAAGCGGCAGAAATCGAGGCCCCCAGGGACCAGGGCACGCACCCCCGCGAACACCGGAAGATCCCTCTCCAGCAGCTCGAGCCCGGTCCGCGACTCGATCACCACTGCGTCGACCAGCTCGAACTCCACCAGTGTCGAGAGGACATCGTCGAGGACCTCCTCGTGATGGAGGATCACGACCAGTAGCTGCACTCACTCCTCCCCCTCGAGCCTGGCGACCTCGAGAGCAGCCAGCACCGCTAGAAACTCCTCCGGGGTCGGCGCGTGGATCAGCGGGTCCAGCTCGTCGGAACGGCGCGCCAGACGGGCTATGCGAGCAAGGCCGGCCAGGTGGTCCGGCGCCGTGTCGGCGTCACCCACGAGGCAGAAGGCCAGGCGCACCGGCATGCCGTCCAGCGACGGGTAGGGGATGCCGCCGGGATGCGTGGAGGCGGCGGCCAGGAGCCGGCCCGCTCCCTCGAGCTGCGCATGAGGAACCGCAATGCCGCGACCGATGCCGGTCGACAGGATCTCCTCGCGTTCTTCGAGGCGCGCGATGACGTCCGCGGCGCTGGCGACCAGGCCCTCGTGCTCGAACAGCTCGGCGAAGGCCGCAAACAGCTCCTCGCGATCCCCGACCGCGGGAGCGATCAGGACTCGCTCGGGGTGCAGAAGGCGGCACAGCTTGAGAAGCCCCATGACCCCTCCCGGCCCTCGGACGCCCGACCGTCGTGTCTGGCCCGGCGGCTTCGCAGGTCCCGGCGAACCCCGTCACCGCATTGGCGACGCCGGCCCCCCGGGGACGGAGCGAGACTACTCCTCGACCTCGATCACCTTGGTCTCCGCGAACTTGTCACCCATACGGCGACCTTCGGGATCGGTCAGCACGAGGATGACCTCGATGAGGCCGATCACCATGGCCACGATCGGGCCGATGATCCAGCCGAGCACGGGAATCACCATGATCACCGGCCCGATAGCGAACGGGATGTTGCGCTTGACGGAAGTGGTAATGTCCATCGGCTGTCCGTCCAGCCGCACCGGACGCAGCTTCACCAGCTTCTTACCGATCGACCGCCGGTCCATGAAGTCGAGCTCGAGACCGTCTCGGACCAGCATGTATGCGGCTCCAATCAGCCCACCGATTATGGGAATGAAACCAACGATCATCGCCAGCGCTCCGTCAATCAGAGCTTCCACGAACCGCTTGCCCAGGTCCGCTTTGCCCGCTCCCACGACAGCGGCAGACTGAGGCGCTGCCGGCGGCGGGGGTGGCGGCAGGGTTTCCGGGGCCTGTGGGGGCTCAGGCGGCGCCGGCGGCTCGGGAGTCTCGGGGGTCTCGGGGGTCTCGGGGGGATTCTGGGTCTCATCAGGCGTCATCGCAAACCTCCTTGACGGATCGAACCGTCATCACTGCTGTCAGAAATCGTTGACCTCGTCCCCGATGATACACGATGTCCTCGCCTTGGCGGCCGGCAAGTCGAGGGGGTGAGGAGTGAGGAGTAAGGGGTGAGGGACGAGTCCAACCACGGATTTCACGGACTTCAGAACGCGGGGCAGAGGCCCTTGTCGGGCACAGGGTCGTCTGAGCCAGCTGTTATGAGGCCGGTAGCACGGGGCAGGGAACGGCCTGTCAGTTCTCCTCCTAGTTCTCATCTGTGTAATCCGTGTAATCCGTGTAATCCGTGGTTCTCTTCTTCATGATTCCGTACCGGTGGCCGACCGCGAAGGAGGCATGGTAGCGCGTACGGGTTCGAACGCGGAGGGGTCGGGTGGGTGGTGCAGCGTCGGATTCCGTACCAGTGGCCGACTGCGAGGGAGGCGTGGTAGCGCGTACGGGATTCGAACCCGTGTTACCGGCGTGAGAGGCCGGCGTCCTAGACCCCTAGACGAACGCGCCACAGGGGCGAGTACGCTACCACAGCTCCGCCGCGGCTGGCAACCCTGTACGGTCTCGTTCTGCGGCACGTCGAACGCCCTTCCAGGATCGCCTGCCGCGTGCGACCATGGCGGCGATGGAGCGCAGGATCAAGCTCACCGTCGCCTACCTCGGAACGCCGTTCTCCGGCTGGCAGAGGCAGCAGGGTCAGCGGACCATCCAGGGCGAGCTCGAGTCCGCCTTGGCGCGCGTCACCGGCGCCGCCCGGACCCCGATCACGGGCGCTGGACGAACCGACGCCGGCGTCCACGCTCGTGGCCAGGCCGCGCACCTGGACCTCACCCACGGCCCCCCGGTGGAGAGGCTCGCCGCAGTCCTGAACGCCGCCCTCCCCGCCGAGATCCGCGTCCGCCGCGCAGTGGAGGTCCCGGCGGCGTTCCACGCCCGCCGCAGCGCCCGCGCCAAGCTCTACTCGTACCGCGTCGGCTGGGGCCGGCCGCCGCTTCCGTGGGCCGGACTCCGCCGCGCCCACATCGACCCGCCGCGCGACCTCGACGCCCTCGAAGAGGGCCTGCGGCTCCTCACCGGCCGCCACGATATGGCCTCGTTCACCGTCCCCGACCCGGCCCAGGGCCCGCCTCTCAGGTTGCTGCATCGGGCCTGGACGACGAGCTCGCCAGGCCGCCTCACCGTTCACTTCCTGGGTGCCGGCTTTCTCCGCTACCAGGTGCGCCGCATGGTCGGGCTCCTGCTGGAGATCTCGTGGCGGCGGCAGTCGCTCGAGACCTTGCGTGGACTGCTTGCCCAACCGAGCCCCGGCGCCTCCCTGTGGACTGCCCCCGCGCGCGGCCTGACGCTGGAGAGGGTGTATTACCGCGACCCGGGCTAGCCACGGACGGCAACCCCGAGGCGGGCGGAGAAACCGTCGGTGGCAGCGCCAGACCGTCTTGCGACACGCCCTGCCACGACTCGTCGCGCGGCTCCTTGAGCACCCTTGGGCTGTGGTAGACTCCACGTCCCAGGGGTTTGTAGATGCGTCACTTGGACGAAATTGCTGCGCCCGGGACCCCCGAGCGTACCCTGCTGGAGCGGATCGATCCGGACCGGCTGCCGAAGCATGTCGCCATCATCATGGATGGCAACGGGCGCTGGGCCAAGGCCCGCCACCTGCCGCGCGTGGAGGGCCATCGCGCGGGGATTCGTGCGGTGCGGGAAACCGTGGAAACAGTCGCCGAGCTGGAGGTCTCCGTTCTCTCGCTCTACGCTTTCTCGACCGAAAACTGGAAGCGGCCGCGGTACGAGGTCCTCACCCTGATGGGATTGCTGAAGGAGTACCTGCGCTCAGAGCTCGAGACCTTCCGCGCCAACAACCTCAGGTTCCGACCCATCGGACGAATCGACGAGCTCGATGACAGCGTCCGGCGGGAGCTCGACCGCGCCGTCGAGGAGACCTCGACGTGCACCGGACCGCTGGTCCAGATCGCCCTCAACTACTCCGGGCGCCAGGAGCTGACTGACGTGCTCCGTTCGGCCGTGGCAGCCGGAAGCGGCGGCCGCCTCAAGCCAGAGGACATCGACGAGGCCTGGGTCGACGCCCACCTCGGAACGGCCGGTCTGCCGGATCCCGACCTCCTCGTTCGCACCTCTGGTGAGCAGCGAATCTCGAACTTCCTGCTGTGGCAGCTCGCCTACGCCGAGATCTACTTCACGCCGGTTTTGTGGCCGGACTTCGCCAAGCGCGACCTGCTCGAAGCGGTCGTCGACTTCCAGCACCGGGAACGCCGTTTCGGCGGCCTGCCGGAGACCGAGAAGGGCCTGTTCACGCCCCCCGGAGGCCTGAGTGCCGGCTCGTGAAGGGTTCGCGATCGTCGCCATCCCCCTCCTCGTTGCCGCAATCGTCTTGCTGCCGGCGTGGGCCTTCCTGGCAGTGCTCGCCGCAGCCGTCCTGCTTGCCGCCAACGAGCTGCTGACGATGGTCCGAGCCGCCGGACACCCGGTGGGACGAGCACTGCCGCTGCTCCTGCTGGCACTGGCCCTCGGCGCCGGCTGGCTCGGCGGCGGTCGTGCCTTCCTCATCGTGCTTGGGGCCGCCGTCATCGTGCTGCCGACGGCACAGCTGGCGCACGCCACACGGCCGTCGGGCGCCGTTGTCGGCGTCGCCGCGGCCGTCCTCGCCGTTGCCTACCTCGGCTTCACCGGCGCCTGCCTCGGCTGGCTCCGTCAGCTCCCCGGAGATGCGTGGGGTCCGCGACTGATCCTGTTCTTCCTAGCCACGATCTGGGTCGGAGACTCGGGCGCTTACTACGTGGGCCGGAGCTTCGGACGGCACAAGATGGCCCCCCGCATCAGTCCCAACAAGACCTGGGAGGGCCTCGCCGGTGGGGTGGTCGTCACGTTTCTCGGCGCCGCCGTAGCCAAGGCAGCGCTCGGGCTCCCTTTGGCCTGGAGCCACACCCTGGTGCTCGCGGTATTGCTGGCGGCCGCGGCGCCGATCGGCGACCTCGTGGAGTCGCAGTTCAAGAGAGACCTCGGGGTCAAGGACTCGTCCTTGCTGCTGCCGGGTCACGGCGGCTTCCTCGACCGCACCGACTCCCTCCTCTATGCTGCCCCATGGGTTTTGGGCTACCTGCTGCTGGTCGGGGTGCTGCCGTGAAGCGCCTCGCCGTCCTCGGCTCGACCGGCTCGATCGGCACCTCGACCCTATCGGTCGTGGAGGCATTCCCCGAGCGCTTTTCGGTCGTCGCCCTGGCGGCCGGCGCCAACCTCGACCTCCTGCGCGTGCAGGCCGAGAGGTTCGCACCTGACCTCGTTTCGGTCGCCGACCCAGAGGCCGCCCGCGAGCTCCGGCAGGCTCTCCCTGGAGTGCGGGTTGTCAGCGGCCAGGACGGCCTGACCGAGGTCGCATGCCACCCCGATGCAGATACCGTGGTCGCTGCCCTGGTCGGTTCGGTCGGCCTAGTGCCAACCCTGTCGGCAATCGAAGCCGGCAAGGACATCGCCCTCGCGAACAAGGAGACCTTGGTCGTGGCAGGGGAGCTCGTCATGGCGGCAGCGCGTCGTCGCGGCGTGGCGATCCTGCCGGTCGACAGCGAGCACAACGCGATCCACCAGGCTCTCCGCGTCGGCCCCGACGGGAGCATCCGCCGGCTCATTCTGACCGCCTCGGGGGGTCCCTTCCGCACCTGGCCGCAAGAGCGGATTCAGGCAGCCACGGTCGACGAGGCGCTGGCCCACCCGACCTGGAAGATGGGCCCGAAGATAACGATCGACTCCGCCACGATGATGAACAAGGGCCTGGAGATCATCGAGGCTCACCACCTGTTCTCTCTTCCGGAAGAGCGGATCGCCGTCCTGATCCATCCCCAGAGCCTGGTGCACTCGCTGGTCGAGTACATCGACGGCACCCTGATCGCCCAGCTGTCGATCAATGACATGAGGTTCCCGATCCTGTACGCGCTGGCTTGGCCCGAGCGATTGCCATCACCGTTCGAGGGGCTCGACCTCGCCGCGGCGGCAGATCTGACCTTCGAGGCGCCCGATGAGGAGCGCTTCCCCGCCATCGCCCTGGCACGGGCCGCATTGCGTGAGGGTGGAGAGATGCCGGCGATTCTCAACGCCGCCAACGAGGTCGCCGTCGCCGCCTTCCTCGAGCATCGGATCCCCTTCCCGGCGATCACCGAGGTCATCGCCGACACGCTGAACCGGCACGCGGCCCGGAACTGCCCCCTCGAGTCGCTTGAGCAAGCTGTTGCCGCCGACTCACAGGCCCGCCGGGAGGCGACCGGAGCGGCCCTGAAATACGCGCTGCGGGTGCCTGGTTCGAGGGAACGGAAGGTTTGAAGTAGCTGATGTTGATCAACCTCCTTGCATTCATATTCGTTCTCGGTGTCCTCGTCATTCTCCACGAGGCCGGTCATTTCTTCGCCGCGCGAGCCGTTGGCGCCCCGGTGGAGGTGTTCTCGGTCGGCTTTGGGAAGCGGCTGTGGGGCTTCAAGAGGGGCGGCACGGACTACCGAGTCAGCCTGATCCCGATCGGCGGCTATGTGCGCGTCGTCGGCCTCGGTCCAGATGAGTCGCAGGTCACCGGCGCCGCCGAGGCGGACGACGAGCTCCTTCCGCGCTGGAAGCGGGGCATCATCCTGCTTGCCGGACCGGTGACGAACATCATCGCCGCCGTCGGCTTCCTGGCGATCGCGTTCATGCTCGGAGTGCAGATGCCGGCCTACCAGAGCCAGCCGCCGCGCGTCGGCTGGGTCGAGCCGGACTCGCCGGCCGCCGGCGCCGGGGTCAAGGAGGGCGACCTGGTGACGGCGGTGGACGGCCTCAAGATCAACGCATGGAGCGACCTCGAGACGTCGCTCCTGACCTCCGGCGGTCACAAGGTGCACGTCGAGCTGCAACGGGACGAGCGGCAGCTCGCGGTATCGTTCACACCGACGAAGTTCTCCCGCTACGGCTTCGGATACTCCGGCATCCTGCCGCCCCTGGACTCGGTCGTCGTCGAGCTGAACCCCGGTTCCCCCGCCCAGCACGCGGGCCTACGGCCGGGCGACCGTATCGTTAGTATCGATGGCCAACCCGTACATCAGTTCTACGACATGATGCGGCTGATCTCACCCCACCCCGCAGAGAAGATCACCGTCAGCTACGTGCGCAACGGCGAGCGCCAGCAGGTCCAGATCACGCCTCGCGACGTTGGCGGCGAGGGGAAGATCGGCATCCCCGTCATCTTCCCCACCCGGCTCGAGAAGCTCGCCCCCGTGGCAGCGATCGCAACCAGCATCCGCGAGTGCCGGCGCATGACGGTCCAGACCTTCCGCATCCTCGGCAAGCTGATCCGTCGCAAGACCTCGTTGAGCCAGGTCTCCGGACCCATCGACATCGCAAGGATCTCCGGGGAGGCGGCACGCAGCGGAATCCGGACGCTGATCTGGTTCCTCGGCTTGATCTCACTTCAGCTGGGGATCTTCAACCTGCTGCCGATTCCCGTCCTCGACGGCGGGCACCTCGCGATCCTGTCCTTCGAGACGGTCCGCCGTCGCGATTTGCCCCTTCGGGTCAAGGAGCGGATTCTCGAGGTCGGTTTCGTGCTCCTCATCCTGCTCATGGTTGTCGTGCTCTACAACGACATCCTGAAGGTCCTGCCCGAGAACATGTACCACTTCCTGCACCGCGGCTGATCGGGTGAGGAGGCTCGACCGTGGTAGAGTCGCAACGATGCGGGACCGTCTCCTGATCGCCGCCATCTTTGCGGTCACGGCCTCCACGGTCTTCTGGGTGGCGCTCGTCCACACGGTTCATTCCGGCACGCTGACGGTTCCCGAGTTGCGAGGCAAGACGCTCGACGAGGCGCGTCAGACAGCCCACGATCGCGGGCTGGCGGTCGACATCGACGACCAGGGCGTGTTCAGCCCGCAGATCCCGGCCGGCTCGGTTGCCCTCCAGGAACCACCACCGGGCTTTCACGTCAAGGGTGGCGCCCGCCTCAGGGTCCGGCTCAGCCTGGGCGGCGAGCGCGTGAAGGTGCCGGACCTCAGCGACCAGTCAATCAGCAGCGCTGCCCACCTGTTGCAGGACCTGGGCCTCGACCCCGGCCGCCAGGCGCAGGTCGCGGATCAGGCCGATGCGGACAGCGTCCTCGCCTCGAGCCCTCCCAAGGGTGCAGAGGTTGCCCCAGCGACAGTGGTCGACCTGCTGTCCAACACGGCGCCTCGCCAGCCGCTGTGGGTCGCGCCGTCGTTCCTCGGTCACCCGCTTTCCGAGGTGCGGAGCTTCTGCCGCAGCCACCGTTTCCGGCTCGGCCAGGTCCATGGCACTGCCTACCCCGGGGTGCCGTCGGGGGTGGTCCTGCGGCAGTATCCGGCCGCGGGCAGCCCTCTCTCACGCTCGGATATCATGGCCCTGTGGGTCAGCCAATGAGCATTCGTATCGCGCCGTCCATTCTGTCCTGCGATCTTGCTGAGCTGGCCTCGGAGGTGCACGAGGTTGAGCGAGCCGGTGCGGACCTCATCCATCTCGACATCATGGACGGGCACTTCGTTCCCAACCTCACTTTTGGCCCGCCGCTTGTACGTTGCCTCGCCCGCCACACCTCCCTGCCCCTCGACGCCCACCTCATGGTCTCTGATCCGACACCGCTGATCGGCCCGCTTGCAGCCGCCGGGGTGGCGCGCATCGCCGTCCATGTCGAGACGTGCCCCCATATTCAGCGCACTCTGACCGTCATTCGGGACCAAGGGATGCTCGCCGGGGCCGCCATCAACCCTGGAACGCCGCTCGCATTCGTGACCGAGATCACAGCCTGGTTGGACTTCATTCTTGTGATGTCTGTCAACCCCGGCTTCGGTGGCCAGGAGTTCATAGTCGAGAGCACGGACAGAATATGGCACCTGCGCGAGTCGCTCGGAGGCCGGGATTTCGACATTTCCGTGGACGGCGGGGTGAGCACGGAAACGGCCCAAGATCTTGTGTCTGCCGGCGCCACGACTTTGATCGCGGGCACTGCGATCTTTGGTGCTGAGAATCGACGCGCGGCCCTCGAGAGCATGCGTGCCGCCGCTACCGGAGGACAGGCTTCATGAAGAGGTTCCTTTCGCTGACGCTGCTGACCGCAACCGCTGTATGGGCTATCGCCTGCTCGAGTGCGAAGCCCGATGAAGCTCTACTTCAGCAGCTTTCATCCATGGACAAGGCGACGATCTTTTCTCAGGCGGAGGGGCTGTACGCGGACAAGGAGTACAAGCAGGCACGCAAGCTGTACGCCTTCCTGTACGACAGCTTCCCCAACGATCCATTGGGTCATAAGTCCGCGCTGAGGGTTGCCGACACGTTCCTCCAATACCGTGACACTGCCAGCGTGACCGAGGCTCGCCTTCGCTATCGCGACTTTGTCAACCGCTACCCAAACGATCCCGAGCGTGACTATGCACTGCTGATGCTGGGGAGGACCTACACGGCGAGGCGCCTGCGGCCCGACCGCGACCTCACCAACGCCTATGACGCGCTGAACACTTTCCAGCAGCTCATCAACCTCTACCCCAACTCGAAGCACGCTCAGGAAGCACAGGAAAGCCTCACCAACGTCAAGGGAATCCTCGCTCAACACGAGTACGACGTCGCGTTCTTTTACGCCAGGAATAGGCGCTGGATTGGCACGTTGTGGAGGCTTGAATACCTCAAGAAGAACTACCCAGATTTCCAACACATGGACGAGGTCGACGCTCTCCAGAAGAAGGCTCAGGAGGCCTGGGATCGCATCAAGGAGGAAATCGCGAAGAGACGCAAGAACGAAAAGAACACCAAGGAGGATTGACGACTGCAACCTACCTGGAGTAACCTTGAACGTGTTCCAAGAGTTGGGAGACGGCTTATGAAAGGCAGCCTCAGGTTCGTAATCCTCGTGGGTCTCTTCCCCGTACTGGTTGCGGCCCAGACCGTGGCCCCGCCCCCGCGTCCCCTCCATCTCGTGGGCGACCACTGGACACCGTACAGCCCACCCACCGAGTTTCCGGAGGGCGCCCGCGTGCATACCGTTGTCAAGGGCGACACGCTGTGGGATCTGGCCAAGCAGTACCTGGGCGATCCCTACCTCTGGCCGCAGATCTGGGAGAGGAACCCGTATATTCGTGACTCCCACTGGATCTACCCCGGCGACCCCGTGGTCATCGATGTGGCCGTTCAACCCGCAGCGCCGGTCGAAGAGAAGGAGGTCGCGCCGCCGGCTACCGGAGTCTCGGCCGGGCCGCCGGTCGAGGAAGAGGGCGGTTTCGAGGGTGAGGCGATACCTCTCGGGAGTACCGCAGACGTCTACTGCTTCGCCATTCTCTCCGACAATGAAGGCGAGTTCCCTTTCTCGATCGTTTCTGCCGAGACTACCGAGTACCAGGACGACTACAGCGAGGGCGATATCGTCTACATCAACGGCGGCACGGAAGAAGGAGTTGCTGCCGGCGACCAGTTCTTCGTTCTCAGCAAGGGCAAACCCCTGGACCATCCAGTCTCGGGAACTCCAATGGGTACTCTGTACCGGCAGGTAGGTCAGCTGCGGGTTCTCTGCGCCCAGGACCACTCGAGTATCTGCGAGGTGACGATGGCTTGCGACCCCATCGCGCTGGGCGCTCTGCTCAAGCCGTTCAGCCCGATTCCCGTTCCGCTGGCCGTCAAGAGCCCCCCGCTGACCCGGTGTGATCCACCGAACGGCAAACCGACCGGCTACGTCGTCTATCAGAAGGACGGCATCTTTACTACCGGTACTGATTACCTCGTGATGCTGGACCTCGGTTCCGCGGACGGAGCCTATCCAGGCCAATTCGCGACCCTGTTCCACGACAACCCTGCTCCGGGGATGCCGAGAATCGTGCTCGGCGAGGTGGGAATCCTGACTGTCGGCGAGCACTACTCCACAGCCCGGATTCTCAACAGTCGGGGCTGGTCCGGCGTTGGAGAACGCGTCGAGCTGAGGTAGCAGAACTCATTCAGCCGCCATCGAGCGCAACCGGGCGGGCGCGGTAGCGTTGAGCGCGGCCAATACAGTGTAGGGGGAGGGAGCTTAGCCCTTCTCGTTCTTGTCCTCGTCTTCGCTGTCATCCTCGTCCGGCTTGATCGAATCCTTGAAGTTGCGTATCCCCTCGCCGAGACCGCGCCCCAGCTGCGGCAGCTTGGATGCCCCGAAAATGATGATAACGATCACGAGGATGACCAGGAGCTCCGGAAGCCCGAGACTACCGAACATGAGAACCTCCCTCGAGCCACTCTAGCAGAGTATTGACCAGCTCGGGTGGTGCGGCGAGATCCCGCAGGGCCGGCGTCGCTCGCCATGCCAGCGGCCGCATCCAGCTGCTATACCCTCGCTTGCCGGCCAGGTCGAGACAGGCAAAGGTGCCGAGGACCTTGAGCGCGCGCTGCGTCCCGGTCTCGAGCATACGCTGCTCCCAGCCGTTCTCGGCAGCCGTCACCTCCGCCCAATGAGCAAGCCACTCGCGGATCGCCTGCTCCTCTATCAGCTCCGGAAAGGCCCGCTCTCCAACCAGAGAGACTGCGTCGTAAGTGTCTGGGCCGATGAGGATGTCTTGGACGTCGATGACCCCGACCTCTCCACTCTGCAGGAAAAACAGGTTGTTGAGATGGTAGTCGCGATGGCACACGCGCCTGGGGTGACGGCCGATGCTCGCCGCAAGATCGTCCAGCCAATGGGCCGTGTCGGAGCTCGCTGCAACGCCGGTGAAACGCCCTAAGAACCACCTCTCGAAGCCCGCCAGCTCCTCGCGCAAGCGTTCGGAGCCGAGAGGCGGGTTCCAGGCCGGCAGCTGGTCGAGCGGAATCGCGGCCAGCGTCGCCAGAGGTGTGGCAAGACGCCCGATGAGCTCCCCGCGTTGCCCAGCGTCGCGCCGTCGGAGGGTTTGCTCGGCATCTTCCTCGCCGAGGTCCTCCAGGTAGAGCTGTCTGGGCTCTCCAACCAGCTGGAGTCGGCGCGGCACCCGGAATCCCCGCCCGGACAGCCATGCAAGAACATCGTCGTCTCGAGCAAGCGCGTCCACACGGTCTGGAGGATAGGTCACTCGAATCACCGCGATCCCGGAGCTGGCAACCACACGGGCGTAGCTGCGGTACGAGGCATCGCCCGCAAGCTTGGTCTCCCGTGCCCATGAGAGCTTCTCCATACACCATCCAAGCGGCCCGATCGCGGCCGTGGCCGAGTATGCCACGCCTTCTGCCTGGTGTACCATTGAGGGAAGAGAGGGGGGCCCCCGAGAGGTTCTCAGAACGGGGGCTTTAAGGATGGAGCAGTCACGGACACAGCTGTTGCAGGAGCTTCTCAAGCGCCTTGGTCAGGCGCTCCACGGAACCGTCGTGAACTCGGACGAGGTGCGCGGATGCCTGCGCCAGCTCCACGAGCACGGGTGGGAAGCGGTCATGATGCTCGAGGCCTCGGTTGCCTGCCGCAACGACGGCGAGCCCGAGATCGAGGAGGCATCCTTGCACATTCACGCCGAACCCGGACAGGGAAAGGTCAGCTTCCGGATGAACCTCCAGGATGCCGCTTTCCTTGCGTCGCTGGGAATCTCACCGTCTCGGCACCGCTCCCCGAGCTCGGCCAAGAAGTCCTCGAGCAGGCCTCCTTCGGCCGACCCGAGCTGAGCTCGCACCACTCAGCGTCCATGCGCTCTTCGAAACCCGGCTGCGACCGACCCCTTGGCCATGATCCTGACCCGGTAGCATGGACAGACTCGTGAAGCGCGACGCGTCCCAGGGCCCATTGCCACGGCCGGAGATGGCCTCCTTGATCGGCTCCAGCTCTCATGAGATCGAACGGCGGGTCGCGCCCATGGTCGATCGCCCATACCGAGCCCGTCAGGTAGCGCTGTGGATCGTCCACCGCAACGCAACCTCGTTCGATCAGATGACCGACCTGCCGAAGAACGTCCGTCGCAGGCTCGGGGAGCTGTTCTCGCTCGATGATCCTCGTGTCGCCAATCTCACGGCGAGCCGAGATGGATCACGCAAGTACCTGTTCGAGCTGGAGGATGGCTCGACTGTCGAGTCGGTAGCGATGGCTGAGACCGGTCACAGCACCCTGTGCCTGTCCTCCCAGACCGGATGCGCCGTCGGTTGCACATTCTGCGTCACCGGGGTCCTCGGAGCCGGCCGGAACCTGTCGCCGGCCGAGATGGTGGGCCAGTACCGGGTGATGCTCCGCGACCTCGAAACCGAAGCCTCCAGAGTCAACCTCGTCTTCATGGGCATGGGAGAGCCTCTGCTCAACGCGCCCAACCTTGCCGCCGCACTGGAGGTCCTAACCGAGACCGTCAGCCCCCGTCGCATCACGGTCTCGACATCGGGCATTGTGCCTGGAATCCGGTTCCTCGGCGAGCTTGAGCGGAGGCCCAAGCTCGCGGTCTCTCTCAACGCTCCCAATCAGGAGCTCCGCGAACGGATCATGCCGATCACGAGACGTTATCCCCTCAGAGAGCTCATGGCCAGCCTCCGCAGTTTCCCGCTGGAGAGAGGCCGCCGCGTTACCTTCGAGTACGTCCTGATCCGCGGCCTCAACGACAGCGACGCACAGGCCGACGAGCTGAGCCGCCTCGTGGGCGGAATACCGTCCAAGATCAACCTCATCCCGCTCAACGAGGACCCCATCCACCTCCCCGGGCTCACCCGTTCCGACGATGCCACCATCGAACGTTTTGCAGAGCGGCTCCGCAGCAGCCGGCTTACGGTAACTGTGCGCTGGTCGAAGGGAACCGACGTCGCCGCCGCCTGCGGACAGCTCAAGGGGCTCCATCAGAGCCGCAGCACGGCCAGCGACCACTGGCGACCGGCAGCTGCTCCGTCACGCCGGTAGGAGGCGAGCTCCGGGTCACACGCAGTGCAGCCACCAACACGGTTGATCCGACCCGGGTCGACTCCAGCATCGGCGAGCTGGCCGGCGACCAGGTTCCTGAGGTCGACACGCGACCCCGCAAGCCACAGATCTGCAGCTACCCCACACCCATCGAGGGCCCGGATGACCTCCGGTCCGACCTCGTAGTGACAGGCTCCGATTGCCGGCCCGAGCGCCGCATCGAGCTGCTGTGGCTCGACACCGTACTCGACCTCGAGCCTGCGGACCGCAGCCGGTACGATACCGGCAGCCGTACCTCGCCACCCCGCATGAACCGCCGCGACGACGCCCCCACCGATTATCAGGAGCGGGACACAGTCGGCCGTCCACACCAGCACCCCCAAACCGGCTTCGTCGGTGACCAGACCGTCACATCGGCCCACACAGGTCGGACCGGACAGGGGCCGGCCTGGCTCCGCGGAGAGTGAGGCGACAGCACGCCCGTGGACCTGCTCCCCCCAGCGCAGCCCAGCCACCCGGTCGCCGAGGGCATCGAGGAGGCATGCCGCGCGGTGGCCGTGCGAACCACCACCGCGTCGCGGCCCGCGACCGAACATCAGGTGCGCGCCTGCGAGCTCACAGACGAGAGCGTCCTCAGCACCGATCCGTCCCGCGCGCCACATCCGCCCCTCCAACCGCTGCTTGCCGGTCGCACCGGCTGCGCCAATGGTACAATCCCCCCCAAGGCGGCGGTCTTGACGAGCACACGTCCGCGGAGCTCGGGGCCGCCGTTCTCGGCCATGTGAGGAGCCCGCGAGTGCGAGTCAAGCCGGAGAGCATTCGATATTCCGACACCTGGCAGCCAGGACGCCGCCTCCGCCACGGCCGCGTGGCGTCGGCGGCAGGCACGACCCTGAATCTCCGGTGAAGGCGTCAGCGTGATTCGCCTGCGTGAGGTCCACAAGTCCTTCGACCACAGGAACGTGCTGAGGGGCGTGACGGTCGCGGTCGATCCCGGTGAGTTCGTATTCCTCACCGGCCCCTCGGGAGTCGGCAAGAGCACTTTCCTCAAGCTACTGTACGCCGCGGAGCGACCAACCTCGGGCGAGGTATGGGTGAACGATATGCGGGTCGATACGCTGCCGCTGCACGAGCTCCCGCACCTCCGACGGACAATGGGCGTCATCTTCCAGGACTTCAAGCTCCTCAAGCGCAAGTCCGTGCTCGAGAACATCACATTCGTGCTCCGCTTTCACGGTCTACCGCCCCGTGAGGCGCAGCGACGAGCCTACCTGACCCTGAAGCGGCTCGGGCTCCAGCACCGGCAGTCCGCGTTCCCCGACGCCCTCTCGGGCGGTGAGCAGCAGCGCGTCGCCATCGCCCGCGCCCTCGCCTACCAACCGCGGCTGATCCTCGCTGATGAGCCAACCGGCAACCTGGATGCGGAGCTGGCTGCCGAGCTGATGAGCCTCCTGTGCGACATCAACTATCAGGGGGCTACGGTTCTGGTCGCTACCCACGATCATGCCTTGCTGGAGTCGATTCCCGCCCGCACCCTGGTGCTGCAGCGGGGGGCCATCGCCTACGATGGGATCTGGCCGCCATGATCCGGCAGATCGTCAGCGAGGGTTGGGGGATCCTCCGGAGCCGCGCAGGTGTGAGCTTCGCACTCGCACTGGCACTCGCCGTGCCGCTCGCGCTCGGAGGCTTCACCGTGGTGGTCGAGCGCTGGCTCGCTCCCCTCGTCGCCACAGAGGCCGAGGCGGCGCCGGTGCAGGTGCTTCTCAGGCCCGACGTCACCGGCCAGCGCCTGCAGCACTGGGTGGATGCCCAGAACGCGGCACACCCGAAGTGGCAGATCCAGGTCGTGCCGCCCGAGAAACTGGCGAGCCGACTGGCCCGCTGGTTCCCGTACTTCGAACGAATCATGGATCGCCGCTCCCTCGAGATCATGCCCCCGCTCGTCGAGATCCTGGCCCCAAGCCCAGCGACGCTCTCCGGCCTCAAGAACGACCCCGACGTCTTGGCCGTCGGACCGCGTTCCAACCTGGGCGCACTGCTGCGCTCCGCCCTGACGCGAGTCCGCTGGGTGCTCGGCGTGACCTCACTCCTTCTGCTCGCCGCGGCCGGCCTGCTGGCTGCAGTCTGGGTCCACCTCGAGATGTACCGACATGCCGATGAGATCACCGTCATGCGACTGGTCGGCACGGCAGAGGGGGCGGTTCGCGGCCCGTTTCTCGTCGTCGTCGCCCTGACCGGGCTCGTGGCCGGGGGACTGGCTTCCGGCCTGACCCGCCTGCTGACGATCTGGAGCTCTGGCGTCCTGGGCGTTCTCGGCCTGCGTTCTCCGACCGTCCCCTGGTGGGTCACCGTGGCGCAGTTCGCAGCGGCGGTTCTTCTTCCAATCGCGACGGCGGCGATCACTCTCGCCCGCCATGCCACCTTCGGCATCGAGGAATAGAAAAGGCGCGATTCGGTCGCGCCTTTTCTAGAGAGTCATACCGCTTCTGTCAGTCGCTCTTCTGCAGCGCCTTGACCTGGTCGCGAATGGCACGCGCCTCATCCACCTGACCGAGCTTCTCCAGCTCATCCGCTTGGGCGAGGAGTGCGCGGATCTTGCGTTGGAACTCGGCCCGCTCCTGCTCCGCGGCCTGGTTCTGCCGCTGCGACTTGATGCTCGTCTGCATCTCAGCCACCTTGGCGCTGTTGCCGGCGTTCTGGTACATGTCAAGCGCTTTCTGGTAGCGCTTCTGCTTTGCGTAGACGTACCCCATCTGGTCGTAGATCTGGCGCCGCAGCTTGCCCTCCGGTCCCGTCTTCAGGGCCTGCTGCAGCTCTCCCAGCGCCTCGTCAAACTTGGCGGTCGAGGAGTGGCACTGGCCGATGTAGAAGTAGACGAGTGCGTTTTGAGAACGCTGCTGCTTTGCCTTCTCGAACCAGGGCAGGGCACGGTCAAAGGCCCGTGCGCCGAGCCACGCCTCCCCGGCCAGGAGGTTGTGCTCGAAGGTCCCGTGCTGACCAGCAAGCCGCTCCGCGATCGTCCCCGCTTCCGCGTACAGCCGGCTCTTGTCCTGGGCCGACCGGCTGCGCCGAGCCGCCATGACGGCGGCATAGGCCGCCGACTGTCCGCTCTCCTCGTCCCGCGGGTCCAGCCGATATGCCGTGGCGAAGGCGTGGTACGCATTCGCGTCGTCACCAAGGGCGTTGTAGGCTACGCCGAGCGCCTGATGGATCCGAGCATTCGAAGGCTCTGCCCGAGCCTCCCTGCTGAGAACGTTGACGGCCTCCTGGGCGTGGTTGGTCTTGGTCGCCGCGCTCGCGAGTAGAAGCGCCTGCAGGCTCCGCTGCGCCTTGGAAAGCTTGGCCCGGTCCACAGACTTGAGGACCCCGTATGCCTCGCCGTATTGATTGGCCTGCACCAGGCCCTGACCGAGAGCCACCTCGTACTGTGCGTTGCCCTTGTCAAGCTCCACCGCCTTGCGAAGGTTGCCGAGGGCCTGGCTCAGTTGGCCGACCTGGCTCTGCGCCAGACCGAGCATGTAGTACCCGCCGGCGAAGTCCTGGTTGGTCTTGGTAACCTCTTGGAACTCTTTGATGGCGGTCGAGTAGTCCTTCTTCTTGAAAGCGGCCACTCCCGCCTGCCAGTCTGCCATCACGACGGCTGCCGATCCCATCATCACGGCAACCACAAGCACCTCCGTCAGTAGACGGCGTCCTCTCCTGTCCATCGCGGTTCCTCCCGTCACATTCTCAGTGCGCCGCCGCACCGTCCTCGCCGAGCAAAGGCCGGACCTGTTCCTCGAACATGGCCGCTACGTCGGCTCCTTTGAGCAGAGAGATCGCCTTGCCATGCTGATCCACCATCTCGCGGATCGCATCGAATCCATCTCCGCGCTCCACACGCGTGCGGATTGCCTGGTACTGCTTCTCAATTGTCCGCTCGCCACCGTCACCGATGACCGCGATCGCCATCTTGCGGATCTTCTCGGCCAGGCCGAGCAGTGTGATGGGGCTCGGACCGGCATCAAACCGCTCACCGCCGCTGGCCGTGCCCGGCTCCCGCAGTGCGACGAGCCCCGATGTGATCATCCCGAAAAGGAGCTTGGAGACATCGAAAGCTGCCCAGCGCAGGAGCTTGGCAATGACATCGATCGAGCGCCGGCCGTCGATCCTGGTTACCAGGATCCACTCCTGAGGGCTCAGCGTCACCTGATCGTGCCCCCGTCCTCCTTCAGGAAAGTAGGGGATAAGATCGAGCGAGGGAATCCGCCGTGACAGGACGCGCCACTCGTCCAGCCGTCTCGCCGCCTCCATCATGAGGTTGGCGTTCGACTTCCTGACCGTGACTTGGGTGGCTTCCTCCCCCGGGGTGAAGGCGAAGTCGCCGTCAGACCAGATCGCCATCTCGTAGACGGCGTGCTCGCCCTGCAGCTCGCCGATGCGCGCGTCGATGATCTGACCATCCTTGAGGAAGATGCTGCCCTCGACACCTTCCTTCACCAGATGAAAGGCACCTGTCTTCCCCGATACCGCGACGAGCTGAATCACGTCCGGTAGGGAAAGCTCCGACAGGGACCCCTGAAGTGCCATCGCTATTGCAGCGTGAACCGCACCGTCAGAACGTAAATGACCTCAACTGGCCTGCCGTTGAGCGTTGAGGGCTTGAACTTCCACTTGTTGACTGCGTCTACTGCCGATTCGGTCAGCCCGAGAGGCAGACCGCGAAGCACCTTGACGCCCTCCACGTTCCCTTGCTTCGAGATGGTGCACTCGAGAACCACCACCCCCTGCATCTTGGCACGCCGGGCCGCCTCGGGGTACTTGGGCTGCGGAGCGTTGATCTTGACCGGCTCGGTGATGTTGCCCCCGGCTACGAACCGCACCGGGCCCTCGGGCTCGGGCGGCGGCGGCGCATCGGGAACGCCGAGAACGAGGTTGTCATCCGGCACGAAGTCGATGTCCCTCTGCGGCTCCTCTTCGCGAAGCGGCTCGGGTTGGTCCGGAGTCGGATCGGGGATCGGCACCATCTTCATCTTGGGTTTTGGGATCTGCTGCAGCTCCTGCTTCGGCGGCTGCTTGAACCTCACTTGCTTGACCACGAAGATCTTGGTCTTCTGCCTGGCCGAGTCGGCCGAAGCGCCGGCGAATGAAGGCCAGTGCATCCAGAAAAAGACGAGGTGGAGCACCAGCGCAATCCCCATCGACCACCGGAACAGCCTGTTGTCGCGAGACTCCTCCTCAGCGAGTATCTCGATCACCGTCGGTGGCAGCTTGGGCTCCTCCGGCTTCTGTCTCGCGTTGTTCTGGGACTGACTCACGATCTTCCTCCACTCCTTCAGTGCACCCCAAACAGGGCCCAGACATTCTGGATCTCCCGCTGGGTGGGAATCGAAATCGTCTTGATCTCCATCCCGATCTTCGTCGGCGCCTGCCGCAGCAGATCGAACACCGCGATCATGTCACCGTAGGTCGCATCCGGATCGGTTCGGAGGATAACCGGCTTGTCCGGATTCTGCTTGAGCACACCCTTAATGTAGGGGAGAAGCTGGTCGATCGGCATCGCCTTCCCGTCCACCTGCAAAACGCCGTTGGGCATGACGTGCACGTCGATCGAGTCCTCTTGCTTGATCTCCGGTGTCTGGGAGGAGTCCTCGGGCAGCTGGAAGTCGAGACCGCGAGTAGCTGAGAACACCGATGTCACCATGAAGTAGATGATCAGCAGGAACGAGATATCCGCCATGGATCCGGTGAAGATCTCTGACTCGACGTCCTTCTTCTTGATTTTCATGCTGGCCCCCGCCTAGTTCGCTTCGTCGACCGTCTTCTGCTCCGAGAGCAGATAGATCACTTTCGCCTTGGCCTGCTTGAGCGCATCGAGCACCTGGTCGAACGCCTCGTACTTCACTCCCTTGTCGGCCTTGATCACGAACTCCTTGTACGGGTTCTCGGCTACGACGTTGGCTGCGAAGGACTGGACCTCTTCGTTGGAGCCGACGGGGAGGGACATCTCCTTCCCGGTCGAGACCCGCACCACCCCCGTCTTGTCGATGGAGATGAAGGCGGCATGCTCCGGAATCTTACTCCTCACCATCGTCTTCGGAAGCAGCACCTGCGTATGATCGACCTCCACGTTATAGGTAATCACGAAGAAGACAATCAGTAGAAAGACGATATCTGCCATCGAGGCCGTGAAGATTCCGGCCCCAATCTTGCGCCCTCGTCCTCGGATAATAGCCATCGAGATCCCCCTCCTTACGCCTGGCCCTCGCTGCCCTGGCCATAGCGTTGGCTGTCCATCTCGATGAACGTCTCCAGCAACATGTTGGTGGCGGTCTCGATGTCACGCACGAAGCGGTTGATCTTGGTGGTGTAGTAGTTGTAGGCGAGCTGCGCCGGAATGGCGATCATGAGACCGGCGGCGGTTGTGATCAGTGCCTCGGAGATGCCGGCGGCCACCTTGGCGGGGTTCGTCAGGCCCTCCGACGCGAGGGTTGCAAACGACTTGATCATGCCCGTGACGGTACCGAGGAAGCCGAGCATGGGGGCGACGTTGGCGGTTGTTGCCAGCACTCCCATGCCTCGCTCGAGCCGGTCAAGCTCGTACAGCGCCGCGTTCTCGATCGTCTTCTCGATGTCCTCGCGCGTGTGCCCGTAGCGGAGCAGGCCCGCCTTCATGACCGATGCGACCGGCCCCTGGTACTGCTCGCAGACCTTGATAGCCTCCTTGACGTTCCGGTTCACAAGGAGTGCCTTCCTGACCCGAGTCAGGAACTCGTTGACGTTGATCTTGGCGCGGGTCAGCGCGATGAACCGTTCGATGATGAAGGTGAGCGCCAGCAGCGAGAAGAACAGCAGCGGGTACATCATCGGTCCACCCTGGCGGAAGTACGTGTAAAGATCTCCGAAATGCACGATCAATCCTCCCGTTGTGATGTTCCTTGCGGACCGTCGGCTGGGCCCGCCGGAGTCGACATTGTTACCTATTCCTGGGCCCGTTACAAGAGGGTCGCCTTACCTCGTTTCGGGTCATAGCCTTAGCCCCGAGGGCGAAAGGCAAAAAATGCTAACACGTTGGATTATCGGGGTCAAGCTGAACCCTGCTCCCGGTCCAGAGGTGGGTGAGGGCAACGGCCATCGCATCGGCAGCGTCGCTGGCAGGTCGCTTCTTCAGGCCCAGCAGGCGCACCACCATATACACGACCTGGCCCTTCTCGGCCCGGCCGTACCCGACCACCGCCGACTTGACCTGCGCCGGGCTGTAGCTCGCCACCGGGACGCCTGCCCGGCCGAGCACTGCGAGAACGACGCCCCTGCTCTCCGCCAGAGCCAACCCCGACCGCGGGTTGCGGCCCGAGAAGGAGGACTCCACGGCCGCGGCGTCCGGTCGGTGCCGCTCGACGACCTCGGACAGATCCGATCCGAGGCGGGCAAGCCGGACCGGCCTCTCTCCGGCTCCCGTCCGGATCACTCCTGCGGCTTCGAGGGTGAATCTGCTGCCTGCCCCGACGACGATCGCCCAGCCCGTCGCCGCCGATCCGGGATCGACACCCAGGATCCGAATCACGCGGTGGCCATGATCTCTTCGTCGATGTCGAAGTTGGCCCACACGTCCTGGACGTCGTCGTGGTCGTCGAAGGCATTCATGAGCCTCACCATCTGCACCGCCTGCTTGCCTTCGAGACGAACACTGGTCGACGGCTCCATGTCGAACTGAGCTGACTCGGGATTGACACCCGCCGCCTCGAGAGCCGCCTTCACCTGGTGTAGCTCGTCCGGGGCGGTGTAGATCCGGAACAGCTCGCTGTCCTCGATATCGAGGTCCTCGGCGCCGGCCTCGAGCGCGATCTCCATCAGCTCATCCTCGTCCGGGGCCCCCTCGCTCGGGATCAGGATCAGGCCCTTGCGCGTAAACACCCATGCCACGCAGCCGTTCTCACCGAGGTTGCCCCCGTGCCTCGAGAAGAGGTGGCGGAGCTCGGCGGTGGTCCGGTTGCGGTTGTCGGTCAGGACCTGGACCATCACCGCCACTCCTCCGGGGCCGTAGCCCTCGTAGCTGGCCTCCTCATAAGTGACGCCAGGGAGCTCGCCCGTCCCCCGCTGAACCGCCCGCTTGATGTTGTCGGCGGGCATGTTGGCCGCCTTCGCGGCCTGGACCGCCGAGCGCAGTCGCGGGTTGGCCTCCGGGTCGCCCCCGCCCTCGCGCGCCGAGACCGTGATCTCACGGATGAGCTTGGTGAAGGCCTTGCCTCGCTTGGCATCCTCACGAGCCTTCTTGTGCTTGATCGTGCTCCACTTGCTGTGGCCTGACATGCTCTCTCTCCTCCCCTCGAGCGTCGCCATTATACCCTCGGGCATCGCCGCAGCTCCCACGTCGCAGTACGCGGAGGGATTCCCGACGGTGCCCGGCGCCGCTTCGCTCACGAGCGATCCACTGCAGCCGACGTTGCCAGCCGGCCGCGATTCTGCTAGCTTCAACCCGAAGGGAGGAGTCACGATGCAACGCCGTGCCCTGACGTGTTTTCTCGTGATCCCGGTCTTGGTTGGACTGATGACCGGTTGCGGTCAGAAAGCAAAGAAAGAGGCCGAGGCAAGAACCCAGCTGCAGCAGCAGCTGACCACTATTAAGACCCTCTGGAGCAACCTTCACGACAGCCGGGACAAGGTCAAGACGATGAAAGCGACCCTGGACGAGCTGAAGGCAACACCGAAGCGGAAGCTGGACGCCGACCAGAAGCAGCAGCTGGCGACGCTGCCGGACGAGATTGCCAAAGCTGTCGAGGCGAACTCGGCCGCTTACGACCAGGTTCAGGAGAAGCTCGCAACGTTCCTGACCAAGGCCCTCAACGACCACCCAGATGCCCCTGAGACCGCCGAGGGGCTCAAGATCTACTCCGACGAGGCGATCTTTACGGCCGAGGATGCCGTGGACAAGGCCGGCGACTACAAGAAGGCGCTCAACATCCTGCAGACAGCCAAGACCTACTACGATTCGATCGGCATTCAACCCTATCAGACGCTGGTGGACAAGATGGCCGAGCTCGAGGACATGCGCTATCTCACCAAGGAGCGGTTCGACCTCGTCACCAAGGGCATGACGGAGGATGAGGTCGCGAAAGTCGCCGGTGTCCCGTACTACCTCAACAAGAAGCACGAGCGGGGCATCGACTTCTGGTTGTACCCCCGCCGCGAAGGCGGCGCCGCGGCCATCTACTTCAACAAGAGTCATAAGGTCTACAACAAGAACTTCGACGCAGTGAAGCCGAGAGTAGCGACGGACTGAGTCCCCTCCCTACGGAGTTGAGCGGCCGGCGGAACCTCCGCCGGCCTTTTCATATCACCACACGGGGAGTCCTCCCGCGGCGCCCAAGCCGGACCGCCTACTCGCCACCCCCCGCGCGCAGTGAGCCCGTCCGACCCGCAACCGCGCAGGCTGCCGGCCTTGACAGGGCTCGTGAATGAAATCACAATACCCGTGAAAGGCTCCAAGCTAACTGTGCTCCGCACCAACCCGCTCGCGGGCGATCCGGACGCGACATGACGAGGCGGGCGATAGATACGGACGCGACGTCCGGTCGCCGCCGGCCCCTCGAGGCGCTGCGCGCCTTGCGGGACCTCCTGTTCCGTCCCGCCGAGGAGCCACCTCCGGCTCACAGCGGGATCCACGAGAAGTTCCGCGTCTTCTCACGTCTGCTCGACCACAACGGACACGTCCTCAAGGTCATCGCCGACCTGGAGGAGAAGGCGCGTGGAGAGTACCTGTTCGACACCAGCTATATCAGCTCCTCGTTGGCGGAGTTGGAGACAGCGCTGGATGAGATGACGGACGACCTGGCAGCAATCGGGGGGCGGCGGTACGCCCCTCTCAAGGCTCGAATGCGCGAGATCCTGGCCGAGATCGACGCGCTGCTCGACGACACGCCCGAGGTCCGTGAGGACAGCCTCACGCTACCGCTGTCCGCGATTGACGGCAGCCGCGCATGGAGCGTCGGCAACAAGACGGCTCAGTTGGGGGAGTTGCGCTCACGACTGTCCTTGCCGGTACCGGACGGGTTCGCCATCACCGCCTGGGCCTACCGACATTTCATGACTAACAACGACCTCGAAGGGCGCATCGCGGCGTTGCTCGACGGCGCCGACCTCACCTCATTCGAACACATCGAGACTGCCAGCCAGGAGATCCGTGACCTCGTCCTGGCGAGCTCCGTGCCCGACGATCTCGCGCTGGAGATCCGCGACCGGGTCACCGAGCTCAGCCGGCGGGGCGGCTGCACTCACGTCGCCCTCCGCTCGAGCGCCCTCGGTGAGGATGGGAGCCTCTCCTTCGCCGGGCAGTACCTGACGTTTCTCAACGTGCCTCTCGAGGAGGTCGTCGGCCGCTATCGACAGGTCGTTGCCGGGCGCTTCACCCCCCGCGCCATTGCCTACCTCAGATCGCAGGCTGCCACCACCGGCGGTCACCCGATGAGCGTCTGCTGTCTGGAGATGGTTCCTGCAACCGTGAGCGGGGTCGTCTACACCCGTGACCCACTTCGCCCCGGACTCGATGTCCTTGTGATCCACAGTATCCGCGGCTTGGGGCCTCCGCTCGTCGACGGCGCGGTCACGCCGGACGTGGTAAGCCTGTCGCGCAGCAATCTCGAGATCCTAGAGTCGAGGGTCAGCCCGCAGTCATTCGAGCTCACCTCGAGTCCCAAGGGAGGCGTCGAGGAACGTCCCCTCCCCGCACTCGAGACTGCACGGCCCTCGCTGGCCCCGGAGAAGGCAAAGCGGCTCGCCGAGCTCGCCCTTCGCATCGAGGCCGCTTCAGGAACGCCGCGCGACATCGAGTGGGCGATCGATGAGGGCGGTCACCTCGTCTTCCTTCAGAACCGGCCGTTGCGCGTCTTCGGCGAGCGCACGGGAGCCGTTCCTCCAGCTGCGGCGGACGAGGCTGCAGTCGTACTGAGCGGCGGCACGACGGCATGCCCCGGGGCAGCCTCCGGCCCAGTTCATCTGGTTCGCTCGACGTCCGACCTCGACACCCGCCCGCCGCGAGCCGTGATCGTCGCACCGCGGCCTCTTCCCGGCCTGGTCACGGTGCTCGATTCCGTCGCCGCCATAGTCGTCGCCGTCGGCGGGCTCGCCAGTCATCTGGCCACGGTCGCCCGCGAGTACGGGGTTCCAATGCTGGTAGGCGCGGGCGATATCGACAGTCTCGTCGAGGGCCGCGTGGTGACGGTCGACGCCACGGCCGGTGCGGTCTACGACGGTGAGCAGGCGGAGCTGATCGCCGCTCGCACCATCGAGTATGAGTCGCTCCAGGAGGAGCCCATCTTTTCTCTTCTGCGCCAGGTGCTGACGCGCGTAGCTCCCCTGAACCTGCTTCACCCATCGACGCCGGACTTCACCATCGAGAGCTGCAGAACCGTCCACGACATCACGCGATTCGCTCACCAGCGCGCGATGGAGGAGCTTTTCGATGCGGCCCAGCAGAGCTCCTCCTCCCGCCGCCTTGGCCTCCGCCTGAAGACAACGATTCCGCTCCCCGTGACGATCATCCACCTCGACCCCGAGGTCCACCTCAGGCTCCGGGGGCGCCGCGAGGTGAGCGCGGCGGAGCTGCAGTGCCCACCGATGGCCGCCCTGTGGGCGGGAATGGAGGAGGAGGGCTGGCCACGGCCGCCGGGAGTCGATGTACGGGGCCTCATGTCGGTGATGGCAACCCACATGATGGGAGCTTCCGGCTCCGAGTTTCAGGAGGACAGCTTCGCGATCCTGACCCGCGAGTACATGCTGCTGAGCCTCCGCATGGGGTACCACTTCACCACCGTCGAGGCGATGTGTAGCGAAAACGCGGGACGGAACTCGGTTCGCCTGCAGTACAAGGCCGGTGGCGCTCCAATCGACCGCCGAGCTCGCCGGGTCAAGCTCATCGTCCAGCTGCTTGACAGGATGGGTTTCGAGAGCACCAGCGCAGGAGACTTCCTCGACGCGACACTCGCTTACGAGGAACCGAGCTCGATTCGACGAACCCTCCGGCTGCTGGGACGCCTCAACATCCTGACCAAGCAGCTCGACATGGCGCTCACCAGCGACTCGGTTGCAGACTGGTACCGTCGCGACATCGCTGCCAAGCTTGGCCTGCCGGGTCACTGAGGCGAGACATCGTGCCGCTTCTCGCTCGTCTCCGCCGCTCCGCACTCCCCCGCACCGGGACCACACCTCTGTTCGCCGCATCCGCGGTCGCGCTGGTGATCCTCATCGGCGGCGTCGCCCTCCTGGTGTGGCAGAACGCCCGCGCCATGCGCCAGCAGATCAACGATGACTTCAACCAGGAGCAGCTCGTCCTCGCGCGCCAGGCAGCGGCCCAGATCGAGTCGACGCTGACACACGTCAGCAGTGAGCTCAACAGCCTCGTCACACTCGCTCGGGGCGCCCGCCTCAGTCGGTCCCAGCTGCAGTCAGCGATGGAGTCGGCGCTTGCCCGCAGCCGCGACACCGGGATGGTCGCCATCGGTGCGCTTGACGGCACCGAGCACGTGACACTCGCGTGCGGCGCCCCGGACGCCCTGGCATCTCTGCCTGCGGTGCCGGCGCTTCCCGAGTCGGCCTCAATCGCGCTCCTGCGTCGGGCAGCAGGTGGACCGGGTGAGGCTCTGTCCACGGTGCGGGCGACCTACTTCGCGGCGGCCGGGCCCGAGCAACCGGGGCCGGCAGTGCTGGCCGCCTGTGTCGACCTCCCGTCCCTCCTCGGGTCGGTTCTCACGACCGTCCGCTCCGGCAAGACAGGGTACGCTTGGATCATCGACGGCAACGGCGTATTCCTCTACCACCCGGACCGCCGGTTCATTGGCCGCAACGCCTTCACGGCGCGACACGACCGCCGGCCCGAGATCCGTTTCGATCGCATCAACCGCATCATGCGTGACGACATGCTCCGCGGCCACGAGGGCACCGGCGCTTACGTCAGCGGCTGGCACGGCAGCTTGCGCGGCACGATCCCCAAGCTGATCGCATTCACGCCGGTGAAGCATCCGTTCGTTGCCGAGGACGGGCTTTGGTCGATCGCCGTGGTGGCGCCCCAGAGCGAAGTTGCGCAGGCGGTACACCGCGTGTTCGTGCGCCACGTTGCCGCAGAGGCGGTCCTGATCGCCGCCCTGGTGGTCCTGGGCGCGCTCATCACGACCTATCAACGCCGCATCTCGCACAGCCTCAAGCGAGAGGTCGAGCGGACCCAGGCCGACCTGCATGAGATGGAACGCATCTCGCGGCGGGTGGTCGAGCAGGCCAGCGACCTGATCTACATCCTCGACCTCGAAACCCGAGTGATCCTCGCTAACCGCAAGACCGTGGAGCTGTTCGTGTCCCTCGCCCGGGTGCCGTGGGTGGTTGACGAGGAGGGGCTGCCGCCTCCAGAGACGTACATCGGGAAGCCCCTCACCACGCTGCTGCGACCGGCGGATGCCGACTTCGTGCGCCGCCAGATCGAGCGCGTACTGGAGGAGAGCCGCACCATCTCCTACGAGCACACCGTCCACTTCGACAGTACCAAGATACGCCTCGACACCAAGCTCATGCCAATCCGCGATGACAAACGCAACGTGCGGTACGTGCTCGGAATCAGCCGCGACATCACCGAGAGCCGTCTCCTCGATCAGAGGATCTACAACGCCGAGAAGCTGGCCTCGATCGGCACCCTGGCCGCCGGGGTGGCGCACGAGATCAACAACCCGCTGGCCGTCATTCTCGGCTTCACCGATCTCCTGCTCGAGCGTACCGACCCGTCGACACCAGAGCACGAGGACCTGCAGGCGATCGAGTACCAAGCCAACCTCGCCAAAAAGGTTGTCGAGGACCTGCTCGGCTTTGCTCGCGTAACGGAGGGGCTCGAGGACACGGCGGACATCCGCCGCAGCCTCGAGAAGGTCCTGATGATAGCGAAGAACACGCTGATGACACGGAAGATCGACGTCAAGATGGAGGTTGCCGACGAGCTGCCGCGTGTGATTGGGGACGAACGCGAGTTTCAGCAGGTGATCTTCAACCTGATCAACAACGCTGTAGCGGCAATGGCTGCTGCGGGCGGCACATTGACGGTCGGCGCCCGGCCCCGGGACGGAGCCGTCTTGATAAGTGTCGCCGACACCGGGGTCGGGATCCCGGAGCGCATCCGGCCACACATCTTCGACCCGTTCTTCACGACCAAGAAGGTCAACGAGGGGACCGGTCTCGGCCTGTCGCTGTGTTACGGGATCGTCCGCAAGTACGGTGGGCAGATCACCTGCGAGAGCGTTTCACGCGTCGATCATCCCGGAGCCGCATCCGGTACGACGTTCACCGTCACCCTGCCCGCTGCGGATTCCGTGCCCGAGCTGGAGGTACAAGATGCCACAGAGCATCCTCGCCGTCGATGACGAGATTCACATGCTGCGGCTGCTGCAGCGCATCATCTCGGAGAAGACGCCATACGCGATCACCACCACCAGTAGCTCCGTCGAGGTGCCGTCGATCCTCGACGAGCGCACGTTCGACATCGTCATCGCCGACCTGAAGATGCCCGGCATGGACGGCCTCGATCTCCTGCGGTGGCTGAAGGATCACGAGCGCGAGGAGGAGCTGATCATCCTCACCGCGTTCGGCTCGATCGAGAGCGCCGTCGAGGCGCTCTCGCTGGGTGTCTTCGACTACATCACGAAGCCTTTCAAGAAGGAACAGATCCTCTACACGGTCGAGCGTGCCATGCGATGGCAGCGGGCGCGGCGCGAGGCGGAGGAGTGGCGGAAGATCCTCGAAACCGAGCCATTCGAGGCGGCGCTGGCCGGGTTCCGCGAGGCCTATGCGAGGAGGCTCGCCGGAGTCGTCCCCGGAAACCTCCAGGAGGTCGCCCGACGGTCGGGCCTCTCCGTCGACACGATCGAGCGGCTGCTGCACGCCAGCAATGGCAGCGAGGTGGCGTCATGACTCTCAAGAATGCCGGCGACCTCATGATCCCTCTGGACAGATACCCGCACATCCCCTACTGGTTCACCCTCCGGCAGGCGATTGCCGAGCTGGAGAGCGCCGGCCTTACCGTTGCCGGTCGCGGGTCGCTGCCGCGCGTCGTGCTGGTGTTCAATGAAAGCTACCAGCTCCTCGGCATGGTGAGGCGCCGCGACCTCCTCGGCGGGCTCGATCCGGCATCGATCCTCGACGAGCTGCAACCGCGCCGGATGTTCGGCCTCGGCAAGCGGCCGCCGGTTGATCAGGTCAAGACGATCGTCGAGGCTCTCGGCGCGCGTTCGCAACGTCCCGTCAGCGATGTCATGCAGTCAATCGGCAGCGCCGTCGACGTCAGCGCCACCCTGCTCGAGGTCGCCCGCATCATGGCAGCCGACGGGGCGAGCCTGGTCCCGGTCACGCGCGAGCAACAGGTCGTCGGCGTAGTACGTACCGTGGAGGTTCTGCATGAGATCGCTGCGCTCCTCGAGTGCCTCTAGGTAAGGAGCGGCTGCATGGCCACCCAGCGCAATGGTGACAGGGAGCCCATTATCTCCCGCATGCTCCCCTTCCTCCGCTGGTCGAGCAGCATCACCAGTGCGAGCCTGCGTGCCGACTTCATCTCCGGACTCACCGTCGCGCTGGTGCTGATCCCGCAGTCCATGGCTTACGCGCAGCTGGCCGGGCTGCCCCCCTACTACGGTCTTTACGCCGCCTTCTTGCCGCCGATCGTGGCTGCGCTTTTCGGATCCAGTGCCCAGCTCGCCACTGGGCCGGTAGCCGTCGTTTCACTGATGACCGCAACCGCCCTGCAGCCCCTGGCCACCGCGGGCTCAGCGGCATTCATCATGTACGCCCTCGTTCTCGCGTTCATCGTTGGGCTGTTCCAGCTCCTGCTCGGCGCCTTCCGCCTCGGAATGGTCGTCAACCTCCTCTCCCATCCGGTGGTAAACGGATTCACCAATGCGGCCGCCATCATCATCGCCTCGTCCCAGCTGTCGAAGCTGTTCGGCGTCTCGGTCGAGCCGGGAGAGCACCACTATCAGACGATATTGAACGTCTGTCGGGCAGCTGCCCACTTCATCCACTGGCCGACCCTGGCCATGGCCGCTCTGGCCTTCGCCGTCATGGTCGGCCTGCGGCGCGTCAACCCACGCATCCCGAGCGTTCTGGTGGCGGTCGTGCTGACGACGACACTGTCATGGCTCACCGGCTTTCGCCAGGACAAGCAGGCCGGCCTAGGTGCGATCGGAGATCCCGTGGCCCAGAAGACGGTGCGGGATCTGGACAGCGCTCTCACCAGCGCCGGCAGCATTCAGGAGCGCCAGCGACTCGCGCTGGCGGCACTCAGGCAGGCCACGGCAGAACGCGGCGGCGGCTCGCTCACGGCGATCGAGCTTCGCCATCAGGCGGACCTGCTTGAGCTGCAGGCGCGGGAGCAGAGGGAACGAGCTTCGACCCTGCGCCGCATGCTTCGGTCTACCGTGTTCGTCGCGCTGGTGGATGACGACGGCCGGCTGACGTTCTTCCCGCAAGAGCACGCTCCCGCCGGCGCGACCCGGGACGGCCGCCGCTGGCGGGTCAAGATCGGAGAGGGCCCGCTCGATGTTCAGCGCCTCACATTCGTCGGGGGTGGAGCGGTCGTCGGCACGATTCCGCGGGGAATCCCTGCTCCGCGGATACCCCGTTTGCAGGCAGGGACGATCATCAGCCTCCTGCCGATGGCAATCATCATCTCCATCCTCGGCTTCATGGAGGCCATCTCTATCGCCAAGGCGATGGCGGCCAGAACCCACCAGAGAATCGACCCCAACCAGGAACTGATCGGGCAGGGGCTCGCCAACATCGTCGGCGCCTTCTTTCAGAGCTACCCGGTGTCCGGCTCATTCTCGAGGTCGGCTGTGAATCTCCAGGCGGGCGCAAGGACCGGCCTGTCCAGCGTGTTCAGCAGCGTGGTTGTACTCCTGACGCTGCTGTTCCTCACCCCCCTGCTGTACCATCTCCCACAGTCCGTGCTGGCCGCGATCATCATGATGGCCGTGATCGGGCTCATCGACTTCAAGGCTATTCTCCACTCGTGGCGGGCGCAGCGCCACGACGGCTTGATCTCGATTGTTACCTTTGCGACCACCCTCGTGGCCGCTCCACACCTCGAGCAAGGGATCTTCCTCGGCATTGCCCTTACCCTCGGCCTGTACCTGTTCCGGACCATGAAGCCGAAGGTGGCGCTGCTGTCCAGGTACACCGACGGCTCGTACCGCAACGCCGAGCGCTGGGGCCTCGAGCTGTGCCGCCGCATTGCCGTTATCCGCTTCAACGGCTCGCTCTTCTTTCCCAACGTCAGCTACCTCGAGGAGCAGATCCTGGAGCGCGTTTCGGCCATGCCGGAGCTGCGCCACGTCCTGATCGTCGGCAACGGGATCAACGAAATCGACGCCTCGGGTGAGGAGATGCTGTCGCGGATGGTCAGCCGGCTGCGAGAGGCGGGCTACGACGTCTCCCTCAGCGGGCTCAACGACTCGGTCATCGACCTTCTCCGTCGCACCAAGCTGTACTGGGTGATCGGCGCCGACCACTTCTACCGGTCGGTCGCGGCCGCGCTGCCGATCCTCTACGGGCGCACCCACGATGAGGGAGATGAGACGGAGTGCCCGCTAGTAACGCCCTGCTTCCGCGGCCTCGCCGTGTCGGCTGAGATCCACAGGCGGGCGGAGATCCTCGAGGGCCCGACACGCGAGTAGCCCGCGCCGTCCCAGACCGTCGCCGGCGGCGGCCACAGGCGCGTGACCGAGGGTTCCGGGGTTCGCGCCCGGCCCGGTGTCGGCAGCTGCAGACAGCCCGGTTGATATGATCAGGCAGGAGGAGCTGCCATGGCGCGTCTTCTGCTCATCGACGGACACTCGAACCTGTACCGGGCTCACTTCGCCCTGCGCGACAACCTGACCGCGCCGGACGGCACCCCGACCGGCGCCGCGTACGGATTCCTGCGCATGCTCCATCGCCTCCTTTCCGACCTCGAGCCCACCCATGTCGGGGTGGCGTTCGACGTCGGGCGCGAGACGTTTCGCACCCGCCTTGACGAGCGCTACAAGGCGCAGCGCAAGCCGATGCCACCAGAGCTCGAGCTGCAAATCCCGTTCGTTCGCGACGCCCTCGTCCACATGCGGATCCCGATCCTCGAGCTCCCGGACTACGAGGCCGACGATGTCATTGGCACACTGGCCGTACGCGCCGCCGCGGTGCCGATGGAGTACGTGATCGCGACCTCCGACAAGGACATGCTGCAGCTCGTCACGGACCCCTGGGTACGACTGTGGCACACCCGCCACGAACGCCTCCTGGACGAGGCGGGCGCCACAGAGCTTTTCGGTGTCCCGCCACACCAGGTCCCCGAGGTCCTGGCCCTGATGGGCGACTCATCGGACAACGTTCCCGGCTGCCCCGGCATCGGGGAGAAGGGAGCCAAGAGCCTCGTGAGCGAGTGGGGCTCGGTGGCCGAGCTGTACGCGCACCTTGATGAAATCCAACCAACCCGGGCACGGAACGCCCTGTCTCAGCACCACAACGAGGTAGAGCTCTCGCTCGATCTGGTTCGTATCCGGACCGACCTTCCGATCCCGTTCGACCTCGAGGCGCTCGCCCGTTCGGAGCCCGACATCGAGGGTCTGGCAGGCCTCTACCGCCGTCTCGGCTTCACCTCGCTGCTCGGTGCGCTCGACCTCACCGACGCCGAGACGGACCGGCGGACCGTGGAAGAGGTCACGCTCAACGCCCTGCTGCAACCGCCGGGGGCCCTGTATTTCGAGGAAGGCCTGGCGGCCGTTGCCAGCGGAAACCGTGTCAGGGTCTGCCGCGCGGCACCGCCCGACCTTGTCGCCTCGATGGCCGACACGATCGATGGCGACACCTCGGTGCACTCGAGCAAGGAGCTGTTGCGAACGCTCCGGGATCATGGCGCCGGCTGGCGCTCCGCGCCGCGGGATCTGTCGCTGGCCGCCTATCTCCTCAACCCCGGGGAAGAGATGACCCTCGACGCCATCGCCCGGCGCCATCTGGCAGCCCTGCCGCCGGCACCGGAGGCTGCCGATCCGGAGTGCGGCGCTGCCGCCGAGAAGGCGCTCCTGCTCCAGGCCGCCGGCGACAAGGTCTTCCCACAGCTCGAAGAGGAGGGGCTGGCGGAGGTCTACACGTCCATTGAAGAACCGCTGGTGCCGGTGCTGGAGAGGATGGAGCGCACCGGAATCCTGCTTGAACCCAAGGTCCTGGAGGAGCTCTCGGCCCGGCTGGCGACCTCCCTCGCCGAGCTTGAACGTCAAATATACGGCACGGCAGGTACGACCTTCAATATCAACTCGCCGCAGCAGCTCGGCGAGGTGATGTTCGAGCGCCTCGGTTACCCGATCATCCGGCGCACGGCCAAGACGCGGCGCCCGTCGACCAGCGTTGACGTGCTCGAGGAGCTGGCGCAACGCGGGCTGCCGCTTGCCGCTCTCATCCTCGACTATCGAGAGCAGGCAAAGCTGAAATCCACGTACGTGGACGCCCTCCCCAAACAGGTCGCGGCCGACGGTCGCATCCACTCCCGATTCCACCAGACGGTCGCGGCCACTGGCCGCCTGTCATCCTCGGATCCGAACCTGCAGAACATCCCCGTCCGCACCGAGCTCGGCCGCGAGGTCCGTCGCGCATTCGTGGCCCAGCCGGGTTGGCTGCTGATCGCCGCCGACTACTCTCAGATCGAGCTCCGGGTGCTCGCCCACATGTCCGGGGATGCGACCCTGCGAGATGCCTTTCGGCGTGGCGAGGACATCCACCGCGCCACGGCTGCCGCCGTTCTCGGCAAGCAGCCCACCCAGGTTAGCGACACCGAACGCAGATCGGCCAAAACCGTCAACTTCGGCCTGATCTACGGGATGGGCGCGTTCTCGCTAGGGCGTGATCTGGGCCTGGCGCCAGCGGAGGCGCAGGCGTTCATCGATACCTACTTCGCGCGCTTCCCCGGAGTCAAGGCATACATGGACGGTCTGCGGGCTGCGGCGCGACGGGACGGCGTGGTCGCGACGTTGTTCGGTCGCGTCCGGCGCATCGCCAACCTCGACCATGGCTCCGCCAACGTCCGCGCCGCAGCCGAGCGGATGGCCATCAACGCACCCATCCAGGGCACCGCTGCCGACATCATCAAGCTCGCGATGATCGCTCTCGACCGCCGCCTTCCAGAGATCGAGGCCCGTCTGCTCCTCCAGGTCCACGATGAGCTCGTCCTCGAGGCCCCGGCCGCACGAGCCGATGCCGCCGCCGCCCTGGTCAGGGAGGTCATGGAAGGCGTTGTCCGCCTCGATGTCCCCCTCGTTGTCGACGTCGGCAGGGGCAACTCCTGGTACGAAGCGAAGTAGCGGGCCCGAATCATCCGGCCAGGCTACTGCGTTGCCTCGGCGGCCGTCTGGGGCCGCCGCCCCAGCCGTCTCGCGTCTAGCTTCTCGCGTCTTGAGATCCCCGGGGGCGGGTGGGGGCCTCCGTCACTTCGTCACTCCGTCACAGACGGGCTTTGCGGTGCACGGTCCTAGTCGACGACGCGGAGGGGCGTCGCCGCCAGGTAGCCGGGATCGATGGCGTCGAGGATCACGCGACCCTCCATGGACTGTGCCACGGGGAGACGGAGCAGGTAGCACAGGGTCGGCGTCACATCTACGAGCTGGGCCGGCTTCATCCGCTGCCCCGGCACGACCCCCTGACCGAGCAGGATCAGAACCCCGTCAGGGCAGGACCGTGCAGAGGCACGCCAGCTTCCCCCCACTCCGAGTAAACGCTTCAGTCTTTCCCACGGTCCCGGAGTAGCCAGGCCGTAGGGTGAGACAACGGCGACCAGGGCTCCCGGCCCTGCAGCCGCCAGGAGAGAGTGCAGCTGCGCGTCGAACAGCTCGAGCATGAGATCTTGCACCGCGCGTTCCGCCGTGTCCGCCGCACCGTGCGGCTGCAGCAGGTGCCGGAAGGTGCCGAGTGCGTGGAGGTAAACCCACACCGTTCCCGTCACTCGTGGCTGCTGCTGCCGTACCGCCCGCACCTCCGCCAGGTCATCCAGCACGCTGCCAAGAACAGCGTCGCGATCGTTGGGGAAGGGCTCCAGCACGGCCACCAGCGAGCTCCGAAAATCGGCGCCCAGCTCCCCGTCCTCGGAGTCCGGCGTACGCCAGTCACGGGGTCCGACCACACCCGGCGCCCAGACCCCCGGCCATTCGATCGCCGCAGTCGGCACCCCGGCGGCACGCAGCCGTTGCCAGAGGGGCGGCAGCAAGGAGGGTGGCGTCGGCACGCGGTCGGTTATCCCCCAAGGGAGCACCCATCCGGAGCCCACCGGCGTCCACGGAAGCAACCGAATCGGCTGCGAGAAAACCGGTGACAGCTCCCAGGCCCATCTCGACTTGACGCCATGCCGATGAGGGAAGGCCCCGGTCGCGGTCGTTGTCCACAGGGAGCGTCGCAGGTATGGCCGTCCTGGTTGCAGGACGCCCCACGATCCTTCGTTCACCAACCGCTGCAGGCTTGGAAACCGGTCGGAGGCTGCGTTCGCGAGCAAGAAGTTCGCGTCCAGCCCCTCCACCCCGATGACGAGCAGCGGCCGGGACGGCACCCCGAGCGGCCGTGCGGCTACCGTGCGCTCGCCCGGCCCGGGCGTTGGCTGCCATACGACCCGCAGGAGCGGGAGAGCGAGAACCAGCGCCACCAGAGTGAGACGTCCGAGGTGGCTCGGTCGCCGGCCGACCCAGAAGCCGGCGGCCAACACCAGTACCGCTGCCGCAAGCCAGGTCACTGCATCCTGCCCCAGTGTTCTGTGACCGGTTCCCGACAGAAAGTACTGGTGGAGGTCGGCGTTCAGGTGGCTCGTCACGGCCGCAACGAAGAAGATCGCAGCGCACAACGGAAAGAACAGGCTGCGCTCCTGCCGCCACCGCCGTCCCCGGAACACGAAGACGGCCCAGACCGCCACGGCCAACACAGAGCCGCAGGTCACTGCGCCCCAGCAGAACCACACCAAGCCCGCAAGACCAAGCTGCGCCGCGGATGGCTCCACCTCCGGATTGAGGCGCAGGAGCAGCACCAGGACCAGGAGCCCGATCAGTCCGCCGGCACCCACACTCTGGATCACGAGCCGAGAAACGCGCATAATGCAGCGGCCATGGTAACGCGTTCCGACCACTCCGCCACCCTGGCGGTCCGCCGTCGTCTCACGCCGACCTGCTACTCAGTCCACTTCAGCCTCCGGGTCATCGCCCCCCCGCCGACCCCCGGTCAGTTCGTCATGCTCCGCCCCGAGCACGGGGACCGGCCGTTCTGGGGTCGTGCCTACTCGATCGCCGGTGTCGACGCCGACGCCGGCGAGTCAACGATCGAGCTGATGATCAAGACCGTCGGACCTGGAACAGCCCTGTGGCAACAGCTTCCGCTGGGAACTCGGGCCCGGATCATCGGCCCGCTCGGAGTCGGCTTCCCGTGCGAGCCGGCGCCAGCGTCGGTGGCCCTCGTATCCGGAGGGATTGGCCTGCCACCGCTGCTGTTCGCTGCGAATCAGCTCGCCGGCACGACAGCACGATGTGACCTGTATCTCGGCGCAGCATCGGCCGCCGAGCTGATCGAGCCCGAACGCTGTCGGGCCGCAACGGCTGCCACCGGGGGGGAGCTGGTCTTGGTCACCGATGACGGTTCCGCCGGCGAGGCCGGACTGGTCACCCAGGCCCTCGACCGAAACCTGGCCGACGGGGGGCGCTACGCAGCGATCTGGGCCTGCGGTCCGATGCCCATGCTGCGAGCAGCTACCCGGGTCGGCGAGAGATGGGGGATTCCAGTCAGCGTCGCCCTCGAGGAACGCATGGCGTGCGGCGTCGGTGTCTGCCTCGGGTGTATCGTCCCCACCGCAGGTGGCGGCCACCTTCGGGTCTGCAGCGAGGGTCCCGTCGTGGATGGCCTCCTCATCGACTGGGGGGCCGCATGCTGACACCGGATCTGAGCGCCAGGGTCGGCTCGCTCGAGCTCATCAACCCCATCCTCGCGGCCTCCGGCACCTTTGGCTACGGGCTCGATCTCGCTGACTTCTGTCCTCCCGAGAACCTCGGCGGCGTGGTGACAAAGGGACTGAGCCCGCGACCGCGGGCGGGCGCGCCGATGCCCCGCATTGCCGAGACGCCGTCCGGCATGCTGAACGCGATCGGGCTGGAGAACATCGGCGTCGATGTCTTCTGCCGCGACCAGCTCCCCGCCCTGCGAGAGAGGCGGGCCGTCGTCATCGTCAATGTTTTCGGAGAGTCGGCAGCGGACTATCTGACTGTCATCGAACGCTGCGAGGCGGAGATCGGCATTGCTGGCTACGAGCTGAATGTCTCCTGCCCCAACGTCTCGTCGGGCGGAATCGAGTTCGGCCACGACCCACGCACGCTCGAGAGTCTGACGTCTCGTTGCCGCGCGGCAACCGCCCGACCCTTGTGGGTCAAGCTGTCTCCCAACGCGCCCGACCTGGTGGCGACGGCGCGAGCCGCGACTGCCGGCGGAGCCGATGCGGTATCGCTGGTCAACACGATCCGCGCCATGGCCGTCGACCCCTTCCGTCGACGCCCGGAGCTCGCCCGAACCTTCGGCGGCCTGTCGGGGCCGGCAATCCTGCCCATTGCCCTACGCATGGTTCATGAGGTCCACCTTGCACTGCCCGAGCTCCCCGTCGTCGGTCTCGGTGGTATCGAGAGCGGTCTCGATGTGGTTCGGTTCCTGCTCGCCGGTGCATCCGCGGTTCAGGTGGGCACCGCGACCTTCCGCCGTCCCGGCGCCATGCTGGAGATCCTCGCCGAGCTCGAGACCTACTGTCGCGACCAGGGTGTGGCACGGGTCGCTTCGCTCACCGGCGCCATGGAGGCACAAGATGGCTGACGCTCGTGAGGCTCTGTGCATCGCTCTCGACGGCAGCGACCGCCACTGGATCGAAGCCACCGGTAAAGCTGTAGCACCCCACGCCGGCTGGCTCAAGGTCGGCCTCGAAGGGTTCACCGCGCATGGACCCGACCTCGTACGGCGCGTCAGCGCGCTCGGCAGCCGCGTCTTCCTCGACCTCAAGCTCCACGACATTCCCGCTACCGTGGCTCGCGCCGCCGCCAACTGCGCGGCATCCGGAGCCGACATGTTCAACGTCCACGCCAGTGGCGGCGCCGAGATGCTCCGCGCAGCTGTCGACGGCGCCCGCTCTGCCGCAACATCCCGGGCCCCAAAGATCCTCGCGGTCACCGTGCTCACCAGCCTCGACCGCGCCGCCCTCGAGGAGCTCGGGCTTGCCGTCGCTCCGGAGGAGCTGGTCGTACGCTGGGCCCGCATGGCGCGGAGCTGCAACCTTGACGGTGTCGTTGCCTCGGCGAAGGAGACCGCCCTCATTCGAGGCGCCTGCGGCCCCGACTTCCTCATCGTCACGCCGGGTATCCGTCCAGCCTGGGCAGCCGGCGACGACCAGAAACGTATCGTCACGCCGGCAGCGGCGATGGCCGACGGCGCGGACGTTCTCGTCGTTGGCCGTCCTGTTACCCGCGCCGACGACCCGGCCGCAGCAGCCCAACGCATCCTCCAGGAGATGTCCGAAGGAGCAAGCACCACGTAGCCCGCCACACACGCCCGCGGAGAGCGCCGCAACAATCAACGGACGGGCTCCGCGGGACTTGCTCCTTGTGGATGCGCTGCACGCATCCTCGAGAGCGCCAAACCCGCAGATGATCCCGTATCGCAGTAGAACGGGGGTTCCGGCCGGGCCTCTAGAAGAGTCTGCCGGTGACCTGATGGACCTTGTGCCAGTGGTACGTATAGAGGGGGTAGTGGATCTCGATATCGTAGGTCACGGTAATGTCGATGAACTGTGAGTTCCGCTTGACGACGATGTTCTCCGGGGCAACCGGGAGGTGGAGCGCCTCGGCCTTCTGCAGGATCCGGCCCTTGATGAGCCTATTCGTATAGGTCGAGAGCGTTGCGCGCTCGGCCAGCAGCTCGATCTCCTTCTGCAGGTCCCCCATGTTGACGAGCACCGGCACAGTCTTGACGGCGATGACCACCGCGATGGCGAGCACGATCACCGCAATGAAGCACCCGGCGTTGATCTGACCACGCTCATCACGGAACCGGATCATCCTCGTCCTCCTTCCCGGGGAAACGGGCTGCTCCCATGTTACTGCCAGTCAGCCGAACGGGCAACAGCCGTCAGCGGATCAGGCGGAACGTACGGTCCCAGCGGGTCTTTGTCAGGAAGTGGATGAACACGTCCCAGAGTTGGCGTAGGCGGTGGCCCAACCCCTGCCAACGCCAATCGTTGCGCGGCGCTTCATACGACCAGTAGATGATCACCGCTCGACCCTTGAGGTAACTGCGCGGCACCGGCCCCCAAAAACGGGAGTCGAGAGAGTTGTCACGGTTGTCGCCGAGGCAGAAGATGGTTCCGGGCGGCACGGTGTAGGGCCCGAAGTTGTCACGCAGGCGGAGGCTCGGCGGCTCCAGGGGCGAGTCCGGGTAGACCATCGGATCCTTGTGGACCACGTAAGGCTCCTGTTGCAGCACGCCGTTGAGGTAGACCTCCTTGGCACGGATCTCGACGGTGTCTCCGGGAAGTGCGATGCAGCGCTTGATGAAGTCACGCCGGGGATCCTCAGGGAACTTGAACACCACCACGTCCCCACGCCTCGGATCACGGTACGGCAGCAAGTGCTCCAGCGCCGCCGAAAAGTGAGGTCCGTAGATGAACTTGTTGACCACCAGATGGTCACCGACGAGCAAGTTATTCTCCATCGAGCCGGATGGAATCTTGAAGTTTTCGAAGACGAAGGTGCGAGCGAACAGGGCCAGAATAACGGCCACCAGAATCGCCTCGTAGTACTCGCGCGTCACCGACCTCTTCATCAGTCCTCCACCTTGAGAACGGCGAGAAAGGCCTCTTGGGGGACCTCCACGTGGCCCACCCGCTTGAGGCGCTTCTTGCCCTCCTTTTGTTTCTCCAAGAGCTTCTTCTTGCGCGTCACATCACCACCGTAGCACTTGGCGAGCACGTTCTTGCGCAGGGCCTTGACCACAGCGCGGGAGATCACCCTCCGGCCGACGGCCGCCTGGATGACCACCTCGTACAGCTGCCGGGGAATGACCTCTTTCATCTTCGACACCAGCGTCTGACCCCGCCGGTAGGCGCCCTCATGATGAACGATAATGGATAGCGCGTCCACCGCCTCGCCGTTGACGAGGACGTCCAGCTTGACGAGGTTGGCCTCATCGTAGCCGATAAGCTGGTAGTCGAAGGAGGCATAGCCTCGCGAGACGCTCTTCAGCTTGTCGTAGAAATCCAGGACAACGTCGGCGAGCGGCAGACGGTACTCGATCAGGACTCGCTGCGGGCCCACGTACTCGAGGCGCTTCTGGACCCCACGACGGTCCTCACAGAGCTTGAGAATCGGACCAACTGCGTCGTCCCGGGTCAGGATCGTGGCGTCGATCATGGGCTCCGCAATGGTATCGATCCGCCCCGCGTCCGGCAGGTCCTTCGGGTTGTCGACCCAGATCTCCTCCCCGGAGGTGGTGATGACGCGGTAGCGAACGCTCGGCGCCGTGGTGATCAGGTCGAGCCCGAACTCCCGCTCCAGGCGCTGCTGAACGATTTCCATGTGCAGGAGCCCGAGGTACCCGCAACGGAACCCGAACCCGAGCGCCTGCGAGGTGTCCGGCTCGAACGTGAACGAGGCATCGTTGAGCCGCAGCTTGTCGAGCGCATCCCGCAGATCCTGGTAGTCGGCAGAGTCGATCGGAAAGAGGCCGGCGAACACCACCGGCTTCGCCTCTTTGAAGCCCGGCAGGGCAGCGGCAGCCGGATGCCGGTCGTCGGTGATGGTGTCGCCGACTCGAGTCTGGTCGAGCTCCTTGATGGTCGCGAACATGTACCCAACGGAGCCGGGACCGAGATGATCGGCCGGCTGGGCCTTGGGTGCGAACCGCCCCAGCTCCTCGATGTCGAAGGTGGAGCCGGTGGACATGAACCGGATCCTCTGCTTGAGGCGGATCGTGCCCTCCTTGACCCGGATCAGGCAGCAAACTCCGCGGTAGGGATCGTACCAGGCGTCGAACAGCAGCGCGCTGAGAGGGGCATCCTCATCTCCGGTCGGGGGTGGGACCTTCGCTACCAGCGCCTCCAGCAACGCCGGTACCCCATCTCCGGTCTTGGCCGATACCAGAAACGCCTCCTCGGCCGGCAGCCCAACCACCTGTTCGATCTGTTCGGCTACCCGCTCGGGATCCGCCGACGGCAAATCGATCTTGTTGATGACCGGGATGATCTCGAGATCGTTGTCGAGTGCTACGTAGGCATTCGCCAACGTCTGCGCCTCGACGCCCTGGGTTGCATCCACGACGAGCAGCGCGCCCTCACACGCCGCCAGAGAGCGTGAGACCTCGTACGAGAAGTCAACGTGACCCGGTGTGTCGATCAGGTTCAGTGTGTAGATCTCCCCATCCTTGGCGCGATAGCTCAGCGACACCGCGTGCGCCTTGATGGTGATTCCGCGCTCGCGCTCGAGGTCCATGTCGTCGAGCAGCTGCGCCTTCATGTCCCTGGCCGACACCGCACCGGTCAGCTCGAGGATGCGATCAGCCAGCGTCGACTTCCCATGGTCGATATGAGCAATGATCGAGAAGTTGCGAGTCCTCGCCGTACTCATGACGCCCTGCACATGCCCGGCGGCTGCCATTTGCGGCTCGCGCGCGCGTCCAGCCGTCGCGGATCGTGACGCTCGCCCCTGAGAAACGCCAGCTGACCTGCTCGAGCGATCATCGCCGCATTGTCCGTTGTCAGCGCGCGTGGCGGCAGCAACACCTCCACACCCAACTCACTTCCGGCTCGCTCAAGCCGCCGCCGCAGCAGGGTGTTCGCCGCCACACCGCCGGAGGCGGTCAGCAGACGCGGCCGGTGGCGTGCCGCCAGCTCCTCGAGCGGCTGCAGCAGGTGGTCGACAACCGCCAGCTCGAAAGAGGCCAGAAGATCGTGGACCTCTCGCGACGGCTCGGGATCGCCGTTGCCCTCGAGGCCGGCGGCACGGATATGCCGAATCGTCGCCGACTTCAGACCCGAGAAGGAGAAGTCGAGTGGGTTGTCCTTGAGGCGCGGTCGGGGAAGCTTCACCGCCCCGGGGTCGCCGTGCCGTGCCAGGCGATCCACCACCGGACCGCCCGGGTAGGGCAGCCCCAGCGCCTGTGCCACCTTGTCGAAGGCCTCCCCCGCGGCATCGTCCCGGGTTCGGCAACAGCGCTCGGCACGGCTGTTCTGTAGCAGGTACCAGCTCGAGTGACCGCCTGAGGCGACAAGCGCCAGCACCGGCTCCGGCATCTCAGACGCCGGCCCGCCCTCGAGGTTCAGGAACGGCGAAGCCAGGTGCCCCTCCAAGTGATCCACGGCCACCAGCGGCAGCCGCCGGCCCCAGGCGAAGGCGGACGCGAAGCGCACCCCGACCAGCAGCGCGCCGATCAGACCGGGGCCACAGGTCACTGCCACCAGCTCCGGCGGTCCGCCGGCTCGGCGGAGGGCATCGGCGGCCAGCACGGGCAGGGCCCTCAGGTGCTCGCGCGAGGCCAGCTCCGGCACGACGCCGCCGAACGGCGCGTGCGCAGCGACCTGGCTCGAAAGGAGGTTCACCTCGACACGGCCGTCGCCGTCGAGAACCGCAACCGACGTCTCGTCGCACGAGGTCTCGATCCCCAGCGTGCGGCCGGCCCGCATGATTCACGACCTCCCACACAGGACACGGAGCCCCGCAGCAAACGGTGGACGGGCCACGCCCTTCTCGGTCACGATGGCGGTGACGAGATCGGGCGGCGTGACGTCAAAGGCCGGGTTGAAGACCTCGATCTCCGGCGGCGCCACCTGCACACCGCGCACCCGCCGGACCTCGTCGGCGTCGCGTTCCTCGATTGGGATCGAGCTGCCGTCGGGCAGATCGAGGTCGATGGTCGAGGTTGGAGCAACGACGTAGAACGCGACGCCGTGCCGTGCGGCCAGTACCGCCAGCTGATACGTCCCGATCTTGTTGGCCGCGCTGCCATCAGCCGCGATTCGATCGGCGCCAAGGACCACCGCCGCAATCGGCCGCTGCGAAAGCACGGCGCCGGCGGCCGTGTCACAGATCAACGTCGCCGGCAGTCCCTCCCTCTCGGCCTCCCACGCGGTCAGCCGGGCGCCCTGCTGTACCGGCCGCGCCTCGCACATCCAGAGCCGGCCGAGGCGCCCCCTCGATGCGATCTCCCGGACCACGCCGAGGGCTGTGCCAATCCCCGCCGTAGCGAGTGCGCCGGTATTGCAGTGGGTCAGGATTTCGACCTCGGCGTCAGGAAACAGATCGGCCCCATACTGCGCCATGTGCCGGCAGGCATCCTCGTCCTCGGCCTGGATTGCACGCGCCTCGGCGAGAGCGACTGCCGCACGCTCCCGCTCGGGCACACCCCGCAGGCGCGCGAGCAGCCGCTGCACCGCCCAGGTCAGGTTGACAGCGGTCGGCCGCGCCGCTTCGAGGCCCCTGGCCGCCACCTCCAAGCTGGCGAGCTCCGGGTCGCGCCGAGCCGACAAGGCGACGCCGTAGGCGGCGGCAACACCGATCGCCGGGGCGCCTCGGACCACCAGCTGCGCGATGGCCGCAGCAACCTCGCCTGCGGTCGTACAGCGGACCCACGCCGTGCGCACCGGCAGCTGCCGCTGGTCGAATAACAGCAGCGCGCCGTCGTCCCAATCGAGAGCCTTCACAGCCATCATCGCGCCATCTTACCGAACACCGCCAGAGAGCACAGCGGCAGGGCCCCGACAGGACCCCGCCGTGTGGACCGCTTTACTCACTCGTGATCTACTGCAACCAGTGATGCACCAGCCATCACCAGGCGGCTCGCGTCTCGCTGCCATCGACATGCTGCCGAGCTTCCGTCCGGCGGCTCACCGCCGGCTCCCCGGCTCCGACCGACGTCTCGCAGATCTCGCTGCAGCCGCTCGTGAATCGCCTGTGCCGGAGCTCACTTGAGGTTGGCCGCCACCTGCACCTGGAGATCCGAGAACTTCGGGTCGTCGGTATTGATGTGCAGAACCGTCTTGTGGAGACCGGCGGGCGCCTCTGCCTTGACGGTTACGGTGATCTGGTACCTCTTGCCCGCCTCGATCGGCAGCACCCCGACCGTGAACGCGTCGTCATCGATCTTGGCACCGGTGACGTGGATCGGCTTTTCCTGGTTGTTGACGACGAAAACGTTCCTGCCCGGCTTGACCTTGCTCTCCACGGTCCCGAACTGAATGTTGCCCGGCGTGACATGAACGAGAGCGCGGACAACGCCGAACACCCTGACCTTGACCTGTGGCGCCTCCGGGTAGTCGGTGAACACCGTCACCATCCCGTTGACGGGGCCGACAGGAGCGTTAGGGGCGAGGTTGATGCTGATGTCGTACTGCGTCTTGCCCTTGTCAGGGACGAGCTCGTCCTTGCCGAGCGCCTTTACCGAAGATGTCAGGTAGGGGACGTTCGCTTCCACCTTCGTAACCTTGAACTCCCGGTCCTTGTCGGCCACCAGCGTGACATCGTTGCTGGCCGCCTCGCCCTGGATGGCGTTGAAGCGAACCAGCGGCCGCGGCAGGATCTCCAGGTAGGGTTGCACCGTCGCCTTGACGACCAGTGTGGTCGTGGGGTCGTTGGGGTCGTTGGTCATCACCAGCATCGACTTGGTGATCGGACCGGTGAACTCGGCGGTATCTACCTTGGCCTTCACCAGGCCCGTCTTGCCGGGCTCCACCTTGCGGTCGAAGTCGACGACCGTGCAGCCGCAGGTCGGGCGCACAGCCCGGACCTCGAGGGTTCCGGTCCCTTCATTGGCGAGCTGGAAGGTCGCCTCGATGACCTTCCCTTGCGGGACGGTCCCGAAGTCCTTCACCTTCTGCGGGACATCGAGCTTCGGCCCCGTGGCGTGAGCCTCCTGGGCAACCGCTGCCAGCGACGGCACGACGAGCAAGCCGGCAAGTGCCACGTAGCGAAAAACCTTCAACATGTCGCGTCCTCCTTCATGGTATCCTCCGCGCGAACGCAGATCATCTTAGGGGTTCGCAGTAGCCGCTGCAACCCCAGCGCGGAGAAAGTTTTGCAAGAGCCGTACCAGGGGAGAGAGCACCTCTACATGCTCCCCATCGGGGGCACGGCCATGGCCTCCCTCGCCGGGCTCCTCCACCTCGCCGGTCACAGGGTGGAAGGCGTCGACTCGCACCTCTACCCGCCGATGAGCACCATCCTCGAGGAGCTCGGCCTGCCGGTCCGTCTGGGCTTCGACGCCGCCGCCATCCCGACCTCGGTCGACCGGGTCATCATCGGCAACGCCGTCGGGCGCGACAACCCCGAGGTCCGCGAGGTCCTGCGTCGCCGCATTCCCTACCTGGCACAGGCGGAGGCCGTTGCACACTACCTGTTGGCGGAGAGTCGCGAGGCCATCGTGGTCGCCGGGACCCACGGCAAGACCACCACCTCCGCGATGCTGGCGTGGATCCTCGAAGCCTCCGGCACGGATCCGACCTTCCTTGTCGGCGGCATGCTGAGCTGGAGCCAGAGGTCGTTCCGGCTCGGGCAGGGGCCGTGGATGGTCATCGAGGGCGACGAGTACAACACCGCGTTCTTCGACCGCGGCCCGAAGTTCCTCCACTACCGCCCGAACCTGTTCGTGCTCGGTCCGGTCGAGCTCGACCACGCCGACATCTACCCCTCGCTCGATGCCGTTCTGACCGGCTTTCGCGCCGGAACGGCGCAGGTGCCACCGCACGGGACGATCGTTGTCAACGCGTTCTCCTCGGTCACCCTCGAGGCCATCCGCGACGCCACCGCGCCGCGGATCCATGTCGGCCCGGAGCCGGATCACGAGCTGCAGCTCTCGCAGGAGAGGTCCGGACCCGACGGCGGCAGCGCCCTGCTCCGTTGGCGGGACATGGAGTTGGCTCTTCGCATCCCTGTCGCCGGACGCTACAACCTGCACAATGCAGCGATGGCGTTTGCGGCAGCCACGCTGGCCGGCGTCCCCGCCACTGAGGCTCTCGCCGCCCTCGCGCGTTTCCCGGGCGTCAGGCGTCGGCTCGAGGTCGTCGGCGAGGTCAACGGCATCACGGTTGTCGATGACTTTGCCCATCACCCGACAGCCGTCGCCGCCACCATCGGCGCAGCGCGCGACCGTTGGCCGGACCGACGGTTGCTCGTCGCCTACGAGCCACGCTCTCTGACGGCCGGCCGAAGCCTGTTTCACGACGCCTACGTCAAGGCGCTGAGCGGGGCCGACATGGCCGTGATCGCGCCTGTCTACCACCACGAGCGCCTGCAGCGCGGGGACCGCCTCGACCGCGCCCGCCTCGCCAGCGACCTGGAGAGCAGGGGCCTGAGCGTGTGCCTGCCCGAGCAGGGAGAGGACCCGGTGAGCATCGTCCTGCCGATCCTCGAGGACGGCGACGTCGTTGTTGCCTGCTCGTCGGGGGACTTCGACGGCTTCTGCCGCCGTCTGGTGGAGCAGCTCGTCCGGACAGCTCGCGAACGATCGTAGCGAGGCCGGCGGGAGGCGAAGGGCACGGCTCGGCTTGCCTATCTGCAGTCGCGGCAACTTGCGAGTGGACGGACCGAGTCAGGACTACGGGGCGCGCTTGACTGCGGCCTCGACGTCGCTAACGAACCTCGGATTCGCCTTGACGCCGACTGCGACCGCGGCGTCAAGATGCTTCTTGGCCTGCGGCACGTGGCCGGCCATGAACTCCGCAACCGCCAGGTTGTAGTGAGCCAGGCCGTGGCCCGGATCGATCAGCAGACATTGCCGCAGCGCACGCACGCCCTTTGTCTGATCACCGCTGCGAAGGAAGGCAACGCCCTCGAAGTAGAACACCTGCGCCGGAATCACCGACAGCTCCTCGATGCTCCACCTCTCCGGTCTGAGGTCCGGCTCGGCGGCCAGCCGCTCCTGGATCAGATCGACCAGAGACCGGTGCGTACCCTTGCGCAAAAAGTCCTGGCCGGGCCGGCTGGGCGTCACGTGTGTGATGCCAACGCTCTCCCGGTTCCCCGACCACTGCTGACTCTGCAGCTCGGCCGACTGCACCTTCCGCTCGTACTCCACGAACTTGTCTTCCGCCTCGTTCAGCACGGGCAACGCCTCGGCGAACTTCTTCTGACCGACCAGCGCGGCACCGATACCGAGGTACGACCCGGGCAGTTCCGGCCGCAGCTTCATTGCCCCGCGGAACTCCTTTTCAGCCTGGGCGAAGCTCCCGTCCGTCAAGAGTTTCTGAGCCTTCGCGAGCTTGGCCTGTGCGCGCTTAAGCTTGGCGTCGAGTGGGACACGACCCTGGGCGGTCGCCTGCGCGGGCAGCGCCAAGACCAACAAAGCTGAGATTACTATGCCCAATCTTTGCACTTTCATGATCAAGAGATACCACCAGTCAACAGACGCTGTCAAGCATGGTCACAAGACATGGAACCGGCTTTACCAAAAGAAAGGGTGCCGCCTGACGGGAGGTGGATCGACAGGCCGGCACCCAGACAGGGAAACGGTTCCCTCCGACCGTAGGTTCAAGTCATCTGTCCCCCGCTTCTCCGGAACCTCCACATGACGTCAGTCCATCTGCTTGCGCAGGATTGCCGGGATCTCGTACTCATCCTTGTCGCCGAGGTTGATCCCGTACTGCGGGTTCGGGCCGCCCGGAATGAAGAACCGACTGCCCCGCCGCTGGCCCGGCTCGAGTTCGTCTCGCCGGACGCCGAGGTCGGGCTGCTGGGCCGGAATCTGCGCCGACTCCTGCTCGGCCCGGAAACCCGTGGCAATCACCGTCACCTGGATCTGATCCTCGAGTGTGGGATCGATGACGGCCCCGAACAGGATCTGCGCCTGGGCGTCGGTCCCCTCGGTGATAATCTCCGCCGCCTCGTTGATCTCGTTGAGGGTCAGGTCGTCGCCGCCGGAGATGTTGATGAGCACGCCGCGGGCACCCTCGATGGAAGTCTCCTCCAGCAACGGCGAGGCGATCGCCTGCTGTGCGGCTTCCACCGCACGGTGCTCGCCCGAGGCGACACCGATCCCCATGATGGCGTGCCCCATCCCCTTCATGACGGTCCGCACGTCCGCAAAATCGCGGTTGATGAGGCCCGGCACTGTGATGATGTCGGCGATGCCCTGGACGGCTTGGCGCAGGACGTCATCGGCGATCCGCATCGCCTCCGTGAAGTTGGTCGTCCGCTCGACAAACTTAAGGAGGCGGTCGTTGGGGATCGTGATGAGCGTGTCGACATTCTCCGCCAGCGAGGCGATCCCCTCCTCCGCCACCTTGCGTCGCCTCGAGCCCTCGAAGCTGAAGGGCTTGGTCACCACCGCCACCGTCAGAGCTCCCGCGTCGGCCGCCATCTGGGCGATGATCGGCGTTGCCCCGGTGCCGGTGCCCCCGCCCATCCCACAGGTGATGAACACCATGTCCGCACCGTCGATGAGATCGAAGATGCGCTCCGTCTCCTCGAGAGCGGCGTTGCGGCCGACCTCGGGGTTGGCGCCGGCGCCGAGGCCTCGCGTCAGCTCCTGGCCGAGCTGCAGCTTGACCGCGGCCCGCGAGTGCCCGAGCGCCTGCACGTCGGTGTTGGCCGCAATAAACTCGACCCCGCCCAGGCCGGCATCGATCATGCGGTTCACCGAGTTGCAGCCGCCCCCTCCTACGCCGATGACCTTGATTCTGGCGGGCGAGATGCCGTCGTCGAGCAGGATCATCGCCTCATCCTGCTTCTCTGACGACCCGCGCCGCCGACCCTCTTTCGCCGCACCGTTGTCAAACTCGATCACGATCCACCTCCTAGCTCGAAGAACTCTCCCAGAGCGTGGCGGATCCAGGCAAGGACCCCCGCCTGTCCGCTCTGGCGGAATGCCGTCTGATCGTGGCGCCGCCGGTGCTCCGACAATACCAGGCCGCACGCCACGGTCCACTCGGGACCGGAAACGGGCTCGGTGAGCCCTGCCAGAGTACGCGAAGCACCCACGCGCACGCGAACACCAAAAATCTCTTGAGCCAACTCCACCATACCCTCGAGGAGGGAGCCTCCGCCAGTCAATACCAGGCCGGCCCTCGGCAGCGCATCGAGGCCATCCTCCAGGAGGGCCCTGTGGACCCGTATCAGAAGGTCGCGCAACCGCTCGTGTACGATCTCGGCGGCGAAACGCCCTGGGTACACCAGAACCCCGTCGCCACCAAGTGACGGCACCTCGAGACCCTCGCCATCGATTCTCTCGCTGTCGGGAGCGCCGCCGAACCGCCGCTTCACACTCTCCGCGGCCGCGGTTGTCGTCTTCAGCACGACCGCAATGTCGTTGGTGAACACCCGCCCCGCTACCGGCGTGGCGCCGATCGCGACCACGCCGCCCTCTGAAAACAGGGCCCACTCGGAGGAGCCGTAGCCGACGTCCAGCAGTAGGCAGCCCAGATCCCGTTCGTCCGGCAGGAGTACCGCCTCGCTGGCGGCAAGCGCCTCGTGGACGAGGCGACTGACCGCAACGCCCGCGTGGTTCACCGCCTGCTCCACAGTGTCGGCGTGGGTCCTGTGCGTGTAGAGCACATACGCCGAGGCGTCAAGCCGGCGGCCGGGCATCCCGAGCGGACGCGCCAGCCCTCCCTGGCCATCGAGCGCAAAGCCGCATGGGACGATGTCGAGAACCCGGTAGTCGGGGGGTATCGAGACATGGGCGCAGGCGGCCAGCGCCCGCCGCTGGTCCTCCTCGGACACCGTGTGGTTGCGCCCGGTCACCGGTACGGATGCTGTCGCCCGCGCGCCCTGGATGGGCGTCCCGCCGATACCGGCCACGGCCTCCTCTACAGGCAGCGAGGACATGGCCTCGGCCTCCTCGGCGGCGGCACGCACCGCCTCGGCGACCTCCTCCAGGTCGGCGATGACCCCTTTGCGGGCCGCATCGTGCCGGGCCTGGCCGCACCCCTGGATAACGAGGTCATCACCCTCATCAACCGCCACCACGACCGAGACGGCGCTGGAACCGACATCGATACCGACCAGGGGCTCGAGGTCGCTCATCGAGCACCCCCAATGACCATTCGGAAATCTCCACGCAGGTCGGCCCACGCGCCGGCGCCGCCGGTCCGGAGCAGCTCGCACCAGGCTCGCTCTGCCCTGCTCCCGCCGGGCACCACGTGGATGGTGTACGACTCCCCGCCGCTGTCGGCGAGCACGACCTCGAGGTCGTCGGGAAGGATGCGGCGCAAGCGCCGGACGACGAGGCCCGTCTGCCTTGCCAGCCGCCGACCGACAACGAGCGCCGAGGCCAGCTTGCCGCGGTCGGCACCGAAGCCAGCCAGGACCGGTGGCTGCGGCGCTGTCAGCGCAGCTCCAACCTGGCCGTCGGCGCAGACGGCCCGCCACCCCCTGCCTACCCGAACCGAGCCGGCCGCCTCCGCAGGATGCGCCGTTACCGACAAGGTACCCGGCGCCTCGAAGCGGACCTCGACCAGCGCCACTCCCGGCCACGCCTGGACATCATCGCGAATACGGTCGAGGTGGAGTAGCACAACAGGGGTTCCGACCAGGTCGTGGAGCGAACGGCACGCCGAGGCCGGAAGGCCAGGACAGCCTTGGATCTGGACCGTCCCCACCCGCCAGAGCAACGCCAGTGGGAGCACGGCCGGCAGCGCCAGCGGCAGCCATCGCACCCACAGCCGGGCGCGCCTCGGACGCGGCCGTCGCAGGCCGGCCGGGAACGGAGGCGGCAACGCCCTCACACGCCACCTCCGAGCCACGCCACGGCGACACGGTCGATGTCGCCGGCCCCGGCCGTCAGCAACACGTCCCCCCGCTGCAGCTCGCCGTCCAACACCCGAACCGCGTCCTCGAGCGAGGAAACCGATATTGCCACGCCGCCGCAGTTCTGCACCGCTTCAACCACGAGTCTCGCGGCAACTCCTGGCAGCGGCCGTTCGCGTGCGGCGTAGATCGGCAGCACGATCGTGCTGTCGGCACCGGCGAGGGCGGCGCCGAGCTCGAGCGCGAAGCGCTCCGTACGGCTGTACAGGTGTGGCTGGAACGCAACCACCAGACGCCGCTCGGGAAACCGCTGGCGTGCCGCGGCCAGCAGCGCGCGGATCTCGGTCGGGTGATGGGCGTAGTCATCCACCACCGTCACGCCATCGCGGTCGCCGAGCAGCTGGAAACGACGCTCAACGCCGTCGAAGACGGCCAGAGCAGGCGCCATATCTTCGATCTTGAGACCGACCTCGATGCCGACCGCGATCGCGGCCAGCGCGTTGCGAACGTTGTGCAGCCCTGGCAGACCGAGCTCGACGTCGCCGATGGGCTCGCCGTCGCAGCGAACCGTGAACAGGCTCCCGGCGGCCGTGGTTCGCAGATCCTCGGCGCGCAGATGCGCTGCGGGCCCGGTACCGTACGTCACGACGCGTCCCCGATGAACGGCCGCCACGCGGGCGGCGCCCGGATCATCGATGCACGCGATCAGCGCACCGTAGAACGGCACCCGTCCAGCGAGCTCGGCAAACGCCCCCTCGAGCGCGTCCACGGTGCCATAGGTGTCGAGGTGCTCTGCCTCTATGTTGGTGACAACGACCCAGGCCGGCGCCAGCTCGAGGAACGAGCGGTCGTACTCGTCCGCCTCGCACACCATCAGCTCGCCCCGGCCACGACGGCTGTGACCCTCAAGGTAGGCGGCGCGACCGCCGATGACGACCGTCGGATCGCAACCGGCCCTCGTCAGGACGAAGCCAATCAGGGCCGAGGTCGTGGTCTTGCCGTGGCTGCCGGCGACAGCGACTCCCAGGTGGCCGCGCATGGCCTCACCGAGGAGCGTGGCCCGACGCACGACCGCCACACCGAGCCGCCGAGCCTCGTTCACTTCGGGCTGATCGCCAACGACGGCCGATGTCACCACCAGCGCGTCGGCGCCGTCCAGGTGCCGGGGATCGTGGCCCACCGCAACCCGAGCTCCCAGCCGCTCGAGCGCCTGTATCCGATCGGTGGACTGAAGGTCGCAGCCGCTCACCTCCAGACCCTCGGCCAGTGCGAGCTCTGCGAGCGCACTCATTCCGGCCCCACCGATCCCCATGAAGTGCAGGTGCCTTACGCCGCCGAGCCTCACGTCCCACCCCCCACGGAAACCAGCCGCTCGGCGATCCGGCGCGCCGCATCCGGCAACGCGAACGATCGCGTGCTCTCGGCCATCGCGCCGAGCCGCCCGGGCTCGGCGATGAGCCCTCCCAACACGGCGGCAACCCGTGCCGGCGTCGCGTCGCGCTCGAGCAGCACCACCGCGCCGCCAGCGCGCGCCAGCGAGCGGGCGTTGTGCTCCTGATGGTTGCCCGCAGCCGCCGCGAAGGGAATCAGAAGCGCTGCACGACCGGCGGCCGCCAGCTCGGCCACGGTGAGGGCGCCGGAACGTGCAACGATCAGATCCGCGTCGGCGAACGCGGTCCACGGCTCGGCGAGAAACGCGCGCACCTCGGCCTCGAAGTGCAGGTCCGCGTACGCCGTGCGCACGACCTCCGCCCACCGCACGCCCGCCTGGTGCAGCACCTTCGGTCTGATGCCGGCCCTCGCAAGCTCGGCCAGCGCGCGCGGCAGCACGCGGTTGATAAACAGCGAGCCCTGGCTGCCGCCGAGAATCAACAGGTGCGGCGGCTCGTGCACGGCAGGCTCCTCGGTGTCGAAGAACTGTGAACGTACCGGATTGCCCGTCCACTCCGCGTCGAGCGATGGAAACTCGGCGACGGCATCGGCAAAGCCGCAGCAGATGAGGTCGGCCCACGGCGCCAGCAGCCGGTTCGTCCACCCCGGAATCGCGTTCTGCTCCTGCAGCACCCACGGTATCCCGAGCATACCCCCGCCGAGGACTCCCGCGGCTGAGGCGTACCCGCCGACGCCGAGCACCGACATCGGCCGCAGGCGCAGCAGCGCGCGCAAGGCTCCGCCGATCGCAGACGGCAGTGCGAAGAGGGCGCGCACCACCGCCGCCGGCTCGCGAGCATGAATGCCTTCGATCTCCACCAGGGTCAGCGGCAGGCCGCGCTGACCGACCAGCTCCGCCTCGAGACCGCGGCGGGCGCCCAGCCAGTGCACGGAAACCCCCATCGTCTGCAGCTGCTCCGCCACCGCCAACCCCGGGAAGATGTGGCCGCCCGTGCCGCCGCCCGCAATCACCACCATGCGGCTCACGGGCCCACCTCCCGGGAGAGGTTCAGCAGCAAACCCAGCGAGCCGAGGGAGACCACGAGATCGGTCTTGCCGTAGCTGACGAGTGGCAGAGGAATGCCCTTGGGCGGCGCCAGGCCGAGGCAAACCGACATGTGCAGCAGGCTCTGCAGGGCGAAAGCAAAGGTCAGGCCGAAGGCGAGCAGGGCGAGGTGTGGTTGCACCTGACGGCGCGCGATGCGTAACCCCCGCCACGCGATGACGCCCACCAGGAGGAGAAGGGTGAGGGCGCCGATGAGGCCCAACTCCTCACCGACGATGGCGAAGATGAAGTCGGTGTGCGGCTCGGGCAGGAAGAACAGCTTCTGCAGACCGGCGCCGTAGCCCCTTCCCAGGACACCGCCGCTGCCGATGGCGATGAGGCTCTGTCGCGTCTGCCAGGCGGCCGCACTCGCCGCCTCGGGATCGAAGAACGCGCGGACCCGAGCCAACCGGTACGGCGACGTGGCGACCGCGACGACGACTGCGGCCAGCCCGGCCACCGCCGGCGCCGCCATCAGGCGCGCCGGCATGCCGGCAACCACCGCCATTGCGGCGACGACGGCAAGCAGCAGCACGGAGGAGCCGAGATCCGGCTCGAGGACGATCAAGGCGGCAGTGATGACGAGACTGCTGCCGATGAGCATCAGCCGTCGCGGCCGCCAACCCTCATCAGCCAGGCGCGGCAGCTGCACCGATGCGAACACGATCACCGCCACTCTCGCCAGCACCGAAGGCTGCACCGACAGCCCGCCGATTCCGATCCAGCGGTGGGCGTGGGCCACCGGCGCCTGGGCGAGCGCGCCCACGAGCAGTAGGCACGATCCCGCGACCAGCGCCCATCCCAGCCGTTCGTCCTCGAGCAGCTCGAGGCGAACGTGCATCGCCGCGACCAGCGCCGCCATCCCGACCATCGCTGCCGCCGCCTGCCAGGTTAGAAAGTACGTCCCGGGACGATGGTACCGCTCGACGGCGATGAGCCACGACGCCGACGCGACCAGGGCCAGCCCGAGCACGGTCTCGACCACGGCGGCCGTGAGCAGGAGGCGGTCGAAGCGCTGCTTCAGCGGCATCCGACCTCCTTCCCGCGAGCCATCTCCGCAAAAGCGTCTCCGCGTGCCGCGTAGCTCGCGAACTGATCGTAGGAGGCGCAGGCCGGCGCCAGCAGCACGATCTCTCCAGAACGTGCCGCCCGGCGGGCTCGTGCCACCGCTTCGTCGAGGGTACCGCACAGCTCGAGCGGCGCCGCATTGGCGAGCGCCGCGGCAATCCGTTGCGCGTCGGCACCGATGAGGTACACCGCCCGCGCGGCGCGCTCGACCCCAGGGGCCAACGGCCCGAAGTCCTGTCCCTTGCCGAGCCCGCCCAGGATCAGGTGCACGCTCTTCTCGTCATAGCCCGCGAGAGCCGCCTGTGTGGCGCCGACGTTGGTTGCCTTGCTGTCATCGACCCAGCGCACGCCGCCGGCCTCGTGGACCGTGGCGTGGCGGTGCGGCAGGCCCCGGAAGCTGGCGAGCGTCGCCGCTGCCGCTTGCACGGTGGCGCCGAGCTCACGCGCCGCAAGGGCCGCTGCCAGGGCGTTGGCCAGGTTGTGCTGGCCGGCGAGAGCCATGGCGTCGGTGCGTATGAGCTCGTCGCGATCCAGGCGAAGCACGTCGCCGTCAAGCCACCCGTCCGCCTTGCCGGCAATGGAGAACCAGAGACGACGGGCGAGCGGTTCGACCGCTTCGAGGGCCGGGTCGTCGAGGTTGAGCACCGCCACATCGGCAGCGGTCTGGTGGGCAATGAGCCGCAGCTTGGCCCGCCGGTAGTCGTCGAAGCTCGCGTGGCGCTCGAGGTGATCCTGGGTAAGATTGAGGAGCACGCCGACGGCCGGCCGCAGCCCGACCATGAGCTCCGCCTGGAAGCTCGAGATCTCGAGGACCCAATGGCTCCATCCTCCATCGAGCACCAGCTGTGAGGCCGGCGTGCCGAGGTTGCCGCCCGCAACGGCTGCCGTCCCCGAGGCCGCCAGCATGTCGGCGATCAGCGTCGTCACTGTGCTCTTCCCGTTGGAGCCGGTAACCGCAGCCAACGGCGAGTCCATCCGCCGCCGCCAGGCAAACTCGACCTCCGGTAGAACCTCGATGCCGCGGCTCCTCGCCTCGGACAGGATCGCGGTTGTTGGCGCCACGCCCGGGCTCGTCACCACCAGGTCAATGCCCTCCAGGCAGGCTGTCGGATGGCCGCCAAGAAACGCCCCGTCGATCCGTTCCATACCGTTGACAACATCGGCGAGCTCGGTTGGGGAACGTTGGTCCGTGACCCTCACCATCGCTCCTTCGGCTGCCGCGAGGCGGGCCGCCGCCTGGCCCGAGGCGCCCAGGCCGACAACCAACACGCGGTAAGGGGGACGGTGCCTCACGCTCACCTCAGCTTCAGGGTGGCGAGCCCGGCCAGAGCGAACACCACGCCAACGATCCAGAACCGTACGACTACCTGGGTTTCGTCCCAGCCCTTGAGCTCGAAATGGTGGTGCAACGGAGCCATGCGAAAGACCCGCTTGCCGCGCAGCCGGTAGGAGCCCACCTGGATGAGAACGGACAGCGCCTCGACCACAAACAGTCCGCCAACGACAATCAGCAGTAGCTCCTGTTTGGCAACCACGGCCACGATGCCGATCGCGCCGCCGAGGCCGAGGGAGCCCACGTCACCCATGAATACCTGCGCCGGATGGCAATTGAACCACAAGAAACCCAACGCCGCACCGACCACGGCGCCGGTGAAAACGGTCACCTCGCCCGCGCCCGAGACCGACACGATGCGCAGGTAATCGGCAATGCGCGAGTGGCCCGCGATGTACACGAACACGGTGTAGGTCGCGATGGCGATGGCCATCGAACCGATAGCGAGACCGTCGAGCCCATCCGTGAGGTTGACGGCGTTGGAGGCCCCGATCAGGACGACCATCACGAAGGGAAAGTACAGGATCCCCAGCGGCAGCAGCACGTCCTTGAAAAACGGCAACGCCAGCGCACCTGCGTGCGGAGCCGGCGCAGCCAAGGTGCGCACCGCGTAACCCGCGGCGAGGCCGATCACAGCCTGCAGGAGGAGCTTCTGCCTCGCGCTGAGCCCGAGGCTGCGATGGTGCCGCACCTTCATCCAGTCGTCGGCAAGGCCGACCCCCGCGTACGCCAGGGTGACGAGAACCACCGTCCACAGGTAGGGGTTGGTGAGATCCGCCCACAGCAACGTCGCGATCGTAAACGCTCCGACGATCAGAACCCCTCCCATGGTTGGGGTTCCCGCCTTGGCGAGGTGCCGCTCCGGGCCCTCCTGGCGGATCGTCTGCCGGATCTGTAGGGCCGCCAGCCGCCTGATCACCAGCGGGCCGAGGAGCAGGCTGATGAAGAACGCCGAAGCGATCGCCAGACCGGTGCGGAAGGTGATGTATCGGAAAACGTTGAAGCCGATCCACAGATCCTTGAGCGGGAAGAGGAGCCAGTACAGCATCAGGCGCCCTCCTCCAGCAATGCGGCGACGGTGCAGTCGAGGCCGACCCCTCGCGAGCCCTTGATCAGAACCACGTCGCCTGGCTCAACAACCCGGATCAACCGCTGCGTGGCCGCCTCCGCATTCTCGATCAGGTGGATCAGCGGCGCCTCCATGCCGGCATCCAGGGCAGCCTCGGCGAGGCACGCGGCGTCCTCCTTCCCGACAGCGATCAGCACGTCGCAGCTGTGTGCGGCCTCGTGTCCGATCTCCGCATGGGCGGAGGCCGACTGCTCACCGAGCTCGTACATCTCTCCGAGCACCGCGACCCGCCGCCCGGGAGCCTTCGCTAACAGGAACAGCAGCCGACGCACCGCCAGCGGCGACGCGTTGTAGCTGTCGTCCACCACCGTGACCCCCCCCGGCGTACGGAACAGCCGGCCGCGATGCTCCGCCGCATCGAGAGTGGCCGCAGTGGCTGCAATCTCCTCAACGGAGATACCCAGAGTTGCAGCCACGGCGGCGGCTGCAAGGAGGTTCTCGGCCTGGTGTCGGCCCGGAACCGCCAGCTCCACGTCCGCGCTCTCATCGTTGATTACGAGTCGAAACCTGGTCCCGAGCAGCCCCAGATCGTCCAGCGACTCGATGCGCACCGCCGACGCAGTCCTGCCGTAAGACACCATCGTCGCCGGGGAAAGCTCGGCGAAGCCGGCCTGGTATGGATCATCGTCGTTGATGATCAGGCAGCCGGAGGGGTTGAGGTACGGCAGGAGCTCCGCCTTGGCGCTGACCAGCGTCTCCATGTCAGAGAGGAACTCGGTATGCGCCAGTGCGAGGCGGGTGTAGAGGAGAACGTCAGGGCGGACGATGCGCCCGAGGATGTCGAGCTCACCTGGATGGCTCATTCCCATCTCGGCAACGAAGAGCTCGGCGTCCTCGGACTGGTTGATAAGCTGTGCCGGTAAGCCCAGCGTCGAGTTGCGGTTGCCCGCTGAGATTCCGGTACGAAAGCGGGAGGAGAGGAGGCTGCCGAGGAACTCCTTGGTTGTGGTCTTGCCGACCGAGCCGGTGATGCCAACGATCTGCCAGGTCCGCCGCCGGCGTTCGAGGGTTGCCAGCACGTGATAGCCGGCGAGCGGCTCCTCGACCCGGATCAGCGCGCGACCCGGTGGTGGCGGTGCCAGCTGCCGTTCGCTACGAACCAGGGCTGCCGCAGCAAGTTGCAGCGCGCTCGCCACGAACTCGTGACCGTCCTTCGCCTCGCCCTCGAGGGCCACGAACAGGTCGCCTTCGCGCAACCGCCGTGAGTCGACCTCGGCTCCCGTAAGCACGGCTCCGGGGTCTCCCTCGACAAGCCCGCCGACAACGCGGGCCACCTCGCCGGCGGTCATCCGCATGCCAACCTCCCGGCGAGCTCGCTCACCACTTCCCGGTCCGAGAATGGCAGACGCCGCCCACCGATGACCTGCTCTGCCTCGTGCCCCTTGCCGGCGATCACGACCAGCGAGTGCTCGTCGGCCAGATCGAGCGCAACCGCGATCGCGTGGCGACGGTCGAGCACCACTCGTGGTTCGGCACCGGCTGCACGCACGCCGGCCGCCACAGCCGCAGCGATCACCTCCGGATCCTCGGAGCGCGGGTTGTCGGAGGTGACGATGGCGACGTCTGCGAGCTCGCCCACGGCCCGTCCCATCGGCTCCCGCTTGCCCGGATCACGGTCGCCGCCCGCACCGAACACAACCAACAGCCGCCCCTCGCTGACCCGGCGTAGCGATCGCAGCACAGCGGTCAGCCCGTCGGGTGTGTGAGCGTAGTCGACGAAGACGGGAAAGGCTAGCTCTGCCGCCACCCGCTCGAGTCGTCCCGGCAGCGGTCTGGCCGCATTCAGGACCTGCGCGATCGGCCCAAGCGGTACGCCGACGGCGTGTGCGGCAGCGGCGGCGGCGAGCCCATTGCGCAGGTTGTGCTCGCCGATCAATGGTAAGCGCACCTCTGAGAGCCCGCCCGCGATGGCGAGCCCGAACCTGGTCCCGTCGAGGTCGAACCGCGGCTCGATGGCGTGAACGTCGCCCCCGGCGAGGCCATAGGTAACGTCTCCCGGCCGTTGGCTCGCCAGAAGCCTCGTTCCGCACGGTTCGTCGAGCGGCAGCACTCGACGTCCGTCCGCCGCCAGGCCATCGGTGAAGAGCCACCTCTTGGTCGCGAAGTACGACTCCATATCGTGGTGGAAGTCGAGGTGGTCCCGCGACAGGTTGGTCAGCACTGCGACGTCGTACTCGAGGCCCGCAACGCGCTCGAGCGCAATCGCGTGTGACGATACCTCCATCACCGCCGCTTCGCCCCCGCAGTCCACCAGCTGCCTCAGCAGCGGTGCCAGGTCGGCCGCCTCGGGGGTGGTGCGCTCGGCCGGGATCTCGCCACCCGGCACCCGATAGGCAAGCGTACCGAACACCCCCGTCTCGCGTCCGGCCGCCTGCAGGATCTCTGACAGCAGATGGACCACCGTACTCTTGCCATTGGTACCGGTGACCCCCACCATCGTCAGACGTCGCTGCGGGTCACCGGCAAGCGCCCATGCAGCGACCGCCGCATGGCGGCGCGGTACGGCGCTCATCAGCCACGGCAAGGTCTCGCCGTGCGGGGCCGGCCGGTCGGTGAGGACGGCCGCGGCACCCCTCTGCCGCGCTTCCTCCAAGTACTCGAGGCCGTGGGTAACTGCACCCGGGAAGGCCGCGAAGATCCACCTCGGACGCACCCGACGCGAGTCGTGGATAATCCCGTCGACCCGGTCCGAGAGATCACCGGCGGCGGCGACCTGGCCGAGACGCGACACGAGATCGGCGAGTCTCACAGCACCGCCTCCGAGCGCGCTCTGCCGGCTCGTGCCACCTGCACACGGCCGCCGGCAGGCGGTATCACGAGCAGCCGCAAGACCTCTTCCGCGATGCTGCGGAAGCAGGGCGCCGCCACCGAGGACGCCCAGTAGTCCCGGCTCGGCTCGTCGACCGCCACGACAATCACCGCCCGTGGCCGCGGCAACGGCAGGAAGCCCGCGAACCACGCCACGTGGTGCTTGTCGTCGAACTGGCCGTTCGTCGCCCGCTGCGCGGTTCCGGTCTTGCCGGCCACCCGGTAGCCATCGACCGCCGCTTCGGTCCCGGTCCCCTGCTCGACGACCTGCTCGAGCATGTGCTGCAGGCGCTCGGCAAGGGCATCATCGAGCACCCGCGCGCGCCACCCCGGGTCACCGCTCGTCACGTCGAGCCCACCCGTCGCCCGCTGCACCAGGCGGGGTCGCGGCAACCAGCCGCCGTTGGCGATGGCTGCGTAGGCCAAGGCCATCTGGAGCGGGCTGACGGTGAGCTCCTGGCCGAGGGAAACCCCGGCTGGGCTGAGGCGGGACCAGCTCGACACCGGTAGCAGCAGGCCCGACGCCTCCCCTGCGAGACCGATTCGCGGCGCACGCCCGAGCCCGAACGCAACAAACGTCCGCCACAGCAGTTCGGGATCGAGGCGCTGGGCGACCTCCACCATGCCGGCGTTCGAAGAGTGCGTAATGATCTCGTCGAGCGTGTAGCGACCCGGATCGGCATGATCGTGGATCCAGTGTCCTGCGACCGAGATCCCGCGTTGCGTGCAGTCGAACCGCTCGCCCCGCCTTACCGCTCCCGCCGCCAGGGCCGCCGCCGCCACCAGCGGTTTGACTGTCGACCCCGGCTCATAGGCGTCCTGCACCGGCCGCAGCCGCCAACACCGAGACGGCGAGCCGGCCGGGTCCTGGGGGTCGAATGAAGGTACGGAGGCAAGCGCAAGGATGTCTCCCGTCGCAGGGTCGAGAACGACCGCGGCGGCTCCCTTTGCGGCAGTCGACGTCACCGTGCTTCTCAGCACCGCCTCGCAGGCGGCCTGCAGGCGAGCGTTGAGGGTCAGCTCGAGATCGAACCCGGGCCGGCCGCGTTGGAGGCGCCGCAGCCGCACCTGCCGCTGCTCGGCGTCTCGGACCGCGAGGTAGCGCCCCGGCTCGCCGGCGAGCAATGTTTCGTACGATTGCTCGATCCCGAACCGCCCCACTGTCCGCAGCTCCTCTCGCCCAGTGAACCCCACAACCGCCGCCGCCAGCCTGTGCAGAGGGTAAAGACGCTCGCTGTCCGGAACCAGGATCACGGCGCCGGGCGCCAGCTGGCGCAGCGCCTCACCGGTCTTCCGCTCTACCCGCTGGGCCAGCCACAGCGCGCGTGGGCCCGTTTCCAGTCGCCTCTCGATTCCGGCCGCGGGCAGATCGAGGATCGGCGCCGCCGCCCCGGCGAACAGCTGGGGATACTGGAGGGCATGGGTGTCGACTTGGACGGCGACCCGGCTGGCGCTGGTCGCCAGAAGGTAGCCATCGGCCGTCCTGATCTCGCCCCGCAAGCTCGGAACCGTGATGGTTCTCCGTTGCTGTCGTTTCGCGAGCCGCTCGTACCTGCCATGCTCGAGGACCATCACCTGGGCCGCGCGCGCCGCGACCCCTACTCCCGCCAACGCGAGCACGACGGTCACCAGAGTCAGCCGCCGCGGCTTCACCTGGACGCCTCCTGCGGCGCCAGCACTTGCGCCTCACCCGGGCTCGGTGGCACAAGACCGATCGCCCTGGCCCGTTGCGCCAGCAGCGCGGGGTCCCGCTCGCGCTCGACCTCGAACTCGAGCACGCGCTCGACCCGCTGCAGGTGCTCGACCTCGGCGCGTAGACGGATCAGGTTGTAGTGGATCGAGGTCGCCTTCAAGCGAGGCCATCCCACCGCGAACAACACCGCCACCAGCGCGCCTGCAAGGAGCAGGGTTCCGCCCAGGACATGGAGCCACCGGCGGTCGCGCTGCCGTACCAGGTAACGGTTCGATGGGCGCGAGATCGGAAGCTCGATCACGGCTGCTCCTCCACCCGCTCCGCGACCCTGAGGCGCGCCGACCGCGCACGGGGGTTGGCGCGCACCTCCGCCTCATCCGGCCGGATCGGCTTCGCGCCCAGCCGCCGCAGAACGCGCCGTGCGCCGCAGGAGCAGGCAGGCAGGTCCGGTGGACACGTGCACCGTCCCTCGAGTCGGCGCATGGTGTGCTTCACGATCCGGTCCTCGAGAGAGTGGAAGCTGATAACAGCCAGGCGCCCGCCGGGCCGCAGCGCCTCGGCCGCCGGCTCGAGGAACCTCTCCAGCTCGCCGAGCTCGTCGTTGACCGCGATACGTAGCGCCTGGAAGGTCCGGGTCGCCGGATGCACCCGCCCTCTTCGGCCGCGGCCGAGAACTCCAATCACGACCTGCACGAGGTCGCGGGTCGATCCGAGGGGCGCGCGCCGTCGGCGCGCGACGATAGCACGGGCGATTGCCCTCGACCGACGCTCCTCCCCGTACCTCCACAAGATCCGCATCAGCTCCCCCTCGTCGGCGGTATTGACCAGCTCTGCTGCCGTCGCACCCGTGGCGCCCATGCGCATGTCGAGGGGCCCGTCAGCGAGAAACGAAAAGCCGCGCTCCGCCGAGTCCAGCTGCAGCGACGAGCACCCGAGGTCCGCCAGGATGGCGCACGGCGCCTCCTCGCCCAGCTCCGCCAGCACGTCGGACACGCGCGAGAACGGGCTCTCGACGAGACGGATCCGGTCGGCAAAGGGCAGGAGTCGCTCGCGCGCCAGCTCGAGGGCGCGCGGGTCACGATCGAGACCGAGAAGACGGATGCCGGTCCCGACCGCCAGCAGCGCGGTCGCATGGCCACCGAGGCCCACTGTGGCGTCGACCACCAGGCCCGGGGCGACAGGGGTGAGGAGGGCGACAACATGGTCGCACAGCACGGGCTCGTGAAGAATGCCCATGTCCCCCCTCCATCACAGCTCCAACTGTGCCAGCTCTTCGAGCTCGTCATCCGTGAGCGAAGCCTGCTCGAGCATGGAGGCCGCCCGTTCGCGCCGGGTTACCGCGAGGTGGTTAATGCGTCCCGACACCACCACCTCTCCATCAACGTCCACCATCTCGCGCAGCAGGGCCGGGATCAGCACCCGCCCCTGGTCGTCCATGTCCACCTGCTGGCCGTAGTTCACACGCTCCACGAGCTTGAGAACGGCCGGCTTCATCCCCGGCTTTGCCAGCAGCCTCTCCTCGACCACCTCCCAGACGACCAGGGGGTACAGCCGCAGCTCATGGGGGAAGAACGAGCAAACGTACACCTCGCGGCCAAACCCGGCCTCGAGCTGCTCGCGGAGCCTCGCCGGCAGCTTGACGCGTCCCTTCGCGTCGACCGTCGCCGGAAAACCCCCACGAAAGCGCTCCACCGTACCCCCTCGGCCTCCATGGTCGGGCGCGATCGGAACCCCTAAACCACTTCAGGCCATTTTGAGCCACTTCTGACCACTCAATAATGAAGTGACAAGGGGGGTCGTGTCAAGCCCCAAGGGGATGCGAGAGGGCCAATCGCCGTCATATTCGGCGACACGCCAGCAACACGCTCGCGGGCGTGTGACGAGCAACACAATCGCCGCAGAGAAAGGGGTCGCGTGGAGGGCACCGTTCTGTGTGGCTCCGGCACACGGGCGAACACGCTCCCCGTGGGTTGCCAAGCTCGAGGTTTTCCCCCGACAGTCCGAGAATGAGAGCGCGCTCCAGGATAACCATCGAAGCATGGCACGCCCCGCTGAACGCAGCCTTCTCCGGATGACATGGGGAGATTCCCCGGACGCTCGTCGGAGCCACGCAGAACCTCTCCCACGTCGCTTGGAGCCACGTTTTGTCCCTTGACACGTATGTATATTTCATGCATATTAATATGCATGAGAACTACACTGAACATCAACGATGACCTCCTGGAGCGCGCATCCAAGCTGACCGGCGTGCAGGAGAAGACCTCTCTTGTACGTCTCGGGCTCGAGGCACTGATCGCGCTCGAGAGCGCCCGCAGGCTGGCGCGTCTTGGCGGCACCGAAAACGACCTTCAGCCGATCCCGCGACGCAGGAGTGCCTCTTGAGCGTCCTGGCCGACACATCGGTGTGGATCGATCACCTCCGGCGAACGAATGCACCTCTGGTCGAGCTCTTGAACAAAGGCGCCGTGGCGATCCACCCGTACGTCGTCGGCGAGCTGGCGTGCGGAAACCTTCGAAACCGCGTGGAGATCCTGGGACTGCTGTGGGCGCTGCCGATAGTGCCGGAGGTCGAGCACGACGAGGCGCTCCGGTTCCTGGAAGCCGAGAAGCTCTACGGACGGGGCCTTGGTTGGGTCGACATCAACCTCCTGGCGTCGTCGCGGCTGCAGGGCACCGGGCTCTGGAGCCTGGACAAAGCCCTTGCGTCAGCGGCCCAGAGCCTGGGATTAGCGAGCACCTAGCTCCGGCGCCCGCACGGCCGCCGGAGCCGCAGAGCACCCGCCGCAGGGCGCTCATGGCCCACAACGGCCACCTACGGCCTGCAGCCGGCATTCACGGGCTGGAACGGGTTCATGCGGAAGGCGGGTCGCCCGCACCGGCGAACCTACTGAGTGAGTTGCTTCGATACTTCAAGCCAGGCACAGAAGGACACAGAAGCAAGACGGGCCACCGCACCCGGCGTAGAATGCAAGGCGGGAGAGCATGTGTCCATCGGGTCTGCTCAGGTTCCTCGCGGCGTCGTCTTCAACGTCCAGAGGGCGTCGTTCCACGACGGCCCCGGAGTCCGCACCACCGTCTTCCTCAAGGGATGTCCGCTGCGCTGTCCGTGGTGCCACAATCCGGAGGGCATCGCACCGCGGG
>CAZKGM010000005.1:4536-11268 GCA_964552395.1 uncultured Thermoanaerobaculia bacterium | reverse complement strand
CCGCCAACCTCGAGGCCTGCCGGCGGGAAGGGATCCACACCGCCGTGGACACCTGCGGGTTCGCCTCCCGGGAAGTGGCAGCGGCGATAGCGGAGCGGACGGATCTGCTGCTGTGGGATCTCAAGCACCTCGACGCGGAGCGCCACCGGGAGCTCACCGGCGTAGCCCTGGACCCGATCGTCGCGAACCTCGAAGCGGCGTCGCGGCTCGGGGTGCGGATCTGGTTGCGCATCCCGGTGATTCCCGGCGTCAACGACGACCCCGCCAACCTGCGCGCGGTTGCTTCCCTCGCGTCGGCGCTGCCGGCGGTCGAGCGGGTGAGCCTGCTGCCCTACCACCGCACGGGCACAGGCAAGGCGGCGCGTCTCGGACGTGAGGACGGCCTGGCGCCCGTGCCGCAGCCGTCGCCGGAGCGGATGCGCGAGGTCGCTGCGCTGTTCACGGAAGGCGGCATCCAGGCCGTCATCGGAGGGTGACGTCATGAACGAACGGACCATGCGGCTGCGGCAGGAGAGCCTGGAGACAGTGCCGTCGATCTCGTGCGAGCGCGCCGAGTTGATGACACGCTTCTACCAGGAGAACCTCGGCCGCTGGTCGGCCCCCGTGATGCGCGCTAGAGCATTCGAGAATCTCTGCCGGCACAAGACGATCTGGATCGGCGACTGCGAGCTCATCGTCGGCGAGCGCGGGCCGTGCCCGAAGGCGACGCCGACCTACCCGGAGCTCACCTGCCACAGCCTGGAGGACCTCCGCATCCTCGACTCGCGGCCCAAGACCTCCTACCGGGTGCCCGACGAGTGCCTCCGGGCCTACGAGACGACGATCATCCCGTACTGGCGCGGCCGGTCGCTGCGCGACCGCATGATGGCCCACCTGCCGGCGGAGTGGCACGCCGCCTACAATGCCGGCGTCTTCACCGAGTTCATGGAGCAGCGCGCGCCGGGGCACACCGTGCTCGACGGCAAGATCTACTCGCGCGGGCTGCTCGACTTCAAGGCCGACATCGAGCGTGGGCTGGCCGCTCTCGATTTCGGCGCAGATGCGGAGGCGCTCGACAAGCGCGAGGCACTCACCGCCATGGCCATCGCCTGCGACGCGGCGATCCTCTTCGCCGGGCGCCACGCCGATCTCGCCGAGCAGCGGGCCGCGGAGACCGCCGACCCGGTACGGCGCGCCGAGCTCGAGCGAATTGCCGCCGTCTGCCGTCACGTCCCGGCACACGCGCCGCGCGACTTCTGGGAGGCGCTGCAGTCGTACTGGTTCTGCCACCTCGGCGTGATCACCGAGCTCAACGGCTGGGACGCCTTCAACCCCGGCCACCTGGACCAGCACCTGCTGCCGTTCTACCGGAAGGGACTGTCCGGCGGCACCCTCGACGAGGCCTCGGCGCGCGAGCTCCTGGAGTGCTTCTTCGTGAAGTTCAACAACCACCCGGCACCGCCCAAGGTCGGCGTCACCGCCGCCGAGAGCGGGACCTACACCGATTTCGCCAATATCAACGTCGGCGGGCTCCTCGCCGACGGCTCCGACGGCTCCAACGAGGTCTCGCACCTGCTCCTGGACATCATCGAGGACATGCACCTGCTGCAGCCGTCCTCCAACGTGCAGGTGTCGCGCAAGACCCCCGATGCGCTGCTCGCTCACGCGCTGCGGGTGGTGCGCCGGGGCTACGGCTTCCCCTCGCTGTTCAACGCCGACACGGTGGTGGAGGAGCAGCTGCGGCAGGGGAAGAGCCTCGAGGACGCCCGCGCCGGCGGCTGCTCGGGATGCGTCGAGGTCGGCGCCTTCGGCAAGGAGGCGTACATCCTCACGGGCTACTTCAACCTGGTGAAGGTACTCGAGCTGGCACTCCACGACGGCGTCGACCCCCGCACCGGCGTGCGCCTGGGACCCGCCACCGGCGACCCCGCATCCTTCGCCACCTTCGACGACCTCTTCGAGGCGTTCCAGCGCCAGCTCGCCCACCTCCTGGAGGTCAAGATCCGCGGCAACCTGCTGGTCGGGCGTCTCTACGCCACCGACATGCCGGCGCCATTCCTCTCCGTCCTCATCGACGACTGCATCGCCCACGGCCGCGACTACAACGCTGGCGGCGCCCGCTACAACAACACCTTCATCCAGGCGGTGGGAATCGGCACCATCACCGACGCACTGGCCGCCATCCGCACGCACGTCTTCACAAACGGCGCAATGCCCCTCGCCGACCTGGTCGCGGCGCTCGACGCCGACTTCGAAGGCGCCGACACGCTGCGAGCCCGGCTGGTCAACCGTATGCCCAAGTACGGCAATGACGACGACGGGGCCGACGACCTCATGCGCCGGGTATTCGACGCCGCCTTCGAGCTCATTGACGGCCGTCCCGACGCGCGCGGCGGGGTGCACCGCCTGGAGATGCTTCCGACCACCTGCCACGTCTACTTCGGCTCGGTGTGCGGCGCGACGCCGGACGGCCGGCGGGCAGGGATGCCGCTCTCCGAGGGGATCTCGCCGGTGCAGGGCGCCGACCGCCGCGGCCCCACCGCGGTGTTCCGCTCGGCCGCCAAGATGGACCACGTCAAGACCGGCGGCACGCTGCTCAACATGAAGTTCTCCCCGTCGCTGCTGGAGGGCGAAGAGGGCATCGGCCGGCTCGCACAGCTGGTGCGCACGTATTTCAAGGCCGACGGCCACCACGTCCAGTTCAACGTCGTCACCGCCGAGACCCTACGCAAGGCCCAGGCCGACCCAGAGGCCTACCGGGGGCTCATCGTCCGTGTCGCCGGCTACTCGGACTACTTCTGCGACCTCTCCGAGGCGCTGCAGGACGAGATCATCGCCCGCACCGAACACGGATAGCCCGGGCCATCCAGTCGCGACCTACTGCGACCGACGATCCGCCAGCCAGGGCTGTGCTCTTCACGCCTCGCTGTCCTCGACATACAGGAAGTATGCCTCCGACAGCTCGACGCTCAGAACCCAGCCCTGACAGAGGTCTCGCCGCTCTCGCTACGATCGCGCCCAGATGACCCGGGCTCGAGAATTCGAAGTGCTCCAGAGCGAGAAAACGCGCACCTGACACCCGCCTCGCGGATTTCGCTGCGAACGGGCTCTCCGCCCGAACCTCAAGGGATTCTCAACGACTCGTATCGCCTCGCCGTGACGCGCCGGCGGGAAACCTCGAGCTTGGCAACCCGCGGGTAGCGCGTTTTCACGTGTGGCCACAGCTGCGAGGGAGGCGCCTCGTTGTCTGCCCGGAGCGGGCCGCGATGGCGGCTCAGGAGCTGAGGTCATCGCCCGCTTTGGGCAGGCGACGACGGGCGTCTGCGAAGCAGACGTCCGGGCGCCGGGTTTGCAGAGTAAGGGGCGCTCCCACGGCCCTTGGCGCGCGCAGTACGGCCCCACGATTGGGGGAGGCGGCTCGAGCGACCTCCGGCGGTCGCCGCGAGGCCGACCATCTCTCCTCGTTGCTTCGCGACCGCCGGAGACGCGAGACGTGCGGCCGCCAGGCGACCGCACGGCAGCCGGGACCTCAGAGTAGGCTCCCCCTCTCCCCGCAGGACCGACCCTCTCCGCCTTCATCGCCCACAACGGCTACTCATGGCCTGCAGCCGGCTTTCACCGGCTGAGACGGCCGTTCATGCGGAAGGCGGGTCGCCCGTACCGGCGAACCTATTGAGTGAGTTACTTCGATACTTCAAGTCAGGCACCGAAGGGGGCCGATGGCCACCAACAAGACGCTAATGTAATCCCGGACCTCACTCCTCTACCACGTCGAGGTAGAGGCGTTCCAGGTCGGGCCGCGCCAACAGGGTGCCCAGCTCGTGGACCCGGAGGCCCAAGTACGACCAGTCGATCTCCTTGCGTCGCCGACCAAGCAACGCCACTACGTCGGCAAGGTCGGCGAGGACCCGCCCAAGCTCAGCCGCGGTACGGCTTCAGCACGGCGAGCGCCTCTCTCATCCGGCGGACCCCCTCGAACTGCGGGTCATCCTCCCTGCGTCGAGCCCCGATCGGTACGCTCGATTAGCTCCGCAGACCCAGGGACGGTAGCAGCAGGCTCCGGTCGATGACCGAGGCCGCGAAGCCGCCGGCGGCGCCGGTCCAGAAGGCTGCCGACTGCCACAGGGGGTCCGCTCCGGGCACCAGGGTGGCAACAACCACGAGAACGGCTCCGGCGGTCACGGCGACGCCCAGGTCATACCATCCCAGCAGCGGCCGGGCGGGAGGTTGCAGGGCTACCGCGGCGGCTCTTCGGACGAGCGACGGCGGCGGCGCCAGCTGCAGGTCGCGGGTGAGTCGGACGGTGTCGCGCGCGGCCTCGGCCCATGTCTTGCGGCAAGCGGAGCAGCCCGCGACGTGGTCGGCCACGTCCTCCGGCATCGGGGCCGTGCCGAGGAGCGCCCGGCGGCAATCCTCGTCGTACAGGCGGAGCTCGAGGTCGTCACAGATCATGGCGTTCCTCCACGGCCCTGCGCAGAGCCGTGCGGCCCCGGTGCAGATGCGACTTCACGGTGTTGACCGACATCTCCATCTCCTCTGCAATCTCGCGGACCGGCGCCTCGTACAGGTAGTAGGCGGTGAGGATGGAGCGTGCGGGCTCGGGCAGGCCGGCGAGCGCCCGCCGGGTGCGCGCCGCCTCCTCGGCGGCAGCGGCTGACGACTCGGGATCGCGCTCCTCCGCCGGACGGCCGGCCAGGCCGTTCGAGGGCTCGCCCGGCCCGTCCACCGACACCAGGCGCCGCTGTGGCGAACGGAAGTAGTCGGCTATCCGGCGGTGGGTCAGCCGGTACAGCCAGGTGGCGAGCGCGCAGCCGCGGTATGAGGCGAGCGAGCCCAGCGCCGAGATCAGCACCTCCTGGGCGACGTCCTCGGCGTCCTGGGGGTTCAGGCCCGCGAGCCGGCAGTGAGAGAAGATCCTGCCGCCGTGGCGGGCCACCAGCTCGCCCCAGGCGCTCTCCTCGCCGGCCAGGCAGCGGGCCGTCAGCGCCCGGTCCCCGGCCCACCGGCCGGGTTCCCCGACGGTCATCGCGGCTCGCCGCCCTCCCGCTGAACAGTGCCGTCCGGCGCCGCCGCGCGCGCGTGCATGAGGGCGAGATCGGCCGACCGGGCTTCTTCCCACTCCCTGCGGCCACGCACCATCCAGTAGGTGATGTGCGCGACGCCGACCAGGATCACAACGAGCCCCCAGCCCCAGAAGCTGCTCCCGGGGCAGGACATCAGAAGAGCGATCACGATGCCAACGCCGAGGGCCACCTCGACCAGTCCGGTCCTCAGGGAGTTTCGCTCCCTGCGGCACCGACTCTCGAGGAACGCCTCCGGCGGCAGGTGCACCCCGCGCTCCATGGCGGCCAGCCGTTCCTGACTGAGGACCGCCCTCTGCCGGGCGGCCATTCTGAAGACCAGCCAGATGATGAAGGCGCAAAAGGCCAGCGCCATTGCCGGGAACACCACCGACGGCACGAAGGGAAAGACGGGTTCGTACGACATTCTTGACCTCCTCGAGCATACCGAACGTCGCGCGTTCGGGTTCGAGAGTTGATCGTTCGGTACCCCCCTGTGGTTGCAGGGGGCTGCTGCGAATATCCGGACGTCAGGCACCGATTCGGATGACGCGTTCGTAGCGGGTTTCGTTACAGCGGCGAGACCAGGCTCACGATGAACACGATGGCGAAGCCCCCGAGGAGGGCGAGGCCGGTCCAGGAGAGCGCGAGGAGCGCCTTGCCGGGCCGATGCTCCGGTGCGACCTCGGGCGCGGTAACCGCGCGGAGATTGAGGTAGCCCAGCGCAGGCGCCACCAGGAACGACACGATCGTCGCGAAGTCGATCATGGTCCTGAGCGTGCCCGAGAACAGGGCGATGACGACGACGGTCCCGATCGCCAGGCTCACCAGACCGACCCAGTAGACCAGTCCCATGTCGTTTCCTGCCCGGCCGCCGATGCGTCCGGACGTCACCACGCGGAGCGAGCGATCGATCGCGCGCGGAAAGCCGTCGATCACCGTGACCGCCGTCGACAGCATCGTCGTGAGGACGGCGGTGATGACGATCGGACCCGTCCACGCTCCCAACGTGCTGGTGTAGAGCCGGACGAGCTGCGCCGCGAACGCTCCTCCCCTGGGGCTGAAGGCGTGTCCCGACCCATGCATGACCGTGGCGCCGAGGGTGAGGAAGGCGAACGCCATCACGACGGTGCCCACATAGCCGATGCGGAAGTCGAGCAGCGCGCCGCGAACGCTGACCCGCTCGCCGCTGGCGTCGTTCTTGGCGAGTGTCCACAGCGAGCTCCAGACGGCGATGTCGAACGCCGACGGCATCCAGCCGACCAGCGCGAGCAAGAACGCGAGGTGAATGCCGGTCGGACCTCCGACGTGGGGAAGCAGGGCGAGCGTCGACCAGTCGGCGCGCGGCAGCGTGACCGCGGCGGCGACGAGGGTCGAAACGGCGAGCAGCGCCAGGATCAGCTTGATGAGGATGTCGAGGAGCCGGTAGCGGCCGACGAAGAGCAGCACGCCCAGCAGGACGCAGACGAAGGCGGCCACGAGCGGCATCGACAGGGTGAGCCCGAACGCGAGCTTCAGGAGGAAGCTCGTGAGGAGCACGATAGCGGTCTGAATCACGATCCCGGTGCTCAGGGTGATCAGCAGGTAAAGCCAGAGCGCCCACTGGCCGATGCGGGCGTATCCCTCGACGAGGCTGTCCCCGGTCGCCGCCGCGTAGCGCGGTCCGTACTCGAAGAACGGGTACTTGAAGATG
>CAZKGM010000005.1:0-4436 GCA_964552395.1 uncultured Thermoanaerobaculia bacterium | reverse complement strand
CCCGGTCGCCGCCGCGTAGCGCGGTCCGTACTCGAAGAACGGGTACTTGAAGATGTTCGCGAGCAGCACGACTCCCGCGAGCCCGAAACCCGCCATCGCCCCGGCTCTCGTCGACTGGACGAGGTGTGAGACACCGATCGCCGCGGCCGCCCACAGCAGGCCCGGGCCGAACGATTTCCAGAAGGAAGAGCTATCGGTCGTCATGAAGCTGACCGAGTGTACCAATGACGCAACGCGACTCTGCAAGATGCTCTGTAAGGTGTCGGGAAAAGGAAATCGTGTCCCCCAGCGAGATCCACGGCTTCCTGCGCTGGCAGGACCGCCTGCGCGCCGACCAGGCGACGGTCGCCTTCCTGGCGGAGAAGCTCGCGACTACCGCTGCTCGGAAAGAGCAGGAGCCGCCGCATACGACATGAGGGGATTCAACAGATGACCATCCGGCTGAAGGACGAGACCGAGAAGCAGCTGATCGCCTCCATCCGGCGTTTCTTCCGCGAGGAGATGGAGGAAGAGTACGGCGACCTCAAGGCCCGCCTCGTGCTCGACTTCTGCATCAAGGAGATCGCACCCTCCGTCTACAACCAGGCCGTTGCGGATGCCCAGGCCTTCGTCCAGGCCAAGCTCGAGGACTTGGAAGCCACCTGCTGGAAGCCCGAGCTCGCCTACTGGGTCAAGAGAAGGTAGCGTGACCGGATGCGTATGATGGCTTCGATCGAAAACTCAGCAACCTCTACCGGATAGGGTAGGAGATGGAAGCGCTTTTTGTTGCAACCGTGTCGATCTCGGTGGTCACCGTAGCCTGGGCGATTCGCGCGCTGGTGCTGGGGAGGTGGGCCGAGCTTCGTTGGGCCCTGCTTCTCATGGTGATAGGCGGTGCGGTGGGTTACGTGACTGTGAATCACGACCAGGCCACTTTCTTCAGAGAAAGACTGCTCGGAATAACGGTCAGAATCGACGTCCTTCGTGTGTACCTCGGCGTGGTCTTGGCCGGGTTCCTCGGTTTTGTCCTCTCTTCTCTTGGCGCCAGGCAAGAAGCGCCAAAGTAGGGGCCTAGGGCAGCTCGATATCACCCGGGCAAGCACGGCCGCATCGTCGTCGCGGTTGACGCACGGCCCCCGAGCGGAGCTCGAGGGCCGTGGCCGTCATTTGTCCGGCGCCCTCACTCCCCGCTGGTCGCGGGCTCCTGGCCGGTGAACAGCACCGGCAGCCCCTGGGCGGCGGCGGCCTGGTTGTACGCCGCCACGTCGCTGGTGAGCAGCGACGAAAAGGCGTTGAGCGTCTTCGCGACCTCGGCGTGGAACGCTGCGATCTCCTCGAGTTCGACGGGGCGCGGGCGGGTGTCGTAGGACATTGCCCCGATCATCATCATCCCCGACGCCCGGTCGTGCAGCCGCGCCAGGTAGTGGATGTCGTCCTCTCCGACGCCCGGCTGCATCTCAGTGTTGTAGACAGATGCCATGAAGTCGGTGAGCTTCTTGTCGAGGGCCGCCCCCTTGTCAAGGACGCCCTTGTACGCGGACGGAGCCTTCGCCTCGGCCTCGTTCTTCCCGCCGAGGTGGACGGCCTTGCGGGTGGATGCGAGCTGGTCCCTCAGGTTCTGGACCCGGTTGAGCATCGCGTTCAGGTCGGAGACGTCGGACCGTACGCCCAGCGCCGCCTTGAGCTGCGCCTCGGCCGCGTCCTGGTCGAACGGGAAGCGGGGGTCGGGCTTGACCGCCACCGTCGTCTTCTCCGTTCGATCGCCGGCGCTCACCGAGACCGTGTAGGCGCCGGGGATCACGAGCGGCCCCCCGGGCCGCCAGCTCTCGCGTGGCTTCTCCGGCGCCTTGGTGACCTCACGGGAGAGCTTGGTGGGTGGGCCGTAGCGCAGGTCCCAGGCGACCCGGTTCATTCCCTGCTTGCCGGCTCCGTGTAGCGTGTGCACGACCTCGCCCGAGGCATCGGTGACGACGATCTTCACCGGCCCCTTCGCGTGTGTGCCTTTCGCCCCGGCTGCGTCCGCCTTCTCACCATTCGCCGCGTGGGCCGGCTTGACCTCCTCCTTCAACCAGTAGGTGATCACGGCGCCGTTCGGAGGGTTGTGGCCCTTGTAGGCGCTGGCTCGGTTGTTCTCCGCCTTCCGCCAGACGTGGAAGAACTCGGCGGGCTGCGGTTGGAACAGGTGCAGGTCGGCCTTCTCGATCTGGGAGGTGAGTACCTCGACAGGGGTGATGTCGTCGAGGACGAGGACGCCGCGCCCATGCGTGGCCACCACCAGGTCGTGGCGCCGCTTCTGGAAGGTGAGGTCGAACACCGGCGCCGGGGGGAAGTTGCTCTTCAGCGCCAGCCACGAGGCGCCGTTGTCCGGCGAGTAGAAGAGGCCACTGTCGGTGCCTGCAACGAGCAACCCCTTCACGTTCGGGTCCTCACGGACCACGAAGACGGGAGAGTCCGCGGGGAGGCCGGCAGAGATCGCCTTCCAGCTGCGGCCGTAGTCGTCGGTCCGGAAGACGTAGGGACGGTTGTCGTCGAGCATGTGGCGGTCGACGGAGGCGTAGCACACCGCCGCGTCGAACGGCGAGGGGTCGATCTGGTAGATCCGGCCCCACGGCTCGAGGCCCTTGATGTTGCGGGCTACCTCGGACCACGTCGCCCCGCCGTCGCGCGTGACCTGGATCAGCCCGTCGTCGGTGCCCACCCAGATGACCTGCGGGTCGACGCGGGAGAGGCCGATGCTCTGGATGGTGTCGTAGTTCTCCGCCCCCGACAGGTCCAGGTTGACGCTGCCGCCGGTGAGCTGCTGCTTGCTCTTGTCGTTGCGGGTGAGGTCCGGGCTGATCGCCTGCCAGGTGAGGCCGCCGTCGATGGTCTTGAAGAGAACGTTGGCGCCGAGGTAGACCTCGTCCGCGTCGGTCGCGGAGACCGCCAGCGGCGCCGTCCAGTTGTAGCGGTACTTGAGCTCCGACTGCGGCTTGGAGGGCTGGAACCCGCCCGCAACGGTGGGCCTGACGCTACGAGCCAGGCCGGTCTTGGTGTCCAGCCGCATCACCCAACCGCCCTGCATGTCCACGTAGACGATGTTGGGATCGCTCGGGGCGGGCACGGCGTACTCGCCGTCGCCACCGCCGACGGTGAACCAGCCGGTGCCGTCCATGACACGGCCGTACGGGTTGCGCGAGGGCCCCATCCAGGCGCCGTTGTCCTGCAGGCCGCCGCTGATGTTGTAGGGGACCGTGTCGTCCACCGCCACCTGGTAGAGCTGCTCGATCGGCAGGTTGTCGAGGAAGCGCCAGCTCTTGCCACCGTCGCGCGAGCTCCATACGCCGCCGTCGTTCCCGTTCACCATGACGTCCGGGTCCTGCGGGTCGATCCAGAGCGCGTGGTGGTCGACGTGGACGCCCCTCGCGATCACGTGGGCGGTCTTCCCGCCGTCGTCCGACTCCACCAGGTTCATCGAGCAGAAGAAAAGCTTGTGCTCGTCGTTCGGCGCCACGACGAAGTGGGAGAAGTAGAACGGTCGCACGTCGAGGAGGTGGTTGTCGCTCACCGGCCGCCAATGCGATCCGAGGTCCTCGGAGTCCCAGAGCATCCCTTTCTTGGCCTCGACGAGCGCCCACACGTGCTCCGGGTTGGTGGGCGCCGCGGCGAGCGCGATGCGCCCGAACGGCTTGTCGGGCAGCCCCTCGTGCAGCTCGGTCCACGTCGTCCCGCCGTCGGTCGAGCGGTAGATGCCACTGCCCGGCCCGCCGTCGTCCAGGCGCCACGGGTAGCGCACCACCTGCCACATCGCGGCCAGCAGGACCTGCGGGTTGCCCGGCTCCATGATGAGGTCGGCGCACCCAGTGGTGTCGTTGACGTACAGGACCTTGTTCCAGTTGGCGCCACCGTCCGTGGTCCGGAACACCCCCCGGGTGGGATTCGGGCCCCAGGCGTGCCCTACCACCGCGACGAACGCCCGGTCGGGATCGGTGGGGTCGACAACGATGCGGGCGATCTGGCCGGCGTCCTCAAGCCCGGCGAACCGCCACGTGGCCCCGGCGTCCGGTGAGACGTAGACGCCGTGCCCCGTCATGACGTCGCTGCGGAGGTTGGCCTCGCCCGTCCCTACCCAGACTACGTTCGGGTTGGACGGCGCGAGCGCGATGGCGCCGATGGACGCGACCGGCTGCTTGTCGAACACCGCCGTCCACGAGTTGCCGCCGTTGGTGGTCTTGAACACGCCGCCCGCGGCCGCCCCGACGTAGAGGGTATCCGGATGGCCCGGGACGCCCGCGACCGCCGTGACCCGCCCGCCGGCGACGGTCGGGCCGATCGCCCGGAACTTCAGCCCCGCCATGACGTCGGGCGCCTCCTTCTTGTCTGCGACAACACCGGCAAACGCCGTCGTCGTCAGACAGAGGATCGCCGCCCCAAGGGCGGCCTTGCGCGCGCCTCGTCCTGTTGCTCTCATGGTTTTC
>CAZKGM010000004.1:1974-174091 GCA_964552395.1 uncultured Thermoanaerobaculia bacterium | reverse complement strand
GCGCCTCGCCGCCAGCGAGCGAGGAGTCGCTGACCTCGTGGTCGCGACGACGAAGGTCGTGCAGCGGCGAGGTGAGAGAGGGCGCATCTGCGCGATCCCTCCCCTATCAAAAGGGAGGGGGGCTCACAGCCTCTCAGAGAACCCGGGAGGCAGATCCGAGCGCAGCGGCCCCTCGGGGCGGGAAGCCCGGGGCCGAGGTCCTCCTCGAGACTGGGCTTCCCGATTCCGAGGGGTGCGGCTGCAGGCCGCGGATCTGCCGGAGCTCGGGTCACGCCGTGCTCTTCGCGTCTTGGCGGATTCGCGTCCAGCAAGATCGGTTCACGCGCCGGGGTCGTGGCGGACGGCGAGACGGCTTGGGAACCGGAAACCCACAGAGGCTCAGAGGGCACAGAAGAGCACAGAGAGAACGCTCTGAGTCTCGGCCTGTAAGCTGGCCTCCGACCTGCTTGTGTTTACGGCACACGAGGAAAAGGAAACCACGGATTTCACGGATTCAAGAGGGGGATGTGAGCTCCTGCAGGCCACAGGTTGGTCCGAACGGCCACCATGCGGCTGGACGCTGGAAGAGACAAACAGCCTGTACATCCTCTTGTTCTAGTCAGTGTAATCCGTGTAATCCGTGGTTAAACTCTTTGTCCCGTGGTTGAGCTCCCCCTTCCGTGGTGAACAGCTCGTGTCTCCGTGGGTCCTTCTTCCCTTCTCTGTGAATCTCTGTGGTCTCTGTGGTCTCTGTGGTTCATCTCGGTCACTTCAGCAGGTGTTCAACCCCCCCAGCTCCTGGCGGCAGGGCTCGTGCTACCCTGATCCGCGAGCGCCGCTGCGGCGCTTTCGACATTCAGGGTGACGGGTTCGAAGTCCGATGCCACGAGGCCGGCGCAAAGCCGCGTGGCCTGCAGGGGGTGTTGGTGAACGAGACGAGCATGACCGCGGAGATCTTTGCCAAGCGCTTTCTTCACTATCTCCGCTACACCCGCGGGCTCGAGCTCGCCGACGCCGGCCCGGAAGACCACGTCGCGGCGCTCGCTCTCACGGTCCGCGAGGCGCTCATCGACCGCGCGGTTGCGAGTCGGCATGCCCGGGACGAGGCCGAGGCGAAGACCGTCCACTACCTGTCGATGGAGTACCTGCTCGGGCGCCTCCTGACCAACAACCTGATCGCGACCGGCCTGCTACAGCCCGCGCGCGAAGCGATGCAGAACCTCGGTTTGAACCTCGACACCATCGCCGCCGAGGAGTCCGATCCCGGCCTCGGCAACGGCGGTCTCGGCCGGCTCGCGGCCTGCTTCCTCGACTCGCTGGCGACCCTCGACTACCCGGCCTTCGGCTACGGCCTGCGCTACGAGTACGGGATGTTCCGGCAGGAGCTGCGCGACGGCTGGCAGGTCGAACGTCCGGACAGGTGGCTCAAGGGAGGGTACGCCTGGGAGATCCCACGGCCCGATCTCACTGTTCCAGTCAAGATCGGCGGCCGTGTGGAGTGGCGCCAGGGGCGCCACGGCAAGAACCGCCCGGTGTGGGTGGACTGGAGGGTACTCTACGGAGTGCCTCATGATGTCCTGATCGCCGGCTACGGAACGCCGAACGTGTCGGTGCTGCGCCTGTGGGCGGCCGAGGCGCCGCGAGAATTCGACTTCCAGATCTTCTCGCAGGGCGACTACCTGCGAGCGGTGGCCGACCGTGAGCGGACCGAGGCGATCACCAAAGTCCTCTACCCGGCTGACTACGTGGCGGCCGGGCGGCGCTTGCGGCTGCTGCAGGAGTACCTCCTCGTGGCGGCCTCGGTGCACGACGTCGTCACCCGCTTCCGACTCCGCTACGGAGAGGCCTGGGAGCTCTTCCCCTCAAAGGTCGCGTTCCAGCTCAACGACACCCACCCCGCCCTCACCGTGGCCGAGCTGATGCGCTTCTTCGTCGACGACGCCGAGCTCAGGTGGGCGCAGGCGTGGGAGCTGACCCGGGCAGCCTGCTCGTACACCAACCACACGCTGCTCCCGGAGGCTCTGGAGACGTGGGCCGTGTCCCTGATGGACTCGGTGATACCGCGCCACGTACAGATCATCTACGAGATCAACCGGCGAATGCTCGACGAGGTCGGCTCGGCCTCGCCGACGGACTTCGACCGTCTCCAGCGGATGTCCCTGGTACACGAGGACGGCGACAAGCGTTTCCGAATGGCCAACCTCGCGATCGTCGGCAGCCACCGGATCAACGGCGTCGCCAGGCTGCACACTGAGCTGCTTCGGACCCGGGTTGCCCGCGACTTCGCCGAGCTGTGGCCGGAGCGCTTCATCGCCATCACCAACGGGATCACCCCGCGGCGGTGGCTGCTGACCTGCAACCCCCGCCTCGCCGAGCTGGCCACGTCGCAGATCGGTGACGGCTGGGCACGTGACCTCGACCGGCTTTCCGAGCTCGCTCCCCTCGCCGACGACGCCGGTTTCCAGGACCGGTTCATGGCCGTCAAACGCGACAACAAGGAGGACCTGGCGCAGACGATCCGCACGCTGTGCGAGGTCAAGGTCGACCCGGAGTCGTTGTTCGACGTCCAGATCAAGCGCCTCCACGAGTACAAGCGCCAGCTCTTGAACGCCATGCACATCATCGCCCTGTACAGGAGGATCAAGGAGAACCCATCGGCGGCGGTGACGCCGCGCACGTTCATCTTCGGCGCCAAGGCGGCCCCGGCCTACCACATGGCCAAGCTCATCATCCGTCTCATCAACGGCATCGCAGCCGTCGTCAACAAGGACCCGGACGTTGGCACTCAGCTCAAGGTCGCGTTCCTCCCCGACTACCGGGTGACTCTGGCGGAGCAGATCATCCCGGCAGCGGACCTATCGGAGCAGATCTCGACCGCCGGATGGGAGGCGTCGGGAACCAGCAACATGAAGCTGGCGCTGAACGGCGCCCTCACGATCGGAACGCTCGACGGCGCCAATATCGAAATCCGTGACGCCGTAGGCGAAGACAACATCTTCATCTTCGGTCTCACGGCGGAGCAGGGCGCCCTGCTCTCGGTCTCCGGTCACTACGACCCTTGGAGCTACTACCGTGCCGATCCCGAGCTGGCCGCCGTGATCGACATGCTGCAGAAGGGGACCTTTGCGCCAGGTGACGAGTCCGCGTCACACGAGATCTGGTCGGCCTTGATGGAGCACGGGGATCGCTACCTCCACCTCGCGGACTTCCGCACCTACGCAGACACGCAGGCCCGCGTCGGCGCACTGTACCCCGACCGCCGCGCCTGGGCCGCGAAGGCAATCCGCAACGTGGCGGCGATGGGCTGGTTCTCCTCCGATCGCGCCATCCGGAAGTACGTCGACGAGATCTGGCACCTCGACCCCGTGAAGGTCGAAGCTACCCAGGGGTAAGAGGAGAAACGCCGCGGATCTGCCGCGGCGGGGATTCCGGCAGTGAGGCGATCTGGGGACCGTTCTCTGGGGCTCCAGCGGCCGTCTGGGTGCTGTCGCACCCAGCCGTCTCGCAGCTCCGGCGGTCGCAAGCCCACGAGGAGGGGTCGGCGCCTTCAGGGCGACCGCTGGAGCGCGCTGCGCCCACACTTCCCGGGTGGCTGGGGGCCTGTCCCCAGGAACGGTCCCGCGGCGGGGCGGGGACGCAGTGGAAGGAGGCGAGCGGCCATCCCGCCGCGAGCGGCGGGGTGCGAGAGGGCGCATCTGCGCGATCCCTCCCCTATCAAAAGGGAGGGGGGCTCACAACCTCTCAGAGCACCCGGGAGGCAGATCCGAGCGCAGCGGCCCCTCGGGGCGGGAAGACCGGGCCGAGGTCCTCCTCGAGACCGGGCTTCCCGATTCCGAGGGGTACGGCCGCAGGCCGCGGATCTGCCTCTACCCAGGAAGGCTCCCGTGGCTGGACGATCTGTGCTACAGGAGTCTTCTCTTCGCCGCGGCGCTCTCGAGCTGCTCTCGGAAGTCCGGGTGCGCGATGTTGATGAGCTGGCGAGCACGCTCGCGCAGACTTCTGCCGTAAAGATCGGCAATGCCGTACTCGGTGACGACGTAGTGAACGTCGGCGCGCGTCGTGACCACTCCCGAGCCAGGAAGCAGGGTGTCGACGATGCGGGAAATCGAGCCGCCCTTGGCGGTCGACGGCAGCGCGATCACCGGCACGCCTCCCTTCGACCTCGCGGCGCCGCGGATGAAGTCCAGCTGGCCGCCAAAGCCGGAGTAGATCTTGGTGCCGATGGAGTCGGCGCAAACCTGACCGGTGAGGTCGACGGCAAGTGCCGAGTTGATCGCGACCATGCCGTCGTTCTGAGCGATGATGAACGGATCGTTGACGTACTCGTTCGGGTGGAACTCCATGAACGGGTTGTTGTCGACAAAGTCGAACGCCTTGCGGGTGCCGATCACGAACGAGGTCACGATCTTGCCGCGGTGGAGGGTCTTCCGCTCGTTGGTGACCACGCCCATCTCGAACAGCTCGACCAGGCCATCGGAGAACATCTCAGTGTGCACGCCGAGATGCTTCTTGTCCTTGAGGAACAGCAGCACCGCGTCCGGAATCTCCCCGATCCCCATCTGCAGCGTGGCGCCGTCCGGGATCAACGAGGCGATCCGTTCGCCGATGGCTCGCGCCACGTCGGACACCCGCGACACCATCGGCAGCTCGATGACCGGCTCGTCGACCTCGACCACGTGGGTGAGCTTGGAGACGTGGATGAAGCTGTCGCCCAGTGCGCGCGGCATCTGCTGGTTGACGAGGGCGATGACGGTCCGGGCATGCTCGGCCGCGGCCTTGGTGGCGTCCACCCCGACCCCGAAGGAGCAGAAGCCGTGCTCGTCGGGCTGGGAGATATGGATCAGCGCCACGTCGACGATGAGCCGTCCCGAGGTGATGAGCCCTGGGATCTCGTGCAGGTGGATCGGCACGAAGTCCGCACGGCCCTCGTTCACCGCGTCACGCACGTTGCTGCCGACGAACAGCGCGCGATGACGGAAGTGCTTCTCCATCCCGGGGTCTGCATATGGCGCGTTGCCGAGGGTCATGATGTGGTCAACCTCGACGTTCTCGAGCTCCGGGGCGCGCGCCACCATCGCGTCGATCAGCTTCAGTGGCGTGTTGCACCCCGGATGCACCCAGACGCGGTCGCCGGAGCGGATCTCCTTCACCGCCTCCTCGGCCGTGGTCACCCGCTGCCGGTAGATCTCAATCCACGTCATCGAGCTCTCCTCTTCCCTTCAGACGCCGTTGATCGGGGTGTGCGGTACTGCGAACGCCCTCGCGAGGCTCTCGCGAACACAGTGCCCGTGGTGCGTGTAGACCCCGCGCCGCAACGCCCGGTTCTCCTTGACCGCACGGTCGAAGCCCTTGCCGGCGATCTCCTCGACGAACGGAAGGATGGCGTTCGTCAACGCCCTGGTGGACGCGCGCGAGGCGGTGGAGGGAAGGTTGGGAACGCAGAAGTGGGTGATGCCGTCAACCTCATAGGTCGGGCGGGAAAAGTCGGTCGGGCGAGAGGTCTCGCAACACCCCCCCTGATCGATCGAGAGGTCCATGAGGATCGACCGCGGCTTCATCAGCTTGAGCATGTCTCGGGTAACCAGAACCGGCGTCCGCTCGCCGTGGACCGCCACGGCGCACAGGAAGATATCGGCGAATGCCAGCGCCTTCTCCAGGTTTGGCCGCGTCGACACCATCGTCGGCACATCGAACCCGACAAGGGCCTGAAGACGGCGCAGAGCGTTGATGTCGCGATCGAGGACGACCACGTGGGCCCCGATCCCGCGCGCACTCTGCGCGGCACAGCGGCCCAGGGTGCCGGCGCCGAGGATGACCAGGGAGGCCGGAGGGATGCCCGGCGAGCCTCCGACCAGCATCCCCTTGCCGCCGAACTCGTTGAGCAGCATCCCCGAGCCCATGATGACCGCGATCCGGCCCGCGATCTCGCTCATCGCCTCGAGAACCGGCGCGTGCCCATCGTCGAACTCGATGATCTCGTAGCCGACCGTCGTGACCTGGCGGTCGAGAACCGACCTGAATGCCTCCGGAGGCGCCACGGCCAGGTGCCACGACGAGATCACGACCTGGCCCGGCTGGAACTTGTCGTACTCCGCCGGCTGCGGCGGTGAGACTCTCAATACCAGCTCGGACCTCAGCAGCACCTCCTCCTCGGAGAAGACGATGGTCGCGCCCGCCGCACCGTACGTCTCGTCGGAGAAGCCAGCATCCAGGCCCGCGTTGCTCTCCAGGTAGACCCGGTGTCCCTCCGCGGTCAAACCCCTGACCCCGCCCGGCGTCAGCACCACCCGGTGCTCGAACGGCCGCCTGTCCTTGCCCAGACCGATGTCCATCCTCGTCTCCTTCCGACGGCCTGCCGGCCGCCTTCCGCATCGCTTCTGTGAATTTCATCACATTCATCGCGACGTGGCAAAGCCGGCCTGAGCGCGGCCTCAACGCGCCGACAACACCTCAGAAAGGCGGGCCAGAATCGGGTTGACGGCATCGACCTCCGGCGGCGACATGTGGAGCCGCACCCTGTAGACCACCGATGGCCCGGTGCGCGCGAATGACGACACCATCGCCCACCGCGGGCTTGCCGTGAGCATGAGATCGGCGGCCGCCACCGACTGCTCCGGGTCGAAGGCGACCGGATCGACGACCTCCGCCAAGTGCACGCCTCTCGGCAGCGTGAGCCAGAGCTGGGTGCAAGCCTGCGAGGCGCGGTGGGAGAACACGATGCTGAGCCGCTGCGCGAGCTCCTGCGGCTGTGGACCGATGGCGACGAGGTCCGCCTCGGGCTCGCTCGGCCGTCGGAACACGAGATGGTACACATCGTCCGGACGCCGAAGCTCCTCGGCCACCCGGACCAGGGCGTCGATCAGCGCTGTCCTCGCCTCGACCTCGCGCGCCAGCGGCGCATCGACCGTCAGCTCGAGGCCGGCGAGGGTTGCCCGTTCCGGCTCCCGCCGCCAAACCTTCACGTCGTTTCCGCGCCGCCGTCGCCGCCACCAGCGGACGAGCGCCGCGGCCGGCGCCAGCATCACCAGCAGCACCGATCCCAGGGCTACCCTGAGGCAACCCCCGCGCTGCCGCAGCGGCCGGCCTGGGGAGAGTGGCCGTCCCATGAAACCGCCACTATACAACCGCCCCTGGACCGCACCTCGAGCCTCTGCGGCGAGGGCCTAGTCGTTGTTCACGGGAATCGAAGCCACGTCGCGGCGGCGCAGGCCGATCGCGATGATGATGCCCGTGATGACGATCAGCGTGCCGACCCAGACAAGCGAGATCAGCGGCTTGACGGACACGTCGAGCACCAGGCTGGCCGGCTTCGCCGGCTGCGGCGCCAGGTTGGGGTCGAAGACCTTCACCTCCGCGGTGCCGTCGTTGGCGCTGATCTTCCCGAGCGACAGCGTGATACCGCCGGTGCCCGGGATCTCGGCCGGGAGGATCTGCGGTCCGCCAGCCTGGCCGCCGCGGAAGCGCGGCTCCACCTCGACGGTCTTGCCGCCGTGCTCGACCTCGAACACCGCCCCGATGTGGATCCGTCCCGCCTGCGGGTCGAAGTCCGAAAGGTCGAAGTCGTCGAAGGTGATCTTGAGGTCCTCGTAGGACAGCGACTCGCCCTTGTGCATGACGACCGAGCGGGCGACCCCACCACCGAGGCCCATGAACTGGATCTCGACCATCCCGGCGGAAGCGTTCACGCCGCTGATACGGACCTTCCCCGCCGGGGTGCCGGGAATCGCCACCGGCAGCGCCTGCACGCCCTCCGACGTCGACAGGACTGTCGGCTCCAGCTCAACCGGCTCTGCCCCGGGCCGTCTCAGCTCGATCACGGTGCCCACGGTCAGGGCGCCTGGCACGGCGTTCTGCTTTGACATGTCGAAGCCCTTGAACTCGAGCTCCCACTTCTTGAACGAGGCCGCCTTGTCCTTGGTGAGCATCAGGGTACCGCTCACCGGCGGCTCCTTCTCGGGGTTGTACTCGACCGGCGCCAGGTAGAGGTCACGGGTCAGGAAGACGCGGATGTCCGGGTTCGCCACCAGCTGGTTGGACTTGCGGTTGACCCACATCTTCGGCTCGAGCAGGAAGCTCTTCCCGGACGGCGCCGTCACCTTGACCACCATCGCGTCACGGGACTGCGGCGTCGGCTTCTGCACGCCCTGGAAGGTCAGCGTGTAGCCGAGGACTTTGGTCGGCTTACCCTGCTCGAGCTTGACCTTGCTCGAGCTGTCGTAAAGGCCGGTTGTGAGGAAGGCCAGCAGCATCAGCCCGAGGCCGACGTGCGTCACGTAGCCTCCGGCCGCCCGCCACTGCCCTCGCCGTCCCTTTTCGGCGACGGTCCAGAGGTTCGAGACCACGCAGAACACCGCCGCCGCCATGTAGCCAACGGACTCCGGACTGTGAACGCCGGCGAAGAAACCGAGCGCGGTCAGTACCGCCACGACACCAATCACGAAAGCCAACCGGCGCCCGGCGGCCTTCGCCGGGCCCTTCCAGGCCAGGAACGGGATCGAGCCCAGGAAGAGGCCGAAGGCGATCGCCAGCGGCATACCGACGGTGTTGTAGAAGTGCGGCCCGACCTGGGACGGTTTGGCCGACCACAGGCGGGAGATGAGCGGCGCAGAAGTTCCGACCGCTACCATGAAGCCGGTCGTCATCAGCAGCACGATGCCGATGACGAAGAAGATCGTCCGTGACAAGAAGGGCTCGTCACCACCCTCGGATGGCACGTCGCGCCAGCGCCAGGCCAGGAACCCCACCGACAGCAGGATGAAGAAGATCATGTTGAAGACCAGCCAACCGGTGATGCCGAGGTCGACGAAGGAGTGGACGGAGAAGTCGGCGAGCACGCCCGAGCGGGTCAGGAAGGTGGCGTAGACGACAAACAGATAGGCCAGAACTGCCAGCACCAGATTGAGGCGACGAAAGCGCTTGCGCCCTCGCTGCAGGAGGATGCCGTGCATCAGGGCGCCTGTCATCAGCCATGGCACCAGGGACGCGTTCTCGACCGGGTCCCACCCCCAGTAGCCGCCCCAGCCCAGCGTCTCGTACGCCCAGTAGCCGCCGAGCATGATGGCTGTTCCGAGCGTCACCAGCGACAGCAGGACCCATGGCAGTGACGCCTTGGTCCACTCGTCGTACTGCTTCATCCACACGCCCGCGAGAGCGAACGAGAAGGGAATCGCCAGGGATGCGTAGCCGAGGAACATGATCGGCGGGTGGATGACCATCCAAGGGTTCTGCAACAGTGGGTTGAGTCCCTGACCGTCCATCGGAATCATGCCCGCTGTCAGACCCTTGTGGAACCGGAAGGGATCCTGCTTGAGGAGCAGGATGACCAGCGACATCAGCGTCAGGTTGTAGAAGATCATCACCCGTGACTCGTAGTGGCGGGCGAAGTGCATCAGGGGTAGGCCGAGCAGCGCGCCCCAGAAGATCCAGAGCAGAAAGCTGCCCTCCTGCCCCGCCCAGAACGACGAGATCAGGTAGTGCAAAGGAAGGCTGTTGTCGGAGTACGCGGTGACGTAAAACAGCCGATAGTCGTGGGTGACGAACAGGTACATCAGCAGGCCGGACGCCGCCACGATCGCGACGGCCATCAGCACATAGGTCTGGCGAGCCATCCGGCGCCAGCTCCCATCACCTCTCACGATCAAGACATAGCCCACCGTCGAGGACAGCAGGAGCAAGAAGGCCGCCCATAAGAGCACGGTCCCCGGTAGGTACATTGAATCCCCCCCTTTAACGATTCCGAGTCGCAAGATGACCGGAACCAAAACGCCGGGGCCACGCCCCGGCGGAGGTTGTTACGTCCGCGAGCCGGCCTTCCCGCTCGCCTCTTCGAGTCCCTGATACTTGGATGGGCACTTCACGAGGAGCTGCTCCGCGTTGAACGCACCGTTGTGGTAGGTCCCAATCGCCACGATTTGCGTCGCCTCCTCGAAGTTGCCCGGCTTCACACCCTTGTAGACGACCGGGAGGGTGCCCCCTTCAGGGTCAGCCATGGTGAAGCTCAACTCCTTCGTCGCATCGAGGTACTTGGTCGAGCCGTTCACCAGCGACCCGGCAACCTGAACCTGGGTTCCACTCTGCTCAGCTTCATGGAACGAAACATACGGCGTCAGGTTCGACTTGAACGATGTGGCTCCGTATGCCAGGAAGGCGACAATCAGTGCGCCACCAATGGCGTACCAGACGCGACGTTGCTTACGCGGATCACTCATAGATCCTCCATCTCCAGCCGCCGGACCTTGCGGTCCACACGGTAGACGTATGCGAACAGCCCCGCCCAGATAATGAGCGTGACCAACATGATTCCCAAAAGGTCGTTCATCTACAAAACCTCATGTTGCCGCCGGCGACGAATCCCCTCGACCCGGCACTCCAAAGAGTATAGCCAGGAAAACACGCCAGTAAAGCCGACCAGCGATCCCATCAGCACCTGGAACATCCGTGAGTCCATTTTGATTCTGCCCTGGGTGTTGATGATCGTGTCCGGGTGCAAGGACCAGTAGATCCTCGGCACCACAAAGACCAGGAACGGTACCGTCACGAACGCAAGAATGGCGTACACCGCCGACATCGTCGCCCGCCTTTCCGGATCGGCGATGGCCGCCCTGAGCGCAAAGTAAGCGGCGTAGATCAGTAGCAGAAACGTGATCGAGGTTTCGCGCGGGTCCCAGTTCCAGTACGAGCCCCACATGATACGGGCGAAGATCGAGCCGGTGACGGTCGCCAGGATCGCGAATGTCAAGCCAAGTGCCCCGGCCACGGAGGCCCGAATGTCCTCCTTGGGATCCCGGGACCGGAGGTAACGGATCGACGCGATGCACGAGACCAGGAACGCGAGCGTCGCCACCCACGCCGTCGGCACGTGGAAAAACACGATGCGGCTCGACTGGCCTTGAAAGCCGCTCGCCGCCGGAGCGTAGTAGAAGGCTGCCCAGATGATGACTGCCATCCACACGAACAGCACCCACCGCAGGACCGTCCCCACCGGGCCCGGCCTACTCATTCCACACCACCGGAAACAGAACCACTGAAACCACGGTCATCACGCCTCCCAGGGAGACCACCGCACGCAGCGAGTCACTGATGCCCTCCGCCGAGCCCTCGACAGCCGCCCGCGTTCCCTGGATCAAGAAGATCAGAAGAGGCAGCAGGAGCGGCAGCGAGAGAACCGAGAACAGAGCACCTCTCGTCATCGCCCGCGCAATGATCGCGGCCACCATCGTGGTGGTCACGGCCAGAGTATACCCTCCGGCCACGAGCACGAGAAGAAACCCTGCGGTCGATGCCACTCTAAAACCCATCAGCACCATGTACAGTGGCACCAGGATCGCCATCAAGACGTCGAGCAGGACGAAGTTGAAGAGCAGCTTCCCGGCCCACACCACCAGGGGCTCGGCTGAGAGCCGCAGCAGCGGCGCCGTATGGGTGTCCTCCTCCTTGACGAACGTGCGATCGAGCCCAGCCATCGCGGCGAAAAAGATCACGATCCACAGCAGGGCCGCGAGCAGGAACGGGCGGTCGTTCTCGGCGATGCGGTACGGCCCTATCGTGTAGGACACCGCTGCCAGGGTCGTAATGGCAAACAGGCCCAGGGCATTGAGTGCCACCCGCGTCCTGAACTCGGTCCGCAGGTCCTTGGTGAAGACGGCGCCCGCCTCAGCCAGGAAGCGCCACACGACGTGTCCCCCACTCCATCTCACGGCGGTCGTTCGTGGCCAGTACCACCGTCTTGCCGTGCTCCCGCTGGTCGGCAACGAGCTCCTCCAGCCAGTCCTGCCCCGCCGGGTCCAGGTTCGAGCCGGGCTCGTCCAGGAACAGCACCGGCGGGTCGTGCAGGATCGCCTGGGCGATCTTGAGGCGCTGGTGCATCCCGGTCGAAAAGCCGCGCACAATGGTCGAACGCGCAGGGTCGAGCCCGACCGACTCGAGGCACTCCCGACAGCGCGCCTCGCTCTGTCTCATGCCCCTGACCAGGGCCAGGAAACGAAGGTTCTCGAGCGCATCGAGATTCTCATAAAGCGACATCGACGGGGCCACGATCCCGAGCTGCTTGCGCCACAACTCGCGAGGGATCTCGGCACCGCCGTCCGACAACAGGTACCGGACCGTCCCCCGCGTCGCCCGCAACAGGCCGCACAGGATTGTCAGCAGGGTCGACTTCCCGGACCCGTTCGGGCCCGTGATCGCCAGCACCTCGCCCGGCTCCGCAGCACCCGATACCGCACGGAAGACCACCCGCAAATCGAAGCGCTTGGCCAAGTCATCGAACTCGAGGCGAACCCCCCCACTCATCGCGGGGAAGATACCACGTCCGCAACCGGCCCGGACCATTCACTCGCGAGCGACTGCGACCGGCGACATACCAGCCGTCGCTGTGCCCTGCGCGTCTCGCCGGTCTCGCTACGATCGTTCTTGAATACTCCGGGCCAACTCGGCGACGAGCACCCGGTTGCCGCCTGCCCGCTTGGCCCGGTACAGTGCTCGATCGGCCTGCTCGAGGAGCTCGTTCGGCTTCTCTTCACCGCCGGGACGACATGCCACGGCACCGATCGAAGCGGTCACTCTCAGGTCGGCCCCACGGTAGGACACCTGCTGCCGATCCACCGCTTCACGGACGCGCTCGAACATCTGAGCCGCCTCCTCAGGGCCGCGGACAACCAGCCCGAAGCAGAACTCGTCCCCTCCAAACCTGCCGGCCAGGTCGAACCGCCGGATCTGCTCCCTGACTGTATCGGCGATCCTCCTCAGCATCACGTCGCCCGCCAGGTGCGTGTGGTTGTCGTTGATCTCCTTGAAGGAGTCGAGGTCCAGCATGCCCACGACGATAAAGCTGCCGTCGCGCCTCGCGCGCTCCGCCTCCTCGGCCAACCGTTCGAGGAAGTGGTGGCGTTCCATCAACCCGGTGAGACGGTCGGTGATCGAGTAGGTGTAGTACTGGGCGTACTGGTGGCCGAGGACCATTCCCATGACAATGTAGAACGGGACGAAGAACATGGGAAAGACCATGCCGGCAACGTTCCATGACGGGGTCGGCGCGACGTTCAGGTCGACCGCCATGTCATACAGACCGGCAGCCACCAACAGCACGAGAACCGCGGTGATGGCGGCGGCGTACGGCTCCCGGCGCCTGACTGCCCGCGCCAACAGCCAGACGATCACAGCTGCAGCCGGCACCGCGAGGTACTCCGTGGCGAGAACACCGACATACAGGCCTGCCAGCCGAGGCCAGACGGCCTGCACAGCGGCAATCAGCCCGAGCGCTGCGATCAGCGCCCGAACCGGAATCGGCGGCCGAGTCTCGAAGAAGGCGAGCAGGAATGCAATCAGCAGCAGGAGGCTCAGTGGGAAGAGAATCACGTTGATCCTGAACAGCGTATTCAGTGACAGGAACATCGGGCCAATGGTCGGCGAGAAGGTCAGCATGTAGGTCGCCGTGGAAAGCGAGAAGAGACCGAACAGGAGGTTCGAGCGCGACTCGGGACGGTGCACGAAGAGAAAGAAGTGATTGGCGGCGACCAAGACGAGCAGGGTCGCGAACACGAGAATCAGGTACGAGCCGCGGTGCCGCGCGGCGACGAAGTCCCCGTATGCCCCGATCTTCGGCGGCCCCCGTACGATGCCGCCTTCCCTCGCGTTGTTGTAGACATGGACCAGGATCGTGTTCCATTGGTCCGGTCTCAGCACTCTTCCCGGCAAGGCGTAGACTCGCGAGTACAGCGTGGCCTTCTCGAAGTGAGGCGGGAAGCCGCCGGTGAAGCCAACACGGACACCGTTCAGGTACAGTGCGTCCGTATCCCGAATCCGCAGGAACGAGATCCCGAGGACCCTGCGAGTCAGCTCCTTGGGCACGAACAGCCTCGTGCGGTACCACGCGTGGCCGTCATAGCCGGGCGCCGGGCCCTTCTCCCACGGGCCCGGAACTTTGATCGGACGCCACGCCGACGCTGCCGAGACGGGAGTCGCGAGCGGGCTCTCCTCACCGAGGCGGATCTCCCAGGACCCGCGCAGATCCTGTGGGAGCTTGTCGAGGCGAAAGCCGGGAGGCTCGTCCATCTGGACGGCGGCCGCCAACATTGCCGGGGCAAAGGCGACTACCAGGCATTGCGGCCACCGTGCGGCCCGCAAAACACGGTTCGCCCAGTTGCACCAGTCGGCGATCCCCCAGCTCCTCACCTGGCCTCCATCGCCACTCAGGCTTGGCGCCTGCCAAGAGTGTATCAGCTCGAGACACCCATAACCACCGTGGCTTGGGCCCTGGAGGCCGACCAACTACGAGCCGGGCTACCTGATCCGCTGGGCCGGGATGTAGACAGGATCGCCGGTGCGATTGTCGACAACCGAGGCGCAGGCGAAGAAGGAACCGCCCTCGGTGGTCGTCCGCAGCCGGTGGCAAACTACCCTTCGGCCTCGAGGCGTCGGATTCCCCCCTCGGCGCCGAGAACCAGCAGCAGGTCGCTCTCCTCGAGAATGAAGGAAGCGTCCGGGACCCGCTCGACGAGCTCTTCCGACCCGCCGCTCCGATGCTTGATCAGCAGGACGGTCACGTCGAACCTGGTACGAATCTCCAGCTCGCCGAGGGTCCGCCCGACAAAGCCGGGGGGTACCGGAACCTCGGCCAGCCGAACGCCGTGAATGCCGGGCAAGGTCTGCTCCCGGACCCCGTTGGTGACGGCAAGCGCCATGGTAGAGGCCATTTCCCGCTTCAGGACCTCGGCGTTGTAACGCTCGATGACATCCTGTGGCCAGATGGTCCCGACCACCCGCCCCTCCTCCAGGACCGGGCAGCTGTAGTGGTAGCCGCCGAACCGCCGCATCGCCTCGTCCAGCTGATCGGTAGGGGCGAACCGTGGGAAGCCCCCCTCGCGCATCATGTCGCCAGCGATGACGAGAGATCCAAGCGACGCGATGTCACCCATGATCGGGCGCACCTCATCGATGGTGATGACCCCGGCCAGCAGAGGATCGGGATCGACCACGAACACGCTGTCGCCCGGCTGCTCGATGAACCGTGAAACCACCTTCATGACCGGTTCCTGCGGTGTCACGGTCAGGAACGCCTCACGCATGACATCGCCCACGTGCAGATGACGCAGCACGTTGACCGTCTGGCCGCTGTGAATGTCGACGCCTCGACGGAGCAGCTTCAGGGTGTAGATCGATGCCCGCTGCAGCTGCGTGGCGAGCAGAGTGGCCACGATGCACGTGATCATCAGCGGCAGGATGATCTTGTAGTCGTTGGTGAGCTCGAAAATAATCAGGATTGCCGTTATCGGCGCGTGCGTGCTGGCGCCGACGACAGCTCCCATGCCGACCAAGGCGTAGGCTCCAGGGCCCCCGGTCGTACCCGGCCAGGCGGCGTGCACGACCGTACCAACCGCGCCGCCGAGCATGGCACCGACGAACAGCGACGGAGCGAAGATCCCGCCCGACCCTCCCGAACCGATCGTCAGCGCGACCGTGAGGATCTTGACCACGACCAGGATCAGCAGCACATCGAGAACCACCCTACCCTGCAGCGCCTCGTTGATCGCCTCGTAGCCGACCCCGAAGACCTCCGGGAAGCGGAGGGCGACGACGCCCACGAGCGCGCCGCCAAGCACCGGTTTGAGCGGCCCCGCGATACGCATCCGCTCGAACAGATCCTCGGTCCCATACAGGACCCGGATAAAGACCAGCGCAACAAGACCGGCGAGGACTCCGAGCACCGCATACGCCAGCAGCTCGAACGGGCTCTCGAGGGCGTAATGGGGGACGGTGAATGCAGGGAAGTCGCCGAGGAAGTGGCGGCTGACCACGGTCGCCGCGACCGACGAGATCACGATCGGAGAGAACTGGCTGACGCCAAAGTCGCCGAGAATAATCTCGACCGCAAACAGCGCACCTGCCACGGGAGCGTTGAAGGTTCCGGCAATCCCGGCTGCCGCGCCGCACCCGACCAAGGTCCGTAGCCGGCGCTCTCCGATCCCGAGCCACTGCCCGATCGTCGAACCGATTGCCGAGCCGATCTGGACAATCGGACCCTCGCGCCCAACGGAGCCGCCGGAGGCTATGCAGACACCGGACGCCATCATTTTCGCCAGAACGACGCGCGGGCGAATACGCCCCCCGCGAAGCACGACCGACTCTATGACCTCCGGAACGCCATGCCCCTTGGCCTCGTTGGCGAGGAAGTGAATGATCAGACCGACGATCAAGCCGCCGCTCGCGGGGGCCAACACCTTCCACCATGCCGGAAGCTCACGTATGTAGTCCAGCGTGTAGCTCCCTGTTCGCCATGCTACGAGCTGACCGATGCGGATGAGCTCCCGGAAGCCGACGGCACAGAGCCCTCCCAGAACTCCGACCCCGACCGAAACGATCACCATGTACATCTGCTGTGTCTGGCGCAGCCGGGCATGGACGCTTCCCAGCAGCTGGCCTAATTGAAGTCCGGCGGGACGGCTCACGGTGGTTCTATTCTAGCCCGCGTTCTTCACCGGCAGGCCGGGGCAGCTCTCATGGCTCGGCCTCGGAGGTCGCGAACAGCTCCGGATGAACCGTGCGCAGCGACACCCAGCGCGTGCCCCCGATGATCAGGTGGTCGACGACGTCGGCGCCAACGAGTCTTCCACCGCCCACCAGCCGTCGGGTCAGCTCGAGATCGTCGCGGCTCGGGTCGAGCACACCTGACGGATGGTTGTGGAACAGGAGCAAAGCCGCCGCGCCGTCGAGGAGCACGAGCCTGAACAGCTCGCCGGTGTCAACCGGGGCGAACCTGCGGGTCCCGCGGCTCAGCTCGTGGACGTGGACCACATTGTGACGTCCGTCGAGGGTCAGAAAGCCGAAGACCTCGGTCCTGCGCCCCCCGAGATGCCGTACCAGAAACCGCCCGGCCGCCTCCGGGCGGTCGAGACGCTCTCCGCAGCTCAGCTCCGCGTACGCCAGCCGCCGCGAGAGCTCGAGGGCCGCGACGAGAGTGGCCGCTTTCGCTGGCCCGAGGCCCGGGCGCCGGACAAGATCTCGAGCCCCAAGACGCGCCAGGCCGGCCACGCCCCCACTGTCTCGCAGCAGCTCCTGCGCCTCCCCGATCGCGCCCCGGCCCGGCCGGCCGGTGCGGAGCAGCACGGCGAGCAGCTCGGCGTCGGCCAGTGCCTGAGGTCCGAGCTCGAGAAGCCGTTCTCGAGGCCGCTGCGAGGGCTCCAGATCACGGATACAGAGCTCCATTGGTGCCTCCCCGCAGCGTGGGTGGGACTCCATAGTAGCACCGCGGGATGCTACAACCGAAATCGGGAATCCTTCTCTTTACCCGAGGGCTGTGGCATAATCTCAACGCACGGCCGGCGAAAGCCCTCGGGAGGAGCCATGGAGCGCAAGGTTCGGTCACGGGAAACCCGCCAGCGACGCGTGGTGCTGGAGACGGTACGCGGCACCCGAGGTCATCCGACCGCCGAGTGGATCTTCGACCGTGTCCGTCAGCAGCTCCCCAACGTCTCTCTTGGCACCGTCTACCGGAACCTGAACGTTCTCAAGGAAGAGGGGATCGTGATGGAGATCCGGTCCGCCGGCAGATCGACGCGCTGGGACGCCGACCTTTCGCCCCACGGCCACTTTGTTTGCACCGCCTGTGGCGACATCCGGGACGTGACAGGGCTCCGGCCGCACGACTGGCAAAGCCTGAAAGATCTGGTCGGCTGCGAGGTCACAACACAGCGGACGGAGTTCTACGGCTTGTGCCCACCCTGTCTCCGTCGCGAAGACCGGCCTAGCTGAGGGACACCTCGACCAGGTGGTCGGTCTCAGAGGCGAACGACGCGTTCAACCTCGGGTGCGAACAACCGAATCCGCTCCTCCACGAACTGAACCAGGGTCATGGCGGCCATCGGACAGCCGTGACAGGCACCGACCAGACGCACCGTCACCGTGGCTCCATCCACCGATACCAGCTCGACATCTCCGCCGTCACGGTGGAGGGCGGGACGGACCTCCTCGAGCGCGAGAAGAACCCGCTGCTCCAGATTGCCGCCGGCCCCAGACCATCCAGTCGCCATTGCTTGGTGCCCTTCCCCTCCTCGTGCTCGCACGCCGCCCGAGACGTTGAACCCCTCTGCGGTCGGTTAAAATGGCCTCGGCTCCTTTGGCAACGCGGCGCAACCGAGGGGAATTTCTGATCGGCGCTCGCCGCAGATGACGAGAACTTTTCCCACCGGCGAGCGTTGTGAGTTACGGAGACGCTGATGGAAGATCTCGAGGCCACAGTCGAACGCTGCCGAACCGGGGACGAGGAAGCCTGGCGTGCCCTGGTCGGTGCAACGATCGCCCCCATTTTCCGCCTCTGCGCCAGCTTTGCACCGTCGGCGGCGGAGGCCGAAGAGCTCACTCAGGATGTCTACTTCAAGCTGTGGGAGAGCCTGGAACGCTACAACCCCGGCTCCAACTTCATGGCGTGGGCCTGGCGCGTGGCCAAGAACCTGCTCATCGATGCACATCGCCGGAGCCGGCGCGAGCGCCAGGCGGCGTGGCTGGATCCCGAGGTTTTGGACCGTTTGCCCGGCGCCGACAACCCTCAGAAGACGGCGGAGCACCGGCAGCGTCTTCGTCTCATTGTCAGGGGCCTCGGACAGATCGATTCGGAGCTGGCTCACCTCGTTCTCCTCAGAGACTTCGCAGGAATGGCCTACCAGGAGATGGCGGAGGCGCTCGAGCTGCCGCTCGGCACGGTGAAGTCGCGTCTCAACCGCGCCAGGCTCGAGCTCGCCACCGCCGTGCGCCGCCGGCTCAACATCCGTCCCGTCGACTCCAGTTCCCTCATCAACGAGGGAGGGGCGCCGTGATCCGCTGCGACGAGCTGCGGGAGCTGCTCTCCGCCTACCTGGAGGGCACGCTCGGGGGCACCGATCGCTCCCGCGTCGAGGACCACCTCGCAGCATGTGAGGAGTGTGCTTCGACGGCCGAGGCAATGCGACTCGTCGTCGGCGCCGGCCAGGGGCTCGCCGGCCTGGCACCTTCCGCCGACCTGACAGCCCGGCTGACGGCTTCTCCGTGCGCGCGGTGGCTCGATCTGCTATTCCGCGCGGTGGACCACGAGGTGGCTCCGGAGGCCCTCGCCCGGCTCCTGGAGCACCTCGAAAGGTGTGAAGGGTGCCGGAGAACCTGGGATGACTTGGCCCTCATCCAGCAGGTGAGTGCTACCCTCAGACCGCCATCCCGGCTCATTGAACGGTGCCGGACTGCGCACCTTCGGCGGCCTCGCGGCGGACGCCGGGTCATGGGCATGCGGACCGCCACGGCGGCGGCCTACCTGCTCGCCGTCCTGACCACACTGGCCGTCGGCAACCCCGTCACGCTCGCCCGCTACCGGGCGCTGGGCACCGTGCAACAGGCCAGCGAAATCGTCACCGATAGCGTGAACCAGGTGGCGACCAGCGGCCGCGGCGAGCTGCGCGTGATGATCTGGCGAGCCTGGCGCTGGGGTAAGACTCAGCTCGAGTCCCTGAAGCAGCTCCTGGAGGACCAGGATTCAACCCAAACCCCACGCTCTGCAGCCGACGAACAGCAAGGAGGCACATCATGAGTAACGACCTCAACGCCAACTCCCCACAGGTTTCCCCGGTTCCACCCACGCCCCCCGAGCCGCCGGTGCCGCCCGCCGCAGCAACGGGCGTCGTTCGACAGAAGTCCCCGGGCCTCGCGGTTCTGTTCTCGTTCTTTCCGGGCCTCGGACACCTCTACCTCGGGCTTTACGATCGTGCCATCGTGTTCTTCAGCTGCTTCTTCCTGGTGATCTATCTCGGCGGTCACGGTGCGAACCTCGGCATGCTGATTCCCTTCATCTGGTTCTTCGGCCTGTTCGACGCCTACCGTCAGACCCAGATTCTCAACTCCAGCAAGGAGGAGGAGATGCCCGCCGCACGTAAACCCAGAGGACACGGAGGTCTCGGCTTCGGTGTCTTCCTCACCATAGTCGGTGTCATCCTGCTGATTGACAAGTTCTACCCGTTGGACCTCGAGTGGGTGGAGACATGGTGGCCGGCAATCCTGATCGTGATCGGCATATACCTGATTGCCAGCTTCTACGGTGATCGGAAGAAGCGGCAACGTTCCAGCTACGAGGAAAGCGAGGAAACGTACCTCGACGAGTGACCTTCTTGTCTTTGTGCCTCCGTGTCTTTGCGTTCTGTACGTTGTCCCACGACCACTGGGTCGCAGCTGACGGTGAGATAGGCGCTTTGGATCAGCCCTTGATGACCGCCAGCGGTCTGAGTCGAGCAACGGCGCGGGCAATCCCGGCCAGCTCGACAGCCTCGACGACGTGGGAGACGTCCTTGTAGGCTTCCGGCATTTCCTCAGCCACTGTCCGCTTCGAGTGGGCGCGCACGATCACGCCCCTGTCAGCCATTTCGGCGAAGATATCCCTCCCGCGCGCCGCCTTGAGGGCGGCGTGCCGGGACATCTCCCTGCCCGCGCCATGAGCACACGAGCCCCACGACTGCACCATGGCCGCCGCCCCCGCCACACAGACATAGCTCGCCCGTCCCATGTCTCCTGGGATGAGCACCGGCTGGCCGGTGCCGCGGTACCTCGGCGGCAGCTCACTGTGTCCGGCCGCGAAGGCACGGGTTGCCCCCTTACGGTGGACCAGCAGGCGCCGCCGAGCGCCGCTGACCTCGTGCTCTTCGACCTTGGCAATGTTGTGTGCCAGGTCCCAGACAAGGCGGAAACCGAGCTCGAGGCGTCCCTTCTCCGTCACCCTCGACATCGCCCGCTCGACCAACCCCATCATGGTCTGCCGGTTGGCCCACGCATAGTTGGCCGCCGCCTGCATTGCGGCAAGGTAGCGCTCTCCCTCGGGTGAGGAGACCGGCACCGACACCAACTGCGGGTCCGGAAGCACTATGCCGTAGCGGTTCGAGGCTCGCAGCATCGTCTTGAGCGAATCGTCGCAGACCTGGTATCCGAGCCCGCGCGAGCCCGAGTGCAGCATGACAACCAGCTGTCCCGGGAACAGTCCGAACACCTCGGCAGTATCCGGTTCGAGGATCTGCTCCACCGCCTGAAGCTCGACGAAGTGATTGCCCGATCCAACCGTTCCCAGCTGCGAGGCCCCGCGATCGTGGGCTCTTTCCGAGACTGCCGCGGGATCAGCACCCTCCAGCCTCCCTTGTGATTCGGTAAACGCGAGATCCTCCGGCTGGCCGCAGCCGTGCGCGACAGCCCAGCCGGCGCCCTCTCGCAGCACGCGGTCGAGGTCGTGCCGGGACAGGTCCCGGGTCGCACCCGAGGAGCCCAACCCGGCCGGCACCGAGCGCGCGATCTCTTCGAACAGGCGATTCAGCCGGCGCCCGAGGCCCTGTACCTCGAGGTCCGTTCGAACAAGACGCACGCCGCAGTTGATGTCGTAGCCCACCCCACCCGGCGACACGATCCCCGACTCGGCATCGAACGCTGCTACCCCTCCGATGGGAAAGCCGTACCCCTGATGCATGTCCGGCATGGCCAGCGACGGCCCGACCAGGCCCGGCAGGCAGGCCACGTTACAGGCCTGGCGGAGGGCGTCATCGCGTGTGATGGCCGGCATCAATCGCCGCGTCGCGAACAGGCGCACCGGCGCCAGCATCGCCCCGTGCGGCTCGACCTCGAAGACACCGGGCGCGACCTCACGCGGCTGTGGTCCGGTGTAACCCATACCGGGAATGTACTGGCCGCATGCGGCCGGTGTCCACCCGGAGGCCCGAGGTCGCTACAATGTGCGCATGGAACGAGACACCAGGCTCCTGGTTTGGGTCGGCTCGGCGATCGTGGCCGCCGTCGTCGTCATCGCCCTGCTGTGGCATTACCAAGAGCAGGGACGTCCGGTCCTGCGCGAGGTGCGCGTGGTGAGCGCCTCGGCCAATGATCCGGTGTTCCGTGACGGTCGGCGGAAGCTGGCGCCCGGAGAGAGCTTCCGTCTGGCAACCGCATTGCTTGTTGAGCAGCGGGGCCGCGGTCAGTACTGGCTCTGTCCATGCGAGAAGCTGGTCTTGGCGGGACGGGAGACGCCCCATGTGCAAAGCTCACAGTGGCCCGACAGGGACCGCGTCCTGCGAGTGTTCTGGTCGACGATCGAGTGCGCGTACCTCGGCGGCGAGCTGACCGCGTCGAACGCATCGCAACGTCTGCAGTACCGCACCTTCCTTGCCACCGAGCTGGGCCGCGGCGTGCTGGTGGACGGCACCCTCGAAGCTCATAATGACGACTTCCTGGCCGGCCTGCCGGCACCGCCGCAGCCTGTACCCGGGACTCTCCGCTATCGGGCTCGGGTCGAGATCTCCGCCCGGTCCGATCGATTTGTACCTCTCCAGGCGGTCAGCTCGCTCGGACCTGAGGCACTGCCGAACCCGAGCCTGCCGACGATCAGCCGAGCCATGGAGGTGCCAAAGGGTCTCCACAGCGAGGTCGGTGAGCTCTTCTTCCTCCCTGGCTTTGTCCTCTCACCCGGCCAGGGCGAGCCTGCCGATGACGTGACCCTCGATGCGCTCGGGCACACCGTCCACGAGCTGGTGGCCGGGCGTGTGATGGCGTCGTCGGCCACGTTTGCCGCCGTTGCCCTGACCGGCAGCCCGGTGTGGAACCGACGGTCGCTGCGGCATCTGGGGACGCTGGACGTTCTGCCCGGCCGGCTGGAGCTCCGCGGACGACCGCTGCGCTGGGGTCGCGACATCCTCCCCGGCGACCTCATCGGCATCGGCAATCACTGGATCGTCCTCGAACGGGACAACGGGAACAAGCTGCTCGACCTCAACGACCGCGTCATCCACTGCTGGGGTCGCCCCCCTCAGGAGGTCACACTGCTCGAGGCACTGGACGAGGGCGTCACCGAAATCGACCTCTACCGTCATGCCAACAGCTGACGGCGTACCTATCCTCGAGCTGCACCAGCTGCAGATCGGGGCCCAAGGCCCCGACGGGAGCGTGCGGCCCCTGGTCGACGCCGTCTCCCTGATCATCGCAGCCGGCGAGCGCGTCGCTCTTGTCGGAGAATCTGGGTGCGGCAAGACCCTCACTGCGCTCGCCTCTCTGGGGATCTGCTCAGCTCCGTTGTTGGTCAGCGGAGGTCGCGTCGTGGTCGGCGGCCAAGATCTGGCCAGCACTTCGAGGACGGACCTGCAACGCCTGCGCGGGGGGACCGTAGGGCTGGTGTTCCAGGAGCCCGCAGGCGCGCTCAACCCGGTCTTCTCCGTGGGATTCCAGCTACTCGAGATGATCCACTCTCACAGCGCTACGTCTCGCAGGCAGGCGCGCGAGGAGCGAGACGAGCTTCTCGCACGGGTCGGCCTCGTTCCGGCCCGCGAGGTCGCCCGTGCCTACCCCCACCAGCTTTCCGGCGGTCAGCTGCAGCGCGTCATGCTCGCCGTCGCTCTGGCAGGGCACCCCAGGCTGCTGATAGCGGACGAGCCAACCACAGCTCTCGACCTGACCACGCAGGCCAGAATCCTCGGCCTGATCCGGAGCCTGTCCGAGGAAGAAGGGCTTGCCCTGCTCCTCATCACCCACGACATTGCCGTGGTCGCGGCGCTGGTCGAGCGAATCGTGGTCATGCACGCCGGGGAGATTGTTGAGCAGGCCCCAACGTCGGACCTCCTTTCGCTCCCCCTCCACCCCTATACCAGGGAGCTGCTCGCTGCTGTCCCTCGAACCGCCGGCCGCATCCCGGGTCCCGCCGGTGGGACGGGACCCACACGTGCCGTCCCGCAAGCCGAGCTCGCGGTCGACGGTTGCCGCTTCGCGGACCGCTGTCCGCTGGTCCAGGCATCCTGCCGGCGATACCACCCATCTCTCGAGGCCGTCAGAGTGGAGCATCTCGTACGGTGCCCGGTTGTTGTCAGCAAGGACAAGCAATGAACAGCCTGTTGCTCGAAGCGCGGGGTCTTTCGAAGTCATACGGCTCCCGCGGCCTCCGCGACCGGCGGACCAGCACTCACGCCGTGGACGGCGTTTCATTGAGCCTGCAGACCGGCACGGCGCACGGTCTCGTCGGTGAGTCCGGGTCGGGAAAGTCAACGCTGGTGCGGCTCCTGCTCGCTCTTGAGCGGCCGGACCGAGGCAGCGTCCGGTTCGACGGCATCGAGATCAGCGTCCTCCCCGCGGCACGCCTCCGACCGTTGCGGCGGCGGTTCCAGGCGGTGTTCCAGGACCCCTACGCATCGCTGAACCCACACCTCAAGGTCGGCACTATCGTGGCCGAGCCGCTCGCCGCTCATGGGATCTCACACGGCGACGGGCGGCGAGAGACGGTGCTGCAGCTTCTGGCAACCGTCGGCTTGCCGGCCACCGCGGCGGCTCGACGCCCTGACGCTTTCTCGGGCGGTGAGCGCCAGCGCATCGCCATCGCCCGCGCGCTCGCCACCCGCCCCGACCTGGTGGTCATGGACGAGCCGCTGTCGGCCCTCGACCTCCCGGCTCAGGTGCGGCTGATCGAGCTCCTGCTGCGTCTGCGAGCCGAACGGAACCTCACGCTGCTCATCGTAGCCCACGACCTCGCGGTGGTCCGCTCGCTGTGCGACACCGTGAGTGTCATGTATGCGGGTCGAGTCGTGGAAGAGGGGCCTGTCGAGCAGGTGCTCGGCTCCCCACTGCATCCATTCACGGCCGAGCTTCTGGCTGCGGAGCCGGTCGCTGACCCCAACGCTCGTCCTCCACGAGTCGCCACCGGACCACAGACTGGGGTCTGGCCTCCCGGCGTTTGCAGGTTTCTCCCGCGCTGTCCGCTGGCCAGCGATGTCTGTCGTCGAGAGCCGGACCTGGTGAACTCGGCGCTTGACCACCGAGTTGCCTGCTGGCATCCGGGCTAACGTACTTGGCGGCCCGGCGGTCTACAATCCGTCGACTGGTGTGACAGACGAGAAACGCGCAGACATTGCACCGCGGCCGCTGTGACGCGCGCCACGGACGGGCTCCACCGGTCTCGCCGCCTCCAGACTGCAACTGCCGAGACTGCCGCGACCACGGCCACAGCCGCCCACACCAGGAGGGTACTCCCGTTCCGCACCGATGCCGCGAGCCGGCCGAGGTCCGAGGCCATCCACCACCCTAGCCCACACCAGGTCGCCACGTGGGCAACGAGAGCTATCATGTCCACCACGAGGAACCGCCCCCAGCCGACTCCCACGATCCCGGCGCCGGCCAGCCACGCGGCCCGGCCCAGCGGCAGGACCCTTGCCGGCACGAGCAGAAGGAGGGCCCGGGGGGAGGAGTCGAGACGACCGGTGACGACCTCGAGCCGGCGCGACAGATGCGGCCATCTGTCGAGACGTGGACGCAGCCACCGTCCTGCCAGGAAAACGGCCTGGTCCGTCAACAGGTGCCCGAGCCATGCCGCAGCCAACAGCTGGGCCGCCGCAGCGGGCGACCCGGAACGAGCGGCCAGGACTCCGAGTGCCATCATGAAGATCTCTTCGGGCAGCCAGTGGCCAACCAGGCGGATCAACATCGGCATCACGAGTGCGAGCCAAACGGCATTCGGCTGAAGCCAGAGAATGGCCTCCTGTAGCTGATGTTCCACGAGGCAATTATACAGCTCGAAATTCGGCTGGACCTTTCGTTCGGGTACAATTGAGTCGCATGCAGACGACACTCGAGCAGATCCAAACCGCGCTTGCCTCCGCCTACCCGATCACGTTCCTCGTTTCGGCGGAAGAGGAGCGGCTCGAGCGGCTGCTGAAGAGGTTCGGGGACGGCGCCCGACCCGAGCCTCTTCCGGTCCTGATCTGGAACTGCGTGGACGGGTTCACCGGTGGCGTCAACAACGGCTTGACGGACCCGCTCGAGGCGTTGAGGTGGATTGGTACAGAAGGACCGAAAGGGCTGTACGTCCTCAAGGACATGGGCGACATACTCTCGGACCGTCGGGTACTCCGCCGCCTCCGCGACACTGCTCTCCAGATTCTCGACAGGGGCCGCTTCTTGTTCCTGCTCACCACGGACGGCCAGATTCCGATCGGCCTGCGTCCGCTGTCGTACATGGTGGTCTCCATGTTCCCGGATGACGCCGAGTTGCGCTCTCTTGCGGAAGGCCACCTCAAGGCCCGGAAGGCTCCGGCTGACGTGATGGACCGCCTCCTGACGGCGCTCAAGGGTATGAGCCTGACCGAGGCCGATCACCTGCTCCGCCGGCTGCTGTCACGTGACCCGGAGCTCGACGACCGGTTCTTCGACGACGTGCTTGCCGAGAAGGAGCAGGTGACTCGCAAGGAGGGCATCCTCGAGTTCGTGCCGCCTCAGGCCGGGCTGGGAGACATGGGCGGTCTGGATCAGCTCAAGACCTGGGTTGGTGAGCGTTCAAGCCTCTTCACTGCCGACGCGCGCAGGCAGGGCCTGCCGATTCCCAGGGGCGTCCTTCTCATGGGAATGTCGGGGTGCGGCAAGAGCCTTGCCGTGAAGGTCATCGCTGAGGAGTGGAGGATGCCGCTCTTCCGCCTCGACATGAACCTGGTCTTCTCCGGTATCCATGGATCTCCCGAGTGGGTATTCCACCGCGCCCTGCAGGCAATCGAATCCGTCGCGCCGGCGGTCCTGTGGATCGATGAGGTCGAGATGGGAGTCGCCGGCTATCACGAGGGAGAAAGCGGACCGTTGACGCGGATCTTCTCCACCTTCCTGACCTGGATGCAAGAGCACAAGGCCGAGGTGTTCGTCGCGGCAACTGCCAACCGCATCCAGCTGCTGCCGGCAGAGATCATCCGCAAGGGCCGCTTCGACCAGGTCTTCTTCGTCGATCTGCCGAACGATGAGGAGCGCAAGGAGATCCTTACCATCCACATGCGGCACCAGGGAATCAACCCGGGGAAGTTCGACCTGATCCTGCTGGCGTCGGCAACCCGGGGATGGAACGGCGCAGAGATCGAGCAGGCCGTGATTTCGGCCCGTATCAGCGCGCACGCCCAGGGAGGAGAGGTGACGCAGAACGACGTCCTGCGCACCTTCGGCAAGATCATCCCGCTTTCGCGGACGATGGAGGAGCAGCTCAAGTCGATCCGCTCCTGGGCCCGTACGCGGGCTCTGCCGGCAACGACGCCGGTTCGGCCGGACATGTAGAGGCCCCCGTCAAGACGATCGCTAGCGGCGGCATACCGAGGAGGCCGGTAATGGAAGAGACCCTGGTCGACCAGGAGTGGCTGATCAATGCGGTCGCCCACGCCCTGCGCAACCCGATCTTTGCGGCACTCCTGCAGGCAGAGCTGCTGACGGCACGTACACCCGAGCCCACTGCGCAAACCGTGTACCACCACCTCAAACGTCTTGAGAGGACCATCGAGGAGATGCTGCTCTACGGGCGGCCCACCGAGCTGGAACCTCGCCTCATTGACCTCGAGCCCGTGCTCCGCACGATTGTCGAGACCTTCGCCTACGGCGACCGCGGGGAGACGGCAGAGGTCGATGTGGTGCTGGAACAGGACCACACCCAGGCGTTCGCGGACCCCGACGCAATCCGCATAATTCTCGAGCGCGTGATCGAGAACGCTGCCCAGCACACGCCGCCTCCACACGTCGTACGCGTTCGTGCGGCGGTCCTGCCGGACTGCCTCGAGATCGTCATATCCGACGACGGAGAGGGGATTGCTGAAGAGCTTCAGGAGAAGCTCTTCCTGCCGTTCTTCCCCCAGTACAAGGGGCGTGCGGGCCTCGGCCTCGCGGTTGCCGCCAAGTTCGCCAACGCCGCCGGAGCTACGCTAGCGGTAACCTCAGCGCCCGGGGAGGGCACCCAGGTGACGCTCCGTCTCAGCCCAGTTGGTCCGTGACCAACACCCGTGCGCTGACCCGGCTCGTCGTCTTCCCGACCGCCTCCGGCAGCAGGTTGGACAGTTTCCTGGCCGCCGCGACCGGACTGTCGCGACGGTCTGCCCGGCGCCTGGTTGAGGAGGGCGCTGTTCTTCTCAACCAGGCGGTGGTGAGGATCCTCTCCAGAACCGTAGACATGGGCGATATCATCGACGTGCGGCGGCCGGCTGAGGAGCTGGGGGTGCCTGGCGAGCCCGCGGCTCTACCCATCAGGGTCGTGCTCGAGGATGACTGGATCTGCGCCGTGGACAAGCCCGCGGGGGTCCTCTCTCAACGGGCTGAGCATCGTGCCCCGGGCGAGCTCGCTCTCGACGAGCTGCTGACCCTCCACCTCGCGATCCGGCAGGGGAAGCGCCCCTTCGTCCGAGTGGTCCATCGTCTCGATCGGGAGACCAGCGGCGTCATGCTGTTCGCCCGCCGTCCGGCCGCCCTCCCGGCTCTGGCGAGGTCCTGGCGAGAGGGCCGCGCCGCCCGCATCTACCTCGCCCTGGTCGAGGGCCGGCCAGAGTTCCAATCCAAGGTCGTAGAGGCTCCCATTGCCCGCGATCGCGGCCACGTCTGGAGGTTTGGCGTGGCGTCAGACGGCCGGCCGGCGCACACCGAGATCCGCGTTCTCGGCGATGGGGCCCCTGGCACCAGCCTCGTCGCGTGCATCCTCGGCAGCGGCCGCACCCATCAGGTCCGGGTCCACCTCTCCCATATCGGACATCCGGTCGCCGGTGACCGCCTCTACGGCGCAAGCCGCACGAACGCTCCACGAGCACTGCTCCACGCCTTCCGCCTCTCCCTTCCCCACCCTCGCTCGGCACGCTTGACAGATATCGAGGCGCCCCTGCCGCCCGACCTGACGGCCTTCCTGCCCGAGGACCGAGGTATCTCGATGGTCAGACAACTCAGGGATGTATAATGCTCTGGTGACGTGGAGCTTCCTCTACCTCATGATCTTTCTACTCGGCTTCACGCTGGCCCTCGTCAGCGGTCTCGCGCGGAGGCTCCTCCATCCATCCGAGCTGGCCAGGAACGTCACCGTCCCGTCTCCCGAGCACTGGGCGGATCTTCACACGCCTCGCACCGACCTCATCACCTCCTTCCTGACCGTTTTCGGGTTGGTGACGCTCGTCCTTCAAGGGATGACGAGCATGGGACCTCGTCGCGAGGTCCTGATCGGCGGCGCCGTCGGCTGTGTCGGCGCCCTCGTTCTCCGCCTGTGGCTCTGTCGGACCTGTGACCCGGCGAGCGGCCTGCGCTGCCAGGGTGCGGATGCTCGAGTCGTGAGGACGATTCCCGCCCACGGCTTCGGACAGGTGGAAGTCAATGTCGCGGGCTGCATGGTCAAGCTCGCGGCACGCACCACCCTCGACAGCCCAATCAGCGAAGGAGCGCTCGTCCGCATCCTCGATCGCCAGGAGTCGGTCGTCATCGTCGAGCCTTCCCAGTAGCATGGGTAGCCCTCCCGCGGTCAGCTCCCCGAGCCGAACGGCGACAGTTCTCGCGAGCGGCTCGCCTCGCCGGCATGACCTGCTCAGTCTCCTCGGGCTTCCTTTTCAGGTCGTCCCCGCCGACGTCGAGGAAGTACCCAGCCGTGGGGAGGAGGGCCGGGCCTTCGCCGAACGTTCCGCCCGAGACAAGGCGCTCGAGGTTGCGGGCCGGTATCCCGACAGGCCCGTGCTGGCGGCCGACACGGTGGTCGAGCTCGACGGGCGCATCCTCGGCAAGCCGGGCTCGGCGGAGGCCGCCGCCGACATGCTCCGGACCCTTTCGGGGCGCGTTCACCAGGTTCACACTGGGGCGGCCTTGGCCCTTCGGGGACGCTGCACAACTCTGGTTGACACGGCAACCGTTCGCTTCCGACGGCTCGAGGAGCGGGCCATCGCGTGGTATGTCGGTACCGGGGAGCCGCTCGACAAAGCCGGCGCCTATGCCGTTCAGGGTCGCGGGGGGCTCTTCGTCGCCAGGGTCGGGGGCTCGCCGAGCACCGTGATCGGGTTGCCGCTGCATCGGCTCGAGGAGCTCTACTCACACCTCGGCCTCAACCTCTGGGACCTTGTCGAGTAGGTCCGGCTCGCACCGAGGGCCAATGCCCTACAATTGCCTAGTCACCGCACTTCAGCGGCTCGCCAAGCTCCTGGAGGGAGAAGTTGCTGAAAATGTGGTGACCGTTGAAGTCGAGGACCCTCATGTCCTCCGTCTGCTCCAGGTCGGAGGCGATGACGTCGAACGGCACACCGTACAGTCGCTTCACGTGCTCCAGGGGCACCTCGTAGGCTATGAACTTGGCGATTCCCTTCTGGCGCAGCTTTTCGACCAGCCGCTCATCTCCGATATCGGGATAGGTGGTCAAGACGAGGATCGGACCCGTCCCGGTGAACACCAAATAGGCACGCATGGCCTCACCTCCCGGACCCGAATTCGCGGTCCTTTTCTCAATGTGCGGTCGCCCACCCCACCGCGTCAAGGGCAGGACCTCTAGTGTCCTGTTTGGGAAGTTCCATGTGCTCTTCGCGGAGGCAGTGTGGCTCCTGGCGAGGGGCGACGACGAAGTCGTAGCCAGGCTACTTCGAGGAGGAGCAACGCAGCCAGGGGCCGCGTGGCCCGCGGAGAGTGCACCGGGGTTTTCCGAACAGGGCACTAGGACCCGTTGGCGAAGGTCCTGGCCACGCCGCCGACCACGGCTCGGGCGAATCGCTCGCGCCAGCTGCGCTTGAGGAGCAGATGGCGGTCCCTCTCATTGGCGAGATTGCAGCACTCGATCAACACCGCGTTCTGGGCCAGGGAGTAGCGCAGCACGGCCGGCACCCAGCGCCTCCGGCCGCGCAACACCGAGTCTCTGATCGGCTCGTAGGGGTGGACCTCCAGCCCTTCGCGTCGCAGAGCCTCGATGAGCCTCTCTGCCAGCCGCCGCGACGACGCTTCGGTCCGAGCCTTGAGCCGGGCGCTGAGCCTCACTCTGGGATCGCGACGGTACTCGCGGTACTCCCGCATCACCTTCCGTCCCACGCCGAAGGACTTGGGACGGAGATACCGTGAAGGCACATACGCCATTGTCCCCCTCACGCTCGGGTGGAGCGAATCCGCGTGGAACGACAGGAACACGATCTTCGAACGGGGTACGCCCGAGCTCAAGAGCCCGCGGATGATGTCGTTGGCGAGGTACCAGCGGAGATGTACACCGGTGGTTGGATCCTCGAGGCGATACGGTGGGTGGGTCAGCAGGACCTGATCACGGTCCTGCTCGAGGACATCCCGATCGACAACCTGGTATCCACGGCTTTCGTCCTTCATCGTGGTCCAGACCGTCGCCTTGGTATGTTGCTCGAGGTCGCGTTTAACGCGACACAGGAGATCGTACGCATAGGTCGACTCCCACACACCGTCGACCGTGGCGCCAGAATCGTTGCCGCCATGTCCTGCATCGAGAATCACGTGCACACCCGTGAGGTTCGCCGCCCGAACGACCTCGACGAAACGACCCAGCTCCTTCTGCTCGCGCTCCCAAGCGGCCCGTCGCGGGTTTCCGGGCGGCAGGTACTCCGGTAGGAGGAGATCGACCGGGATCCGAACCGGATAACCTACCGGGATGGCCGTCACGTCCTTGATCCGCGATCTCTGGGCAATGATAGCGGCCGTCGCGTTGACCTCGGCCGCATGAAGCTGGCCCGTGAAACGAACTACAACCGCCGAATAGAGCGCTTCGCCCCGGCGGAGTCGGTAGGCGGCATACTCACCCTCGAGGTCGCGGCCGTAGGTCAGGGGGGAGACCGCGCGTTTCTCTGCCCTAGCCGCCGCGGTCGCCCCGGCGGTTCGTTGCGGTTCGGGCGAACGGGTCGGGACGGCGAGAGGCGTCGGAGTGTGCGTCGGCAGCGGCGTCGGCTGTGGAGTTGGCGTCGCCGTGGCCTCCGGAGGCACCCGCCGGAAGACGGAGAGCAGCACTGCCTCCGGGATCACCATCGGCACCCCACGTCGGGGCGAGCCCCGTCCGAGGGCCCGGTTGGCACGGCGCAGGAGCTCCGCATTGCCCGGCTTCCCGGTAAACAGCTCGGCGAGCCAGCTCCAGCTCTCCTCTCCCCCTCCGAAGGGGTCCAGAGGCCAGTGCTGCCAGCCGGCCATGATACGTCGATCGGCAGGAAAGACCCCCCGGATCGCCGCTAACCTGAGATCACCCCGCAGAATCTCGAGCGGAACCTGCACGGGGACACCGCGCAGGGGCTCGCGGAGCCGCGGGTTGGCTGCGCGAAGTCGGCGAAGCAACGCGGTCGTCCCACAGTAGCGCCGGGCAAGGCTGAACCACCCATCGCCGCGACTGGGCAGAACGGCCAGCACCGGGCCTCGCCCGCGCTCCCACGCCACCGATCTGTGTGGCGTCAGAGTAACCTCAAGGTGTCGCGGCTCAGCCCGCGCCCCACGAACCACCGCTGGTTCCAACAGCAGCAGCGCCATCACGACCGCGCCTGCTACGCGGGCACCAGCCACCCACATCCGGCCACTCCCGGAGGGCGTCCCGCCGACGGTTCCGTTCGCTCGCGGGCCAACGCCGGTCGACTCGAGACCGCCCCTATTCACCGTGGACAGCCGTAACGCGTCCGGGAGGTACCCCGCTCGGCGTGCCAGCCCGCACGCGCCGTGGTCCGTCTCGAACCTGCCAATTCGGGGTGTATACTCCGGACGGATCCCATGAGCGCTGAGATGTTACCACGTCACGGTGACTGTCACCCCTGCAGCGAGCTCTCGGAACATGTCGACCCTGGAGCATGGCGCGAGCTGCGAAGGCTGTGCGAGCAAGTCGCAACGACGAAGCCGGTTGCCGCTGGGTTGCATGCGGCGGTTGCGGGCCTCGCCTCACTACTACCGACAGCTCGGGTCTCGATCGTAGCTCGCATCGGCGAGGACACGCTGCGGGTACTGGCCTCTTCCGACGACGAGAGGGTCGGCGACCTTCTCATCTCCCTCGACCGCTACCCCGAGCTCGTCCATGTGCTCGCCACAGGGGAGCCACTGCTCATCTCACAGGTCGCACGGTCACCGCTCTTGACCTCCGTGCGCGAGCCCCTGAACGCCTCCGGAATCACGAGCATCGCCGCCGTCCCATTCATGCTCGACGGCATGCCACTCATCCTACGCACGACAAGCCACGAATCAGCACTGCATGAGCCGGAGCTCGCCCTGATCACCGCAGCCTCTCACCTGCTGACTCATGCCGCGGAGAGCCGCCTCGCGGAACGGCAGGACGATGCCTGGAGCCGACTGTGCTTGCGCATGGCCGATGCGGTGATCGACATTGCACCCGATGGGCGGATCCTGCGCGCGTTCGGGAGACCGACGGCGATCTTCGGGGAGCTGGGCGCCAACATCATCGGCAGACACGTCGCCGAGCTCGTCCACTTCGGCGACCGGGCTCGAGCTTGGAGCCGTATCCAGGACATGCTGGAGGCCGATCAGCCGCTTCCGTACGTACCGTATGAGCTCACCACCAGCTCCAGGCCGAACCATCGATTCTCGGCCTTCGGCGTGTCTGTCCATCCTCTCGTCCCCCACCTTCGGGTCGCCCTCCGTGCTCTGGATGACGACAGTGTCGACGCACCTATCGAGCGCCTGATGGGTGCCATTCCCGTGCCCACCCTGCTGCTTGACGACCATGGTCGAGTCCTCCGCGCCAACCCTGCCGCCGCAAGGCTCCTGGGACGCCCACCGGAGGAGATCATCACCCTCGAGCTTTCCCACCTCCTTCATCATCCGACAGGCACCACGACGGTGCCGGGTCCCGGCGGCCACCCGTTGCCGGTGAAGGCGGTCGAGGGAGCGGTCGACGACTCCGTTGCGTCTCGGTGGCTTGTCGGGCTGATCGATCTCCGTCCGTTTGCTGACGCGCAGAAGCGCGAGGAGCGGATGCGGACCACGCTCCGGCGCCAGATCGAGGAGCTAGAGCAGGCGCACCAGCACCTCGAGGAGCTCGAGGAGCTCAAGTCCCACTTTCTGGCTGCCTCATCACACGAGCTCAAGACACCGTTGACCATCGTGCAAAGCTACCTCGAGATTCTGACCTCGGATCTGTCAGAGGGGTTGAGCGAGCAACAGCTGGCTTTCGTCCAGATTGCTCACGAGGCGGTTCTCCGACTGCGGCACCTGGTCTCCGATCTTGTCGACCTCGCTGCCCTCGAGAGCGGTCAGATACCGCTCAATATCCAACGTGTCGAGATCGCGTCGCTGGTTCGGCAGGTGGTGGAGGAGATGCAACCCATGGCTGCCAAGGCCGGAGTCACTCTGACTGCCAGGATCCCCGAGCGGGTGGGCGCCGTCCGGGCCGACCCGCAGCGCATTCTCCAGGTCTTGCAGAACCTGACCGACAACGCCCTCAAGTACACACAAACCGGTGGTTCGGTGGCCCTCGAGATCGGGCAGAAGGTGGACACGGTTGACATCAAGGTGTGCGACACCGGAGCCGGGATTCCGGAGGAGAAGCTCCCACACATCTTCGATCCCTTCGTCCGCGGGGAACGTACTGCCTCGGGAGAGCGGGCCGGCTCGGGCCTTGGCCTCGCGATCTGCCAACGCATCATGAGCGCTCTCGGCGGCAAGCTGCAGGTAGACAGTCTGGCCGGACAGGGCAGCGTCTTCAATGCCTCGTTACCACGCTGGCCGGAGGAGGAGGGTGTGGACGATGACCGAGCCGCTCTCCAGGCTCCGTGATGACAGGCGCCTTCAGGAGCTGTGGCGCCGGCTGAAGCCGATTCCGGCCTGGCTGACCGGCGGCTACCTCCGAGACAGCCTGTTGGAACGCCCGAGCTCGGACATCGACCTCGTCATCGACGCCTCCGCATCTGCATCTGAAGCGGTAGCGAGGTCCCTCGAACCGGTGGTTGGCGCCCGGGGCCACCTGATTGGGCGCCCCCCGCGAGCCGTCTGGCGCCTGGAGACCCACCACACCAAGGTGGATCTCTGGCCCCTCGATGGCCTGCCGTTGTCGGACGACGCGTATCGGCGGGACTTCACCTGCAACGCTCTGCTCTGGCGGCTCCCGGACGGACCGGTGATCGACCTCGTGGGTGGGCTCGGTGACATCGCCGACAAGCGACTGCGAGCCGTCTCCCCGCAGAACCTCCGTAGTGATCCCATCCGGCTCCTGCGCGCCGCGAGGTTTCTGGCCGAGATGACGGGATTCCGGCTCGACCCGGAGACGGCCGAATGGCTGACCATCCTAGCCCCCGCCCTCAACCGTGCACCGCCGGAACGGATTGGCCAGGAGCTCGTGGCTCTGCTGCGAGCGCCGTCGCCGGCTGTCGGTCTCGTCATCGCTTTTCGGTTCGGCCTCCTCGCCCACATCACCCCGCAAGGGGCTGGCCGAACATCTCCCCGACTCGTACCTCTCGTCCCCGCGGCCAGCCTCATGGGACACCACCGCCGGCACCCCGTCCCAGCCGCCCTGGCGGTGGCTGGTGACGCCGCCAGGATCGGCCTCCTGATGGATGCGTGGGACATCCGCGATGGGGACGGGGCCGCCGCCTTCGCCTGGCCGCGCAACCTGCGTCTTCAGGCCTCCAGAGCGGCCTCCCTGCTGGAGCGATCTCTGGCTATCGCCACGGCACCGGCGGCGGAACGCCGGGAAGTGATCTTCATGAGCGGCCGGGCCTTCCCCGCTGTGCTGGCGCTTGCCAGCGCGGTCGCCGTGACCGCCGGTTGCGCATCACACCCGTGGCGGCGGTGGTGGCGCCAGTGGCTGCGAAGCGGAGCGTCGCTCCTGTACCCAACCCCGCTGCTCGACGGCAGCCAGATCATGGAGTTGCTGGAACTACCTCCGGGCCCCGCGGTCGGCTTGGCGGCTCGTCATCTTGTCAGGGCGCAGGTCCGGGGACACGTCCGCAGCACCTCTGGGGCGCGGCGCTGGCTGCAACGCTGGTCGCTGCGGTAACATGGTATCTGTCAGTTTGAGCCGGAGGTCTTCCGAGTGGAGCTGAACGAGCTGCTGATGTTCATGACCAAGAAGGGTGCGTCGGATCTGCACTTGAAGCCGACCCGGCCACCTCTGCTCCGCATTCAGGGGAGGCTCATCCCCCTCAAGGCGGAGCCCCTGAAGCCGGAAACGGTGCGCGAGCTGCTCCTCGGAATCCTGACACCGGCGCAGCTACAGCGCTTTGAGGATCACCAGGCGGTTGACCTGGGCTACGGTCTTCCCGGAGTTGCACGCTTCCGCTGCAACTTCTATCAGCAGCGCGGCACGGTGGCCGGAGTGTTCCGTCGTATTCCCTTCGACATCAAGAGCGTCGCGGACCTGCATCTGCCCGACGTGCTGGACTCCTTCACTGAGTATCCGGGCGGGCTGGTGCTGGTGACCGGTCCGACCGGTTCGGGCAAGTCCACCACGCTCGCCGCCCTCATCCAGCGAATCACGCAGACCCGGGCGTGCCACGTCGTGACGATTGAGGACCCGATCGAGTTCCTCTTCACCGACGACCGGGCCACCGTCTCTCAACGCGAGGTGGGGACCGACACACCGGCGTTCAGAGAAGCTCTTCGCAACACCATGCGCCAGGATCCGGACGTCATCATGGTCGGCGAAATGCGGGACCTGGAGACCATGTCCACCGTGATCACGGCAGCTGAAACGGGACACCTCGTCTTCTCCACGCTCCACACAAACTCGGCATCGCAGACGATCGATCGGGTTATCGACTCGTTCACAGCCGAGCAGCAGGCCCAGGTCCGCAGCCAGCTGGCCCTCGTGCTCAAGGCCGTAGTGTCCATGAACCTGGTGCCCCGGATCGACGAGCCGGGGCTCATCCCTGCTGTCGAGATCCTGCTCAACTCACCGAAAATCTCAAAGCACATCGAGCACGGTGAGATCAAGGAGATCCACGAGGAGATCGAGAAGTCGGTTTCGTACTTCAAGATGCAGAGCATGAACCAGTCGTTGATCGCTCTGTTAGCACACGGGGTCATCTCATACGACCAGGCCCTCGAGGCATCTACCGATCCAGAGGATCTGTCTCTGAAGCTTCGCAAGCTTTTCCCATCCATCGAAGAGAGGTTCAGGGAGGGTGCCATGGCACCATCACCGGCGGATTTTTCGCAGATTACCGAGCTGCTGGAGGTCAAGCGCCTGTACGAGGAAGCGGAGGAGCGTCACCGGCTCAAGGTGCAAGAAAAGGACGAGACAATCTCCAGCCTCACCACTGAGCTGGCTGACCTCAGGAAGATAGTCCAGGCAGAAAACGGCTCATCGGGTGAGCTCCAGCACAAGCTCGAGCAGGCGCAGGCCGAGAACCAGCGACTTCGTGAGGAGTCCAACCAGAAGGTCAACGCCCTCAACGAACGCATCCGAGACCTCAATCAGCGGCTGAGCGAGGCGTCCGGCGGCAAGGCTCCCACAGGCTTCTTCAAGCGTTAGGATCCCGCGGCGCAGAGGCCCACGGAAGCGGCTGGGTCTTCGATCTGTCGGTGGTGTTCTCTGTCCCGCAGGGTCCCCTGACGTTCCACCTGCGGACGACACTGGGGTTTCCGGCCAGGCCTCTAGCCTCATGTATGATGAGCCCCCGGAGGACCGATGTCGGACCTGATCACCACGCGGAACCTCGTCGACGAGCTGCGGCCATTGCTTTGCGAGGGCGAGGAAGAGGCGTTGCAGATCTTCCTCCAGCTGGTCAGGTCGGAGGACATTGCCGAGTGGCTGGAGTACCTCTCTGACGAGGAGCGCCAGCGGCTCGTGGCCGCTCTCGACAACGAGACCGCGGGCGCTGTCCTCGACGACGCGTCGACCTCCATCCGAGCCGCGCTGATCGAGGAAATGGACAGCGAGCGTTTGGCGCGCATCGCCGAATCGATGCCCCGGGATGAGGCCGCTGACCTGATCGGTGAGCTCGAGGTAGCTGACAGCGAAGAGCTCTTCCAGAACATCTCGCATGAGGACGAGAGGGTCCTCCGCAGCCTGCTGAAGTACCCCGAGGACACGGCGGGCGGCATCATGAACCCGGACCTGGTGGCGCTGCCAGCGACGGTCACGGTTGACGATGCCATCAACGTCCTCCGGTCAGCCGGAGACGCCACCGTGACAGCAGCGGTCTACGTCGTGGACGCAGCTCACCGGCTCCGTGGGATCGTTCGCCTGCGGCGGCTCGTGACGGCTCGACCCGATGCCACTCTTGCCGAGATCATGAAGGCCGACGTCATCTCGGTGCCGGTCGAAGCGGACCAGGAAGAGGTAGCGGACCTGGTCGAGAAGTATGACTTCCTCGCAATCCCGGTCGTCGGTGCCGACGATCGTCTGCTGGGCGCCGTGACCGTCGACGATGTCCTCGACGTCATCGAGGAAGAGGCGACGGAAGACATCTTCAAGATGGCCGGCTCCTCCGCCGGGGAGGAGGAAGCCGAGTCGCTTCTCCACATTGCGCGCTTCCGTCTTCCCTGGCTCCTGGTCTGCCTGGCGGGGACACAGCTGTCGACAACAGTGATGGGTTTGTTTGCTCACCGGGTACCTCTGTTCGACCAGATCTCGATCTTCACTCCGGCCATTATGGCGATGGGGGGCAACACCTCCCTCCAGTCCTCGACTACGACAGTCCGCCGGCTTGCCCTCGACACCCTGTCCAAGTCTCGCTACCTGACGCATGTCCTCCGGGAGGTGGCGGTTGCCCTGATCATGGGAATCGTATGCGGCGCTGTCGAGTCGGCCGTCGCCTTTATCCTCCACGGCAACCCGCTGGTCGGACTCGCAGTCGGCTCGGCCATGGCAGTAGGAATGTCGGCCGCCAGCCTGCTCGGCGGCTCGATGCCTCTGATTCTCGACCTGCTCGGCGTCGATCCCGCGATTGCCTCAGGGCCACTGGTATCGACGATCAACGACTCTCTGGGACTGACGATCTACTTCACAATCTCGACCGCGCTCCTGATCGCGTTGGGCTAGCCCGGGTCCTGCGTATCCCCTTGAGTCAGGTTGTCTCCGCACACGCATGATCCCGGTGGGGCAGCAATTGAACCGCCAAGGCGCGAAGAACGCGAAGATAAGAAAGGGAATATCTTCTTAGCGAGCTTGGCGGCTTGGCGGTTCACAATCAAGCCTCATCGACACTCGAGACAGTGCCCATGAGAACGAACCTGAACGAGGGAGACAGGCAGGATGCGGGCTAGACTTTCCTGGGTCTGCCGAAGAAGTACCCCTGGATCAGATAGACGCCGAGCTCCTGCAGCGCGGAGACCTCTTCCTGCCGCTCCACTCCCTCCGCAATGACCAGGGACTGGCTCGTCCGCGCGAAGCCGGTGATTGCCGACACCAGGTTCCGCTTGATCGGCTCGGTGGCAAGGTCCCTCACCAGCATGTGGTCGAGCTTGATGTAGTCGGGCCGCAGCTCGGCCAGCGTGTGCAAGGAGCTGTATCCCGTGCCCATGTCGTCAATGGCGACCCGGAACCCCTGCTCCCTCAGCTTCCACACGCGCTTGGCGATTCCCTCCGGGTCTTCGGCATAGGTGTGCTCGGTGATCTCGAGGACGAACTCGCGTGGTGACCAGCCGGCCTGGCGAACGATATGGGCGAGCCCGCCCTGACCGCTCTCGAGGTATTCGAGGCCGCGGAACGAGAGGTTGATGAACAGCGTTGAGCCGAATGGCAGGCGATGCGCCGAGGCCAGCGCCCGCTCTACGCACAGTTGCTCCAGCTCTCCCAGCATCCCGGAACGCATGGCAAAGCCGAACAGGTTCTCCGCCGGCTCCAGGTAAGTACCTTCGGGACCACGCGACAGCGCCTCGAAACCCACCAGCTTGCGCTGCGGCAGCCGGAAGATCGGCTGGAACAGGGTGGTGATCTGACGCTCTCTGAGAGTCCTGTGCAGCTCTCGCAGGCGCGCGAGGTCGAGCTCCTCGCCCCGGCGGTTGAAGTCCTCTTCGGCCTCCGCGACCCCCGCATAGATGCACCGTTCCACACGTTGAGTCGGCCGAAGCCGGATATCTCCCCTGCCGACCCGAAGTTTGAACGTCCAGCTATCGTCAGTCTCGGCCGCCGATACTGCGATCGGCTCCGCGCACAGCTCGAGCAGCCGTGCCGTCTGCCGCCGATCGGACGAGAAAATCAAAAACCGGTCTCCACGCACACGGTTCTGGCAGAGCACGCTGTGCCCGCCCATGGTCGCAGCCAGAGCCTCGATCAGGTACTCCGCAACCGACCTCAAGAGGATGTCGTAGCGCTCCCATCCCACCACCAACTCGAGGCTTTGTTCCTGCTCGATCTGAATGACGAGCACCTGTACCGTGCTGCGTTCGTCGAGCACCTTGCGGACCTGATCCATGACCGCCGGCAGCGTCGGCAGCTGGGTTTCCGGGTCGTACAGGCAGGCTCTGTGCTGCAGGAGCTGAGTCTGAAGCTCGAAGAGATCCACCTGGGGCGCCGGGTCACTCATCCGCACCGCCGCCTACAGGTATCCCGACCAGCTGACGGATCTGCGCCACCAGCTCGCGGTTTGAGAACGGCTTGCAGATATAGGCGTTGGCGCCCAGCTGCAGGCTCCCAATCTGGTTCTGTTGTCCAGACTTGGCCGACACGATGAGCACGGGGAGCTTGGCACCCTTGACATCCAGCCGCAGCAGCTTCAATAGCTCCATCCCATCCATGTCCGGCATCATCAGGTCGAGCACGAGGAGATCGGGTGGATCGGCGAGAATCTGAGCAAGAGCCGTCCTTCCCTCTGTAGCCGTGCTGACACGGAAACCCTCGAGTTCGAGAACCGTCTTCAGCAGCCCGACCACGTCCGGCTCGTCATCGACAACGAAGATGTGCTTCAAACCTCACCCCGCCCTGCAGTCCCCAAAGGCGCCACGTCCTCGAGTCTAACAGAATGTCCGCCATCGATGTCGGACGGCTCCACCGTGACCTGTCCGGACCGTTCGAGCGGAAGCCACACCGAGAACGTCGAACCTCTCCCCTCCTCACTATGGAGCCACACGCTGCCGCCATGGATTTCGATCGCCCTGTGAACCAGCGCCAGCCCGAGGCCCATACCTCCGAACCGCCGGCGTGAGCTCTGGTCCACCTGGTAGAAACGGTCGAAAACCGCCTGGAGCTGATCCGCGGGGATTCCAACCCCGGTGTCGGCCACCTCTGCTGCGACCCCATCGCGATCGTGGAGGCGGAGCTGACGAGCGCGGACACGTATGGATCCACCCTGCGGCGTAAACTTAATGGCATTGTCCAGAAGGTTGAGGAACACGCGCTCGAGACTTTCGAGGTTGGCATTCACTGGTGGCAGGCTGGCCGGCAAGTTGAGCGAACAGAACAGGTTCTTCTGCTCAAGACGAGGCCAGAGCGTCTCCACGACACCGTGCAACAGGGTGGCAAGACTGATCGTTGCCATCGGCAGGGCCGCCCCGTCCCGATCGATCCGCGCGAACTCCACCAGCTCCTCGATACGGGTGGTGAGGCGACCCACGTTTCGCTGGCAGACCTCCACGGCGCGGTCCATGGCCGGTGCCAGGTTGCCGAGCTGGCCGTCGCCGAGCAGCTCCAGGTAGCCGCGCAAAGCCGTGAGCGGTGTCCTCAGCTCATGCGAGACATTGGCGAGCAGGCTCCGCTTGGCCTGATCCAAGGACTCGAGCCGCACATAGGCATCCTTCAGAGCGGCAATCGACGCCTGCAGACGGTCCGCCATGGTGTTGAATGACTCGGCCAGCTCCTGGATCTCGTCGCCCGTGTCGACCTCGACACGTTCATCGAAGCGGTCTGCTGAGACCCGTTGAACGCCCGCCTGAAGCCTCTCCACTCCACCGGTTATGGTCCTGGCGAGAAGTGCCGAGGCTCCATACGCCACCAGCACTCCGATCGCCAGAAACACGGCTGTCACCAGGCCCGCCCGGAGCAGCTCTCGCGAGACGCGAGCGTAACTGAAGTAGGCGACCAGTGAGTAGGTGTGCCGTCCCCACTCCTCGACCGCCGGCGCTACGACCCGGTAGAGACGTCCCCTGCCACCGTATGCCACGCGCTCTGCACTCAGGGTCAGCGCCTCCACCGACTCCATGAGCTCGACATCGCTGAGCCGAGGAGCCTCCGAGTCACGGGTGCCAGCCACCAGATCAACCTGCTCGCCTTTGATGCGTGCGTCCATCACGAGGGCCCCGTCGACATCGATCATCTGCAGACGGACGAGGTCGTGATTCAGCTTGGCAAAGCGAACCAGTTGCTGCCTCAACACCTGGTGGCCGGTCTGTCGGAACAGCTCCACGTCCTTCGCCAGGGGTAAGCTGACCATCGCAGAGAAGGTCCGCGCCGAGGTCTCGAGGGATGACACAAGCGACTGCTGCTTCGACAGCAGCAGCGCACCCGCGCTGGCAAGCAGACTGACGACTACGGCGGAGACGATGTAGCGGACGATCCGGCGCTGTAGTCTCCGCTGCACACTCACCGAGGCATCTCCACGTCCAGCAATGAGAATCGTCCATCCGCGGCGGGCGTCCAGTGCAAGGAAGGGCTCACCGCTGCCGAACGCCGGACTTCGAAGAGAGGAATCCAGGGCAGGTCGTGCAGCACCTCGTCCCCAATACTCACCAACAGTTGGTGCTGAACGGCCGGGTCAATGGCCCCCTTGGCCTCCGCCACCAGAGAGTCCACCCGGGGGTTTCTGTAGGCCGAGAGGTTCCATTGCCGCTCAGCCTCAGCCTGCTCCGTGAACCCGAGCTCGTAGAGCTCGAGGCCGCTCCCGCTCGAGCAGCCATACCCGATTACCGAGAGGTCGAACCGCCCCTCGGTCATGGCCCGGAGCGCATCACCCACGGGCAGGACTGTGAGATGGATGTTGAAGCCGGCGTCCCTCAGCATCTGGGCAAGCTGGTCGCCGACAGCTCGTATGGTCTCCATGACGACGAGCTCGAGGGGAGGGCTGACCGCCGGCCGATCTGCGATCCACTGCGGGTCGACACGATACCGGCCAGCCACGTGGCCGAAGACGGTCGATGGCAGGAAGTCATCGGCCGGCACCTCGTCAGCATGAAGCCTCCTGATCAGCTCTGCCGGATCTACTGCGGCCGCGAGGGCCCGCCGCAGGTTGGCCCGGCCCGTCGGGCGGCCCGGTCGCAGATTACACACCAGGTACGTCGCTGCACTTGTGGGCGTTGCGACACTGCGAAAACCGTGCTTCTCAGCCTCGGCGAGCACCTCTGGCTCGACCATGAGCATGATCAGCGGGTCCAGCGCCCTGAGGACACGCTGCGCGCTCTCGACGTCAGGCGTCACGACGAATTCGACCAGGTCGGGCGGCCGAGAGGCAGGCGCTCCGGGCGCCACCCTCTCAAGGACAATACGACGACCCGCAACCCAGCGCACGACCCGATAAGGGCCACTGCCCACGGGAGTCTCTCCGGCGCTCAGGTGCTCGCCCCTTGGAACCACGGGAACGAAGGCGAGGTCGGCCACCAGATTGGTCGCTCCCGAGGTGCTGACCCGCACACGGTCTTCGCCGATGGCCCGCACATCCACGACGGCACCGAGCAGAGGAGCGAATGGTGACCCCGGATCGCTCATCGCAGTGCGGATCGAGGCATCGACATCCGTGGCGAGCACCGGTCGCCCGTCGTGAAATGTCAGCCCTGGCCGCACGAACAGGTCCCACGTCCGGAGATCCGGGTTGATCCAGCGGGCGACGACACCAAACCCGGGCTGCTCGCCGGACACCCCTGGCATGACGCACTGGTAGACGTTCCCGAGAACTGCCTGCGACACCTCATCGAACGTCGTGAGAGGATCACGGCTCACCGGCTCGGCGGACATCGCAACATACAGGGTCCGCGCCGGCTCGGGTCGCGAACGACATCCCGGCACCACGACAATGCCGACGAACACAATCACCAATGCGGTTTTGAGCCGGCTCCTCATTCCGCTGATCATCGTACCAGATTCGTACACCAGGGGCGCGGGCTCCGCCTACTCCAGGTTCTGGACCTGCTCCCGGATCCTCTCCACAGCCGTCTTGGCATCGACCAGCTGCTCGGCCAGCCCGACCTCTCGGAACTTCGAGCCGAGGGTGTTGAGCTCCCGGTGCATCTCCTGACAGAGGAAGTCCAGCGCCCGACCGACGACGCCGCCCTCTCCGAGCCGGCGCCGGAGCTGATCGACATGGCCGCGGAGCCGTACCAGCTCCTCAGCTACATCGGCCCGGTCAGCCAGGAGCGCCGCTTCCTGGAGAAGACGTTGCGGCTCGACCGCGGTGTCCGGACCCAGCAGCTCGGTAAGCCTGCGCCGGAGCTTGTCGAGCAAACGCTGCCTGATTCCCTCTGCCTGTGGCTCAATCCATGCCAGAAATTCCTCCACTCGATCCAGCTCAGCACGGATCTGTGACAGCAGACGGGCGCCTTCGTATTGCCTCATCGCCAGCAGCTCCGCCACGGCGGCTTCGGTCAGGCCGGCCAGGGCAGCGGCCTCCGGCTCGGTCAGAAGCAGCTCCTCACCGCTCACTGACACCAGGCCCGGTATGGCCAGGACATCGCTGAGCTGCACGGGCCGAGCCGTCCCCTCGGGCAGCTGGAGAGCCGCGAGCTGTTCCAGAACATGCCTCACGCCCGCTCCGTCGACCAGGATCTCGGCCGGTGCCGGCGTTGTGCGCAGCAGGTTGACCTGGACGGAAACCCGACCTCGGTTGAGCCGCTCGCTCACCTCGGCTCTCACCAAGGTCTCGACCTCGGGAAGCTCATCTCGAAGGTTGATGCGGACCTGCACGTCGAGGTATCTGTGGTTGACTGCGCGAACAACCAGCGACGCATGGAAACGATCGGACAGCTCACCTCTCGCCCGGCCGAACCCGGTCATGCTGACACAGCTCATGAGCGTTCCTCCTCACCGACAAGCTCCTGCATCTCCACGAGTCGCGCATAGGGGCCACCTGCCGTCATCAGCTCCCGGTGGGTCCCCTGCTCCGCCGTCTTTCCTTGATCCAGCACGACGATCATGTCGGCGGCACGAACCGTCGTCAGACGGTGGGCGATCACCAGGGTCGTGCGCCCGCACATCAGGTTCTCCAAAGCGCGCTGCACCAACAGCTCGGCCTCCGGGTCGAGCGCCGAGGTCGCTTCATCGAGAATCAGGATCGGCGGGTTCTTAAAGAGCGCGCGGGCGATCGCCAGGCGCTGGCGCTGGCCGCCGGAGAGCCGAAGGCCACTCTCGCCGATCACGGTGTCATAGCCCCTGGGCAGCTCGACGATGAACTCGTGGGCGAACGCGGCCCGGGCCGCCGCCTCGACCTTTTCCTGGGAGGCGCCCTCCAGTCCAAAAGCTATGTTGGCCCGCACCGTGTCGTTGAAGAGGATCGTTTCCTGCGTCACGAGCCCGATGTGACCGCGAAGGCTGGCCAACGTGAGGTCACGAACATCGACGCCGTCGATCCGCACCGCGCCTGCCTGAACGTCCCAAAACCGCGGGATCAGCTGAGCGACCGTCGTCTTCCCGGCTCCCGACGGTCCCACCAGAGCAACGGTAGCGCCCGCCGAAACCCGCAGATCGAGGTCGGAAAGAGCCCACCGATCGTGCCCATAGGAGAACCACACGTGATCGAGATGGACACCGTCCCCGATACCGCGTAGCGGCATCGCACCCTCGCGCTCGCGGATATCTACCGGTGCGTCCACGACCTCGAACACGCGACCCGACGCGATCACCGCCTGCTGCAGCGCGAGGTTGAAGTTGTTGAGACGCTTGACCGGGTTGTAAGCGCCGTAGACTCCCAGCAGAAACGCTGAGAAGTCGCCGAGCGTCAAGGTCCCGTTCGCGATCTGCGACGAGGCGTAGCCGATCAGCGCGAGGGCGCCGACGGAGCCGACGATCTCCATCACCGGTGCATTGGCAGCCTGGATGGCGCGCGCCTTGAGGTCGGCCCAGAAATGCCGGTGCGTCGCCTGCCGGAACCTGCCCGCCTCGAACGCTTCCATACCGAAAGCCTGCACGACGCGGATCCCCTTGACCGTTTCGTTGAGGATCGCGGTCAGGTCGCCCATGCGCTCCTGCGATTGCTGTGACCGACGCCGCAGGCGCCGCGAAAAGTGAACGACCGGCGCCAGCAGAACCGGCGCTAGGATCAGGGTCACCAGAGCCAGCTTGAAGTTCAAGGAAAACACGTAGACGAGCAGGGCTACGACGGTGAGGCTGTCCTGGAGCAGATCTGCGAACCGCTCCGCCAAGGCCTCGTGGATCAGCCTGACGTCGTTGACGACGCGCGCGATGATCACCCCGGCAGACGTTTCGTGAAAGAAGCGCGGGCTCTGTACCAGGAGGGAGTCGAAGATGAGATCGCGGAGATCGCGGATGGTGGCCAGCCCGAGCTGCGCGACGGCATAGCGCGAAAGGAAGGTGAAGACGTTCTTAACCACGATGGCCAACAGCACGAGCAGCAGGACGGTTGCGCGGCTCCCGCCCACGACCCCCGACAGCCATCGTTCGGCTCGATGGGAAACGTTGTCCAGCTTCTGGATGACCGCCGGCTTCTTGAGGGCGATCTCCGGGCCGCCGCTCGCCGTCCTCGCGCCCGGATGCAGCACGTCATCGTAGATCGGCCGGATCAGGTTGTAGGCGAATACCGTCGAGGATGCTACCAGCACCATGCTGACGAGTGCGACTGCAATCCACGCAGCATGGCGCTTCGCCACCCCGAGTACGCGCAGAAAGCTCCTCACTGCCGCAGCCTACCATGCACTGGAGATCGGCCGGGCCCCTGCCGCTGACAGACGTCTCGCCGCTCTCGCTACGATCGCTCATGAATAGTCCGGGTTGGCCTCCCTGTCTCTCTTCCCCGCGTGGTTGGGGGGCCTCCTCGGCGCCTCCTCCCTGTCAGCTCCAGACGCCAGGGATTCCCCGGCCGCAGGTCGGGCAGTGGCCTTGCTTCAACCGGTTGTCGAGGATTCTGTACCCCAGACGCCTGATCAGGATTGCCCCGCATCCGGGACACGTGGTGTTCTCCCCGGGATGCCCCGGGACGTTGCCCAAGTACACGAAGTGCAGACCCTCTGCACGCACAACCTCCCACAGTCGCTCTAGCGTCGCGACCGGAGTCGGCGGCAGGTCCGTGAGGCGATAGGTCGGGTGGAACCGTGTGAGATGGATGGGAACGTCGGGCCCGAGGTTCGTCTTCACCCACCGCGCGAGGTCACGCGCTTCGGCCTCGGAGTCGTTCCACGTCGGCACGATGAGGACTACAATCTCGACCCACGCTCCTGCCGCACGGGCTGTTTCGAGGGTCTTGAGCACTGGCTTGAGCTCGCCTCGGACCAGCTCCTTGTAGAACCGCTCGCGGAAGCTCTTGAGGTCGACTTTGTAGGCACTGAGGAGAGGCAGGACGTCCCGCAACGGTTTCTCCTGGATGTACCCATTGCTGACCACGGTCGGATACAGGCCGGCGTTGCGGGCCGCGTGGGCGGCATCGCGCACATACTCCCAGAACACGACCGGTTCCGAATAGGTGGCTGCCGTGAGCGGGGTCCCCATGCGCCGTGCGAGGTTGGCCAATTCCTTCGGCGGGAGCCACCACGACTTGACCTGCTCCGGCCTGAACTGTGAGATCTCCCAGTTCTGACAGAACTTACACTCCACGTTGCAGCCCGCCGTCGCGTACGAAAGAGCGGTCTTGCCGGGCAGTACGTGGAAGAACGGCTTCTTCTCGATCGGGTCGATATGCACGGTACAGGCAAGACCGTAGACGAGCGTGTAGTAGGTGCCACCACGGTTCTCACGCACCCCGCAGGACCCCCGCTCGGCGTCGGCCACCTGGCAGCCCCGTGGGCAGAGCTGGCACTCGACCCGGCTCTCCGGCAGTTTCCTGTACCAGGAAGCCTCCCTCACCGGAAGCTCGTCGCTGCTCACCGGTTTGCCGACCCGCAACACGCCCCCCGCGCCCAGCCTTCCGGGCACTGCGAGAGATGCCGCCCCGGCAGCACTGAGCACCACCAGGCGACGGCGAGTCAACTCCGTGCTCACGCCACAACCTCCTTGACCTGGGAGGGGTCTCCAACTCCGAGCCCGTAGCGTGCTGCTGTCGCGATGAAACGAGGCGGCCGCTTGGCCTCGGTCAGTGACGGCAGGCCGCGGTTGCGGCGTTCGTCGTCGAGGACCCTCCACGCCCAGGCGTCCGCAGCCACCGGGTCGGTGCTCGCGACCACCCGGTTGAGGGGAAAGATGTAGCGGGCACGATAGGCCGGTCCCCCCTGGTACTGCGCTATCACCCCGTCGAGCACGGTCAGCCTCAGCTTGGCTCGGATGAAGGGGTGATTGACGACATCTGCGACATAGGGATCACAGTTGTTGTCGTGGTACTTGTTCGGGTTGTGGATGACGCCGTACCAGTTCTTGAGCCCCGCCGAGACTCCAGCCAGATCGTGGTCCTTGACAACGCCGACAGAAACCAGGGCCGTGCACTCTGTGGATACCAGCCGAGCGAAGCACGAGCCGATCGCGCCGGAATCGCTCGGGAGGCGATCGTAGTCGTTGTCGATTCCGTAGCACAGGTAGGGGCCGCCCGTCCGTCGCAGCGGCAACCCCGCACGGCCCAACTCGCGGCTCGATCGTTCAAAAACGATGATGCGCTCGCCGGGAACGCCGGCCGCCGAGATGAGACGAACCAGGGCCTCCACGATTTCACGGCGCGGCGACAGCGGACGGCCGGCCAGACAGCTCAGCTTGATCCCCACCGTATCGGCCGGGGAAAATAGCCCCACAGCGGCGGCCTCACCGGAGGCGGCGCCGGTGGCGGCGGCCACCGCAGCCGAAACCGCCGCGCTCGCCTCCGCAGCCGACACCCCTGCACCGTCAGCCGGAGCCAAGGGGGCGACGCCGACCGTCCCGGGCCGCCCGGCCGGGCGACCGTGGGCCGCCCCGGCAAGAACCCCGGCGCCGAGCAGGCGGGCGAGGTCGCGGCGGGTCAGCCGATCACTCATCGCGGTCCCCAAAGACCTGAGCCGTGAAGACCTTGAACGACGCACCGTGCCGCCAAGCGTCGGCCGGCAGGCCGGCCTTGACCGACAGATGCGAGAGAAACGTGGGGAGGTCCCAGCCGGTCTCGGCCGCGACCTGAGGCAGATAGACGGCACTCCTTCCGTGCTTCGACAGAACGACACCATCACGGCCGAGCTGTATGGCCGCCGGCTCCGCGACCGGAACGGGCGGAGACAGCACCGACACTTCGAGGTCCAGATGCCCGAGCTCGGCAAGCCTGAGCTCGGGAAACCGCGGATCGTGGGCCGCCGACACCGCCGAGCTGACCACCGCCTCGATGACGGGCGCACGCGCCTCGATGACGCCCATGCAAGCCCGCAATGAGCCGACCACCCGAGGTCGCGAAGGTGGTTGGCGCAGGGTCACAAAGGCACCCGCGTCAGCCAGAAGACCGTCCCTCACCGGGTGGGCCGCGAACCACCGAGCCAGCTCCGGCCCGTGTCCGAGGTGTGACGACAGGGCCGCCCGGGCCAGCTCGAGAAGCCCCTTCCGTTGTGCTTCGTCTAAAGCGGCGAGCCGCGGTGGAGGCTGCTCGGGCCGCCACCTCGTCCAGGCTCCCGAAAAACGCACCGCGGCGTAGGTCACAACCTGGTTCCAGTTGCCCGAAACCTGACCCGATGTTGTGATCGCCGCCAGGTTTCCCGTACCCTTGAAGGCGTGGGCCAAGAGTCGCAGCAGGACGCCGATCGGCCGCGCTCCGCAGACGGTATCGCCACTGACCTCGACCTGGTCTTCGAACCCTCGGAAGTCGACCGCCGCAGCTCGCCCCGCGGTTGCCTTCCCGAGCGCGAGCTGGGCACCACCGGGATCCGGGCGCCTTGCGAACGGCGTCCAACCGTACATCGCGCCATGATGCGTGAAGTCGGACGAGGCAATGACAACGGTCCTCGGAGTCAGGATCCTCTGCAGGCAGCGGGCCATGTGCTCCTCGGTCGTACGGTCGGTGCCGGCTCCGATCAGCACCGGCACCAGCTTCGCCCCGGACGCCACGACACGGAGAAACGGCAGCTCAACCTCCAGGCTGTGCTCCGGAACGTGAGCTTGTGCGGGTCCGTCGAAGTCCGGGCAGGAGCGCAGGCGGGCGATGGCCCCGAGGTCAAGCGCGACCGCTCCCATGGGCGTCGCAAAGGCCGTGATGTCAGCGGCGGGGAGCGCCCCACCAGCGAACCCGACGTGATGCGAGGGACCGAGGAGGATAAGCCGTTCGATATTGCGGCCGCGAAGGGCAGCAAACGCGCGGGCCGCAGTGGCGCCCGAGAACACGTAACCCGCGTGGGGAACGATCACAGCCATGACTGACGCGTCGGCCTGGCCGGCACCTGCGAGGAGCTGCTCGACCTCGGCCCGCAGCTGGCCGGCATCCCCTGGGTAGAACTGTCCGGCAACCGCGGCCGGCCGCACCGCAGCGATCGCCGCCCCCCCCCAGAGCAGGCCGCAGGCGACAAGCAGGACCACCCCCGTCTTCACACCTCTAGTGATAACTCCTCCTGCCGTCCCGTGCAAACAGATCTGAGATAATACCCTCCATGTCCACCCGCATGACGCCGATGCTGCGCCAGTATCTCGAGCTGAAGGGGCAGGCCGGCGACGCCTTGCTGATGTACCGCATGGGTGACTTCTACGAGCTCTTCTTCGAGGATGCGCAGACGGCGGCCCCGGTCCTCGGCATTGCACTGACGAAGCGGCGCCATAACAATGACGTCGACGCGCCGATGTGCGGCGTCCCGCACCACGCCTTTGACAGCTACATCGGGAAGCTCCTCGAGGCCGGCTTCCGGGTCGCCGTGGCGGAGCAGATGGAGGATCCGTCAACCGCCAAGGGTCTCGTGCGGCGCGAGATCATTCGTATCCACACCCCGGGAACCGTCTCCGATACGAGCCTCCTGGAGGGTAGTGAGCACTGTTTCCTGGCAGCCGTTTGCGGCGACGTCGAGCAGCCGGCCGTTGCCTGGCTGGAGGTCAGCACCGGGACTTTCGAGGGCATGCAGTGCCGCAACACTGCGACCGCCACCGAGCAGCTTGCCCGCCTTGCCCCGCACGAGATCCTGGTGCCGGAAGGATGGGAAGGCTGGACTCTGCTGTGGCCGCCGGAGATCTCGGCGCCCACGCTGACCTATCTGGCGCCGGATGAGTTCTCGCCGTCTGCAGGCGAACGACGCCTCAAGAGAGTGCTCAAGGTCGGCTCGTTGCGCGGCTTCGGCCTCACCGCAAGCGAGCCGCTCAGCGGTCTCGCAGGCGCCCTGCTCGCCTACGTGGAGCTCACCCAACGCGGCGCCGCAGCGCACCTGAGGGGGTTCGCCCGGCGCTACGCCGAGGACGCCCTCATCATCGACCGGGCAACGCTGCGCAACCTGGAGGTGGAGCGCTCGGCGGACGGCTCCCGACGCACGAGTCTGGTCGGCGTGCTCGACCACACCCTGACCCGGATGGGTTCTCGCAGGCTGCGCGACTGGCTCGTTCGACCGAGCATCGACCCCGAGGTCATCGCCGACCGCCACCGGGCGGTGGCCGAGATAGTCGAGGACCCGGCGCTGCTCGAGAGGGTCCGCTCTGCGGTCGATGGTGTCCCGGACCTCGAACGGCTGGCTGCGAGGGTCGGGCTCGGCTTGGTGACGCCCAGAGAGCTGCACACGCTGCGCGCCGGCCTGGACCTGATGCCATCGGTGCGGGCCGCCGTCGAGCACGCGGCGTCGCCGCGCCTCGCCGCAATCGCGAACGAGATCGACACGCTCGACGACGTTGCTGATCTTCTGCACCAGCGGATCGCCGAGGAACCGGCGGCGGTCGTCGGCAATGGCGTGGTCAGCTCGGGATGGGACGCTGAGCTCGACGACCAACGCCGGCTCGCCCGCGGCGGCAAAGAGCTGCTCGCTGGCATCGAAAGCTCCGAGCGAGACCGGACCGGGATCGCGACGCTGAAAGTGCGCTACAACAAGGTTTTCGGTTATTATATCGAGATCACCAAGGCCCATCTCGAGCGTGTCCCCGAGGAATATGAGAGACGGCAAACCCTGACGAACGCCGAGCGGTTTATCACGCCGGAGCTGAAAGAGCTGGAGTCCCGAATCCTCTCTGCCGAGGAGCGCGCGACCTCACGCGAGCGTGAGCTCTACCAGCAGCTGGTCGAGGAGCTGCAGGGGCACGCAGCTCGGTTGATCGGTACCGCCGGCGCGGTTGCCGAGCTCGACGTGCTGGCCTCGTTCGCTGACCGGGCGCGGCGGCGTGACTACTGCCGACCGGTCATGGAGGAGGGTCGCAGGCTCCTCATCCGCGACGGCAGACATCCGGTTCTCGAGGAGGTTCAGCGGGAGCCGCCGTTTGTCCCCAACGACTGCACCATGGACCCTGACGAGGACCAAATCATCCTCCTCACCGGTCCCAACATGGGTGGCAAGTCAACCTTCTTACGCCAGATAGCGTTGACGGTCTTGATGGCCCAGGCGGGCTCGTTCGTACCCGCTTCGGAGGCGGTCGTCGGACTGACAGACCGCATCTTCACGCGGGTCGGCGCCTCGGACATGCTGGCCCGCGGCGAGTCGACATTCATGGTCGAGATGATCGAGACCGCCAACATCCTCCGTCACGCCACGCCCCGCTCGCTCGTCATTCTCGACGAGGTCGGCCGCGGCACCGCCACCTTCGACGGGCTCTCACTCGCCTGGGCGATCGTCGAGCACCTCCATGACGACCCCGAGCGCTGCGCCAAGGTCCTGTTCGCGACCCACTATCACGAGCTGACGGACCTTTCCAGGCGGCTCCCGAGGCTCAGCAACCGTTCGATGGCGGTCAAAGAATGGCAGGGCTCAATCCTCTTTCTACACCGCGTCGTCGACGGCCCGTCAGACCGCTCGTACGGGATCCACGTAGCCCGCCTCGCCGGCGTCCCCGACCCTGTCTGCGCACGCGCCGAGGAAGTGCTCGCGACGCTCGAAAACCACGAGCTGAGGATCCTCGACGGGGACGCCGCGGCTCGTGCGGCCGAGCACGCTCCCCAGAGGGTGCAGCAGCTCGACCTCTTCCGGCCAGTTGCCGACGAGATCGTCGACAGGCTGCTACGGATAGACATTGACCGGCTGACGCCGCTCGAAGCGTTGAGGATCCTCGCGGACATCAAGGAACGCGCCGGCCATGAGCACTGATTTGCTACCGCTCATCGTGGGCCTGCCTGGCCCCTCGATCGACGACCCCGAAGCCGAGGTATTGGCGGCTGTACGACCGGCCGGGGTGATCCTGTTTGCGCGCAATGTCGTCTCCAGTGAGCAGGTTCGCGGGCTGGTCAAAGCCATCGAGCACCTCGAGCCGCAACCGTTTGTTTGCGTCGATCTCGAGGGAGGCAGCGTCAACCGGCTGACCAGCCTGTGGGGAGACCTCCCGTCGCCGGCGCAAGCCGCCGCGCAAGGCCGACGGGCCGTCCGGGCCCTCGGGGTGGCTGCCGGAGCGGCCTGTCGATGTCTCGGCATCCACCTCGACCTGGCGCCCGTAGTCGATCTCGAGGCGCCGGGAGGCATGCTGGCACGCGAGGGACGGTGCTTCAGTGATGACCCGGAACGTACGGCAACCTTGGCCGGAGTGTTCGTCTCGGGGCTGGGCTCGTGGTCCGTTTCAGGATGTCTGAAGCACTTTCCGGGGTTGGGAGCGGTTCCGTTGGACACGCACTTGGAGCTTCCCGAGCTGGGCTCCAGCGCCGAGGAGCTCGGGCGCCACCTGTCTCCGTTCAGCGCTCTCAGCAGCACGGTTCCCGCGGTCATGGTGGCGCACGTGGTAGTTCCGGCTCTCGGCGATGCCGAGCGTCCGGCTTCACTGGCAACAACGGCCGTGCAACAGGCCGCGGCTCTCCCCGGCAACCCCGTTATCATCAGCGACGACATTGAGATGGGTGCTCTGGAGAGCTGGGGCAATCTCGGAGAGCGTGCTGTAGCGGCGCTGAAGGCGTGCAACCACGGTGTCATCATCTCGAGGTCGTTCGGACGCCTTCCGGAGATCGCGGACTTCCTCCGCCAGGCCATCCAACAGGATCCCCATCTGCGGCAGCGAATCGAGAATGCCGCCTCGCGCCTGGGCACCATGCGCCGCGATCTCTGCCGTACGGCAGCTGCTGTGCCGGCGCCGGACGACGAGACTGTGGCTCAGCTCTGGGAGCAGGCCCGGCGCGAGGCGACGCCGTAGGAGGACGGGATGTGTGACGCGAGCTGCCGCTGCGTGCTGGACGAGCGCTGATGGCGTCTGCGGTCGTGCTCCTATCCGGCGGTCTCGACTCCACCACGGTGCTCGCGGTGGCGAGGGCCGAGGGCCGCGCCTGCCACTGCCTGACCGTTGACTACGGCCAACGCCACCGAGTCGAGCTCGAGGCGGCCAGACGGGTCGCCGAGGCCATGGGCGCCAGCTCTCATCGCGTGGTTTCTCTCGACCTTCGCACACTGGGAGGATCGGCCTTGACCGCCGACATCGCGGTTCCCAAGGACCAGGAGCCCGGCGTCTCGGGAATCCCCGTGACCTACGTTCCCGCCCGCAACACCGTGCTGCTCAGCCTGCTCCTCGCCCTCGCAGAGGTCGTCGAGGCACGCGAGCTGTACATCGGCGCAAACGCCGTCGACTACTCCGGGTACCCAGACTGCCGCCCCGACTTCCTGCACGCTTTCGAGAAGCTCGCTCGTTTAGGAACCCGAGCGGGGGCCGAGTCCGGCGCCCGCTTTCTCATTCGAGCTCCTCTCCTCCACCTGACCAAGGCGCACATCATTCGCCTCGGGCACGACCTCGGCGTCGATTACAGCCTCACCCACTCGTGCTACGACCCAACTGCGGAGGGCCTCGCCTGTGGTCACTGCGATTCCTGCGTGCTTCGCCGGCGTGGCTTCGAGGAGGCAGGAGTCGAGGACCCAACGCGCTACGCTCCGTGAGCCTCCGACTCCTAACGCGAGTCACGCGCCGGTGAGAGCGAACAGCAGACGGGTCGCGGCGGCAAGAGTGACGGCAACCACGACGGTGACGGCGCTGATCCAGGCGGTGTCCTTCCAACCCACTTCCCGGGCCATCACCGCGATGGTGGCCACACACGGCATGTAGAAGACCACGAAAACGGTGAAAGTCACGAGCTGTGCTGCCGTCAGCACGGCTGCGATGTTGGCCGTACCGAGTGCCTGGACAAGCATCACCAGAGTGAGCTCCTTGCGGAGCAGCCCGAACACGAGCGTCACACCCGTGGCGACCGGCAGTCCCAGAAGCACGACCGTCAAAGGCGAGAGCGCCACGTTCAGGAGCCGATCGGCGTGTGCCCACTCGAGAACCCCGAGCACGGCCGAGGAGGCAATCAGCAACGGCCAGGCAATCACGACGAACTCACGCAATGAGAGCCAGGTCTTGGCAGCGAGGTTACCAACCGCGGGCAGACGGAGATCGGGAATCTCGAGGATCAACCCGGGCGCACGGCCCTTCATCCGCCCGGCGAGGACTGCCCCCAGCACGCCGATCACGACCAGATTGAGCACGTACACGGCGAGCGCCCACAGTGGTCCGAGAAACGCCCCGACCACTGCGTAGATAACAGTCGTCCGCGCCGAGCACGGAACAAACACGGTCAGCGCGGTCGTGATTCGCCGGTCGCGAGGAGACTCGAGGATCCTCGTCGCCATCACCGCCGGAACCGAGCACCCATAGCCGAGCATCAGTGGCACCACCGACTTGCCGTGCAGGCCCATCCGATGCATCACGTTGTCGAGGATGTAGGCCATTCGCGGCAGGTAACCCGTGTCCTCGAGAACGGCCAGGCCGATCAGGAACGGAACCAGGTACGGCAAAACTATGGCAACTCCTCCCGAAACCCCCATCACCATGCCGTTGAGCACGGTACCGGCGAACGTCCCCGGTGGCACGAAGCGGGCGAGGGACTCCGCCAGGCGGGCGAACGCCGCCACCAGCGGCGTCTCCAGATGCTTGCCGAGACCGAATACGGCGTAGAAGAACCCGACCAGGATGATCACCATCAAGGGGCCGCCGGTGAGCGGATGCAGCAGCAGCCGGTCGGCCGCCTCCCGCCAGCCAACATGAGCCCGCCCGAGAGTGGCGACGCGGTCCTCGATGCCGTGGGCTACTGCGTGCCGACTGCCCGAGATGACCTGGTCCGAGCTCCAGCCGTGGGCCTTCTCGAGATCGCTGATGGCCCGCTCGAGGCGACCGTTGATCGGCACCCCTCCTGTACCGAGGCCGGCCGCCACCCCCGGGTCCCCCTCAAGCAGCTTGATTGCCAGGAACCGGGCCGGAACCCGGCTTCCCTCGAGGCCTTCTCTTACGGCTAGCTCGACATCGGCGACCGCCTTCTCCACCTCGTTGTCGTAGCGGGGAGGATCCGGTCGCAGCCCGGTCAGACAGGCCCTCATCGCCTCCCGGAAGAGCGTGCGAAGGCCTTGCCCGCGGCGTCCGATCGTCGGCACGACCGGCACGCCGAGCTTCTCCGCGAGCGCGGTCTCGTCGATCTCGATGCCCTTGCGAGTCGCCTCATCGTGCATGTTCAGCGCCACGACCATCGGTCGTCCCAGCTCGAGCAGCTGCAGCGTCAGTTCGAGCGAGCGTCCCAGGCGGCTGGCATCGATGACGTTGATGATGACATCCGCATCACGTTCGAGCAGGTAGCTGAGGGCCTCTCGCTCGGCGGCGTCTGTCGAGGTCAGCGAGTAGACCCCAGGAAGATCCACGACCTCGGTCTCCCGCCCCAGGATCAGGGCCCGGCTCACCGTGTAGACTACCGACGAGCCGGGAAAGTTGGCGGTCGCCGCCCTGTAACCCGCTACAGCGTTGAAGATTGTGCTCTTGCCGGAGTTAGGCTGTCCGGCCAGGACAAACCGCATCGTGGTCGACCGTCACCTTTCGCGCCACGCCACGTCCCAGTGCCACACGAGTCCCGTGCACCTCGATCAGCACCGGGCCCTTGAATGGTGCTCTCTCGACAACACGGAGGGTGTCGCCGACGTGAATTCCGAGCGTGTTGAGGTGGCTGCGGACGCCCATCCCGCCGGTGAGCTCGACCACCCGCGCCGGCTGCTGCAGATGTGCGTTCTCCAGGGTCATCATCGCCTCGCAATCCCCCCTCAGCTGATGGATCATAGACCATTTCGCTGTCGATTTTGAGCCCCAGTCCAAATAAATCCTGCCCAGCCTCCGGCCTCCCGTCCACCGTGTCGATTGCCGCTGTTTGGCAGCCGCAAACGTCTCAGGATTGCCCGAGACATACCGTGAGGTGAGAAAGTAAGGAAGTAAGAAAGTGAGGAGGTAAGGAGGTAAGGAGGGTCCGCCCGCCCGAAAAGAGCATAGGAAAGAGGTCAGCAGGAACGCACTTCTGAACCGGGCGTCCCTTTCTTCACTTGCGATTCGCGCGGCGAATCCCTAGCGCTGGTACCACTTCTTCCGCGTCACCTCGAGCGGCTGGCTAGGTGACCCGAGAAGACCCGTATGACCGGACCGGTCGGTTGCGATCACGTAGAACTCGACCGTCTCGTTCTGGTGGAGAGCGGGCGTGAGGTCAAAGACGAACTGCGAGCTCGTCTTGGCCTTGAGAGTCAGGGCCCGATAAGCAGGCTTCGCCTTGGTGCGCATCATGACCTTGACCTGCTCTACACGGTAGTCGTCGGTCACCGTCAGCGGAATCTTCAGCGGCTCGTTCTTCCGGTAGCGAAGCCGGACATCCCCCTCGATACTCACCTTCGGCGGCTGAGCGTCCATCTCTTCCAGCTTCTGCTGGAGGTGATTCTTCATGTCGGCGAACCGGACTGCATAGGAGGCGTCTGGACGTACAGCTCCCAGGGCATTGAGCCCCTCCTCGGGCCGGCTCGCCGCAAGGGCCGCAGCAGCGCGATTGAGAGCGGCGGCCAGACGGCCCTCCTTCTCGGCCGCCGCCTTGACCCGGGCGATCCGCTCGGCCAAGCCCTTGCGGCTCGGCCAGTAACGCTGCTCGGCATTCAACAGGCCGATGGCACGATTGAACTCACGCCGGCCCAAGGCCGCTTCGGCGTCCTTCTCGACGGCCGATGCCGCTTCCTCTCGCAGCTTGATTGAACCGCTGTACTTGGGCGCGAGCTCCATGAGCGTACCAGACCTTTCGAGGACCTGAAGGTGGTCCCCAGCTTTACGAGCCCGCCACATCAAGGTGTGCGCTTGCAGGACTCGCCGCGCCTTCGCGAGCTGGTCGGCCAAGCCTCGCCGACTGCGCACCTCGGCCGCGGGCAGCTCGGACAGCACGTCAACCCCCCGCCGCAGGCTCTGGATGCTCCCCACCCTGAAGCCGCGCTCCAGCTGGCCGATGGCCTGCTCGGTACCGGCGCCCTCAAGCTGGGCACGAATATCCTCGAGCTCCGCACGCTCATCGTCAGAGAGACTCGCCTCGTCGTCAGGGCTCAGCTCGGCCAGCGCCTTGCGCGCCCCGGCGGCATCTCCCGCGCCGAGAGCGGATCGCGCCGCCACCAGCCGAGAGTCCATCGCCGCTCCCTCTTCCTCCACCAGTTCGGGCGTCGGCTGGACCGGTACCGCTGTCGGCTCGATCACCACAACCGGCATTGACTGCGAGGGGCTCTCGCCTCGGGCGCCCGCCCGCATGAACAGTACGACGATCACGGCCAGCATAACCAGGAGACCCCCGGCAGCCGCGAGCGCCATCGGTGGCACGGACGAACGGCGACCGGTCTTCTTGGCCTTGTCGGAGGGGCGGGCAGCTTGCTTCGCCGCGACCTCCGGCGCGGTTGCAGGAGCCCGGCTCGGTACCGGCGGCTGGAGGGGTGGAGAAGGCGCTTTCAGCGCCACTTCGGGGACGGCTGGCGACTCCCCTGGCGGCACCACCGAGGGCGGCCGAGCAGGAAGCTCTGGCAACGGCATCACCTGCGTCGGCGGGGCCGCGTGCTCCTCCGTCGGCTTCTTGCCCGCCGGGTGGGTGTCGTTTGGACCAAGGGACACGGTGGGCGTCTCGCCAGCTGCGGGTTCCGCCTCGTCAATCGGGCCTTCGTCCGCGACCGGCAGATCCTCGGGCACTATCTCCATCAGCATCGTTGCACCTGCATCCGCGGGCGACGACTCCGTCGTGCCCTCGGCAGCGCCTCCCACCCCAGCAGGCACCACTCCCCCAGCGGCCCCCGCACCTTCAAGTGCCGCAGCAAGAAGACCCAAGCTCAACGTTCGCTCCTCGGGCGCGCGCCGAAGTGCAACCGACAGTGCCCGCTCCAGGTCGGTGGCTCCTGTCAGGGCCTTCCTGAGTTCGGCGGGCAGTCGGACCGACGGCGCCGGGGACCCGAGGGAGCCGACGTCGGCGCCGAGCACCTGGCAGGCGATCAGAGCAGTCGAGTAGAGATCAGCCGGCCAACCCAACTTACCGCCGGACAACTCCGGCTCGAAACTCTCCGGCGCGGCAAAGGTCTCCCACTCCGGCGAGTGTCCGAGGAGCGCGCCGGTGCCCTCGGCGCCCAGGAATGCGGCCGAGCCCAGACCCAGGAGCCAGACGATCTCCGGATCGTCCTCGGCAACCAGGAGATTGTCGGATGAGAGGTTGTGGTGAACCAGACCCGCATCGGCAAGCGTACCGGCCGCTCGGGCGACCGCCGCCAGCGTTCGGAGCACGGTCTCCGGCGCGGCCTCGGCCCGTTCCATGAGGCCGACGCCCGACACCAGCCCTGTCTCCAGGAATGCCCTATTGTCGGGTGTAAACCCGAAGTCGAGCACCTCGGGGACACCTCCGAGCGCCAGCTGCTGCAGACGACCGGCGAAGCTCAGAAACGCCTCACAGGCCGCCTCGGTGCCACCACCTCCGACCGGGTTCAGCAGCTTGAGCGCAACCTCCCGCTCACGGGCCGGGTCGAACGCTCGGAATACGGTTGTCTGCGGAGCCACCTTGATCACCTGCTTGATCTGGAGCTCCTCAATGATCTTTCTAGGTTCGGTCACGGCTGCCCCCGTGCTGTTTCGAAGTACCGTTGCGTCGCGTTCCGGCAAGGAAGCCCTCGGAGCCCTGTCGAGTCAGGCTCCATGCTGCGGCGCATCAGCCCCCGCTGAAGAATCGGCATCTGATTGAATTATAGACGACCGGTGCTATCCTTTCCCCTCCGAGCGCGTGCCGGGAGGAAACGTGTCCGAGAGCTTCTACATCACCACTCCGATCTACTACGTCAACGATCTGCCCCATATCGGCCACATCTACACCACCGTCATGGCGGATGTCATCGCACGCTACCAGCGCCTGTGCGGCCGCTCGGTCCGCTTCCTCACTGGCACCGACGAGCACGGGCAGAAAATCGAGCGGGCCGCGCGCGAGCAGGGGGTGGAGCCGATCGCCCTCGCCGACCGGGTGGTCGCCAGGTATCACCGATGGTGGACCGACCTCGAGATCTCTCACGATGACTTCATCCGCACCACGGAGAGCCGGCACCAACGGGCGGTGGCCGAGATCGTCAGGCGCATCACCGCCGCTGGCGACATCTACCTTGACAACTACACCGGCTGGTACTGCGCGGGTTGCGAGGGGTTCTTCCCGGAGTCCCAGCTCGTCGACGGCCGCTGTCCCGACCAAGGCCATCCGGTCGAGCTCCTCTCCGAGCCGAGCTACTTCTTCAGGCTCTCGGCGTACCAGCAGCCCCTGCTCGACTGGTACCGCGCCAACCCGGGGTGTATCCGACCGGAGACTCGCTTCAACGAAGTTGTGCGATTCGTCGAGGGGGGGCTGCGGGACCTCTCGATCTCCCGGACCTCGTTGCGCTGGGGAGTACCGTATCCGACGGATCCAGCCCATGTCGTGTACGTGTGGCTGGACGCGTTGACCAACTACATCTCGGCGCTCGGCTTCGGCGGCGAGCACGACGAGCTCTACCGCGAGTTCTGGCCGGCCGACGTCCATCTGGTCGGCAAGGACATCCTGCGCTTTCACTGTGTGTATTGGCCGGCGTTCCTGATGTCGGCAGGTCTTCCTCTTCCGAAGACGATCTTCGGCCACGGCTGGTGGATGCGAGACGAGGCCAAGATGTCGAAGTCGCTCGGCAACGTGGTGCGTCCGGACCACATCCTCGAGCGCTTCGGCCCGGACCCGCTGCGATACTTCCTGGCACGCGAGATGAGCTTCGGGCAGGACGCCTCCTTCTCCGACGAGGCGTTCGCCGAGAGGTACAACGCCGATCTCGCCAACCACCTCGGCAACACAGCATCGAGGACGCTCGCGATGGCAACCCGCTACCTTGGAGGCAACGTGCCCTCGGCGCATGGAGGCACGGTCGTGGCAGAGGCCGCGATGGGGTCGACCAACGCCTACCGCCGCGCTATGGACGCGCTCGAACCACACCGAGCGCTGGAAGCGGCGTGGCAGCTGCTGGGCGTCGTCAACGGGTACCTCCAGGAACGCCAACCCTGGTCACTCGCCACACAAGGTCAGCCCGCGCACAGCGAGCTCGAGGAAGTCCTCGGGACATCGCTGGAGGCGCTTCGCGTCACCTCGGTGCTGATCACGCCGTTCATGCCAGGGGTGGCTCGGAAGCTACGCCGCCAGCTGGGCGTCGACGACGACGCTGCAGCCGTCGAAGAGGCCGCCGGCTGGGGCCTTCTCGCCCAGGGGTCCTCCCTCGGTGAAACCGAGCCCTTGTTCCCGCGACTCGATGTTTCGGCCTACCTCAAGGAGTTGAAGATGGACGACGAGACCACGCCGACCCGCTCCCCCGACGACACAGGTGGAGAGCCTGAGGCCCAGCAAATCACGATCGATGAGTTCGGCCGAACCGACCTCATCGTGGGCGTCGTCATGGAGGCCGAGCAGGTCCCAAAGTCGAGGAAGCTGGTGCGCATGTTGGTGGACCTGGCGGAGGCCCAACCGCGCCAGATCGTCGCCGGCATCGCCGGCCGCTACTCGGCGGAGGACCTGGTGGGCCGGCGCGTCGTGATCGTCGCCAACCTCAAGCCGGCCAGGCTGATGGGCGTGGAGTCACAGGGCATGGTGCTGGCGGCGTCGGTGGACGGCGAGCCCTTCCTGCTCAACCCCGACGGAGAGGTCCCCGCGGGCACACGGGTGCGGTGACGTCGGCCACGAAATGAGAGCTCGTCAGAAGCTGTTGCTACCCGTGAGCCCATGAGAGTCCGCCTCGTCAACGCGCACCTGCGACCGTTCGACAATGTGGTGGCGGCGGCGCGCAGCTGCTACTCCAAGCAAGCCGTGACTGCGGAGATGGCTGCCGGCGAGCACCTCGAGGATCCGGAGAGGCAACGGCGAACCAGGGAAGCGCGGGAGCGAATCGCACGTTCGATCTTCGAGGCCGGTCACCATACGACGTACCAGCACGCCCACTTTCAGTTCATCATCGAGGGGGTGAGCCGTCTCACCCTCTGGAGCTTCCTGCACTCGCACCAGTTCTACAACTCCGAGCAGGTGTCGCAGCGCTACGTGACCGTGGATCGCGATTCCGTCTATGTCCCACCGGCCCTCGCGGGCGAGGCCAGGGACCGCTTCTCTGCGGCAGTCGATGCCTCACACGCCGCCTACCGCAAGCTCACAACCCTCCTGGAGCCGGCAGTCGAGGCGGAGATCCTGCGCTCCTTCCCCACCCTGAAACGCCCCGCCCACGCCAAGCGCCTGGCAACGAGGAAGCGCCGACGGGCGCAGGAAGTGGCCCGCTACGTCCTGCCGCTGGCGACCACCGCCCATCTCCACCACACAGTCTCCGCGCTGACCCTGCTGCGCTACCGACGAGCCTGCGCCCATCCGGATGTCCCCGACGAGCTGAGCCGTCTGGCAAATGCTCTGGTCGAGGCCTTGCTCGCGGTCGATCCCGATTTCGCCGCCGTCCTCGAGCAACCTCTTCCCTCTCTTCCGGTGGCATCGTGGCTGGCCGAAAACAACGGAGATCCGGGCGCGGCGGCCGCCTATCGGCGCGAGTTCGACCAGAGCCTCGGCCCGCTGTCGTCGCGGCTCCTTGACGGAGCCCGCCGGGCGCGTGGCCGCGTGGCCGCCGCGGTGCGTGCGGTCGTCGGCCGCCCCTCCTCATCCCTGTCCGACGAGGAGGCGCTCTGCCTCGTCCTCGACCCGCAGCTCAACCCTCTGCTGGCCGAGACGCTCAATCTCGGAACGCTCGACCCCCTCAGCCGTGCTCTTCACCAGGCCACGTTCACGTTCGCCACCAAGGTTTCCCACACCGCCGACAGCCAGAACCAGCGCCACCGGATGATGCCCGGCGCCCGGCCCATCCTGTCGGCGATCGTCGACGACGAGCCCGACTTCATCACGCCGACCCTGATCCTCCGTGACGACGAGCTCCGACGGCGGTTCGAAAGCGAGATGTGCCGCACCTGGGAAGCCGCATCGTGGCTGCGCCGCCACGGACCGGACCCGGCGCTCGCCCTGTACCTCTACCCCAACGCCGTAGCCGTCCGCCTCATCGAAACAGCCGATCTCCTCCATCTCCATCACAAGATGCGGATGAGACTGTGCTGGAACGCCCAAGACGAGATCCGGCGGGCCGCCTGGGAGCAGGCATCCCAAATCGCCGAAATCGACCCCCTGCTTGGCGGCTTCCTGCTGCCGCCGTGCTCCGTCCGCAAGGCCGCTGGACGAACCCCTTACTGCCCTGAGGGTGACCGCTTCTGCGGCGTCCCGGTGTGGAAGCTCAACCTCGCCGAGCAGCGGCCGTCGGGCTGCGTTGCCCCTTCCGAGTCACGCGGCGAGTAACCTCAACTCACTCGTCAGTGCTGCCGCCGTCTCCGTGCCCGGCGTGCCACGGTGCCACCAGCTCCTGCCATCGTCCCTGCGCCTTCAAGATCAGCTCCGCAACTTCGCGAACGGCTCCGGCGCCGCCGTTCGCGCCACAGATCAGGTGGCAGGCCGCAGCGACCTCGGGAACGGCGTCCGCCGGGCACGCCGCAAAACCGACTCGCTGCAGGAGCGGCAGGTCCGGCAGATCGTCTCCCATCGCCGCCACACCGTCGTCCCCCACACCCACGAGCTGCTCAAGGAGCTCCAAATCACCGGCCTTGTCACGCGAACCCTGGATGACCATCTCGTCTCTGATGCCCAGCTCCCTGCATCGGCTCGCAACCGCATCGCTCCGCCGGCCCGATATGATGCCCACTGCGAGGCCAGCCCGGCGGAGCAGGTGTAGGCCCAAGCCGTCACGGACGCAGAACCGCTTGCAGCTCTCTCCGGACTCGGTGTACAGCAGTGTCCCGTCGGTGAGAACGCCGTCCACATCGGTCACGAAGAGCCGGATCGGCTCGACCTGGCGGCGTAGCATGGCGGGCAGGTGGCTGGTCATGGACACACGCTCCTAGAAACCTTCCAGGACCGCACTGACGAGGGCACGCGCGAGGTCTTCTGAGACCTGGTCCATGGCCTCGATCTGCCGGTCGAAGTAGTCAGCCGCAGAGACATCCACATCGTACGACGTACGCCGGGAGAAGCTCTTGTCCTGCCACAGCACCTTCGGCTTTTCGTCCCCGCCCGTGAGCAGCTGGACCCCTACGGTGAGCGTCATCTGGTACTCGGTGGCACGTCCCTGCTCGTCGAAACGAACCGGCGCCACGGACACGCTACGGATCACTCCCTTGAGGACGAGATCGGCTCGCTTGGCGTCGTCAACGAGCTGGAACCGTCGCCGCCGGACCCACTCTCGGGTCAGCGCCTCGGTCACCCTCTGGTCCATGTCGGCACGGTCGGTCTGGTTCTCCAGGGTCGCCACGTAGAGGGTTCGGTACTCGGCGGGGAGGAAGCTCGAGGTGCCGACCAGGTGGTACCCGCAGCCGACGACGAGCGCTGCGAATAGCGTCGCAAGGATCCCTCCGGCGAGCGGGGCGAAGCGCCGGTGGCGAGCTGACTGATCCATCATGGCGCACCCTACCACGCCGCCACCGACGCGCCAAGCCAGGGCGACTCCCCAGAGACTGGAGTCCGATCGCCGAGACCTCTGTCGGCAGTGGCTCCCGACCGGTGGGTTGCGGCAGCGGTCCCCATGAGAGGTCGACGAATGCGAGAGGTCGAGCCCCCGGCGACGGCTGGCCTACCGCCGGCCGCGGCGGATCGAAGATGAATGACGCTGACACCCGGTACAATCGGCCCATGCGGGTTCCCCGCGGCTTGGCCGCTGCTGTCATCGTCCTCGTCACCTGCGGATGCCTGTGGTCGGCTGTACACCGCGACCCATGGGATCCAGACGAGACGCGGTACCTGGAAGTGACCCACGAGCTCCTGGCGTCCGGGAACCCGTTCTTCCTTCGCTTCAACGGTGAGGCCTACACCGACAAGCCGCCTCTCTTCTTCTGGCTCCTGGCACCGCTCGCCGCCATATTCGGCACCGACCGTGCGCTTCCCGGTACCATCCTGTCCCTCCTGTGCTGGCTGGCGCTGGGCCTCGCTACGGCCCGGCTCGGGAGCGCTGCCGGGCTCGACCCGCGTGCGGCGCGCTGGGGACCGCTGCTCACGATGAGCGCGCTCATGCCAGCACTGCTTTCAGGCGGCTGTCGGATGGACATGTTGTTCGCCGTCTGGTGCACGTTGGCGTTGGAACGCCTGATCCGCCTCGCCAACCCTTCGGCCGACGGCAGCAACCGCTCCCACCTCCTCCTGTGGCTTTGGATCGCCCTTGCCGTTCTCACAAAGGGGCCGCTGGTGCTCGCTCTGCTGGCGGGCGCACTCATCGTCGCGGGCCGCGGCAGCCGCTCGATCCTACGGCGGGCCGTGGTCGGCTGGGGACCTTTACTAGCGATTCTCATCATCTCGGTGTGGCTCGTACCGGCCGCCCTGATTGGCGGCCGCAGCTGGCTCGACACCATCGTGGTCCATCAGAGTGCCGGCAGAGTGGTCGCCTCCTTCGCCCACCGCGAGCCCTGGTGGTACCACCTCGCCACAGTACCGCTGACGCTCATGCCGTGGTCACCGCTGATCCTGCTGGGAACCCTGAGGATCCTCGCGCAACGCCGCGCCCAGCCGGCCCAGACCCGGGTTCTGGCAGCCTTCCCGCTGGCCGGGATCCTGTTTCTGTCTCTCCTGTCGGGAAAGACGTTCCTCTACCCTTTGCCGCTGTTCCCCGCTGCATGTCTGGTCGCAGCCTGGTGGCTCAACAACAGCCCGGAAAGCGTCCCTCAGCGCTTGGCCGTTGCGTGCGGTGCAGCTCTGCCTCTGCTGCTCGGCGTGGGGATCGCTATCGCCCTGGCGCCACGGCCGGAGATGGAGCTCGGCACCCGTGGAACATTGCTGGCCGCCGGCAGTCTGCTTCTCCCATCGTTGGCGGCCATGTTCTTCCTTCTGAAACACCGGATGGCGCCGGCCATGACGATGCTGGTGCTTGCCGTTCCGCTGTTCGTTGCCATCGGCCTACAACCGATTGTCGGACCGTTCAACCGTCTGTTGTCGCTGCGGCCGTTCGCTGCCGCCTACGCCGGCAGCGGCCACCCAACGGCTGCTCCCGGGCTCGCCTACGGGAAGCTCCAACCCGGATTCGTCCTCTTCACGGGCCGGCAGTTCCAGGTCCTGGAATCGGCCGATGAGCTCGAGCAGGCTCTCGGCGCCGGACGCAGGGTTGCAATCGACCTCCGGGAAGCCCGCCGATTACGCCTACGGCGCCACCTCGGGTACCGAGAGCTCGCCCGAGTTCCATACCGCCACTCTGCAGTGCTGGTCATCGCGTCGGCTCGCGACGGTCTGTAACCTTTCTCCGTCTCCGACGTATGAACGCTTGGAGGCCACCGCACGTATACACCAATGACGGTGGTTAGCATGAAGGCCTCGCACTCTTCCTTCATCCACCAACCTCCTCCTTCCTTCGGCTCCTTCGGGAGCCACTCTTTTCTTTGCGCTCGAATCGCGGCTGCTATCCTGCGCCCATGGATGCGATTGCATCTCTGACGCCAGCAGTAGGGTCCGATCCAGCGGCGGCTCTCTCCGAACCGCCACTGGGCACCTCGATGGTCGAGCTTCGCCTTGATCTCCTCACCGGACTGGATGTTGCCGCCGCCGTAGCCGGCTCGCCGCTCCCGGTGCTGGCGACGCTGCGGTCGACAGCGGAAGGGGGCAGGGGTCCGGACGATCCGTCACTGCGGCTGGAAGTCCTGCAGCGTGCACGAGACGCCGGCGCGGTACTCCTCGACCTCGAGGCCAACCGGGACCTTGGAGCGCTGCGTACCCTGGGTCTGGAACCAGAACGGGTGGTCCTGTCATGGCATGATCCGATCTCGACACCGGCCGCTATCGAAGACATCGCCGCGCGGCTGATGTCTGCACCCGCTCGTTGGATCAAGGTCGTACCGACCGCTCGCTCGCTGCGCGACCTTGCCTCAGTGCTGTCCTTGCACCGCACCTTCAACCACCACAGGCCGGAGAAGAGGAGGCTCCTGACTTTCGCCATGGGTCCCGTGGGTCTGGCCAGTCGCTACCTGTCACCGCTGCTCGGCCCGCCGCTGACCTATGTCGCCTGGTCAGGCGCCGCAGCGGCCGCGCCCGGCCAGGTGACTCTGCGCCAGCTCGACAGTGTCATCGGACACCTCAGAGGCGCTCCGCAGCGACTTTTCGGCGTCATCGGGGCCGATGTCGGCGGCAGCCTGAGCCCCAGCCTCCATGGCGCTGTCTACGCCCACTTCGAGCTGCCGTTCGCGTTCCTCCCCATTTCCGTCCCCGATCCGAATGAGCTGGAGCTCGTCTTCCGGCCATTCGGGGAGACGTTCCTCGACGAGGTTGGGCTCTCCGTCCACGGCTGGGCCGTAACCGCACCGTACAAGGGGCAGGCCGCCGCGGCCGCAAACCTGTGTGCTCCCCGTGTGCGGACGGCGTGGGCGGCCAACACGCTGCTGCTGCGGCGAAACCAGATCCTGGCCGAGAATACCGACGCCGACGGTGTCGTCGGCGCCCTGCGCGCCGCCGGTCTTGAAGCGGAGGGTAAGGTTGTCCTCATCCAGGGGACAGGTGGCGCCGCCCGGGGAGCGGCGGTCGGCCTTCACCTCGCAGGCGCGCTCGTGGCCCTTCGCGGTCGCGACGCGGACCGCACTCGCTCGACGGCAAGGGCTCTCGGCGTCGGTTGGCTCGCCCCCTCCGAGGCAGCCAAGGAGGGGACTATCCTGGTCAACGCGACCCCGCTGGGGGTGAGGGGTGACGATTCTCTGCCCTTCTCCGCAGACGAGCTTCTCCGGGCCGCAACCGTGGTCGACATGGTCTATGGGGAGAACCCGCCCCGGCTCTCTGTCCTCGCAGCGCAGGCGGGGGTGCCCTACGTCGATGGACGCGAAGTACTTCTGCACCAGGGAGTCGCCCAGTTTGCCGCCATGACCGGACGCGTGGCACCCCGTGAGGTCATGCGGAGGGCGCTTACTTCAAACCCGTGACCCGTCGCAGCTGCTCCATGAGCGGCGTCACGACCTCACGCGTACGTTCGGCTCCTGCGAGCAGGATGCGCTCGACCTCACCCGGATCTTGCTTGAGCTCGGCATACCTCCGGCGTGCGTCGTTGAACGTCTCGAGGAAGTAGCCGAAGAGCCGCTTCTTCATTTCGCCGTAACCGACCCCGCCCTCGGCGAATGCGCGTCTCACCCACTCTCTATCGTTCTCCGGCGCGAACACCTGCAGTAGATCGTACAAGGCGTTGTCTGCGGTCGGCTTCGGTGACTCGACCGGGGTCGAGTCGGTGACGATGGACATCATGCGCTTGCGCACCTGGTTCTCGGGTCCAAAGATGTCGATGGTGTTCCCGTACGACTTACTCATCTTGCGGCCATCAACTCCCGGTACGACCGCTACGTTCTCCATGATCAGCGGATCGGGAAGTGTGAAGACCTCGATCCCATACGTCGCGTGGAACGAGCTGGCGATGTCCCTCGTCACCTCGAGGTGTTGCTTCTGGTCCTTGCCGACGGGTACCAGGTCCGATTGCACGATCAGAATGTCAGCCGCCATCAGCACCGGGTATGCAAACAGCCCGTGGTTCGGCACCATGCCTTGGGCAACCTTGTCCTTGTAGGAGTGACACCGCTGGAGGAGTCCCATCGACGTGACCGTGGACAGCATCCAGCTCAGCTCGAGCACCTCTGGAATATCGGACTGGCGATACAACGTGCTTCGCTGGGGATCGAGCCCGAGGGCCAGAAACGCTGTCGCCAGATCACGGATGAGAGCTCGAAGCTGGCCGCCGTCGTTGACCGTGGTCAGCGCATGCAGGTCCGCCAGGAAGTAGAAGCACTCGTGATCCTGCTGCAGCTTGACGAACTGTCGGATCGCTCCGAAGTAATTACCAATGTGCAGCGTGCCTGAAGGCTGGACGCCGGAAAGGACTCGCATCTGGCCTCCCTGGCGGCGAATGATACCACTGTCAGAACACAACAAAGACCGGCGGGTGCCGGTCTTTGTGAGTTGTTGAATGGGACGATCGTCGGCCTATTCGCCGTCGTCGCCGATGGCCTCGACCGGGCAGCCTTCCATCGCTTCCTGGCACAGGGCCTCCTCGTCCTCGTTCTCGGGCTGCTTGAACACGTACGAGTACCCCTCGTCCTCATTGGCCATGAAGTTGTCGGGAGCCGTCGTACGACAAACATCGCAGTCGATGCAGCTCGAGTCCACGTAGAACTTGCCGGAAACGTTGTCTGCTACCTTGTCGCTGGGATCCGCCATGGGCTGTTCTCCTTTCACCCGGGTCACCCCCGGGGGTGGTCCGGCGCATGCTAGCACACGACCGGCCGATGTCAACGGAAAGCTGTTCGTAAACCTCAGCGCGGCGGGATGTTGACGGGACGCCGTCTCAGTCTCGGAGCTTCCGTCCCCGTGTGAGGCAAGCTCAGAGAGGTGGCCGTGGCACCAGTGCCGGAGCCCCACACACAGTTGACGTCGTATGGAAACCCAAACGAGGGGAGAATCGTCGTCGCGTCGTTGGTGCGGTTGTCGATCAGGGTGCCGTACGCTGTGAACATCGGCACGGGGTTGGTGCTGGTGCTTGTCCAGTTCAGAAACGACACCTTGATGAGAACGTCACGAACATCCGAGAGGTTGAAGTTCGCCGACAGGATACGGTTGAACTGGAGGTGGGCCAACGGCCCCAGTGTGGCAATCTTGGCCAGCGGAGCGCCGGTGTCATCCGTGTAGGGCTCGCCGCTCGCCTTGAAAACCTCGACCTTCAGCTGGATGCTGGTCTGGGCGTCGGAGGCGTTGAGCAGCCCCAGGTTGTACCGGAAGGTGCCGTCATCCCGCGCACCGGGCAGGATCAGGTAGCTGAGGTCGTGCTGGTCGTCGACCGCGGAGGCGTCGGCCAGGTTGTACCACGGGATGCCCGGCATGAGCTGGCCGTAGGTAGCGTCCTCCTGGATGAACTGACCCTCGTGGCTGGTGTCCGGAATCCAGATCGTTTCGGCGGAGTAGGTCCGCGACATCACCACGATGTTGCGGTAGGTCGGGCCACCGTCCGCGTCGAGCGTGCCGGCCTCGTACCCGAACACGACGATCGCGCCGACACCCGCCAGCGAGCCGTAGTCGTCGAGCCAGGTCGAGCCGATAACATCCTCGAGCACCACCGTGCCGCCGGGCTGGATGTTTGCCAGCGATTCGTCCACGTGCCCCCAACCCTCGTCGCCGCGCCCGCCGAGGCCGTACTGGCGATCCTGGAAGTACGCCCAGTTGCCGCCCGTTCCCGTGGGCAGGAAAAACAGCGAGACGTCGACAGGGACCGAGTCGACATTCGTAATGAAGACGTCGGTTCGCCAATGGCTCCCGTCGGCCCCGTCGTTGTGCGCAGCCGCCGGGATATAGGCGAGCTCACTCGCCATGAACTGAGCGGAGGCCACGCCGGCCCCGAAGCAGAGAACAAAACCGAGAACACAAGCCCAGCAGACGAGCTTTCTCATCGTTTCCTCCCGCGGCCTGCTTCCGCTGCGTGGGTCGGCCGCCCGCTCATCTTGACATCGCCGCGGGGGATCGGCAAGACGAGGCGAGCCTCGAATCCGACCGGCGAGCGATTGGAGAGCTCGAGCCGGCCACCATGACCCTGCGCAACACGTTCTGCAATCGCCAGTCCGAGGCCCGTGCCACCGGGCCTGTTGGTGACAAACGCCCGGCGCACCCGTGTAAGCTGTTCGTCCGGCACTCCGGCGCCGCGGTCGCGGACGACGACCGAGGCCTCGGTCTCATCCTCCTCGATGCCGACCTCCACCACCCGCCGGTCGGGCGACATGCCGCTGACGGCCTGAACGGCGTTCAGCAGCAGGTTCATCAACACCTGGCGGAGTTGGCCCTCATCACCTCTGATCATGATGTCCCTGTCACGGCCGAGAAGACGGAGATGCACGGCCTCTCTCCTCGCCTCCGCGCGAAGAAACTCGACCACCCCGCTCGTCAACCCGCCGAGAGACACTGGCTGCATGACAGTGTCCGCCGGCCGGGCGTAGGTGAGGAAGTCACTTACCAGACGCCCCAGACGTCCGACCTCGTGACGCGTCGAGGTCAGCGACGACCTGGCGTCGCCCGGGGTCGAGCCGAGATCCTCTTCCAGCATCTCCAGGTTCAGGTTGATCGAGTTGAGGGGGTTCCGGATCTCGTGCGCGAGGTTCGCCGCCAGGGTCCCCAGCGCCGCCAGCTCCTCCGCCTCGCGACGCTGCTGCTCCAGACGACGGGTTCTCTGCACGAGATGCCACGTGAACCCGAAGCCCCCGATCAGCGTCAGCAGGGTCACCACGGCAACAGTGATCGTCTGCCGCAACAGCTCGTGACGTAGGCGCACCACTCGCTCGGCGAGCCGTCCCTTGCTGACGGAGAGGATCACCTCCCCGACCTTGCCGATCGGCGCCGGGATCTGATAGCTGTCCTGAGTCTCCCTAACGCTGCGGTCGGGCAGAGTTGTCCCCACGTCCAGGCGCTGGTTCATGATCTCCTGGGGGAGGGTTTCGCGGCTGTTCTGGTCGACCGTGTACACGACGTTGCCGTCGCGGTCCGTCACCGTGATCTTGGTGAAGACCAGGCGGTGGGAGAGCCCCGTCAGGCTCCTGTCCAGAACCTCTCGACGCTTCTCGATCACATCGTAGATGTCTGTCCCGTCGCCTGCGCTCATGTTCTGAGCGAGCCGCTGTGCCTCTTCCTTGCCTGCGATCAGCACATCCTCCAGGTATCGCTTGGAGAGGGAGCGCGAAATCAGGTGGCCGAAGAGGAAGATGATGCCAATCACCAAGACGGCGAACACGCCGGTCGCCAGCGCGTACTGCCACTGCAGGGCAGATGCATCGCGCTCGCCGTCTTCCCCGGCAGCCGCCAAACCGGACCTCTCTGGTCGTGACCTGGAGCCTCTACGCCACACGAGAGCTGGAGCCCCCCGGGGCCTACAGCCCGCAGGCGGTTCGCAGCTCCGCCGCAGGCTCGGTGCTCTCCCAAGTGAAGTCGGGATCCTTGCGACCGAAGTGACCGTAAGCCGCCGTCTTGGTGAAGATCGGCCGCCGCAGCTTGAGAGCGGCGATAATCGCCAGCGGTGTGAGCGGGAACACCTCGCGCACCGCGGTCCGGATCCGGCTTTCCGGAATGATCCCGGTGCCGAAGGTGTCAATCATGATCGACACCGGATCCGCCACGCCGATCGCATAGGCGAGCTGTACCTCGACCCTGCTCGCCAGCCCGGCGGCGACGATGTTCTTGGCAACGTGACGCGCCATGTACGACGCCGAGCGGTCCACCTTCGTCGGGTCCTTGCCGGAGAACGCTCCGCCGCCGTGCGAGCCGACCCCGCCGTAGGTGTCGACGATGATCTTCCTGCCGGTCAGCCCGCAATCGCCCTGTGGCCCTCCGACCACGAAGCGCCCGGTCGGATTGATGTAGAACTTGGTGTCGTCGTCGATCATGGCGCTGGGCAGAACCCGATTGATGACGATCTCGTGGATGTCCTCCCGCAGCTCCTTGATCGGAATCGTCTCTGAGTGCTGGCATGAAACCACGACCGCGTCAACTCGCTTCGGGGTGGTTCCGTCGTACTCGATCGTAACCTGGCTCTTGCCGTCCGGCCGGAGCCACTCCAGCTCGCCGGTGCGACGGGCTTCGGAAAGGCGCATGGTGAGGCGATGGGCAAGCATGATCGGCAGCGGCATCAACTCCGGCGTCTCATCGCACGCGTAGCCGAACATCAGCCCCTGATCGCCGGCGCCACCGTGGTCGACGCCCATCGCGATATCTGGCGACTGCGGGTCGATGGCCGAGACCACTGCGCAGGTTGCATAATCGAAGCCGTACTTGGCTCGCGTGTAGCCAATGCGCCTGATCGTCTCTCGCACTACGCTGGCAAAGTCGACATAAATATCGGTCGTGATCTCGCCGGCGATGAATGCCAATCCGGTCGTCACCATCGTCTCGCAAGCAACACGGCCATCCTCGTCACCCGCAATCACGGCGTCGAGGATCGCGTCCGAGATTTGATCCGCAATCTTGTCCGGGTGCCCCTCGGTAACAGACTCTGAAGTAAAGAGATGACGGCCATTCGGTGCCATTCGTGCCTCCCCTGCCCGGCAACGGTAGCACCGTGCCGCGGGACGGGTCAACACGAGGAGCAGCGCGACCTCTCCCGGACCGACGCTGCCACCGCGCCATCGAGGTGTCCACACGGCAGCCGTTGGCCGACGCGTGTAACATGGCGGCAGGTGAATTGCATCGATATCGTCAAGATGTTCGACCTTGCTGCCCAGGCGACGGCCTCGCTGCGACAGCGGGCGAACCTCAACCTTCATGCAACCCTCTCCGATCCCATCCAGCGTTTCTTCAATGCGCTCCACGAGGGTGCCTACGTGCGACCTCATCGCCACGAGTCCGGGCGTTGGGAGACGTTCGTGATACTCAGCGGCCGCGTCGTACTGTTGACGTTCGATGCTCATGGCAACGTACTGCAGCGAGCGGAACTGTCTCCCGCCGGGCCGCAGGTCGCAGTGGAAGTTCCTGGCGGCGAGTGGCACACGCTGGCGGCTGTCGGGGCCGGCACGGTGCTTTTCGAGCTCAAGCCCGGTCCGTACCTCTCGGTGTCTGACAAGGAATTCGCCGCCTGGGCGCCGAAGGAGCGCGACCCCATGGCGACGCTCTTCGAGCTTTGGTTCCACACCGCGCGCCCAGGCGACGGTCCCCCGAGGTAGCTTTCCCCTCAGCCGAAGAGCTCGTCGAGGCTCTCGACGACGTCCGACTGGAGATCGATGTCTGCAGCCCCGAGGTTCTCCTCCAGTTGCTCCACCGTAGTGGCGCCGACAATGGCGCTGGCAACCACTCGCCTGCTCAGTGCCCATGCCAAGGCCAGCTGCGCGCGAGTCAGGTCTATCTCGCGTGCGGTCGCTTCCATTCGTCTGACCCGGGCCAGGTTCTCCTCGGTAAGCAGCCAACGCGTGAACTGGGGCAACTGGTCGAAGCGCGAGCCTTTCGGCACGCCGCCGTCGTACTTGCCCGTCAGTAGGCCCTGCCCGAGCGGGCTCCATACCACCACGCCGAGCCCGGCATCGCCCAGGATCGGGAACAGCTCCTGCTCGATGCGTCGGTACAGGAGCGAGTACTGGGGCTGCTCCACTACCGGCGCGTGAAGCCCCTCTCGCTGCGCCATTTCAACCGCAGCCACGACCGACTCCGCAGGCCACTCCGAGGTTCCCCAGTACAGGACCTTCCCGCGCTGTACCAGGTCGGAGAACGCGCGTACGGTCTCCTCGAGACGGACGTTGGGGTCGAAACGGTGAGCAAAGTAGAGGTCGAGGTAGTCCGTACCCAGGCGTGCCAGCGTCCTGTCGATCGACTCGTGGATGTGTTTTCGGGACAGCCCCTGATCGTTGGGGTCCCCCGACATCGGAAAGAAGACCTTCGAGGACAGCACCAACCTGTAGCGCGGCATCTCCGCCAGGACCTGCCCCATCCGCCGCTCCGCCTCACCACGGCCGTAAACGTCAGCCATGTCGAAGTAGTTCACCCCGAGGTCGAAGGCCCTTCGCAGAATGCTCGTAATGAGGTCCTGATCCCGCAAGCTCTCGCCATACGTCGTCCAGCCGCCCAGGCTCAGGCATGACACCTTCAATCCCGACCGGCCCACGGCTCGATACTGCATCCCGTGCTCCCTTCTCGAGCCATGATACCGCCGGCGTGAAACCTTTCCTCGCTTGTGGCAAAATCACGGCCGTGAGATACTGCGATCGAGGCTCAAGATCAATAGTGAACCGGGCTGACGCCCACCACCGGAGGAAAGGGAGAATCGCTATGAACAAGAGGATCAAGAACCTTCTCGTCAACGCAGCCATGGCCGGAATGGTCGCCGGCGTGGGAGCGATGGTGCCGACCACCTCGACCGCCGCTGCCGCACCGATCATGCACAACGGCTGCGGCGGCAAGGGCGGCTGCGGCGGAAAGGAAGGCTGCAGCGGCAAGACCAAGCCGGCAGCCAACCAGGAGGGCGAGCGGCACGCCTGTAAGGGTATGAACGCCTGTAAGGGCAAGGGCAACTGCAAGGCCGGCGACAACGGCTGCGCCGGCAAAAACTCCTGCAAGGGCAAGGGTGGCTGTGCTTCCGCGAGCGCCCGCCACGCCTGCAAGGGCCAGAACGACTGCAAGAGCCTCGGCGGCTGCAAGTCGAGCGACAACGGCTGCGCCGGCAAAAACTCCTGCAAGGGCAAGGGCGGTTGCGCCGTACCGGTGAACCCGGAGCACATGAAGGCTGCTTGACCCCGAGCCCCCGTCGGCTGACGAGGGCCGCGGGATGGCCCGCGGCCCTCACTGCCGAGGGGTACCGTCCACGGGCGATGACGGCAGACCGCGAGTGCCCGATCTGAAACGGCCAAGGAGGAGCTCAAATGAAAGACAACCGTTGGGGTTTGCCGGACCTCGGCCTCGGCGTCGGCCTGCGGACCACGCACTTCTCACACATCCTGAGTAACAGGCCGGACATCGGGTTCTTCGAGATCTTGACCGAGAATTACCTCGACACCGGCGGCCGGCCTCTGTACGTCGTGGATCAGGTGGCGGAGCAGTACCCGATCGTGATGCACGGGGTCTCCATGTCCATAGGCAGCACGGACCCGCTCGATCGCGAGTACATCAAGAAGGTGAAGGGGCTCGCCGAGCGGACCGGCGCCCTGTGGGTATCCGATCACATCTGCTGGACCGGCGTCCTCGGGCGCAACACGCACGACCTGCTGCCGCTGCCGTACACCGAGCAGGTCCTGCGCCACACAGTCGAGAGAATCAGAGCTGTACAGGACATCCTCCAACGCCCGCTGGTGCTCGAGAACCCTTCCACGTACCTCGAGTTCGGCTCCTCGGAGATGCCGGAGTGGGAGTTCGTCGCGCGCCTTGCCGAGGACGCCGACTGCGGCCTCCTGTTCGACGTCAACAACGTGTACGTCAGCGCGTTCAACCACGGTTACGACCCGCGCGTCTACATCGACGCCATCCCGGCGGATCGAGTTTGCCAGTACCACCTCGCCGGACACACCAACAAGGGCACGCACATCATCGACACCCACTCGGACCACGTCATCGATCCGGTCTGGGAGCTTTTCGGACACACGCTCCGCCACGTCGGGCTGCGCGCGACGTTGCTGGAGTGGGACGCGGACATTCCGCCGTTCGAGGTCGTTCACGCCGAGGTTCTGAAGGCCGCCGTGTGGCGCAATGTGGAGGTGGCTCATGCCGCGTGATCAGGACACCGTCAACCCGGACGTTGAACGCATCCAACGCTGGATGCAGGCGGTCATCGTCAACCCGGGCGATGTAGAGCAGGCGATTCGCTCACCGGAAGCGACCTCGGAGATCCCCGCCGAGAGCCTCGGCGAGGTGGTCACGCCGTCGCATTCGATGACATCGGCGGAGCGGGTTGACGTCTACCACGGCATGTACCTGCTCCGCATGGTGGAGGCCCTGGAATACGACTACCCCACCCTCAAGCACTACCTCGGCCAGGAGTCCTTCGAGGAGCTGGTGCGGGAGTACGTCCAGGTGCACCCCTCCCGGAGCTACACCTTGAACCGGCTCGGCGATCACCTGCCCGAGTACCTCGAGACGCGACATGACTGGGCGGACAGCGGGTTCCTCGCCGACCTGGCCCGTTTCGAGCTCGCCATCACGGAGGTGTTTGACGAGGCTGAGTCACCGGTCCTGACCGCCGAGGAGCTGCAGTCTGTCCCCACCGAGGCGTGGGAATCGGCCCGCTTGAAGCCGATAGCTGCATTCCGGCTGCTCGAGCTCAAGCATGCGGTGGTACCGCACCTCAAGGCCTACCACGGCGATCAGCCATCACCGCGACCCCGAAGGCGAAACACGTGGGTCGCGATCTACCGCCGCGACTTCTCCCCGCTCTACCTGGAGCTGACCCGCGCCGAGCATGACCTGCTGCGGGCGCTCGTCGAGGGGACCTCGCTCGCCGAGAGTTTGGCGGCGGCCGCCGTCAAGGTGCGCTCCAGTCAGCGCCAGGAGAAGATCTTTCGCTGGTTCCGGACCTGGGTCGCGGAAGGCCTCTTCAGCGCCGTCGAGACCTGACCAGGATCAGCCGGCCTTCATCAGGGCCTCGATCTCGTCGGCGGCGGTCGGCAGCCGGCCCGAGAGGTTCTCGGCGCCGTCGGCGGTAACCAGGAAGTCGTTCTCGATGCGCACCCCGAGCCCCTCCTGAGGTATGTAGATCCCAGGCTCGTTCGTGATCACCATCCCCGGCTCGAGCTCTGGAGCCTCACCTCCGGAATCATGCGCCTCCAGACCGAGAAAGTGGCCGAGCCCGTGGATGAAGTAGCGACCGAGCGGCTTGCCGTCGGCATCGCGCAGATCGGAGCCGTTCATGGTGTCGTAGGCGATCTTGCGCAGGTCCGCAATCGTGATCCCCGGGCGGATCACGGCAGCGACGGCGTCATGGGCGGCCAAGACCAGCTCGTACACCGCCCGCTGGCGGTCGCTGAAGACGCCGCTCACCGGGTAGGTGCGGGTCAGGTCGCCGCAGTAGTAGCCGTAGCGGGCGCCGATGTCCACCACGACGAGCTCGCCCTCGGCGCAGGTGCCGACGTTCTGGTCGTAGTGCAGAACCGTTCCGTTGAACCCGCTTCCCACGATCGAAGGAAAGGCCAGGCCCTCGGCGCCGGCGTCGGCGAACGCCGCGAACACCGCCCCCTCCACGGCCTTCTCCGTTACTCCAGGTGCGAGCCGCCGAGCGGCTGCCCGCTGCCCCGCCATGGTCGCCGCGATTGCCTTCCGCATCAGCGCAATCTCGCCAGCGTCCTTGACCAGCCGCAGCCGGTGAACGTGTTCTGAGACATCGCGCACGGCGAACGAGGGGAGCCTCTCCCGCAGCCCGGCGATGAAGCGGTGGGTCGGCGGCAGCTCGGATGAGGTCGCCACCGGCGACAGCATCGTCCACAGCTCACCGCCGGTTTCTGAAAGCCAACCTTGCAAGAGCCCCTCGAACCCCTCCACCGGCCGGCGGCGGGCCTCGACCTCGATCTCCGTGTCCTGCACGGCCAGCACACGGTCGAAGCCCAGCGCCCGAGCGGCCTCCTCTCCCGGGCCCCACTTGGGTCCCGTCCACCGCTCGAGGGCCTCCCTGCGCGCCGGCAGAAAAAGCGCCTCGTACTCCTCGGCCGGCCGTAGCACGAGCACGGCGTTGGGCAGCTCTACTCCTGTGAGATAGAAGAAGCTCGGATCCTGGTGGAACGTGCCGACGTCGCCGTACCCGCGCTCGTCGCCGGCGCCCCAGATCACGACCGTTCCGCTCCCGACCGCCTCGGCGAGCCGGCGTCGACGTTCCCGGTACGCTTCCGGAGGCTGCAGCTCGGCTGCGTAGTTGCCGCCACGAAACACGCGATCGTCCATGACTTCCTCCCGGCGCCGATTGTAGCGAAGCCGGGAGCCCGAGGCCCGCTTCCATCCCGTCAACGTTCGCCGGCCGACGTTCGGATCACCTCCTAGACTTTCTCCGCTACAATCCAGCCGGGGGGACCATGCGCGACAGGGTACTGATAGGAAACGGCCAGGGGTTTTGGGGAGATAGCCCGGACACTCCCTGGGAGATGGTGACACGCGGTCCGCTCGACTACCTGACCCTCGACTATCTGGCCGAGGTGACGATGTCGATCATGATGCGTCAGAAGCTGCGCGACTCCAGCCGCGGCTACGCAACCGACTTCCTGTCCTTCCTCGAGCGGGCGCTGCCGATCCTGATGGACCGCGGCATCAAGGTCGTCACCAACGCCGGCGGGCTGAACCCGCCGGCGTTGCGCGAGCGCATCGGCGAGATCGCCGAACGGGTCGGGGTTTTCGGTCTTCGAGTGGGGGTCATCGAAGGAGACGATATCCTGCCGCGTCTCCCCGAGATCCTCGCCGACGGCCACCCTCTCGAGCACATGGAGACGGGCGTTGCGCTGTCCGAGCTCCGCGCCAAGGTCCTGTCAGCCAACACCTACCTGGGCGCCGGACCGGTGGCGGAGGCTCTCGACGGGGGCGCTCACATCGTGGTCGCCGGCCGCATCACCGACACCTCGCTGACCCTCGGCCCGCTGATGCACGAGTTCGGCTGGCAGCCGGGGCAGTGGGATCTGCTGGCCTCCGGCATCATCGCAGGCCATATCATCGAGTGTGGCGCCCAGGCGACCGGCGGCAACTTCACCCGCTGGTGGGAGGTCCCCGACCTCTGGGACATCGGCTACCCGATCGTCGAGTGCCTCCCGGACGGTTCATTCGTGGTCACCAAGCACCCGGGTACGGGCGGCCTGGTGACGGTGGACGCCGTGGCCGAGCAGTTGCTGTACGAGATGGGGCGCCCGGACGAATACATCACGCCCGATGTCGTCGCCGACTTCACAACCGCCCGCCTCGAGCAGGAGGGACCCGACCGGGTCCGTGTCACATCCATCCGCGGACGCCCCAGCACGCCATTCTTCAAGGTGTCGGCGACCTACCACGACGGCTACAAGGCCATCGGGCATCTGACAATCTCGGGGCCGCGCGCAATTGAGAAAGCCCGGCTATGCGCCGACATCGTGTGGCGGCGGCTGGCGCGCTCCGGCATTCCCGTCTGTGTCGACGACCGCCTGGTCGAGATCGTCGGCGCCGACGCCTGTATGCCGGGGATCTCCGAGGCCGGTTGTGCTCCTCCCGAGGTGGTGCTGCGGCTCGGTATACGCGACCGCGACCGTCGTAAGGCGGCCCGCTTCGGCATGGAGCTTGCTCCGCTGATCACCTCCGGTCCGCCCGGGATCACCGGCTTCGCAGGAGGCCGTCCGAAGCCGCAGGAGATCGTGGCCTACTGGCCGGCTCTCCTGCGAAAGGAAGTGGTCGAACCGCAGGTCCGGGTGAGCGTGGAGGAAGTGTGACCGCGTACCCGAACCCGTTTCAACCACACCATGGGCGATGACGTCTCGAGGCCGAGTTCACAGCTAGGAGGCGAACGCGATGGTCCGGCAGGGTACGCCGGGGTTCGCCGGATCCTGCACTGCGACATGGACTGCTTCTACGCTGCGGTTCACATGCGCGACGACCCGGCGCTGGCGGGCCGGCCGGTCGTCGTCGGTGGCGACCCGACCGGCCGCGGCGTGGTGGCCGCGGCGAGCTACGAGGCCCGGCGGTTTGGCATCCACTCGGCCATGCCGGCGGCCGAAGCACAGCGGCGCTGTCCCGGGGCGATCTTCATCCATCCGGACTTCGCCCTCTACCGCCGCGAATCCGACCGAATCTTCTCGATTTACCGCACCATCACGCCGCTTGTCGAAACGCTGTCCCTGGATGAGGCATACCTCGATGTCACCGACCACCTGGGAAAGTGCCGTTCCGCCACGGCCGTCGCGACCGAGATCCGGCGGCGAGTCCTCGAGGCGACACAGCTGACCGTCAGCGTCGGTGTCGGACCGAACAAGCTGGTCGCCAAGATCGCCTCCGACCACAACAAGCCGGACGGCCTCACGGTGGTGCCGCCCGATCGGGTGGAGGCGTTCCTCGACCCGCTGCCGGCACGCCGGTTGTACGGCGTCGGTCCGGCAACGGCGAAGGCATTGGAAGAGCTCGGCGTCTCCACAGTGACGGACCTTCGCTCGCTCACGCTCGATGTTCTGCTCGGCCGCTTTGGCAGCCACGGACGGACACTGTACGCCTTCGCCCGCGGCACCGACGATCGCCCGGTGCGGCCACACCGGCCTCGCAAGAGCGTCGGCGCGGAGGAGACGTTCCGTCACGACCTCCGCAGACGGCGCGAGATCGACGAGCAGCTCGAGCTCCTGGCCGCCGAGGTGTCGGCGCGACTGCGCAAGAGGAACCTGGCAGCGGCAACGGTTACCCTCAAGGTCCGCTATGCCGACTTCACCACAGTCACGCGGTCGCTGAGCGTACCGCTACCACTTTGGAGGGCGGACGAGCTCCTCCGGTGTGCCCTCGCGCTGAGCGGGCGAACCGAGGCCGGCCGGCGGCCGCTGCGCTTGCTCGGAATCACGGCGTCGACCCTGTACCCGGCGAACGTCGAGCAGCTGGACCTGTTCGAACCGGAATGACCCGCGCTAGCGCAAGGTGGCAACGACCCGGTTGCGCCCGTTGCGCTTGGCGCGGTAGAGGGCCCGGTCGGCGGCCTTGAGAACTTCTCGCGGCGCCGTCCTGCGTGCGCTCGGGCCGGCAACCCCGATGCTAACGGTGATGGTCACCTTCGGTCCCTGCGCTCTCCCTCGAGCCGGCTGCTCCGGCTTGCGTTTCGGCCGATCCGGCCCGCGCAGCACGAACAGCCGCCTGGCAATCGTCTCGCGCACGATCTCGAGGGCGGTCATGGCGGCCTCGGGAGCAGTCCCGGGAAACAGCACTGCGAACTCCTCGCCGCCGAACCGGTAGGCCCGTCCTCCGGCGCCCACGTGAGCGATCTCCTGGGCGACCATTCGCAGCACCTGGTCGCCGGCATCGTGGCCGTGGCGGTCGTTGAAGCGTTTGAAGCGATCGATGTCAACCATCGCGACCGCGTACTTCTCCCGCAGCCGGCGCAGACCCTCGTTCAGCGCGCGTTTGCCCGGCAGCCCGGTCAGCTCGTCGTGATAGGCCAGACGATAGGTGTCCTCGATGAAAGCCACGAGGAGCACCAGCTGTGCCGCTGTCAACAGCACCGCCGCAGCCGCAGCGCCTTGCTGAGCTGGAATCGCCCGTGACGAAAGGGCGAGCACCCACAGCAGGGCGGCGTCGAACGTTGTCCTACGGACCAGGTAGGCCAGCGCGACCACCAGACCCGCCACCAGCACCACCGCCCATCCGGTCTGCCGGGCACGGAGGAGGGAGAGCGCCTGGATCATCGACGCTGACCCCCGCCCGGCGACGGTTACCAGTGCCGCGCCGAGTGGGAGCTGCATCACGAGGAACATCACCTGGCCGAGCCCCCGCCACGAGCCGAGGCGCTGGTCGGTCGCCAGCCCGAGAAGGGCCAGATCGAGGGGAACCAGGACCGCGAGCAACGCGATCCCGAGAGCTACCTGACGCCCATCCCCGGCCGCCGCTAGGGGTCCACGGAGAAGGAGGCTGGCTACGGCGATCAGCAGCGAGGTGACCGCCAGCCGGCTGCGGGGAAAACGCAGGGCGAGCGCCACTGCCAGTACTGCGAGCAGCTCGGGGAGGACTCGCACGGTCGGCATGTACGACACCGGCACACCGAGGCGAACGATCAGCCACGCTGCCGCAGCCAGCAGCCCGCCAATCCACAGGGTCGCGGTCCCTGCACTGCGCTCCATCGCCATCCCTTTCAAGTCGCCCACGGCAGGATACCGCGACCCTCCCGCTGCCGCGATGACGGTAGTCACTCCCCGGTTCGCGTACACTCGGCGCGGCGCCGGGAGGCCAGCATCGACCATGGAGCACCCGATAGAACGCGAGACTGACGGTAGGGCGGACGTTGCGCGGACATCACTGGCGGCGCACCTGCCAGCACCGGGCTCGGACCCCGACGTGACTCTGGGCTGCTTCCTCGACTGGGTATCGGAGCAAGGCTTCACTCTCTACCCGGCCCAGGAGGAGGCCCTGCTGGAGGCGATGTCCGGCCGGCACGTCATCCTGCAGACGCCGACCGGCTCGGGCAAGTCGCTGGTCGCCCTCGGCGTGCACTTCCAGGCGCTGGCCGAGGGCAAGCGCTCGTTTTACACCTCCCCCATCAAGGCGCTGGCGAGTGAGAAGTTCTTCAGCCTGTGCGACCTTTTCGGCGCCAACGCGGTGGGCATGCTGACAGGTGATGCCAGCATCAACCCTGATGCGGGGGTGATCTGCTGTACCGCCGAGGTCCTCGCCAACATGGCGCTTCGGCGGGGAGAGGCTCTCGACGCACCATACGTGGTGATGGATGAGTTCCACTACTACGGCGACCGCGACCGCGGCGTCGCCTGGCAGATCCCCCTGCTGCTCCTCCCCCGCACCCGTTTCCTGCTGATGTCTGCGACGCTCGGTGACACCTCTCGTATCGCCGCCCACCTCGAACGCCAGACGGCACACCGTGTGGCGGTCGTGAGCTCGGACGACCGCCCCGTGCCACTCGACTGGGAGTACCGCGAGGCGCCGATCCACGAGACGATCGAGGAGCTGGTGACGGGGCAGAAGGCTCCGATCTACGTCGTCAACTTCACCCGCCGCGACTGCGCCGAGCTCGCTCAGAAGCTCACCAGCATGCAGCTGACGAGTCGCGAGGAGCGCATGCGGCTCCGTGAGGCGGTCGGCGGATTCCGGTTCGACACGCCGTACGGACGCGAGATGCGACGCTTCCTGTCGTTTGGGATCGGGGTCCACCACGCAGGTCTGCTGCCCAAATACCGGCTCCTCGTCGAGCAGCTGGCCCAGCAGGGACTGCTCAAGGTGGTCTCCGGCACGGACACCCTCGGCGTCGGCGTCAATATCCCGATCCGAACTGTGCTGTTCACGCGTCTCGCCAAGTTCGACGGGCGCCAGGTTCGCGTCCTGCGGGTTCGTGACTTCAAGCAGATCGCCGGCCGGGCCGGGCGCAAAGGGTTCGACGACCGCGGCAGCGTGGCGGCCCAGGCGCCCGAGCACGTGATCGAGCAGCGGCAGGCCGATCGGCGGGCCGGCAACGGGAAACGCAACAAGTCACGGCGCAAGCAACCGGCCAAGGGCGAGGTGAGCTGGAGCCGCGAGACGTTCGACAAGCTCATCTCCCAGCCTCCGGAGACTCTGAGGTCGCGATTCCAGGTTACTCAGGGCATGATCGTCCAGCTCCTGCAACGCGACGCCGAGGCCAACGACCCCGGCCTGCGGAACTTCGGCTCACTCCGAGAGCTCATCGGCCGCTGCCACGAGGACGACGGCACCAAGAGCCGCCTCATCTCGCACGCGGCGGCTCTGGTGCGCTCACTGCACCGGGCCGGCATCATCGAGACGGTCAAGGACGCTGCCACCGACTATCGGTGGGTGGTGGTCAACGAGAAGCTGCAGTGGGACTTCTCGCTGTTCCACGCCCTCTCCGTGTACCTGGTCGAAGCGATCGCCCTCCTCGACCCGTCGTCCGAAACCTACGCCCTCGACGTCATCACCTTCGTCGAAGCCATCCTCGAAGATCCCGACGTCGTCCTAAGAAGCCAGCTGAACCGCGCCAAGGAGGAGCTGCTGGCCCGCCTCAAGGCGGAGGGTGCCAGTTACGAGGAGCGGGTTGCCCGCCTCGACGAGGTCACCTACCCGCAGCCAAACCTCGAGCTCATCGAGTCGTCGTTCGCCGACTTTCGGCAGGTTCACCGATGGATCCGGGCCGAGGCAATCCACCCGAAGTCGATCGGGCGCGAGATGTACGAGGGCTACTGGAGCTTCGCGGACTACATCGGGCTGTACGGTCTGCAGCGCTCCGAAGGCGTGCTCCTCCGCTACGTCAACCAGCTGTACAAGACCCTGGTCCAGAGCGTGCCGACCTGGGCCCGCACCGACGACCTGCTCGACGTCGTGAGCTACCTGCGGTCGATGCTCGAGAACGTCGACACCTCGCTGCTCGAGGAGTGGGAAAGCCTGCTCCACCCGGAGGTGCGGATCGAGCATCACGGGGACTCCCGCGCCGCCCACCGCGACCTCGCGCTCGCCGAGCTGACCGCAGACCCGAAGGTGTTCGCGGCCCGCGTGCGGGCCGAGCTGCACGGCCTGGTTCGAGCCCTGGCCGCGAGCGACTGGGAGGCCGCTGGCACGGCGGTCCGTTCCGACCCTGGAGACCCCGAAGGCCCGTGGACCCCGGAGCGTCTCGAAGCCGCCCTGCGGCCGTTCCTGGAGCGCCACGGCAAGATCGTCTTCGACGCCCGGGCCCGCCTCGCCGACGCCACGAACATCATTCCCGCGGGCCACCTCCGCTGGGAGGTCACCCAGGTCCTCCACGACCCGGGGGAGGAGAACCTCTGGTGCGCAGCGGGAATCGTCGACCTCGCAGCCCCCGACGCCCTGGATGGGCCGCTGGTGACGTTGGTGAGGGTAGGAGTGTAGGGAGTTCTGAGGGGCTCGGGGGTGGTGGGGCGTTCTCTGGAGCTCTGGCGGCCGGTCTGGGCGCTCCCGCGCCCAGACGTCTCGCGCCTCCGGCGACGGTGGACCTTCGGAAAGCGAGATGGCACGTGCCGCCGTGCGCGACATCCTTCGGAGCACGCGCCCGCTGGGTTGGCCGAGTGGACGAGGGGCTATCCTCTCTCTTTGATCTTCTCGGATGGGTGGGCGGTCAGGGTCCCTCCGCTTGACATCACCCACCGCGGGGCGGGATCATCGATGACGTGTATTGAATGAGCCCTCATTCAGACCCTCTGCAGCCGACCCGGGGGAAGGTGTCATGTCCTCATCGTTCGTCCTCGTAGCCGCCAAACGATCACCGTTCGGCAAGTACCTGGGCTCGCTGTCCGGCCTCGACCCGGTCGAGCTCGCCGTCCAGGTCGCCGGCGCCGCCCTCAACCAGCCCGGCCGCGACCTGTCGCCCGAGGTGGAGCAGGTCTTCGTCGGAAACTGCATCCAAGCCTCGTTTGAAACGGGCTCGGTGAACGGAAGGCAGATCGCTCTCCGTCTCGGGATCGGCGGCTTCGCCACCACCTTCGACACCGCCTGCTGCTCGCCGCTGACCGCCCTGCGGACGGCGTTGTGGGGGATGCGGCTGGGCGAGATCTCGTGTGCCCTTGTCGTCGGTGTCGAGAGCATGAGCCGCACCCCGCACGTCGCTCACGGCCTCCGCGGCGGCGTGCGGGTGGGCGCCGCCGAGCTGGTCGACCCCATCTTCCCCATCGAGTACCGCGGCTACAGCTCGGTCGCGGTAGACGCATCCAACGGAGCCTCCCGCTATGACATCTCCCGCCACCGTCTCGACAGCTGGGCGCTCGGTTCGCACCTCAAGTGGGCCGCCGCCGACGCGGCCGGCCGCTTCGACGACGAGATCGTGCCGATCGAGGTCAAGGGTCGGCGCAAGAGCTCGACCTTCGAGCGCGACGAGTTCCCCCGGCCGACGACCACCCTGGCCAAGATCTCGGCGCTGCCGCCGGTGTTCGGATCGACAACGACGACCGCCGGCAACGCGCCGGGCCTCAACGACGGCTGTGCTGCGGCCGTGGTGATGACCGCCGAGCGTGCGGCCGAGCTCAGGCTCGAACCGATTGCCGAGATCGTGGCGACTGCGCCGGTGACGGATGAGCCCGAGGGCATCTCGTGGATACCGGCTTTGGCGATCCGCGAGGCGCTCCAGCGCGGCAGCCTCGATCTCGGCGACATCGACCTGATCGAGATCAACGAGGCGTTCGCCGCCATGCCCCTGGTGAGCACTCGGATCCTCGCCGGCGAGGACGAGGAGCTGTGGCTGCGCCTGCTCGAGCGCACCAACGTCAACGGCGGTGCGGTCGCCATCGGGCATCCCGTCGGCGCCTCCGGCCTCCGCATCGCGATGACTCTCGCCTACGAGCTGCGGCGGCGCGGCGGAGGCACCGGTGTGGCCGCCATCTGCGGCGGTCTCAGCCAGGGCGAGGCGATCGTTCTCCGCACCGTTGGAGGTGAGCATGCCTGAGGTGAGGTACGACTTCGACACGACCAACGGCGTGGCCGTGCTGACCCTCGACTGCGACGGCCCGCTCAACACCATCGGCAGCCGCTTCGTCGCCAATCTCGAGGCGGCGTGGAGGCGTGCGGAGGGCCACGGCGCCCGCGGCGTGCTCCTGTGCTCGGCCAAGGAGCGGTCGTTCCTCGACGGCGCCAACCTGGTGGAGATTCTGAAGCTCGACCGCCGTTGGGGCCTGGCGCCCCTCCTCGAACGGTTCCAGTCGCTGATGTCCTCGATGGCGGCGAGCCCGGTGCCGGTGGTCGGTGTGCTCGGCGGTCGCACCGCCCTCGGGGGCGGCTTCGAGCTTCTGCTGTGGACCTGCGACCAGGTCATCGCGACAGCGGGCGCCAGGCTGGGTCTACCCGAGGTCGGTGTCGGCCTGTTCCCGGCCGGCGGCGGCACCCACACGCTGCCGCGTGCGATCGGCCTCGAGGTGGCGCTCGAGATGATGACGGCGGGCCGCGTCGTGACCGCGGAGCAGCTGGAGCCGTACGGCCTTCTCGACGTCGTCGACCGCGACCCAGTCGAGGCGGCGCTGGAGTGGTTGGCGGAGAACCCAACCTCCTCGAACCGCAACCTGACCCTGCCGGCGGTCGACAACCAGACCGACGAGGTCCGGCAACGGTTGCTCGACGGCTACCGGGAGCGCCTCACCCGTTCGCCCTACCGGCCGTGGTTCCCTGCCCTCCTCGACTCGATCGAGCAGGGGTTGGAGCGAACCGTGGAGGAGGCTGCGCGAGCGGACATCCCCCGCTTCGTCGAGCTGACAGGCGATCTCAACAGCCGCAACGCGATCGACTTCTTCTTCCTCAACACCAGCGTTGCGCCCAAGCTCGCCCGCTCGCGCGCCGAGGCCGTCCGCCCGGTCGACCGGTTGGCCATCCTCGGCGGCGGCCTGATGGGACGCGGCATTGCCCAGGTCGCCGCCGATCGCGGCCTGGACGTGGCGCTGGTCGACGTTGACGAGGATCATCTGGACGCGGCGGTCGACGACATCGGGAGCACCCTCGGGCGGCTGGTCAAGAAGGGGCGTTGGAACGCCGATCGCCGGCAACGCGTGCTCGACCGCATTCACCCCACCTTGGACTACGACGAGCTGGCCGGGGTCCCGCTGGTGATCGAGGCGGTGTTCGAGGACCTCGACCTCAAGCGACGTCTGCTCGCCCGCGTGCAGGAGGTCGACCGCGACGTTATCTTCGCCTCCAACACGTCTACGATCCCGATGGCCATGATCGCCGATGGTGCGACCGCGCCCGAGCAGGTGGTGGGCATGCACTTCTTCTCACCGGTGCCGTTGATGGCCCTGCTCGAGCTCATCGAAGGACCGCAGACCTCGGCGGAGGCGCTGTCGACCGCCGTCGCCGTCGGGCGGGCGATCGGCAAGACCTGCATCACCGTCGGCGACGGTCCCGGTTTCTACACCAGCCGCACCTTTGGCACCTACGTCCTGACCGGGATCGCCCTGGCCGAGCTCGGCTTGCACCCGCAGGAGGTCGACCGTATCGCCCTCGCCGCCGGGTTCCCGCAGGGACCGCTGCACGTCTATGGCACCGCCGGCGGCGCGGTCATCTACCACGCCAGCCACTTCATCGCCGAGCATCTCCCGCACCAGCCAATCCCCGACACGTTGGAGAACCTCTTCCGCGCAGGGTACGTCGGCGCCGGCAAGCCGTGCTTCTACACCGACCCCAAGGGCACCCGCTTCGACGACTCGGTGCTCGAGCTCATTGCACGTCGTGACGGCCCGACCCCGGACGAGGAGGACGCCCGCGACATGCTGCTGCTGGGCATGGTCAACGAAGCGTTCCGCTGCGTCGAGGAGGGAGTGGTGCGCGACATGGCGACCCTCGACATCGGCGCCGTGCTCGGGATCGGCTTTCCGCAGTGCTGGCACGGCCCGGCGCGCTACCTCGGCCAGCGCGGCGTCCGCGCAAGCCGTGACCGCCTCGCGGAGCTGTTCGGACGCTACGACGAGCCGCAGCTCGCACCCTGCCGTGAGCTCGACCGCCTGATTGCCTGCGGCATCGACTGCAGCCTGATCTGACACCGGCCCCGTGGGTCCCCTTTCGCGCGGGGTCGCAGCCTTCAGAGCCGCGTGAAACGATGAAGTCGCATCGGCGCGAACAGCCAAAAACAAAGGCGGCGGCCCGGAAGCCGCCGCATCGGTTCGAAACGCCGGGCTGGGTCGGCTACACCAAGCCTTGATCGATCATCGAGTCGGCGACCTTGACGAAGCCGGCGATGTTGGCGCCCATCATGTAGTTCCCCGGATGGCCGTACTCCTCGGCGGTCTCCACACACGCCTTGTGGATGCTCTTCATGATGCCGTGCAGGCGCTGATCCACTTCCTCGCGCGTCCATGCCAGGCGGAGGCTGTTTTGCGACATCTCGAGACCCGAAACTGCAACGCCGCCCGCATTGGCCGCCTTGCCGGGACCATACAGCACCTTCCTATCCAGGTAGACGTCAATGGCCTCCGGCGTGGAAGGCATGTTCGCACCCTCCGACACGCAGATGCAGCCGTTGGCGGCAAGCGTCTTGGCATCGTTTCCATCGACCTCGTTCTGGGTGGCGCAAGGCAGTGCGATATCGCACTTCACGTTCCACACACCACGCCCCTCGTGGTACTCGACTCCCTGGAACTTGTCGGCCATCTCACGGATGCGGCCGCGGCGTACGTTCTTGAGGTCCATCACCTCGTGCCACATCTCTTCCGTCAGGCCGTTGGCGATCACGATGTAGCCGGACGAGTCGGACAGCGTCACCACCTTGGCGCCAAGCTCCATGCATTTTTCGGCAGCGTACTGCGCCACGTTGCCCGACCCGGAGACCGCGACCCGTTTGCCGTCGAAGCTGTCGCCGCGAGTCCCGAGCATCTCCTGGGCGAAGTACACGCAGCCGTAGCCGGTCGCCTCGGGACGGATGAGGCTACCGCCCCAGTTCAGGCCCTTGCCGGTCAGCACGCCCTCGAACGAGTCGCGGATGCGCTTGAACTGCCCGAACATGAAGCCGATCTCTCGACCGCCGACGCCGATGTCGCCCGCCGGCACGTCCGTGTTGGCGCCGATGTGCCGGAAGAGCTCGGTCATGAAGCTCTGACAGAAACGCATCACCTCGGTATCTGACTTGCCCTTGGGATCGAAGTCGGAGCCACCCTTGCCACCGCCCATCGGGAGGGTCGTCAGCGAATTCTTGAAGATCTGCTCGAAGCCGAGGAACTTCAGGATTCCGAGGTTGACGGTCGGATGGAAGCGCAGTCCGCCCTTGTACGGTCCGATGGCCGAGTTGAACTCCACTCGGAACCCCTTGTTGACATGGATCTCCCCGCGGTCGTCCATCCACGGCACGCGGAAGAGGATCGCCCTCTCCGGCTCCACGATACGCTCGAGAATCCTGTGCTCGAGGTACTTGGGATGACGCTCGAGGACCGGTACGAGCGTCTCGACGACCTCGCGGACGGCCTGGTGGAACTCGGACTCGCCGGCGTTCTTCGCCACCAGCTGATCCATGAACTTGTCAACGAACACCTTACCAACAACGCTCATGACACGATCCTCCTTGATGGAAATACAGGTTGATCGGCCCCGGCCCGCACGCCGCCCACGGCTCGGGCCGTGCGCAGTGCCTGCCGGTCGGGGTCCTCGGACTGTGGGTCGGGAACAGACGAGATGGTCCTCTCACAGCAGCCAGACAGGTCGTGACAGCGCGGCGACAGGCGCCGCACCGTCCGGCTCCAACGGCCACCACTGGCACGCATCTCGCCCGCGGCGGCAGGTCTCCCTGCCGCCACGCGCAGAAGCCCCTGGGAAGAACAGGAGCCAGTGCTGGATCCAGGGGTGCGGGCCGGCGTGGCGAGGCTCGCGCAGGACATCGGCCGGCATGATAGCACGCAAATTCACAAGCGCAACCGGCCCGCCGAAGCCACGGCTCCCGTCCACCACCGGAACCTCGTGGCACCAACCCACAACCTCACGACAGGCGGCCCGTCTCCACCATCCAGCGATGACAGTCCTCGAGCATCGTCCGCAGCGCCAGCGGTCGGTACCCCAGCTCACGCACGGCCTTGTCCGAGCTGCAGTGCACCCGTCTCGTCACGAGGGCGACAGCTTCCGGGCTCAGGTCCGGCTCGCTCCGCGTCAGGAGCGAGCGCAGGTGGTTGAACCGGGCAACCACGCGCAGCAGGACATCCGGGGCCGCCCGCCGCGGCACCTTCCTGCCCGTGAGCTCACCGATGAGATGCGCCACCTCGAGATAACTGGCATCGACCCCACCCAGCAGGTAGTTCTCCCCTCGCCGACCATGTTCGAACGCGGCAAGGTGTGCCCGTGCCACCTCCAGGGAGTGAGCGAACGAGCCAGAGCCTGAGGGGACACCGGGCAGCCGGCGTTCATGTATCAGCGTGATCAGGCGCGACCAGTTGCCGGTGTCATACGGGCCGACGATATTGGCGGGGTTGACGATGACCGCATCCAGCCCGCGTTCGATCGCCGACCGCACCTCGTCCTCGGCCAGCGCCTTACTGCGGAAGTAGTTGATCCACGAGCTCCTGCCGAGGTGAAGGCTCTCCTCCGTCACCCGGCCTTCCTGGAACCCGTAGACGGCCACGGTCGAGGTGTGGACCATGCGCTTGACCCCACGCGCCAGGGCCGTCTCGGCCACGTTCCGAGTACCGAGAACGTTCTCCCGAGTCTGCCGGGCGTTGCCCGGCGACCACAGTCTGGTGTTCCCAGCGACATGAAAAACGGCTTCTGCGCGCTCGGGGAGGGCGCGTCGCAAGCTCTCCGGGTCCAGGATATCGCCCTCGGCAAGCTCGGCGCCGAGCTTCAGCAGCCATCGCGTGTCGGAAACCGGTCGGTGGAGGGCGATCACGCGCCAGCCGCAGCTGCATAGCTGCTCGACCAGGTTGAGGCCGAGGAATCCGGTGCCGCCGGTCACGAACGCGGTGGGTTGACTCACCTCATGCCGCCCTGTTCGCCCCTGGTCCCCTGCAACGCGCTGAACTCGGCGCCCGCCGAAGCTCTTGAAACAACGGTGCTATCCTCGCCTCATGCTGCTTCGCCTGTTCCTCTTCTTCACCCTTGTGCCACTCGCCGAGCTGTTCATCCTCGTCAAGTTGGGACGCGCGCTGGGCCTCCTCGCAACCCTCGCAATCGTGGTCACAACCGGTATCCTCGGCGCCTGGCTCACCCGACGCCAGGGGCTCAAGGCCCTGGCCGCCGTTCGAAGTGATCTGGACGCCGGCAGGGTTCCGGCCGCCAGCCTGCTCGACGGTGCCCTGATCCTTGCCGCCGGTCTGCTGCTCCTGACGCCCGGTCTGATCACGGATGCTTGCGGCTTCTTCCTGCTCATACCGCGCGCCCGCACCACGATCCGTCGGGTCGCCAGGCGCGCGATCGAGCGCCGGATCGAGATCTCCCAACCGGCCGTCATCGACACCACGTGGCGCCATCCCGAGGACTGATCACAGTGCCCCAACGGGGCAACGCTGCGCCGGCCGCCCGCCAGCGAGCTGCCGGGGGGCACGAATCGGTTAGGAGTCCGCTTTGGCCGGCGCCTTGTCCTTCATCTCCTTTGGGCACGCGGCACCCTTGTCTCCCGCCTTCGTGCAGCACTTGGCGTGTCCGGCCTTGGCGCAGCCCTTCTCGGTGTGTGCGGCCTTCGTGCAGCACTTGGCGCCGTGGTGGGCAGACTTGGAACAGGTCTTCTCGGCGTGCGCGCCCTTGGCGCAACACTTGGCGCCGTGGGCCCGCTTGGCGCAGCGCTTGCCCTCCTCTGCCGCCGCCTTGGGGCAGGTTGCCTTCTGAGTCTCTCCCTGGGCAGACGCGCCGGTCTGGGCCTCAGCCTTGGCACCGGCTTTCACATCGTCGCTGCGTTCCTGCGCCATCAGAACCGGTACCGCGAGCAGCACCATCGCCAACGCAACGCCGAGTATCGTCATCCTCTTCATGTTTCCTCCATGTTTCTGCCAATCGATCACGGTCCACTTGTTGAGCATACGTCGCACTATACCATACGGCCGCGCCGGCGCCCGGTTCCGTCGAGCCGTTGGGCGAGTATAGTCTCGCGTCGTGGCAGAGGTCCTCGCACTCGACTTCGACGGCGTCATCGTTGACAGCATACGTGAGACGTTCACGATCGCCGTTCGCGTGTTCGCCGCGCACAACCCGTCGGCGCGGCTTTCCGGCCATCCGATGGCCGCCGCCGGCCGGCGGCGTCCCGAGCTCTTTCCCTTCACCGAGGATCCGACCTTCTGCAGCTTCCTCGACATGGTCCCCTTGGGCAACCGCGCCGAGGACTACGCCGTCATCTTGGATGCGATCGAGGAGGGTGTCGCCGTCGCCGACCAGAGCGCTTATGACAAACTGTATCGACAACGCGACCACGGCTGGCTTGAAGAGGCTCACGCACAGTTCTACGCCGGGCGCGCGCGTCTCCGGGAGGAGAGCTTCGAGACCTGGCGGCTGCTCCAGGAACCGTACGAGCCGTTGATCAACCTGCTGCGACGGCATGCAGGCCGCATGACCCTGGCAGTTGTGACAGCCAGGGATGCGGAGTCCGTCGACCTCCTGGTCGAGGCCTGGGGGCTCGGCGACCTGTTTTCGCCGGGCCTGGTCTTCGACAAGAGATACGGCATCAACAAGACGGCTCACCTGCGAGGCCTGTTCGAGAAGCTCTCGGTAGCGCCGGGGGATGTCACCTTCGTCGACGACAAGCTCAATCACCTGCAGCGGGTGGCGCCGCTTGGGGTTCGGCCGGTGCTCGCCGCGTGGGGATATAACACGCCTCGCGAGCACCGGCTGGCCGCGCGCGCCGGCATCCCCGTCGCCCACCTCGACGATGCCGAAGCGTTGCTGTTCGCCGGGTAGGAATCATGCCGGGCGAGGGGACGTTACGGCCGGCGCGCCCCGCCGTTCAGGGCCCGGATCGAAAGGAAGGGACATTGAGCCGAGAGCCTGACACTACACGCCTCATCAGCTGGAACGTCAACGGGCTCCGCGCCTGCGCGCGCAAGGGCTTTCTCTCGTGGCTGTCACGGGAGCGCCCAGACGTCGTCGCGCTGCAGGAGGTCAGGGCACTTCCGGAGCAGCTGAGCCCCGACATCCGCCGGCCTGAAGGCTACTCCGCCCACTGGCACCCGGCGACTCGCAAGGGATACTCCGGGGTCGGCCTGCTGTCAACGGAAGCACCCCTATCGGTAGAGAACAACGTGCTGGGCGAGCCCCGCTTCGACTGCGAAGGCAGGCTGATCGTCTCCGACCACGGTGATTTCCTGCTCTACTCCACGTATTTCCCCAACGGCGGCCACGACCTCAGTCGCGTACCGTTCAAGCTCGAGTTCTCAGAGGCAGTCCTCAAGCACGCCGAGCAGGCACGTGCAGCCGGGCGGAGCGTCATCATCTGCGGCGACGTCAACACCGCCCACGAGGAGATCGACCTCGCCAACCCACGGTCGAACGCCGGCAACACCGGCTTCCTCCCCGAGGAGCGAGCGTGGGTCAGTCGCGTGCTGGATCACGGCTGGCTCGATATCTTCCGAACCCTGCACCCGGGCGAAGCCGGCCACTACACGTGGTGGAGCAACCGCCGCGGCGTCCGTGAACGCAACGTCGGCTGGCGGATCGACTACTTCTTCGTCAGCCCCGAGCTGGCCGATCGGGTGATCGCGGCGCGCCACCTCACCGACGTCCTCGGCAGTGACCACTGCCCGATCGAGCTCGTCCTGCGCCAGACTCAGTCGTGAGCGGGAGCAACGAGGACGTGAAGAGGCCCGGCGGCGCCGGCCGCGTGCGGCGCCTTTGAGGCCCGCCCTTCACCCGTTCGTGGCGCGCCGTCAGTCCGAGAAGCTCTTGAGCGCCTTCTGCTCGTCATCGAACATGTCGAACACGCCGATGAGGCGGGTCATGGTGAGCAGCTTGTACACCTTGAGGTCGACGTTCACGAGCCTGACCTGGGCGCCTTGACGGTCGCAGGTCACCTTGCACCTGATCAGCTCCCCCAGACCCGAGGAGTCGATCGTCCTGACCTGCCCCAGGTTGATAAGCAGCCGCTTCTTCCCCTCGTGAAGGGCCTCGAGAACCTGCTGGCGGAGGGCGATATCGCCGTGGCCATGGGTCAGCTTCCCCTGCAGGTCCAGAATGACGGCATCACCGCTGTACCGGGTCTCGATCTTCATTACGGCCTCCTTCTCGGTCCGGCGAACCGGTGTGCAGGGCTTCTTCGACCAAGGCTAGCATACTGCAGGACTCGACGGCAGAGCCGCGGCGTGATGTCTCCCGAACGCCCGCGGACGCCGGACCGGCCTCGCAGCATGCGCTCCGGGATGGTTCGCACCCAGCGGCTGCGCTATCCTGTTACGAGCATCTGGCAGCCGGAGATCCGGCCCACTTTCGGAGGGTATGAGCTTGGGCGAAAGCGGCAACGACAGCCCCGGGACCGCGAGCTCCGCTTCGGCCTCACCCCTCCGAGTCGATCTCAGGTTCGCTAGCTTCACCGAGTTCATCAGCGCGTATGGAAAGCTCGTTTCCACAGCCGGCATGTTCCTGGTCAGCGACAGCCCCCCGAGCGTAGGGAGCCGGGTTGCGCTCCGTCTCCGTCTCGATGACGGGTTCCCGTTGATCCTCGCCGAGGCGCAGGTCCTCTGGCTTGGGCGAGTGGACTCGTCACCAGCGGCGCCGAGCGGAGCGGCCCTCCGTTTCCTCAGTCTCGACGAACGCAGCACGACGTTGATCGACCACATGGTGGCACAGCAAAGACGGGACGGAGGCCGACTGTTCGACCTCACACCGCCGGCGCCCCAGCCCTCGGATCAATCGGTCGGTCGATCTACCGAGGCTGACGCCGGGGTCGACGGCCCCGTCGTGCCCGAAGACGACCCGTGGGCCGCGGAAACGGCCGCCGTCCCCGCGGCGCTCCCAACCGGTCCAGAGACGGCAGCCCAGGACGTCTTTGAAACCGCCGAGACGTCCCCGCTGACCGACCGGCAGCCGGCGGGACGGGAGGCCTCGAGATTGTTGCTGTCGGAGGCTCTGGGCGAGCCTTCGCCGGCAGCCGACCGGCCACCCGCGATCGACTACGCCCCGGCCCGCGCGGAAGACGAGCCCGCGCCGGCCCGCTCGTGGCTGGCGCAGCCGACCACGATCGTCGGCATGTTGGCGGCGGCTGTCCTCGCAGTGTGGGTGTTCTCCGCGCTGCGCAGCGACCAACAGCCTCCTCCAACTGTCGAGGTGGCCGCTGCAGCCACGGCGCCGGTATCCTCCCCTGCCTCGCCAACGCAGGCTCCTCCAGCGACCGCAGCCGCCGCGCCATCGCAACCGGCGGTGCCACCCCACGCACGAGCGGCGGCAACTCCACCGCCGCAGACTGACAGCCCCCTGATACCCACCCGCCGCGCGCAACCGCCACCGATCGCGACAGCCGCCGTACCAGCGACGCGAGTTGTCGACATCTCCTGGCGCCACACGGACGGCACGACAAAGGTCGTTATCGAGACGGACGGCGCCGTCAGCCCAGCCAGGGTCCGCCACTTCGACATGGACAACCCTCCTCGCTTCGTGGTCCGCCTGCTCCGCATCCGGCAGCCCTATCAGCCATATGAACTGGCGGTAGCAACACCCCAGCTGAGCCGGATTCGGGTCGGCTACCACGAGGAGAGACGTCCACCCGAGCTGCACATCGTGCTGGACCTGGCGGATCCCGGCCAGCGGATTCTCGGCGTAGACATCGGCTCGCGCTCGCTGACGGTCACGATCGGAAGCTCCCAAGAACGGGAGGGGAGCAGCTCTCACCCGTCTCGCCGTAATCGTTCATGAGCCCCCGCTGGGGACCGCGAGAACTCCTGCACGGGGAGCAAAGCCGAGCTATCCTCTGTCGGTCGGGCCGGCATGTACAGCCTGGCGGAGCCGGAGGTGGATCATGGAGATTTCGGGACGGACAGTGCTCATCACGGGAGCTTCGAGCGGCATTGGAGCCGCGTGTGCACAGAGCTTCGCCGCTGCCGGCTGCAGGCTGCTCCTCGTCGCCCGGCGGATGGAACGTCTCGACCGCCTGAAGGATGAGCTTGCGGGCGGCTCGGCAGACTCCGTCCGCATAGCTGCGATCGACGTCCGCGATCGAAAACCAGTCGAGGATTGGCTGGCCTCGCTGCCCTCCGAGTGGGCGACGATAGACGTCCTCGTCAACAACGCCGGCCTCGCGCGCGGCCTGGGGCCCCTGCACACGGGATGCGTCGGCGACTGGGAGGAGATGATCGACACCAACCTCAAAGGGCTCCTTTACGTGACGCGCGCGGTCCTGCCGCGGATGGTGGAGCTGGGCTCGGGGCACGTGATCAACATCGGTTCGATCGCTGGCCACGAGGTTTATCCCGGAGGGAACGTCTACTGCGCCACCAAGCACGCCGTCGCCGCCCTCAACCGCGCACTCGGCGTCGATCTACTGGGGACCGGGGTCCGCGTGTCATCGGTCGACCCGGGTCTGGTCGAGACCGAGTTCTCGACCGTCCGCTTCGACGGCGACACCGAGCGCGCAGCCACGGTGTACGAGGGCCTCGAGCCGCTGCGGGCCGAGGACGTGGCGGAGGCGGTGCTGTTCTGCGCCACCCGTCCACCACACGCGAACGTCCGCGAGCTCGTCCTCATGCCGTCGGCCCAAGCGAGCGCCAACCACCTCATCAGGGAGTAGCCCGAATCACTAGCTCGCAATCTACCGAGACCGACGATATGCCAGCCAGCGCGCCAACATTCTCCGGGAGGGTTGGGGCAACTTGATCACTCAATCACCGGGTGGGCGGGGACCTCTCCCCTACTTTCTTCCACCTCGGCATCTCGTGCAACGCCCCGGGTGTTGAACTACAATCGAGCCATGAGCTTGCAAACACAGTCGATCATCGCGGGTCACGACGTGATTGGCCCAAGGCCGATCACGTCTCTCAACCCGGCCACCGGAGAAGAGATCGCGACGGTTCCCGGGCTCGACGGCGACGGCGCCGTGGCCGCCGTCGAAGCGGCGAAGGCCGCCTTCCCGAGTTGGTCGAGGACGCCTTTCGCGGAGCGCCAGCGACTGCTCGCCCGCTGGCTCGAGCTGATTGTGAAAGAGGAGAGGCCGCTCGCCCAGCTCGTCTCGCAGGAGGGCGGCAAGCCGGTTTTCGAGGCCCGTCTGGTCGATGTCTTTCCCGCCTGCGAGACCCTCACCTATCTCGCCCGCCGTCTTCACCGCCTGCTCGGATTCAGGCCGGTCTCGAGCCAGCAGATCCTGTTCAGCCACTGGCGGGCGGGCTACCGTTACGACCCACTGGGGGTGGTGGCGGTGATCACACCGTGGAACTACCCGGTTGGCATCCCGATGGCCGAGATCGCACCGGCCGTGGCGGCCGGCAACACGGTCGTTTTCAAGCCGGCCTCGGCGACTGTTCTCACCGGCCTCATGCTCGGGGACCTCGCGCGCCGCGCCGGATTCCCACCCGGCGTGATCAACGCGGTGGCCCTTCCCGGTTCGGCGACCGACGCGCTGCTCGACCACCCTGACGTCGCCAAGGTGCTCTTCACCGGCTCGGTCGACATCGGGCGTCACGTGGCCCGCCGCTGCGCCGAGCGGCTGGCGCCCGTGCAGCTCGAGCTCGGCGGCAAGGATGCGGCTGTCGTTGCCGCCGACGCCAACCTCGAGCGCACGGCCCGCGGCCTGGTATGGGGAGCATTCATGAACACCGGCCAGACCTGCGCCTCGATCGAGCGCGTCTACGCCGAGGCGCCGGTTTTCGAGGCACTGGTCGAGCGAGTGGTGCAGCTCACCCGTGAGCTCGAGGTCGGCGACCCGTCGCGTCCAGGCACTGACGTGGGGCCGCTGACGACGGCCGAGCAGCGAGGGATCGTGGCCCTCCAGGTCGAGCAGGCCCTCGCGGCCGGTGCACACTCCCTCACCGGCGGTGAGCTGCCCGCGGGACAGGGGTTCTTCTACCCACCCACGGTGCTGGTCGACGTCACCGATGACATGGACGTGATGCGCGAGGAGACCTTCGGCCCTGTATTGCCGATCGCCCGCGTTGCCTCATTCGACGAGGGCATCCGTCGCGCCAACACCTCCCGCTTCGGTCTGACCGCCTCCGGCTGGACGCGATCGAGGGCAACCGCCGAGCGATTCCAACGCGAGCTCGATGCGGGCGTCGTGACCATCAACGACCATGTCGTCAGCTTCGCCGAGGCAACCGGCACATGGGGCGGCGTACGGGAAAGCGGCATCGGCCGCTCCCACGCCGAGTACGGACTGCACGAGCTCGTCAACATCAAGTTCGTCGCCCGCGATCCGGGGAAACGGCCCGCGACACCCTGGTACTACCCGTACGACGAGGACTTCGGCCGCTTCATGTCGGCCGCGATGCCGGCGCTCTACCTTCGCGGCCGCCAGAAGCTGGGCGGCCTCTTGTCGTTGATGGCCACCCGCAGGTTCCGCCAAAGGGCCCTCTCCGGCAGCCTGCTCGCCAACCTCCACAAGCTCTTGTAGCCCGCATCTCTCACCAGGAGCCGGCTGCAAGGCGCAATACGCCACGATCTTCGGTGCATTCTCGATTCGCTCGCTTGATTGAGGCAGCTCGAGCACGCTCCGGCCGTCGCCGCGAGGCCGATCATCCCTACCTGCCGCCTAGCGACCGCCGGAGCTACGAGACGGCTGGGGCGGCAGCCCCAGACGGCCGCCGGAGCAACGCAGAACTTCAGGGTGCGGCCGCGGATCTGCCATTGCGGGGATCATCCGATAGCGATGTACTGCTACCGGCGATGCGCCGGCTCAAAAGTCACTGCCGGGGGGAAGGACCTCCAGACGGCAGGCTATTTGGCCGCGGGGATGCCGGCGACCAGTGTGACCCGGTACTTCTCGTGCGAGAACGGGTGGATGTCCGGCATCTTGGAGAAGAGCCAACCGTCGAAGTCGGGTTTGCCCTGCTCGGAGATGACAACCTGGGCCCCAGGGTTCTTCGGCTCGGGGGACCGGGTGGTGATGCCGTCCGAACCCATCGTGAAGTCGGGCACGAACGCCTTGGCCTGCAGCGTCAGGCCCGTCTCGCCCAGGGGCTGCGTGGTACCCAGGGGAATGTCATAGCCCTGCGTGCTGCCGCCCTTCACATCGTCCACCTTGACCCGAATCCCGGACCAGGCCGCCCGCACGGACTCGTCGAGGTGAACCTGCCGGTTCACGGTCATCGCCTGTGAGTGCGCCTCGTCGTTCGGCATCTCGTGCGACGCCATCTGCGACCCGGCCGCAGTCTTCGCCGGCTCGTTCTTGGCATTCCCGGCACCCGATTCTGCAGCCTTTTGGCCGCTGCAACCAGCAACTGCCAGTGCGAGAGCCAGCAGCGGAATCAACGTCCTCTTCATCGTTCCCTCCCTTTCCTGAAGACCCAGTGATGATACAAACATGCGGAGCTTGCTCATGAACCGGTTCACGGCGACCGCTACACCCCGTCGCTACCGCGAGAACCGGGATAGGAACGGTCAGCCGGCCTGACCGAGCGGACCTCGGACGCCTTGACGAAGCCTCTTCGGATCAGATTGTGGATCACGGCGCGACTGTGAAGGTCGCTGCCGGGGAGCAGACGGAGGATCTCGCTCACCGTGTACCTGCCGTTGACCCGCGAGAAAGCAAAGCCCTCCACGGGACCGCAGCCGAGCTTCATCATCTCCTCCATCGTGATCGCCGGCTCGAGCACAGCCTCATCCGGGATCCTCAACTCCTCGAGGTGCCTCTCGATCTCCGCCTCCCGCTCCGAGCTGTAGCTGGTGACACCAACGTTCTCCTCGAACCTCCGCTGCAGATCGATGAGCAACTCCACCGCTTCGAGCAGGTGGTCGACCTCTATCCGGTTCTCGATCTCGAAGGCGAGCTTCCGCCACGCTGAGTCCGGCACGACCTCCTCGGCGCCGGGCAAAGGTGGAGCGAGCTCGAACCAGCCCTGCTCCACCCCCCGGTAGACGAACCGGAACACTGAAAACTCGGTCACCCTGCATCTCAACGTGATCTCCTCGATGCTGCGATCACCGTCGACGGCGCGCAAGATGGTCGCGCCGATCGGCCCGAGCTCCTCGGCCGGCGGCTCGCGCACGAGACGCGGACGCTGTCGGACGCTCGTCACAACCTTGGCGATGCGCTGCCTCTCGTCCCGTTGGCGGACGCCCTCGAGCAGGATGCTATGCACCGGCAGCCTGAGCTCGGCGAAGTCGCGCTCCGGCAGGACGCCGTCGAGGAAGCGGAAGTCTCCCTCCTCCCACAGCAGCAGCTCGCAGATCGCCTCCTCCGTCTTGATACGGATGGCGTAGTCGCGCTCCTCCTCGGTGATCTGTCCCAGCTTCACGGCAAGCTCGCCGAGCATGATCTTGAAGTGGTCCTGCATCTCGACCAGGTGATCCAGCTCTTCCTGAGTCAGGTACCCCCAGCCGACCAGGTAGTGGCCCAGCTTCTCACGCGGGTTCTCCGAGGCAACCGCGACCAGGTCGCCGCTGATGAAGAACAGCCGCTTCGAGTATCGCGGGCCATCCAACACCAGGGTCCCGGTCTTGCGGCTGGCGGCCAGCCACTCGAAGAGCTCGGGCACGGGCATTGTCCGCAGGTTGCCGGTGAGTGACACTCGCTCGCTCCGTTCCCGGTCGGCTCCACCCGGACTCTCCCACTCCTGCTCACCGTCCGCCGCCTCCCGTCTCACGGAGAGACGAGGCGAGCCATGGGTTGGAGAGCGCGGTGGAATGCCTCCTCGGGCTCCTGATCTCGTGGGAACGCCGGCGGCGGCCGGCGAGCACACGGCTTGACTATACCAGCCCCGCAGGCAAGCCGATTGGTGCGCAGCATCACCCGCGCGCCGCCGCCCGTTGTCAAGGCGCACGTTCCCCGATAGCATGGTGCGGTTTTGAGCCGTTCGCAGCGGGGGGATCATGAGCTGGTTGTACACGCTGCTGCATGACAGCATCTTCACGCTCAACGGCATCGTCTGGGGCTGGCCCGAACGGTTGCCGCTGATCGTGGTCCTGCTGGTTGGAACGGGTGTTATCACCACGTTCCGCTTGCTGTGGGTCCAGGTCAGGCTGTTCGGCCACGGCCTCCGGGTTCTCCGCGGAGATTACGACGATCCCGAGCACGCCGGAGATCTCTCTCACTTCCAGGCCCTCTCCACCGCACTCTCCGCCACCATCGGCATCGGAAACATCGCGGGAGTCGCGACCGCGATTCACTACGGTGGTCCCGGCGCGGTGTTCTGGATGTGGGTGACCGCAGTCTTCGGGATGGCTCTCAAGTTCACCGAGTGCACCCTCGGCATCCGCTACCGGATCATCCTCCCCGGCGGCTCCGCCGCTGGCGGCCCCATGTACTCCATCGAGCGCGGGCTCGGACGGGCGTGGAAGCCCCTCGCCCTCGCGTTCGCGAGCTTCGCCGTCATCTCGTCATTCGGCTCCGGCAACGCCGTGCAGTCGTTCACGGTCGCCGATCAGTTCCGGCAGGATCTAGGGATCCCCACATGGATCACGGGGCTGATCGTGAGCTCGCTGGTCGCAGCTGTGATTCTGGGCGGCATCCGCCGCATCGGCCGCGTCACCTCGAAGCTGGTCCCGTTCATGGCGGCGGTATACGTGGGAGCCGGCCTGATCGTGCTCGGGCTCAACTTTAGCGAGGTTCCGGCGACGCTGGTTCTCATCTTCAAGTCGGCCTTCCGGCCCGCGGCCAGCTTGGGGGGCTTCGCAGGCGCCGGCTTCATCTTCATGCTCACGTGGGGAATCAAACGAGGCCTGTTCTCGAACGAGTCTGGACAGGGATCGGCACCCATCGCCCACTCCGCGGCCAAGACCGATGAGCCGATCCGCGAGGGGGTCGTGGCCATGCTCGGCCCGTTCATCGACACCCTTCTCATCTGCTCGATGACCGCTCTCGTGATTCTCACGACCGGCGTCTGGCGCGACAAGCAGGAGCAACAACTCGTGCTCAACGCCCAGGCCTCGGTCACCGCAGTCGGTGAGGGCGCCGAAGTGCACGAGGACGGCGTCATACGCGACGCGGACCTCGTGTCCGGCCGCGTCGCGGTCGAGGACGGCCGTCCCCTGGCGTTCCAGCTCGTGCGCAACCACGGCACGATCGAGGATCCGCTACTCCTGCTCGCCGCCGACCCAATCCTGCATCGGGCTGAGAAGCCGTTCTCCGGCTTCGTCGTGATTCCGGCCGACGCACCCGGACATATCGAGGACGCACGGTTGCTCACCGCGTCGGGCACACCGGTCACGGGGACGCTGGTGCTGCACGGACGTGCGCTGCAGAACGGCTCCCCTCTCACCGCGTGGGCGTTCAAGAAGGGGCTAGGCCGCCTCGCAGGCGGGTACGGTTACCTTCTGGTCACGCTGTCGGTGTTTCTGTTCGGGCTGTCGACCGCGATCAGCTGGTCGTACTACGGCGACCGTGCAGCTCTCTACCTGTTCGGACCCCGCGCCATCGTGCCGTACAGGATCCTCTTCTGCATCATGAACTTCCTGGGAGCCGTGTACTCCCTCGAGCTGGTGTGGAGCTTCGGCGACGTCGCCCTCGGCCTGATGACGGTCCCGAACCTGCTGTCGATCCTGCTCCTCACCGGCAAGGTGAAGGGGTGGCTCAACTCCTACATCGCCGACGGCAAGCTCGCCCCTCCCGAGAACTAGCTCCGATCGCCGGTGACGGCGAAACAGCTCGGGACCAGAGAACCACAGAGGCTCAGAAGACACAGAGGAGCACAGAGAAGACCCCCACCCACCCAGAGAACGCGGGCGTGCTGCGCTTCAGAGAATGGTGCGCTCAAACGGGCGTGCCGGGCGCGGCATTCCCCTGGAGCGCGAGGACCAGCCTATGGCGATGGAAAGGGAATGCCGACGCCGGGCTCCCTCGGCCTTTGACGGTAGGAGCATCCGCCCCAGCATTGATAGAGGCGGCTCGAGCAGGCTCCGGCGGTCGCCACGAAGCCGGCGATCCCTTCTCGTGACCGTGCGACCGCCGGAGATCGCGAGACGGCTGGGTGCTCCGGCACCCAGACGGCCGCCGGAGCGGCGGAAGACCTTCCCGATGTTGCCCGTTTCGGACAGATGACGACGGGCGTCTGCGAAGCAGACGTCCGGGCGCCGGAGTTGGGGTCCCTGCCTCGCCGCGGCCCCCCACAAGAGTCCTACCTCTGGCAGTTGGCACACCAGACAGTGCTGCGGCCAGCAATCGCGTCCTCCCTGAGGGGCTGGCCGCAGCGCGGGCAGGGCCGGCCGGCATGGCCGTAGACCTGCAGGCGGACGGCGAAGTAGCCGGCATCGCCATTCGGGCCGGCGAAGTCGCGCAGGGTCGTGCCGCCGGCGGCGATCGCCCGCTCGAGCACCGAGCGGATCGACCCCGCGAGAAGACGGACCCTGCTCTCGGAGATCGCCCGTCCCGGACGAGAGGGGCGGATCCCGGCCTCCCACAGCGACTCGGCGGCGTAGATGTTGCCGATCCCGGCGACCAGCGTCTGGTCGAGGAGAAGGGCTTTCACCGGCGCCCGCCTGGCTCTCACGAGCGCCGGCAAGCGTTCCCCAAAAACGGGATCCAGCGGCTCGACCCCCAGCCGGGCCAGCGACGGGTCCGCCTCCTCCCCGCCCGCACCCAGCCACACCGCAAGCCCGAAGCGACGCGGGTCGACGAACCGCAGCTCGCGCCCGTCCTCCAGCTCGATGACGAGATGCGTGTGGGTTTCGACGGGCCGGTCCGGCCCGGTCAGCCGCAGGCGGCCAGACATACCGAGGTGAAGCAGCAGGCAACCCCCGCGATCAACGGGGAGGAGCAGGAACTTGCCCCGGCGCTCCGGCTCCGCGAACCGCTTTCCCTGAAGCGCCTCGTTCAACCGTCCGGGTTCGAGCGGCCGCCGCATCGAGACCTCCCGGCCGCGCACGGCGAGCACGCGAGACCCGGTCAGGTTCACCGCGAGCGCGCGGCGGACTGTTTCGACCTCGGGGAGCTCGGGCATCAGGGCTCCGCCAGCCAGCGAACTGGCCCGCGGCCGTCGGCCACGAAACGGTCCATTGAGTCGAGCAGAACGTCGAGGTCGAGGCCCAAAGCCTGGCGTGGGTAAGGCGCCAGCATCTCGCGCGTCCGTGCGGCAATCTCCCGCGCTCCGCGCAGATGGCCGAGCTCCCGGGCACAGATGGCGGTCAAAGCGTTCGACAGTCCCTGGTAGAAACGCTTGTGGGTGTCCGTGGCAACCAGCCACAGGTCCTCGGCCTCGTCCTGCGCTCCGCGGTAATCGCCTGCGGCGAGGCACGCCTCGAGCTGCTCCAACGCCTCGAGCTCGTCGTCAGCCAGGTGCTCGCGCCCGGGCGGCAGCTCAGCGGCATCCATGATCGCCATCGGTTGCGCTAACAGGTACGGGGATCGGCGCCTTCCTGGAGGGCCAAGGTCCTCAACCAGCGATCCACCGCGACCGGTAGCGGGCCAGTTCCACCACGATCAATCCGCCATGACGCGTGCCCGGCTCTTGAACAACGGCGCGAGCTCCTCCTCGGACGGCGGTGCAGTGAGCAGGCTGACAATAACCAACGCCCCGATCGAGACCAGCGCCGAGGGGTAGATGCTCGGGATGCCCCACGGATCTCCACCAAGGAGCACCTCTGGGAAGACGTTTGGAATCACCAACTGGAAGATCAGCGCCATGGCGGCGCCCGAAACGATGGAGGCGAGCCCACCTGCGCGGGTCGCCCGGCGCCAGGTCAGAGCCGCAAGCAGCGCCGGCGTGATCGCGACGCCGTACATCGTGTAGGCGAAGTACGAGTACTGGAGCACCGAGATTGGCAGGCCGAGCACCGTCGGGATGAAGATGATCAGGAACGCTGCGAGCCCGAGGCCGACCACGAACAGCTTCTGCAACGCGACCATCTTCTTCTGGTCGGCGTCGGGCCGGATGAACCGTTGGTAGATGTCGCGCATGATGTTGGTTGTCGGTGACAGGAGATAGTTCATTCCGGTCGAGATCACCACCGCGCACGCGGCGCCGAGAAGGAGGAGTCCGAACAGCAGCCCGATGCCGCCTCGAGACGCGATGTCGAAGGCCGCCTGGAGCACGATGGAGGCCGGATCGATACCGGCGTGAACGGCGGCCACGGCGCCGGGCGTCACGGCCGGCACGAAGGCGTTGTCGAGGGTAGCGTCAAGGCGCGTGAGCTGCCCGGGCTGGACCTCGCCGGCGCTCGCCTCGGCAGCCGCGAGCTGGCGGGCGCGCGCCGCCGCCTCCGGGGCGCCCGTCGTCCCCGCCGCCACCTCCTGCTTGACTCGGCCGGCGATCTCGAACGCCTTCAGGTCCGACCAGTGCGCAGCAGACGCGTACACGGCGATCGCGACGACCACGGTCTCGACGACGATGGTGCCCACGATCCACAGCGCCACCGCCCGCCGCGCTTCCGCAGGCGATTTCGCCGAGTAGAACTTCTGGTACATGGACTGGATGCCCATCAGCAGCAGCAGGGTGGCGAGGAAGTACCCTCCGGCCTTAAGGGCCGGGTACTGACCGAAGTCCGCGGAGAACACCGCCATGTGCTGCACCGGCAGGACCGCTGCGGGCGCGCTTGCTCCGCCCGCGAACAGCACGGTGAACGGCAGCGCCGCGCAGCAGGCGAGAACGATGATGATGCCGTTTGGCAGATCGGTGTGCGCGACCGCCACCATGCCACCAAGGGCGGTGAAGAGGATCACGAAGGCGGCGGCGATCGTCTGCCCGACCTCGACCGAGATCGCCCCCTTGGTGGCCACGTTGAGGATGTAGCCGCCGGCCCTGAACTGGTAGGACACGATCGTGGTGAAGGCAATGATCAGGGCAATGGCGCCGAACAAGCGCGCGAACTTGCCGTAGCGGACCTCGAGAATGTCGCCGACCGTGTACTGGCCGAAATTCCGAATCTTGGCCGCCAGGAAGTAGATCACCGCGATGCCGACCCAGGCGCCCGCTGGCAGCCACAGGGAAGACCAGCCGGCCTTGGCGGCGTACTCGGCACCGGCAATGAAGGTACCGGAGCCAATCCAGGTGCATACCAGCGTGAACACCATCACGGTGAGGGGCAGCTTCCTCCCCGCCACCATGAAGTCCTCCTGCGACTTGACCTGCTTCGAGCGGTAGATGTTGAATCCCGCCAGGATCAGCAGGTACGCGAGAATCACGTATAGGTACCAGCTCACGTTCACCTCCCCAGGCCGCGGCGCGAGCGCTCACGCATCGATCAGAATCAGGTCGCGCTGCATGTCGCCGGCAACCTCGATGCTGCCGGACGGCGTGATGAAGACATCGATCTCGGAGCGCACGGCCATCTCGCCGCGGAGGTAGATCCCGGGCTCGATAGAGAAGCAGATCCCGGCTACCAGCTGGCGCTCGTCCTTGGTTTCGAGGTTGTCGATGTTGACGCCGTTGCCGTGGACCTCCTCGCCGATAGAGTGCCCGGTCCGGTGGATGAAGTAGGGCCCGTAGCCGGCGTCCTCGACCACCTTGCGGCAGGCGTCGTCCACTTGCCAGCCGTACACCGGCGCGCCGCTCCCAAACCGGTCGCGGACGAAGGCAAGGGCCGTATCGCGCGCGTCCCGGACGACGTTGAAGATCTCAACGTACTTTGCCGGCGGTTCCCCACCCACGTAGCCGCACCAGGTGATGTCGTAGAAGATGGCGCCCGGCTCGTCGAGCTTCGCCCACAGGTCGATGAGAATCCGGTCGCCGCGGCGGATTGCCCGCGAGTTGTCCGGACGCGGCTCGAAGTGGGGGTCGGCCTGTTGCTCATCGCTGCCGACAATCGGGTACTCGCCCTGGCAGGTCAGGCCCTCTTCCGTAAAGCGACGCGCAATGAACTGCTGCACGTCGTACTGGGTGATCTCGCGGCCCGCACGCAGCTCGGCGCCGATGCGATCGAAGGCCTCGTCCTTGATCCTCTGCACCCGTCGGCCGGCCTCGACGTGCGACTGGTAGGCGGCATCGTCGAGAACCGCTTCGAAGATCTGCACGAGGCCGGCCGAGCTCACGACCTCGAAGCCGAGCGAGCGCACCAGGTCGATGGTGCCGCCATCAACGGTCGACACGTACGGAATGTTCGCGGTCGGCGAGTACTGCATCGCGACCCGCCTCGCTCCACCCATGATCTCCTTCAGGCTCGCGTGCAGCTCCCGCCATGACAGGTACTCACGCTTCTCACCTTCGAGGGCGTCGAGCTTCGTGGACTCGACCTTGGACACCAGCCGTACCGGCTTCCCCGAGGTGGGAATCCAGTAAAACCAACGGCGGCTCGTGAACTTGCCGAAGTCCATGCCGAGCACCCGGTAAGCGATCGCATCACGGTTGTGAAAGTCGTACAGCAGCCAGCCGTCGACCCCTTCCTTCTCTAGCTCTTTCTGAATCCGGGCCACATTAGCCATGGCTGGGCCTCCCTTCTGTCGCTCGCCAAGGTTGCACGGCGCGCCGCTCAAAAGCAAGTGCAGGGCACGTGGACTGTCGGTAGCCGAACCGGGGTTCCCGGCCGGGCCTTTATGAAGGTCTCATGGCGCTCAGCAGGCAGACCTCGGTGCAGAGGTCACAGCGGGACAGCGGTCCGCACGCCGCGACCGTCTCACGGAAGACCTGCAGGCACTCCTCGGCTGCGGGTTGGTCGGAACGCAGGAAGGTGATCAGACGCACCAGGGCAGCACAGGTCTGCTCGGAGATCAGGTGCTCGACCTTGCAAGCGTCCATCTCCGCCGTCTCGGGAACGACTCCCAGCACCTCCTCGAGGAAGACCCTCACGACCTCGCGCTTGCCGGCGATCCGCGCCACGAGATCCGCTCCCGCGCGCGTCAGACCGATGTGGTGGTGGGGGTCCACGACCACGAGGCCATGGTCCTTGAGGGCGCGGACCTGCAACGAAACCGCCGCGCGAGACACATCGAGCTGACGCGCGATGTCGGCGGCCCGCGGCGCCTGCCCCGCCTTCACTGCGGCTGCGATCGCGAGCAGGTAGTGCGCCCCGGAATGGGTGATTTCGTTGGCCTCGAAGGCACGCCACACACGCTCATAGTCGTTCACCGGAGCTACGGTATCCCGCACAGGCTGCTCGGTCAAGCATACTTAACGGCATCCCCGATGCATGGAAGCTTGCACGCCCACGTCAACCTCGACGTTGCTGCCTGTTGCGCTCCCGTATCTCGCCGTCACCGACACCCCCACCGTTGTGGCCGGCGTCAGCTCACCACCCCCTCAATCTCCCATGCGATCGAGGAACCGCCTCGCGACATCCTCATCGCGCCGCTGCTGCTTGCGCCGCTCCGGCCGAAGATAGCCGGTGCGTTGACGGCGGTCGCGCTCGGAACGATCGACCCACCTCCTGCTGCGGCTACGCTGGTAGGCCGGGCGAAGGAAGCGAATCAACAGGTAGGCGGCGACGACCACCAGCACGCCACCGGCGAGGTACGCGAGGGTCATGACCTCCGCCATGCCTTCTCCTCTCCGCCCGGGCCGCCGGCTCCGGCGAGCCCCGCTGCACTCGGGTATGGCTTCATGAAACTCCCGCTCGCGGCCGGGGACCGGCAGCCGAGGCGCCGGCCCACCGCTGATCAGTAGTCACTCGCCAACTCCGACACGCGCTTCTGATCCCGCTCCGGTACGTTTCACTGTTCGCCCTTTTCGACCAGGATCTCTTGCGGCAGGATCCAGGACCCGGACCGCTGAACAACGGAGAACGGCGCCCTCGCCAGAACCATGCGCGAGGCATGGTAGAGCGGAAGGTAGGGGCGGTCCTCCGCCTCCCGGCGCAGCGCTTGCCGCAGCAGCTCCAGCCGCTGTGCCGATCGCGGCTCCTGGACGGCCTCCTCGATCCAGCGATCGACCAAGGCGTTGGAGTAGCCGGAGCCGTTCTGTAAGCCGAGGTGCTTCTCCGGGTTGCGGGAGTGGATAACGCTGTCGAGCATGTCGGACGCGTCCGCAAATGGGAAGTTCCAGCCGAAAAGAAACAGGCCGGAGCCTCCGCCTATGAACCTTGGATAGAACTGCTCCCAGGGGTACCGAACAACCCCGACCTTGAACCCGATCTCCCCGAGAGTCCTCTGAAGATATGCGAGGGTCCCCGGCTGCACCCCTGCATGTTCGAGAACGATCTCCGTCCCGCCCGGCACGCCCGCCGCCCGTAGCAGCTGGCGCGCCCGGTCCGGGTCAGCCGGCGAGACGACACTAGTGGGGCTGAAACCAAACACCTCGACGGGTATCAAAGATGCCGCTGGCATCGCCTCTCCGGCCGGGAAGGCGGTTTCAACCAGCCGGCGGCGATCGATCGAGAGGTCGATCGCCTCACGCACCCGAGGGTCGGTGAACGGCCACCTGAGAACGTTGATGCCGAGCACTGTCGTCGTCAGGCTGGGGACGCGCTCGACGTGCCATGGCGGCCGAAGTGTGCACTGCTGGAGGAACTCGGAGGTCACCGTGGCCATGACATCGATCTGGTTGCGGTTGAGTGCTCCCGCCAGATCCCGGCTCACGTTCACCCCGAAGATCTCGATTCTGTCCGCGGTCGGTCGCTTCCCCCAGTAGGCCACCCACCGCTCGAGCCGAAGCGGCCTCTCTCCGGGCGCCGAAACCAGCCGGTACGGCCCGGTGCCGATCGGGCGAGCCGGATCGAAGTCCGCCGGCACGATGGGAACGAACGCGAGCCGCGACAGCAGCAGGGGGAACGGAGCCCGGGTCGTGACCTCGACGAAGTCACCGTTGTCGCGGTGCACCTTCTCGACCGTTGTCAGGTACGTGGCGACGACCGACTCCGGGGACTCGATCGCACGACGCAGCGACGCCAGGACATCGTCGACCGTCAGCGGACGGCCGTCATGAAACAGTACGCCGCGACGAATCTTGAACCGCCACGTGCTCTCCGTGGGCGTCGTCCAGCGCTCTGCCAGGCAGGGCTCGACCTCCAGGTCGGGGGAGAGAGAGACCAGGGGCTCATACAGCGCCGACAGTACCGATCGTGTGACCGAGTCGTCGTGAGCGTAGGGATCGAAGGTCACCAGATCGTGGCCGTAGCCCAGGCGCAGGGTGACGGTCTCAGTCGCCGGGCGACGGCACCCGGTCAGACCTGCCGCCAACGCGAGCACGACGGCCAGCGCCGCGAACCGTGTGGACCCGAGAGCTCCCATGAGTGCTTTGGGCAGTGTACACCCATCTCAGCTATCACCGGCTCTCGTCGGCGGTGTCAGGCGCTCCGGGTCTCTTCAGCTACTCCTCGCGCCGGCTGCCAGCCCGCGATCTCGTCTCGGATTCAAGACCGTTGAGAAGCAGCGCCGGCTGGCGCTCGATGTGCTCCAGCCATTGGACTCGGAACCTGCCGCCGCCCAGCGGCTCGAGCTGGAAGTGAGGGGGACGATGCCTGGCCCACGGCAGCAGTCCGTTGCGGCGAAAGAACGCCCGGAAGCGCGGCGAGCGCAGCTGCGGCGAGCGCTCCCAGAACCCCTCACTCAGGGTTATCTCGACCGGCTCGTCCTCGCCCGGGAGAAAGACCCTGACCGAGGTCCACTCCCTGCGGAAGTAAAGCCACCGCCCGTTGCCGAGAATCCGCAAGCCGTACACGGATCCTCGACCGCCACGCCAGGCTGACGCGATCATGGTTCCCCAACGATATCACTTCGACCTTCGCCGACGTAGAGGCCGGGACGGAAGTCAGGCCTGCGGACGGTACCGCAACTTCCGAAGGGGCCTCCAACTTGGTAGATGGGGAGTGAATGATCCGGGCTAGGCTCCGCCTTCTCCGGGGCCACCCTGGAACGACTGCAGCGCCAGGTACCGTTCGCCGAAGCGGGCCACGAAGTCCGACTGGCGGTCGAACTGGTCCCAGTGTCCCTCCTCGGCCGCGACCAGCGTTTCGAACAGCTGCTTCGAGCCCGAGTCGGCGTTCTTCGAGCACTCGAGGGCGAAGCCGTTGTACATGGCAATTGACCCTTCCTCGAGCGACTTGGCCTTCTTGAGCATGGCCTCGGCATCGTGGATCTTCTCGATCTCGCGGCCCACCACCATCTCCACCTCACCGCCCAGGAACAGGATCCGCTCGGCGATCATCTCGGCGTGCTGCATCTCCTGGATGGCGGTCTGCTTGAGCAGGTTCGCCAGCGGCGTATAGCCGAGATCGTCGAGCCGGAAGTGGAAGTACATGTACTGGTGGATGGCGGCGAGCTCGTCGGCGATCGCCTCGTTGAGAACCTCGATGCTCTTGTCGTGCATGTCGACCTCCGTCTCATGTCCAACCTCCATTCTACAGGAAACGTCGCTGGGAAAGAGTCCCCGCCCACCCGCCGACCCGGTGATCAAGTGTTTAAGTAGTTACGTGATTAGGTCTCACCACCCCCTCGCAGAACTGGACTGAAGCGGGCTCCAGAGAATGGTGCATTTGACGGAACGTGCCATCTATGACATCTCCGCTGTACGCACTTCACCAGCCCGTCGCGCTGGTGCGGAATGTCACGGGCGGCTCTTCACGGCAAGCGTGATCAGCCGTGCAGCCTCGGCGTCGAGGGAGGCGGCTCGAGCGATTCCGGGCAGTCGCCTCCGGCCGTGCCTCTAGTGGTAGAGGTTCTTGCCGGTCGGCCGCGGCAGGCCGGGCGCAGAGAGCTCGCCATGCTCCTCCGCCCAGACCAGGCGGCGGTCGATCTCCTGCGACCAGAAACGCTCGACGATGGTCCCGTTTCGTGCCGCCCGCATCTCAACCACGCGATCGGACGGCCGGTCCGCGAGCAGCAACACGACGTCTCCGTCACAGGAGAAGCGGACGCCGACGCGCGCTCCCCGCTTGCCCGCCAGGCTCGCCGCTGCCGAGCGCAGCGACGCGACGCCCAGGGACTCCACGGCAAAGCCCTCCGGCGCCCTCAGGATGATCGCCGCCGGCCGCTCCTGCTGCGACGGCGGGTTCCCGGTCGCCGTGACCAGGGCCCACACGGAGACGCCCAGCCCGGCGACGCTCAGGAAGATGATCACCGCGCGTTTCACGCTCGGGGAAACGCCCCCACGGCCGCGGGGATTTCCGGCAGCGCTGCCGACGGTCCCCTCTCAGGGAAGCAGCACGCTCGAGCCTGTGGTCTTGCGGGCCTCGAGGTCGCGGTGCGCGCGGGCAGCCTCGTGCAGCGGGTAGCTCTGGTTCACCTCGATCCTGACGGCCCCGCTCCGGATCACCGCGAACAGCGCTTCTGCCGAGGCCAGCAACTCCACACGCGAGGCGGTGTAGGTCATCAGGCTGGGGCGGGTCAGGTAGAGCGAGCCCCGCTGCGATAGCTCGACCGGAGAGAACGCCGGCACCGCACCGGAGGCGTTGCCGAACGACACCATCAGCCCGCGCGGGCTCAGACAGGCCAGCGAGCCCTCCCAGGTGTCCTTGCCCACCGAGTCGTAGACCACGGGAACGCCCCGGCCTGCGGTGATCTCCCTCACCCTCGCAACGAAGTCGTCACGGGTGTACACGATGGGGTGCTCGCAGCCGTGCGCGCAGGCGAGCTCGGCCTTTTCGTCGGAGCTCACGGTACCGATGACGGTCGCACCCAGGTGCTTCGCCCACTGGCACGCGATGAGACCGACCCCGCCGGCGGCGGCGTGCCAGAGGATGATGTCATCGGGCTTCACCCGGTAGGTGCGGCGCAGCAGGTACTCCGCCGTCATCCCCTTCAGCATCACCGCGGCGGCAGTGCGGTCGTCGATCTCCTCGGGCAACGGCACGAGCCTGTCGGCGGGGATCAGCCGCGCCTCGGCGTATGCCCCCGGCGGTCCGCCGGCATAGGCCACGCGCATTCCCGGGCGAACGCAGTCGACCCCCGGGCCGACCGCCTCGACCACGCCGGCGCCCTCGCTGCCCGGCGTCATCGGCAGCTCGACGGGGTACAGCCCCGTGCGGTGGTAGATGTCCAGGAAGTTCAGGCCGATGGCGGTGTGCCGGACCGACGCCTGTCCCGGCCCGGGAACGCCCACTACCACCTCCTCCCATCGCAGCACCCCCGGTCCACCGTTCTCGTGAACCCTGATCGCCTGTGTCATGTCAACCTCCTATCAGCCCGCGGCCGGTCCGAAAGTGAAGCCCTTTGCTTGGTGTCCAGATTCTCCCACGCACACTACCCTGGCAGATCCTCGCCTCGACTCCTCCGGTTATCTGTACCTCGCGCCGTCTCCCGAGTATTCCCACACCCGCATTCCACCCACCCCTCCCGTGGGGCCGCAGGCGTCACCATCGGCGGCGCCTCCCGCTCTTCACCTCGCGCGGCGGCAGAGAACGGGGTCCGGCATCAGGGTCATGGCGAGGTCCCCTCCCCAGGGTGCGGTCGGGTGCCACTGAACTCGGCAACCGTCAGAACCCTGCTCCCGACTCGGAAAGTCCGGAATCCGACCTGCCGGCAAGGAGCTTCGGAGGTGGCAAGAGTGTTGCGAACGCCCTGCAAGAGACCGAGATTGGCGTCATCGCACGACGCCAGGGCCCACTGCTTGACACGGGAGGTCCTGAGCCGCTCGAGAACCTGAGGCAGACCAGACTGATGACCGACGAACAGGATCCGGCGCTCTCGCCACAGAGGTGCAGCGAGCTCGGGCAGGTAGAAGGTATCGGTTACCACCGCTTCACCCGGCCGTGTTGACCGGGCGAACGCCTCGACCAAGGAGTGATTGCCACGGGTCACATGCACGAGCAAGGCCATCCCCAGAATCTGAATCAGGACACCCGCGGCCAGGGCCGACGCAATGGCCACCCGAGCCCACCGAGCGGCACCCATGCTCCTCGGAAGACGACTGGCCATGAGGGCCGTCAGCCACAGCGCAACCGGAAGGAAGATCCGCGCTCCCCACTGATACCCGCCATCCACGGGGCTCATGATGAGGAACGACACGACATACCACACGCACAGCCCGGCCACGAATCGGTGCTTGCTCCTCGCGTCCTCCTCCACCGGAGCCGCAGCCGCCAGCACCACGGGAAGTGCGCTGAGAGCCACCCACGTGACGGTACTTCTCACAGGAAAGGCGAGCGACGGCGATACCCCGAGAAAGAACCGGATCACCGGAGCGCCGAGGGCTGCCGCCAGTCCGCCCGCGACGGCGAGCGCTCCCCAGGTCCGTGCGCCCATGCGGAGGAAGCTCCTGCGCCTGACTGCCAGGACAACCGCAAGTAGCCACAGCCCCAGGGCGACACACGCCCAGGGGTCGGGGATGAAGATATTGCGAATCGTCCGGAGTCGGTCCGCCAAGAAGCCGCCGCGGTACACGTTGCGATTGACGACACACGCGACCAGATGGATTGGAAGCCACCTGCCGAGGACCATATGCTGAACCAGAGCGCCGGCGCCTACACCCAGCGCTGCTCCCATTGTTGTCGACAGTGTCGGCCAGATGCCGCGATGCCGGCCCAGGATTGCCAGGGGCACAACCACGATCGCAAGGAGAACAAACCCCTCTGTCCTCACCCACCCTGCGATTCCGGCCAAGAACCCGGCAGTGGCCCACACGAGCCATCGGTCGCCCGCGCCCTCGATCGCCCTGACGACTCTCTCGGCGACGCCCACCGCAACCGCCGCCATGAGGGAGTGCTCCCACAGACACGCGCCGTAGAACATGAGTGGTGTTGCCGCCAGCGCGATCGAGGCGGCCAAGACCCCGCCGCTTGGCCCTCCCCCGAGACGCTTCGCCAGCAAGCCGACCAGCCAGGCAGCCATCAGGGCGGCAACGGCAGGTAGGAGCAGCAGCGCACGCTCGCCCACGATGTGGAGCCCCGCTCCGGCCAGCAGAGGGAACGCAAACGGAAAAAACGATGCGAGACGGCCATCGACAGAGACCATGGAAACTGGTATGTGCTGCAGAGCAGGATCCAGCTCTCTCGCAGGGTATGGAATCGCTCGCGGCCATCCCTTTCCCCAGGCAAACGCCTCCGCTTGAATGTACTTGGCGCCGGAGTCGCCGGCGAAGAAGTCCCGTGGTGACAGGGTCAGGGCGGCCAGGACCATCGGCAAGGCAGCAAGAAAGACGAGGTACCGAGGAGTCCGCAAGTGCACGTTGCCATACTAGCCCGGATCATTCACTCGCAATCTACTGCGGCCGGCGAAGAGCGGACAAAGCCAGAAGAGCTCAGGCGTTGAGAAGAGCGGCCAGGGGGTCGCGGCCGAGCACCGCGTAGTACGCAACGGTGCCCAGCACCGCGTGCCCGAGGGCCTGGACCCAGAGGTTCGGCCGGCGTTGGTACAGCATCACGAATGCCAGCCCGGCCACGAAAGCGAGCAGGACCAGGGGCAGATCGGGGAGATGGGCGACGGCGAACAGAAACCCGGCTGCCGCCGGCACCGCCCGCGACGGCAGCCAGTGCGCGAGGCCGCGAGCAAGCACAGCGCAAAGCACGAACTGCTGCGCCAGGGCCCACACCGGGTAAACGCTCAGCACGAGCCAGAAGTGAGCTGAGATCGGCCAATGGCCGAGCAGCCGACCGACCGCGAGCATCGGGATCGCGGCCGGGACCACGAACAGCGCCACACGCACGGCCGAGCCCCGCCAGTTGTCGCGGCGAAAGCCCCAGACGCGCAACACGCCCGGCTCCCGCAGCAGCCGCACCGCCGCCCAGGCCAGCCACAGGACGATCGCGACGATCATGAAGCCGGCCTTGCGGTGAAGCACGGTCTCCGCGACCAGGTTGCCGGCGCCGGTGGCGAGGGCCAGCAGCACTCCCACCACCTCGTGTCGGGAAGGGCTCACGGGCCCGATCCTATCCCATCCACCGTCCCGCGCACCGTAAGGACGTGGCACCATCCCCCGTCACAGACCCACACCGCGACTTCGGGAGGTGGGATCGTGAAGGAGCTGGCCGGGGCGATCGAGCGCGGTCTCAGGGAGCTGGCCGACGCCGAACGCGCCGCCGGCGCCATACGGTACCTCAAGAGCAACCTCGAATTCACCGGCTCCGCAAGGCCATCGGCTACGTCCTCCGGGAGACCGGCAAGAAGCGCCCGGAGCTGGTGGTGGCGTGGCTTCGCCCCCGCATCGACCGCGCCTCCGGCGTCACCGCCCGCGAGGCTGTGAAGTACCATTCCGAGACCGACCGGCAGGCGCTAGAAGACCGAGCGATCGGAACATCTTGCCGCAGTCAGTCGCAACACAAGTGAACCGATCGGGTCACTTCCGGGTGTAGGTGATCTCCATGCTCTTGTACTCGCTGCCGTCTGGGGCGGTGTCGTAGTAGCTGAAGACAGCGCGGTTATCACCCTCGTAGCGGGTCACGCCCTTCATCGTCTTAGTCTTCCCGCTCACCGGGTCCACGTACGTGCCAGTCATTGTCATCGTGTGGGTGGCCTCGTCGTAGGTGCCCTCTGAGCGCATGATCCCGGTGCTCATGCTGTCCATCCACACCGACACGTAGCGCCTGATGATGTTGTCGTACCCGGTGTAGCCGAGGCCGTGGAAGGGAGCGCCCATCATGGAGCCCTCGACCTTCTCCTCCAGGTAGCGGCCGTCCATCGTCATCCGCATCGTCGCGTCCCCCGTCGACACCATGGGCGGCGCCGCCGGGTCCATCCACGACTTCACCTCCAGCACCCAGGTCCCCTCCATCTTCGCCAACCACTGGTGCGGCGCCCCGGGGGCCCCCGCCTTCACCCACGCATCCATCATCGCCTGCTGCTCGGCGCTCATCTTCGGCGGCGCCGCCTTGCCGTCCGTCTCCTGCGCCAGCACCGCGGAGCTCCCCAGTAGGGCCACAAGCATCACCATCACGCGTCCGATTCCACGCATAACGCACCTCCCGGGCTTTCTGAGACCTTCTATCAGAACCTACCCCAGGTCCGATCCCCAGTCAAGAACCCCCATGCTCCAATCGACGCTGGGCAGCGCCGTAACTGCCGAACCGCGGCCTCAGCCGCAGACTGGTAGGGCGGCGTGCCCCGGGGCGCCGGCAATCCGGGGTGCTGACACCGCTGATGATACCCAGTCGCTCGAAATCCCGCGTTCCTTGGTAGGACTCACTCGGGCTGCCACGGCGAACGAGCGGGTCTCGCGGCCGACGGGGCGTGCACTACGGCAGCGCCGCGGGCGCAACCACGGATCGGCAACCGTACAGGAGGAACGCAATGTCCCGTCAAGACAGTTGGTCGTCGCCAATCTCAACATCGCCCCGTGCGCGCCGCTCGGTGCGAGTCGTGGGCTCCACCCTCGCCTCTGCCGTTCTGTTGCTCGGGACCTCGGCGGCCGCCCTCGCCACCACCCCGAGGACCGGCCAGTTCCAGGTCAACACCCTGACCTACAGCTCTCAGGAGAAGCCGGCGGTGGCGCACGACGCGGCCGGCAACTTCGTCGTCGTCTGGCAGAGCTCCGCCTCCGCTGGAAACGACTCCGACGGGCTGTCGGTCCAGGCCCGCTTTATCACCGCGGACGGCACCCCGGTCGGGACCGAGTTCCAGGTCAACACCTCCACCGCCAACCGGCAGGAGGCGCCCGCGGTGGCGATGACCTCGACCGGCGACTTCGTCGTCGTCTGGGAGAGCAACCACTCCGCCACGACCGGCTTCGACATCATGGCCCAGCGCTTCAACGCCGCAGGCGCCAAGGTCGGGCCGGAGCTGCTCGTCAACAGCGCGTACACGTCCGGCGACCAGGTCGCGCCCGCGGTGGCAATGGCGGACAACGGCGACTTTCTCGTCGTCTGGCGCAGCCCAGGAGGCGCCGGTGGTGACCCCGGCGTCAGCATCCAGGGTCGCCACTTCAGCGCCGCAAACGGCAGCTTCTTCAGCCAGTTCCTGGTCAACAACGTCACCTCTGGCGACCAGGATGAGCCGGCCATCGCCACCGACGGCAAGCTGACCTACCTCACCGCCTGGAGGGACCCCGCGACCAGCAACGACATCGCCATCCGCTACTTCACGGCGGACGACCATGTCACGGAGGGCGTGACCGCGAACGGCCCGCAGGAGACGGCCAACACCTACCCGAGCGGGTCGCAGACCACCCCCTCGGTCGCGATGGCCTCCGACGGCAGTGCCATCGTCGGCTGGGAGAGCTTCGGCGCCACCTTCGGCAACGACACCTCCCGCATCTCGATCCAGGCCAGGAGGCTCGATCCGACCGGCGCCTTCACCGACGGCAACGACGTCCAGATCAACACCTACACCAACGACGATCAACGCTACGTCTCGGTGACCATCGCCCCGAACGGCACCTGTGCACTCGCCTGGCAGAGCTACGGCTCGGCCGGCAACGACAACTCCGACTACAGCATCCAGCTCAGGGCATTCAAGGGATCCGGCGCCGTCATCGACGCGAGCGACGTCCAGGCCAACACCTACACCTCGGGCGAGCAGAGCTACCCGGCGGCGGCCCTGGCCCCCAACGGCCGCATGCTGGTGGTGTGGGAGAGCAACGGCTCCTCCGGCAGTGACACCAACGGCTACAGCATCCAGGGGCGCCTGTTCAACGTCTTCACCCCGGTCAGCGACCCGACCGCCATTCCCGCGGCCGCGCGGGTTCAGGGCAGCGGCGCCTTCTTCACCTCCCGCATCAACCTCTACTCCGCCGGCACCGCCGCCCGCCAGGTGGCCGTCACTTACACCCCGCGCACCGACATCGGCGGCAACCCGCGCACCGCGATGGTGCCGCTGCCGGCCGGCGGCCAGCTCGAGGTCGACGACCCGCTGGCGGCCTGGTTCGGCTTCAGCGGCGGCAACGCCGCCGTCGGCAGCCTCCTCCTCGAGCTGAGGGACACGAGCGGGGCGCCTGTTGCCAGTGGCGAGCTGCTGGCCCAGAGCGTGGTGTTCGCACGCAAGTCCGACGGCAGCGAGTTCGGGCAGTTCTTCCCGGCGCTGCGGTCGACGGACGCGCTGACGGCCGGCCAGATTGGCTATCTGGCGAGCACCGTCAACGCCCAGGTCTACCGCGTCAACGTCGGCCTGATGGGGCTCGCTGACGGAACCCACGTCACAGTCACCCCGATGGACCGGATCGGCTCGCCGCTGGCGACGGGCAAGTCATACGACCTCAACAACGGCGCCAACCAGCAGCTGAACAACATCTTCACCACCTTCAAAGTCTCCCCGCGCGACAACATCCTGATTGCGGTGCAGGTGACCGCCGGCAAGGCGCTCGCGTACGCCAGCATCCTCGACGGCAACATCGTCTACGCCGGGACCAGCGACCCGACCACGATCCTGCCGGTCACCGCCGGCGCGCACGAGGTGACCCTGCTCGAGCTGGGCCCGGTGCAGGGGCTCAACGAGTTCACGGGCTCCGCCAGCATCACCAACTTCAGCACCGGGACGGCCCAGGTCCGCGCCGACTTCTACGCGCGCTCGAAGCCGGGTGTTGACGCCACCACGACGTTCACCATCCCGGGCGGCTCGACGGTCGGGTACGAGGACATCGTCGGCGACCTGTTCGGCCTCCAGGGCGTCGGCACCGTACGCCTGACGACCCTCAACGGCACCCTGATCAGCGCCAGCGGCCGCGAGTACGCCGTCTTCCGCGACACCCACGGCACGGTCATCGGAACCGCGGGTCAGCTGATCCCGGGCATGCTCCCCGGCGAGCTCCTCCAGGCCGGCGTCCGCTACCACCTGCTCGGCCTGCGCGAGCTCCAGGACCAGAACGGCCGGGAGCGGAGCAACATCGCCGCCTTCAACCCCGGAACCTCATCCGTGACCCTCACCGTGGAGCTTCACGACGGCGCCACGGGGCAGCTCGAGGGACAGACCCAGCTTGTGGTCCGGGGCGGCGAGCTGATCCAGACCAACAGCATCATCACGGCCATCAAGTCGAGCCAGAACGGCAACGTCAAGCGGCTCGAGATCACGTCGACCGGGCCGCTCTACGTCAGGGCCTTCCGGGTCAACCGGTTCGGAGACCCGATCACGATCCCGCCGCAACGGGTACAGTGAGGAAGTGAGAAAGTAAGGAAGTGAGGAAGGGTAGTTGGTTGGAAGGGGCGGGGTTCATCCCCGCCCTTTCTTTGCCTTGCCGACAATCAACGTGAAGGCGGGGCAGCTCCCCCGGGCGGGCCGCCCGAAAGCTCGCGGAACAGCCACGCCTTGGCCATCGCCCAGTCCCTCTTGACCGTGATCTCCGACACCGCGAGAACCGTCGACACCTCCTCGGTCGAGAGGCCGCCGAAGTAGCGCAGCTCGACCACCCGTGCCTGTCTTTCGTCCTGCACGGCGAGGCGCTCCAGTGCCCGGTGGAGATGGAGAACGTCGGCCTCGGGGCTCGCCGGCCCCTCACCGGCCTCGTCAAGCGAGATACTGAGGGCGCCGCCGCCCCGCTTCGCGGCCGCCCGGGCGCGGGCGTGATCGACGAGTATGCGGCGCATGAGCTGGGCGGCAACGCCGAAGAACTGAGCCCGGTTCTCCCAGCGCGCGCTGTGCTGGTCGACCAGCCTCAGGAACGCCTCGTGCACCAGGGCGGTCGGCTGCAGGGTGTGCGATCCGCGCTCCCGCGCCAGCTGCGCCGCCGCCCGGCGCCTGAGCTCCGTGTAGACCAGCGGCACCAGGCGGTCTAGGGCCTCGCGGTCCCCATCGCCCCACGCCTTCAGCAGCTCCGTGACGTTCTCCGGCAACTCGGTGTGCTCCCCACCTTCAGGGTACGCAAGAAACGGGTCCCCCATCAAGCGGGCTAACGAGGTCCGGAACCGGCCGAGCAACGCAACGCGGCCGCTTTGACCCTCCTGCGTTGAGCCACGGAATCGGCGTCGAGGGCGCCGCCGGCCTCGGCATCGCCCCACAGGGTCAGCGCGCGTGCCGCCAGGCGCCGGACCTCCGAGCAGGGCACACCCTCCTCGGCCGTCACCGCCGCCAGCGCTCCCGCCAGCCGCAAGCACCCGCTGCGCAGGACGTTCTCCGCGCGCACGTCGCGGGGGTCGGCGGCCGCCACTTTGCGGCGCAGCTCGAGCGCCTGCTCGTACTGCACCACGGCCTCGCGCGCGCGGCCCAACTGCAGCAGCACGTAGCCCAGATCGCCGTGGTCGAATGACACGTCGAGCATGGTCTCGGGGTTGTTCGGCCTGGCCGCTAGCCGCGCCTCGTCGATCGCGAGCGCCGCCCCCAGGCTGTCGAGCGCGCCCCACCGGTCGCCGACGACCGACCGCACCGCCCCCACCTTCTTGTACGCGAGGCCGAGGTTGCGGCGGTCCCTGTCGCTCGCCTCCGGCGCCTCGCCGAGGACCCGGTAGTGCCCGAGGGCCTTCTCGAAACCCGCGAGGCCGGCCTGCAGATCGCCGTCGTCGACCCGCAGCTGTGCCGAGTCCCAGATGCTCGAGGCCAGGGCGCGGCGTACCGCCGGGTCGCCCGGGGCCCGCTCGGCCGCAGTCTCGCGGATGGCTCGCGCCGCGTCATACTCGGCCCGGCGGCCTCGGGAGTCTCCGGCCGCCCCCAGCAGGTCGCCGAGCGTGCTGTGCGCCGTGGCCAACGCGAGCTGGGCGCCGAGATCTTCGCGCGCGGCGCGGGCCACGGCCTCGCGCAGCGCCAGCGCCCGCCGCTGACTGCGAACCGCTCCCGCCGTGTCGCCGAGGTTCGGCATCCCGACCCCGCCCTGCACCGCCGCGATCCGTTCGTAGGCCGCGGCGACCTCGGCCTGCAGGCCGGTGTCGTTGCCCGCTTCCTTCTCGAGCCGCTCGAGGTACTCGAGGCCCAGCTCCACGATCCGCTTGCGGACCGGGGTCGAGCCGGGCAGCGCCGCGACGTCGTCGTGAATCTCGAAGATGAACGTCCTAGCGAGCTGGCGCACCTCGTCGAAGCGGCGCTCGGCGACCAGCCGCTGCGCGTGGGCCACGCGCGCCTGGTGCACGGTCGCGACCAGGCCTCCGCACAGGCTGGCAAGGGCGATCAGCATAGCCGCCGCGGCCGTCCGGTGCCGCCCCAGGAACTTGCGCGCCCGGTAGGCGAGCCGGTCGGGCCGCGCCTGGATCGGAAAGCCGGTGAGGTAGCGGCGCAGATCCTCCGCCAGGTGGACGACCGAGGCGTAGCGCCGCTCGGGCTCCTTCGCCAATGCGCGCATCACGATCGTGTCGAGGTCGCCCTCGAGGCGGCGCCGCAGGCGACGGAGGTTGGTGTCGGGTGGGTCGACCCGTGTCGCCGTTCCCCCATGCGACTGCCCGGCCGGACTCGTCGGCGCCGCCGGGTCGCCGTCCGCCGGGGTCGATGGCGGCCGCATCACCACCTGGCTCGGGCGCGTCACCTCCCGCACGCAGATCGCTCTCACGATCTCGTCGGGGCTGCGCGAGCCGAGGTCGTACGGGCGACGCCCGGTGATCAGCTCGTACAGCATCACGCCGAGGGCGTAGACGTCGGTCGCCGTCGTCACCTGCCCGCCGCACACCTGCTCCGGGCTCGCGTACTGGGGCGTCATCCACCAGGCGGCGGCCGTCACCGAGGCGCCCGCGGCGCCCTCGTCCGGTGCCAGCAGCTTGGCAATCCCGAAGTCGAGGAGCTTGAGCGTGCCGTCGGCGGTGACCAGCACGTTGGCGGGCTTGAGGTCGCAGTGCACGATGAGCCGGCCGTGGGCCGCGGCGACCGCGCCGCACGCGGTGCGGACCAGCTCGAGGCGCGCCGCGAGATCCAGGCCGTGGTCCCGGCAGTAGACATCGATCGGCACCCCTTCGACCAGCTCCAGCACGCAGTAGGGGCGGCCGGCCTCGTCGGCGCCGCCGTCGAGCAGGCGGGCGATGTTGGGGTGCTCCAGCGACGCCAGGATCTGGCGCTCGCGCCGGAACCGCTCCGCGAAGAACTCCGAGCCGAGGTCGGTGTGCAGGAGCTTGAGGGCGACCTCCTTGCGGAAGGCGTCGTCGTCGCGCACCGCCCGGTACACGGCCCCCATCCCGCCGCGCCCGATCTCCGAGATCACCCGGTACGGGCCGAAGCGCCGCCCCAGCGGCGAGGGGCCGGAGACCTCCAGATCGCGCATCAGCGTCTCCGCCGCCGGGGTCTCCAGGAAGCCGCCGGCGCTCTGCCCGGCCGCGAGCAGGGACGCAGCCTCGGCCCGCAGCTCCGGATCGCCCCCGCACTGCTCGTCGAGGAAGCGCTCGCGTTCGGCCCCTTCGAGACCTTGGGCCTGCTCGAACAGCTCCTTCAGGCGCTGCCAGCGCTCCGGTCTCACATCGACCCTACAGGCGGCTGCAGCGCCCTCTCGCCAGGCGCCCAGCAAACCGGTCCGGGACGCGGGCTCACGGCGCGTCGCGTGATCTGGATCAGTACCAGCGCCGACAGTCTTGGTACCTCTGGCCTCTCCCCCGGTGATGGGACAAACCGACACGTGACACCTCTGGGGGGCGAGCGTCGGGTTGCCGGCGGTCCGTTGATCGGGCTACTTGGCCGCCTTGGCGGCCTGCTTGGCGGCCTTGTTCGCTTTCTTCTCCTTGGGCGAGAGCTTGGGCTTGTTGGTCTTCGCTTTCTTCACTTGACCTTTGGCCATGTCGTAACCTCCATTCTCGTCAACGGGGCGGCTCGGTCGAGCAGCCGACAGTCACCCGGAGCCGCCACTGTACACCGCCACGTGCGTGGCCGGCCTGAGGAACCCATGAAGCCAGGGGTCCGTGATACAGACAAGCACCCCCGTCCCGATGACACATCCGGCCTCACGTTGCACGTTGCCGTGTGAGACCCATGGCAACACACGCCCCTTCTCTGAAGTATACCCGCGGCTTGGAGGAGCTCATCGCGGGGCCGACGCGCCCGATCCGGAGGATAGACCATGACGGCCGGCGTCGAGCTGGCGGCCGCAGCATTCGGTTTCGTGCTCCGTCAGTCTGCTGCCGCCGCGCTGCCGCGCACGGGACGTCGGGACGCTGACCGGCGAAACCGCTCACCGCAGCAGCGACAACCACCCCGTCCAGACGTCAGTCCACGCGTGTGCCGCAATGCACGGGCGCAGGCTCTTCCGCCACTGGGCGAGCCCGCCGTAGAGCAGCCCGAAGAGGGTGATGCGGATCGTCGCCGCGAGCCCCTGGTAGCCGTGCGACAGGCCGAAGATCACCGCCTGGAGGACGAGGCCGGCCGGCCGGCTGCGCGTCGCTGCAGCGAGCTGGCGCTGCAGGTAGCCGCGGAAGACGACCTCCTCGCAGAAGCCGGCGCTCAGCGACAGGGCAACCCACAGGACCACCTCGGCCGGCCGCTGTGGCAGGTAGAGGTCGATGGCGCGGGTATGGCCGGCCCCCAGCCAGAGCATGGTCACACGCTCGATGCCCAGCCATGTGAGCCAGGCCCCGGCGGCAAGGGCGACATCGCGCGCCACCGCCCGCCAGCCGCTCCAGCGTCCCCCGATCAGGTCCCTGAGCTGCACGCCGCGGGGGCGCAGACCGACCCGCCAGGTATAGAGGAGCAACGCCCACTCGGCTACCAGCAGCGAGAGGTAGAGCGGCGCCACCCTGGGGTGCAGCGCCGCCGCTGTCACGTCCGGGGCGGGGGCCTCCTGGAAAAAGACACCGGCGGCTGCAATGACGAGGAAGATGGCGATGAGGATCGCCGTGTGCCGGAAAGAGGCAACCGGTGTGGGGCAGCCGTTCGGGGCGGGCGCTGATTCGTGCTCGGTCACAGGCCCTCCTGATGGACTGCGGCCGCCGTTTCCTGTCCAGGACCCGTCGGTTCGAGCCGCTCATTAAGTGTGGTCAACGACTCATCGCACCACTCGAGGTGCGCTTGCAGTGAGTGCATCCCCTTGCGCAGAGCCAGGTGCACGTGGAGGTCCTCATCGGGTAGGCGTTGCGGGTAGCGGGGGTCAGCGGCCGCCCACATGCGCTCGATGGACGCGAGCGTCGCGAGCTTCGCAGCAAAGCGCTCGCGCACCGCGCGGAAGAAGCGCTGCGTCTGATGGAGGTCCTCCAGCTCGCCCATGAAGTAGAGCTGGGCGAGGTAGGCCATTCGCTCCGCCGCGAAGTGCGGCGGGCCGCCCAGCCAGGCCCGCAGCTCGTCGCGCCCGGCGGGGGTCAGGCCGTAGACGCGCCGGCCGCGGCCGCGCTTGGCCACGGCCGAGCGGCTGCGCACCAGGCCCCGCTTCTCGAGCCGCTTCAGGGTCGGGTAGATCTGGCTCAGCTCGGCCGCCCAGAAATGGCAGATCCTCTCGTCGACGAGCTTCTTGAGGTCGTAGCCGCTGGCCGGCTCGCGCAGCAACCCAAGGAGGACATGATCGAGGCTCATGAACCTCAATATATAACTCTTTATATAAATGTCAACCTATTCTGCCGCTCCTCTATCGGAAACGGTGTGCGGTACCTGAATTTCGTGCTCCTGAGCTCGTGGCTTCGGGAGCGCATGGTTCAGCTCCCCCGCCCAGCGATCTCCCAATCCTGCAGCCAGAGTCTGCCTCCCTGCATCACCCACCTCGCTGCCGGTCACGAAGCTCTTGCCCAGCGCTCCGGCCAGTTCCTGCACACGGAGTCCATGCCGCAAAGTGCAGCACCTCTCTCGTGAGAGCATTCGCGCAAATATAGAATTCACAGGTGGTTAGTTGCAGCACCGTCACTCCTCGCACTATATTGGAGGAGAGGCAGAAGAGGGGGTCAAATGGCAGAGCAACCTGAGGGATGTGCCCGCGTCACCGGTGCCGTTCTGGGCGAGCCCTCGCCCAACGGTACGGCGCCGTCAGAAACCGACGAACCCCTGAAGGAGAAGCTCATGACAGCACGTGTCGGACAGAAGGCACCGGACTTCAACGCGCCGGCTTACTACAACGGGAGCTTCACCAACGTCCAGCTCTCGGAATACTTCGGCAACTGGATCCTGCTCTGCTTCTACCCCGGTGACTTCACCTTCGTGTGAGCCACCGAGGTGTCGGCGGTCGCCGACAAGTATCAGGAGCTGAAGAAGCTCGGGGTGGAGGTCTTCTCGGTCAGCGTTGACAGCCACTTCGTCCACAAGATGTGGAACGATCACGAGCTCACCAAGATGGTCGAAGGCGGCGTGCCCTTCCACATGCTGTCCGACCAGGCCGGCAACATCGGCAAGGCCTACGGCGTCTACGACGAGACCCAGGGGATCGAGATGCGCGGACGCTTCATCATCGATCCTGATGGCGTCGTTCAGGCGATGGAGGTGCTGACGCCGCCGGTAGGACGGCGGATAGCCGAGACGATACGCCAGGTCCAGGCCTACCAGGTGGTTCGCGCCAGCAAGGGGGCGGAGGCGACGCCGGCTGGCTGGATGCCGGGGGACCCGGTGCTCAAGCCGGGCCCGAGCCTGGTGGGGAACGTCTGGAAAGTCTGGAGGCCCTCCGAGTAGGTCGCAGAGATCTCACTCCCGACGAGGTTCTGTGGCGCGGACCGGAGATGTCGACTGCGTTCTTCACCGGCCTGGGAGGCGAAGTGCATGGGGTGCCGGTGAGGGCGCGGTTTTCGACCCGGGGATGCCCCGGTGTGCTCGGCGGCAGGGAGAGACCTCGAATGCCGTCCCTCAGGACGGCCACGCCGAGGGGGTGACGTCCTGAAGGGGCCGGTGAGGGGAGGCTGAGCGTTACGCGTCGGCGTGCCAGGGGGCTGGCTTGTGCTCCTTGAGCCAGGCGACCGTGTCCTTGACGCACTCCCTGGTATCGCGGGGCTGCCATCCCAGCTCGCGGCGGATCTTGTCAGTGTTGAACGCCGCGTGCTTGTTCGTGAACTCCTTGACCAGGGCCCTGGTGAGCTCCCGGGGCCGGCCCGTCAAGACGTGCCCCATCAGATCGAGGAACGTGGCCAGGCTGATGACGAACCCCGGCAGCACCTTGGCCTTCACCTTGATACTCGGATCGAACTCGCGCATGAGCTCGATGAGCTCCGTCATCGGCATGCCCGGTTCATTCATGGCGATGTAGCGACCCGACGCCTCGTCGTTCTCGTAAGCGAGGACATGCGCCTTGGCCACATCGCGGACGTCGACGATGAAGAACTCCATCGGGAGCGCCCCGGGCAGCTCGTTGTTCATGATCTTCTGGATGAAGGTCGTCGTGGGCGTGTGCCGGTAGATGTACGGCCCGAGGACATGCCCCGGGCAAATGGACACCAAGCTCAGCCCGCGTACCTTCGCGAGCTCCCACGCCTTCGCCTCGCCCTGGGTCTTGGCGTAACAGTAGGCGAAGCGATCCTCGCCGCGATCCCAGTCCTCCTCGGTCAGCGGCCGGTCCGGGGGTGCCTGCAGGCCGACGGCGACGCCGCTGGAAGTGAACACCACCTTCCTGATGTGAGCCTCCGCGGCGGCCTCGAGCACGTTGAGGCCTCCCTGCACGGTGGGCTCGATGGCGTCCTTCTGATCGTCCTTGACCCAGATCTTGAACACCGCGGCGAGGTGGAAGAGCCCGTCGGCCCCCTCGAACGCAGCGCTGAGCGTCTCGGGCCGCATCATGTCGCACTCGAACAGCTCCACGCCGAGCTCGCGCAGCCGTGCAGCCTTCTTTTCGTTGTCAATGCCCCGCATGCCGGCTCGCACCTTGTAACCACCATCCACCAGCTCCCGGACGACGGCGTAGCCGATGTGTCCGCTCGCCCCTGTCACCACGACGTTCTTCATGGTCTATTCTCCACATCACTCGGAAAGCCACAACGCCTCGTGCCCGGCAGGCCGCGGGCGCCACCCCCGGCACCTCCGCCATCGACGCCTCGTTCTTGATTCCACTGAACTCTCGATTCAGCCCATGATACGCCCGCGGCAAGTCCGGGTCGTCCGGTCGGCCGTCGGCTCCTCATCCCACCCACCGTGAAGCCGCGGACGGAGGCGAGGCGATCCGATAGCCACCCTCGAAGACATCCTCGAGAACGCAGGCATCAGAGGCATTGAGCAGCTCGTCATCACGCGCGTCGATCCGGAGTACCCCGCCGCCAGCCTGGGGCCGGGCTTCGAGAGCAACGACGGAGGTGTTTCATGGCGGTCCGGTCGCGGCGGAGGCGGCCCCGGTCCATGACCGGAGGGAGCGGCCACCCGCGACAGGATGGCCAGCGGATGACGACCCGGAGCATCGCAATGTCGGATATGAGATGTGGCACTGCTCGGCACCGTTCAGTGGCGCCGCTTGAGAATCCCAAGACTGTCGGCTCTGGCATCCACCGAGGAGGAGGCTGCGCGCGCCCGTAGTCGGCATCGCTCGGCACATCCGCGGGAACAGGCAGGCTGCTCCCCAACGAAACACCATGGCGAGAATGCGGGCCTTGACAGGGGTCGGTCGCGGGCTAGCATGGTGAACGCCGAGAAAGGGGCCCGCCATTATCTGCCTCCGCACAATCATACCCGCAGCGACGAAGCGGGGGTCGATGCGTCCGGCCGGCCTGCGCCTCAGGCGGCTCTGCGGGCGCCGTGCAGGCGGCATGGTCTGCCTCATCTGCCTTGCCTGGGCGCTCTCCGGCTGCCCACATTCGCAGCCCCCGGCTTCGGCCAAGGGCTTCAACCTGCTGCTCGTCACCATCGACACTGTGCGCGCCGACCACCTCGGCGCTTGGGGCGACCGCGACGCCGAGACCCCGAATCTGGACGCGTTGGCCGCGGCGGGAGTGCGCCTGGCCGACGTCTCGACGCCGGTACCGCTCACCGCGCCGGCCCACGCGTCGATCCTGACCGGCCTGCTGCCCCCTCACGACGGGATGCGCACCAACGGCGGGGACCGGCTCGGCGACTCGACGCCAACGCTGGCGACGCTCCTGTCCGGCGCCGGCTATCGGACCGGCGCGTTCATCGGCGCCTACGTGCTCGACCACCGGTTCGGCCTCGCCCGAGGCTTTGACAGCTACGATGACGAGATCCCGTTCGACCCGGGTGCCGGCCTCAACGCCCAGCGCCCCGGCAGTGTCGTCGTGGACCGCGCCCTCGCCTGGCTTGGAACGCCCAGCGCCAAGCCGTTCTTTGCCTGGGTCCACCTTTATGACGCCCACACGCCGTACCGTCCGCCCGAGCCGTACCGGACGCGTTTCAGCTCGCACCCCTACGACGGCGAGATTGCCGAGGTTGACCACCAGATCGGCCGCATCCTCACGTGGCTGAAGCAGTCGGGACTGGCGTCGCACACCGTCGTCGCGGTGGCCGCCGACCATGGCGAGGCGCTCGGCGACCACGGCGAGCTGACGCACGGGCTGCTGCTCTACCAGGGGTGCTTGCACGTGCCGGTGATCGTCCGTGCCCCGGCCGTGCTGCCGGCCGGTTTCGTCGCAGAGGCGCCGCTGAGCCTGGTAGATCTCGCGCCGACGCTACTCTCCATGCTCGAGGCCCAGGTCCCCGAGGGTCAGGGGCATTTCGACGGGCACGACCTCGCCGAATCACTCGCCTCCGGACGACAGCCCGCCGCCGAGGACGTGTACGCCGAGTCGCACTACGCCGAGAACTTCGGCTGGAGCCCGATTGCTGCGCTCCGGCGTGGCAGGCTGAAGTACATCGCCGCTCCCGAAGCGGAGCTTTATGACCTGAAGCGCGATCCCGGCGAGGAGCACAACCTCCTGCCCGGTCGTTCGGCCGACGGCGACGCGCTGGCCGACGCTCTCGCAACGCTCGCGTCCGGAGAGGTTGTCGCACGGAAAGCGGCCCTCGACCGCGAGGCCCGCGCCAAGCTCCAGAGCCTGGGCTACCTCGGCGGAGGCGGGAGCGCAGCAGGCGGCGGGCAGCGCAAGGACCCAAAGGCGATGGTCGGCCTCCTACGCGCCTACGACCAGGCACAGTCCGCGCTGGAGGCCGGCGACGTTGATGTGGCGCGGCCGCTCCTCGAGAAGATCGTTGCCGCGGACCCGAACAACCCACTGTTCATCGGCGAGCTGGCCCAGGCGTGCCATCGCGCCGGCAATCTCGATCGCGCGATTACCCTCTTCCGCCGCGCCGTCGATCTCGCGGTCGACGCTCGCAGCCTGCGCTACAACCTCGCGGTCACCCTGCTTGAAGCGGGCCGTACCGACGAAGCTCTGGCCGCGTTGAAGAAGGTGGTCGAGGGCGAGCCCTATCGGGCCGACGCGCACAACGCGCTCGGCATGGCGCTGGCGGTCAAGCGCGACCTCGACGGCGCGAGCAGGCAGCTCGAGGAAGCGGCCCGACTCGACCCGAACGATCCGCGCATCCTGAACAACCTTGGCGACGTCCTGCGCGGCGCAAGGCGCTTCCAGGACTCGGAACGCGCCTACCGCCGTGCGATCGAAGTCGACTCCCGCTATGCCGACCCGTGGAACGGCCTCGGCACCCTCTACCTGCAGCAGAAGCGCCCCGCCGACGCGCTTCCGTGCTTCGACCGCGCCCTTGAGATAGCGCCGAGCCTCCACCAGGCCCGTCTCAGCCGTGGGCTGGCCGAGGAGCTGGTCGGGAACCGTCCGGCGGCGATTGCCGCCTACAAGGACTTCCTGGCCCGCACCGCCGGAGACCGCCGGTATGCGGCGCAGAACTCGATTGCGCTTCGCCTCCTGGCCCATCTCGAGCAGACCTCACCGGGCTCGTAACGCCGGGCTCCATGCCGGCCTCCTCGCCGTCGCACCGGTGGCGCCAGGTGACGACGTCATGCTTGGCGCCCGAGGCCGACGCGAAAGTGCCAAGAGTGCCGGCCCCTGCACCAGTCCTTCCTGATGCACGGCGGCTTCCTCGCGTGGGGTCACCACCCTCGGCACTCTCGCACTCCGCTAGCCTGAACTACTCATGAGCTATCGTAGCGAGACCGGATAGGAGTGAACTCATCGGGGTAGTGCTGCGCCCTTGAGGACTCTACCGCGATACAGGCTGGCCCCATGCGCGATGACAACCGCCTGGAAACTCCACTCCGAACCGAGGTCGTCGAGCAGGCGCCGCCCCTCATTGCTGTACACGTGGGAGAAAACCAACCAGACCTCTCTCGTCTTGGCTCCTACCAGGGCGCGGAACTCTGCGGCGTACTCCTCGGGGTGATCTCGGTGACTGTGGCCGTAGACGAACTCCGGGCCCGTGACCTTGTAGAAGCGAAGGGCCGGCCGCGCCCCGTAGTAGACATAGACCACACCCGACACCGGCCTGTTGGACAAAGCGGCGATCACGCTCTTGATGTCCTCCTGCTCCCGGTAGGGGTTCGAACGGATGATCCCGAATACACCGGCCGCAAGGAGAGCGGCGAGGAAGGTGGCTGTCACCCAGGTACGGCCCTTCGCTCCGATACGGTCACTGAACGCGTTCCAACCGAGCCCGAGAGCCGTGGCAACGGTGGGCGCCAGGAACAGGTCATGGCGAATCGGACCCAGAGGGTAGACATGCGCTACGGCCGCTGCCCCAACGATCGCGATGGACAGGATCCCAAGCCCAACAAGGAGTCTTGATTCCCGATCCGCTGCCGGCCGCGCCAGGAGGAGTATCCCCAGCGCCGGCAGCACGAGAACCACGCTCCCGTCCCCCTGTGTAAGGTAGGGCAGGAGCTTGCCCAGCCGTGGGACGAGAAACCCACAAACGGCCGGGAGGTCGAATACCGACCCCTTGTAGAACCAGCGCCGCAAGTACCACGCGGTCGTGACTCTCCACTGCCATTCGAGCGTCAGGAGAGTGGTCACCGCGCATCCGGCCGCAAAGACACCGGCTGCGGCTGGGAAGGACCGCAGGGCATGACCCCAGCCGAACGCCCTTTCCCTCGCCGCCACCCACGTCAGCAGGAGCGCCACGGCGAAGAGAACGAGCCCGTATTGCACCATGGGAGCCACGAACAGACCAAGCAGAAACAGGGTTCTTCTTCCCTTCCCGTCCCGACTTCCCAGTGTGCTCGCCAAGGCGTAGATCATGGCCGCCGCTACCAGCACAGACAGGGAGTACTCCCGCACCTCCTGCGCATAGCGGATCTGAGAGGGCGAGACGGCGAGGATCGCTCCGGCGATCAGCGCTGCAGGCCGAGCGACCCCGACATAGGGCAGACAGAAGAGCACCGCGACAGCCGCGAGGCTGAACAAGGCGGAAGGCAGCCGCACCGCCAGGGCGGAGTCGTCCACCCGTTGCACCAGGTTCAGAAACAACGGGAATGTCACCGGTGAGCTTCCAGCGACTCGGGTGCTCGAGACGGTTTCGAGGGCCGACCCGCGAGCGAAGACCGCAACCTTGGCTTCGTCGAGCCACAGCGAACGATCCGCTAGCCGGTACAGACGCAGCCCTCCCCCGAGGATAAGAATCACCAGGCACGCAACAAGATAGGTTCTTCGACCCATGGCTGGATTCCGCTCGGAATCATAGCAGCCGAGGACAACTGGCCGGCGTCCCATTGTATGTCCGGCGGAGGGCCCCGATGAGCGGGGTTCGAGGATACGCCGCGAGTGAGACGGGCCGGCGGCTGGCGTCGATCGCGGCCTTCAAGAGGCGCTGCTGGTAGTACTGCGGTGGGATGAGCGCCATTGCACCGACTGCCACCAGGTTTGCCAGCAAGAAACCGAAACACCTCTTCATCCTTGAAACCCCCGTGTTGATCGGGCGGTGCAAGCTCGCCAGGTGACTGGTGATCACCGCACGATGAGGGGTTCTTGATTCACATTGAGGCGCCGCTCACCTCCCGCGCCGCCTGCCCCAGTCAGTGCAGACCGGCTGCAAGCTCGCGAGCGACGACCTTGGTCTTCTCGACCACCCCGTCGACGCCTCGCACACCGATCAGCGCGGTCACGTCGCCCCGGCGCATGGCCAGGGCGGCGCTGGTACCAACCCAGAACGCTTCATCGCCGATGCCGGCGAACTGCGCGTCGGCATACTCCGTCGTCTTGCTTCCAGTTACCGCATCGATCGCCTTGCCGCCGACGGCGGCGTGCTCGCGCAGCTGGGCCATTCCCAACGCCGCCTTGTCCACCGACTCTTCGATCGTCAGGTTGAACCAGACCGAGGGCCCGGCAAGGTCCTCACGATCCCGGAACAGGCACTCCCGCTGCTGGTCCGACCACGATGCCCAGGCGCTCTTGTCGACCAACCTCGAGGCGTCGACCCCGAGAATCCCGGCGGCTCTCTCGACAGTGAATCCGCCGCAGCTCTCGACGGATGCCCGCGAGATGGCGACCGCGCTCGACCCGCGCGGTGACTGGTCAACAGTTTCACCGGCCGTGGACGCGGCCGGTTCGGAGCTGGTCTTTCCGCCGCCGCACCCGACAGACAGTGCAACGCAAGCTCCCAGCATCATTACACCTACGTGATGAACCAACGACGATCGCATGTGGACCTCCTCGATCCCGTTCGTACAACCATACCTGCCCGGATAGACCCTGTTTCGGACGTGCGTCCATCTTACGCCCGTTGTGGAACAGGGCCTCGTGGAGCCGTGCTCAGTCCGATCCCGAAGCGTAGCCGTCTGCTACACTTCGCTCCAACGAAGAGAAATCTCGTCCCCCGAAGCGGACTGCGATCCGGTTGGAGAGCCTCGATGGCCCCCCTTCAGGATGAAATGCGTTGTTCGAGTCAGGAGAGACCCCGGCCAGCCAGTCGACCTCGGGACCGGCAGACGAGGAGTAGGAAGATGTCGAGAGAACACGGTTTGAGTCGAAGCGCCCGACGATCCCATCGGATCTTGCTCGCGCTGCTTGCCACCGAGCTGCTCGGTGTCGGCTCTGCGCAAGCCCAGGAGATGAAGAAAGTCGCCACGCCGATCGACGCGCGGGTCAGCAGGTCGCTGGCACTGCCCGGAGAGACGGTCCAGATTCAGGGCACGAGCGTTGCGCTGGGACAGCGCAACACGGTCGTCGTTCGTGTTCAGCCGCCAGCGGGTTCCGAACACGTCATCGAGGCCAAGCTCGAGGCGAGCGGCTCGTTCCACGTCTCCTACGTACCCCAGAAGATCGGGAAGTACCATGTGACCGCGGTCTCCCCGGATGGCAAGGCCAAGGCCACGACCAGCTTCGTGGCCGCGGCGCCGGTCGAGTTCACCCAACAGACAGTCGCCGCTGTCAAGACGCTACTCGACAAGGTGGACGGGCAGGTCGCGGCGCTCGCAACCCAGGTGGGAAAAGTCCCGGCGTCGCCACCACAGCAGGAGCTGCTGCACCGTCTGAAGACGATTCGGCAGCAGTTGGCACAGGCTCCTGCGCAGGTCGCAAACCTGCAAACGGCGATGAACGACGTGAATGAGATCGTCAAGCAGTATCCGGACGCAATGCCCGAGGTGCAGCCGATCTACGACGCCTTCGGCGAGCTCAAGGAGAAAGGGGATGAGCTCGCGAAGCAGCTGGTGCGGCGGGCGGGACAGGTCACTGTGGGGATCACGGACTGCAACCGCCTGGACATGGCGGGCGAGGCGATCACCTTCCTCGGCAACGCGCTCCTGCTGCTGAAGGAGCCCCTGGACATCGCCCTCGGGGTGCTCGGAAACAGCTTTGCCGCTCGCGTCAGCACGAGGGTGCCTTACCTGGCCGCACATTCCGACGCCAAGTTCGCGGTCGACACCCTTGCAAGGCACGCCAAGGAGTTCTTCCAGCCGGTTACAAGCTGGGAAGGTGCGGTGAACGGCTACATCTCCGATGCCATCAGCTTCACCGCGATGGAGGTGTTCGGCGTCTACTGCGAGAAATACGAGGGGCCGTTCGAGGCGTCGCTTCACGTGGAGTACGACACAGGCCGAAAGCCCTGGCTGGTGTATGACATCCGGCTGTCCGGCATCATGACGCTGCGCTACGACAAGAACGCCGGGACGCCGGCACAGCTGAGCGGAGAGTTTGAGGGGGCGGCGCAGTTCGACAAGCTCTGGGACGACGCTGTACTCCTGCAGCCGAACCTCAGGCGTTTCACGATCGCTCACTTCACCCGGGCGGCTCCGTTAGGCGTCAACGCACATCTGGCCGAGGTCGGGAAGCTGACGCGAGCATCACTCGCCAAGCTGGGAGTGACGCCGGGTTACTTCTTCGTGCCGGTCGAGGGGCTGCTGCAGGGAAACGAGATGGCGATCAAGTTCAAGGCGGCGACGATGGATTATCCAGACCGCGTCAAGGGCCTCCTCTTCTACATCATGCTCGAGCCGGCGCTGCCCATCCCGTACGTCACCCGCGTCGAGATCCCCTACCAGGGGGCCCAATTCATTCTCTCGCGCGGTACACACAAGGAACGCGGAAAGAGCTCAGAACCGTTCGCGTTGCAGGTTCTCACCGATGCGAAGAAGAAGACATCGTACGTGCAGAAGTCCTACACACGGCACGAGGACCTGGGAGACACCAAGGTCGACTTTATGGTCCAGCTGAAGGCGTGCAACCCGGGCTGCCCGTACTGACCCGTCCGCCCCAGCTGGACGTGAGGAGGTGGAGAATGAGATGGCGATCCGTTGCGGTGCTCTTACCTGTCTGTGTGCTGGCGGCCGCTGCGGCGGCTCAGGAGCACTCACAGAGCAAGATCCCATTGCGGCCGGGGCTGACGATCGTGACCGCGGTAACCCAGGAGGGGGTTGGTGATTTCGAGTCGATCAAGCGGATCACGACCGTCGATGCCGACGGTGTCACGCTTACCTACAACGCCGATCTGCCCGCGGGAAACGGCACGCTGTCCTCACTCATGGGAGCTCTGGGTGACGAGCAGGAGAAGGGCTCCACGAGCCGGAAGCCGGCGGACGCTCGCCATGTCCACGGCAACCGCACGGTCCGTCGACAGGACCTTCTCGAAGCCCGGGACTACATGCAGTACTTCGGCGAGGGGATCCCGCAGACGATCCCCGGTTCGACCGCCCTCGGCGTGTCACGCGCGGTGCTGCTCGATCTGCGTGCCAAGAAAGCGAGTCAGCTGAGTGTCCGCGACGCGGGGGTCGGGGCCGGCCTCGCGACCGGACTGAGCTCGATGATTCAGCGGATGGCCGGGTCGGAGATGAAGGACGCCGTGGACACCAGCGAGCTGGAGGAGCTCGACGTGCTGAAGGGCTCGATCCACCGCGTCGAACCGCAGCCGGTCGCGTTCGAGGTGCAGGTCAACGGCAAGACGACCAGGCTGCCTGCGGTCCATGCCACCGGGACCCTCGGGGACCGTCCGTGCGAGTTCTATCTGCTCGACGATCCCGAGAACGCGCTGGCGCTGTCGTGGAAGATCGGAGAGTCCGGCCGCCTGCGGGTCATCCGCATCGAGGTACCAACTGCGTCGCCGGGGCACGGCACAGCGGAACGGATTGCCGAGAACCTCGCCTCAACCGGGCGTGCGGTGGTATATGGCATCTACTTCGACTTCGCCAGCGACACGCTCAAGCCGGAGTCGCAGACGGTGCTGCAGGAGATCGCTTCGGTGCTGAAGGGTCACGCGGACTGGCGGCTGTCGATCGAAGGGCACACCGACTCGATCGGCGGCCCTGCCTACAACCAGGATCTCTCGACACGGCGCGCGGCCGCGGTCAAACGGGCTCTGGTTGAAAGCTACGGAATCGCCGCCACGCGTCTCGTGACTGCCGGGTACGGCGAATCCCGCCCCAAGGCCTCGAACGAGACGGTTGAAGGACGGGCGCTGAACCGTCGGGTCGAGCTGGTTCGTCGTTAGAGGCGCCCAGACAGCGGCAACAAAGAGCCAGGAAGGCTCCCTACTTCAGCATCTCCAGCGCCACCGCCGTCATCAGCCGGACGCCCACCGGCAGGACGCTCTCGTCGAGGTCGAAGCGGGCGCTGTGGTGGGGGTGAGGCCTGTCGTCCCCGATCCCGAGCAGTGCGAACGCGCCAGGCACGTGCTGCAGGTAGTAGGCGAAGTCCTCCCCGCCCATGATCGGCGTGATGGTCTCGACGGCGTCCGCACCCAGCTCACTGGCGGCCACCCTGCGCACGAGCTCCACGGAAGCGGCATCGTTGATAACCGGCGGGTAGCCGTCCTTGTACGTGAACTTCGCGGTCGCGCCAAACAGCCGGCAGGTCGCCTCGCAGACCTCGCCCAGTCGCTTCTTGACGGCACGCTGCGCGGCGGGATCGAGGGTCCGCACGGTACCGGTCATGGTCACCGAGTCCGGGATGATGTTGTGGATCCGGCCGCCGTGGATGGTCGTGAACGACACCACCGCGGGCTCGAGCGGGTTCGTGAACCGGCTGACAATGCTCTGCGCGGCCACCACGACGTGAGACGCGATCAGAACCGGGTCGATCGTCCTGTCCGGCTGCGACGCGTGGCCGCCGCGCCCCTCGACGACCACCTCGAACTCGTCGGCCTGGGCCATCGAGGCGCCGGCGCGCAGGCCGACGACGCCTGACGGCATCGGCTGCCAGAGGTGGAGCCCGAAGATGGCTTCCACGCCGTCCAGGGCGCCCTCCTCGATCATCAGCCGCGCGCCACCTGGCGGGCTTTCCTCGGAGGGCTGAAAGAGGAGCACGACGGTTCCCGGAAGGGTGTCGCGATGGGCGGCGAGGACCCTGGCGGCGCCCATCAGGATCGCCATGTGGCCGTCGTGCCCGCACGCGTGCATGACACCGGGGTTCTCGGACCTGTAGTCGTGGTCGGTGAGCTCGGCCACGGGCAATGCATCCATGTCGGCCCGCAGCGCCACCGTCCGGCCCGGCTTCCCGCCGCGGAGCACGCCGCGCAGCCCGGTGCGCCCGCAAGGCCGGACCTCGATCCCCTCGGACTCCAGGAACTCGCGGATCACGGCCGACGTCCGCCGCTCCTCGAACGCCAGCTCTGGGTGCCGGTGAAAGTCACGCCGCCACTCCACGAGAGTTCCGGCCATCGACTCGATCTCGGCTGCGAGGTTGTCCATCGTTCCGCCCTCCCGGGACGCTAGGTTCAATGTTCCGGTTCGGGAGCGGCCGCCCCGGCCAGCGCACCCCGGTCCAGGATGGCCATGGAAACGAGCGTCACCGCCCCGTTGACGGCCAGCGCGACGAAGCCGGCGTTGAGGCCGAGGAACGGATCGTGGCCGCTCCAGATGAGGCCGATCACCGTCAGCACCCCGGCCACCAGCCCCAGCATGACGGGGCGGACCGTCGCGCGCCGTGCGAACACGCCGAGCACGATCGCCGGGAACAGCTGCGCGACGCCGTCGTAGCCAAAGATCAGCAGCATCACCAGCTCGTGCGGCGACCACAGGGCGAGCAGCAGCGCCGCAACCGCGATCAGCAGCATGAAGCCGCGCGAGGCGCGCATCAGGTGCTGCTCGCTGACCGGGCGGCGCCGCAGCGGCCGGTAGAGGTTCTTGGCAACCAGCGTCGCCGCCCCGAGCAGGAGCATGGCCGCGGGCACCATCGCCGTGACCGCGCCGGCGCCGCCGATGAAACCGGCGAACCAGCCCGGGTAGCTGCGGGTGACCAGCACCAACAGCGCGGTGTCCGGGTTCTTCAGCCCCGGCATGACAAGCAGCGCGGTGAAACCGACGAAGAACACGAGCAGGATCGGCAGCTGGTACAGCGGCATCACGATCGCGTTGCGCCGGAGAGTGCGGTCGTCCTTGGCGGAGAACGCCGACGCGAAGGTGTGCGGCCAGCAGTAGAAGCCCATGCCGGTGAGCAGGACGGTGCTGACCACCCATCGAACGCCCATCACCGGCGTCGCTCCCGGGAAGGTCAGGTGGGTGGGGTGCTGGCGCATCAGCTCGGCGAACATCTTGCCCACGCCGCCGAAGTACATCGCCGGCAGCCCGATGCCGATGATGACCACGGCGACGATCATCGCCACGTCCTTGATGATCGCCACCCAGGCGATCCCCCTGATCCCGCTGGTGTAGACGAAGATGCAGGTGGCGACGAACGCCACCACGATGGCCACGTGGGAGGTGATCGCGCCGGCGCTGGCGATCTCGACGATCATGCCGAGGCCGGCAAGCTGCAGCTGCAGGTAGGGCACGATCGAGACCACCGCGATCAGCACCGCGACGCCAGCCAGCGCCTGGCTGTTGTAGCGCGCAAGGAAGAAGTCCGGCTGGGTGTGTAGCTTGAGGCGTTTCGCCATCCGCCACACCGGCGGCAGCAGGAAGAACGAGATGATGTAGCCGAGCGTGCCGTAGGCGAGGATGTAGAACGCCGGCCCGCCGTGCGAGTAGGCCCAGCCGCTCGCGCCCAAGAACGTGAAAGTGGTGTAGATCTCGCCCGCCATCAGCAGCCAGACCAAGACCACGCCGAACTGACGGCCGCCGACGCTCCACCGCTCGACGTCCATCGTGCCCCGCCCGCGGCCGATCACGCCGACCACCGTCGACACGAAAACGAAGGCGACGATGACGAGGAGGGGGGTCGTCACCGGTCCGCTCCGCCCCCCGCGCCACCGTCCTTCGGTTGGGCAAGGACGTAGGCACCAGCGAGGAAGAGCGGCGTGACAAGGACCCAGCCGAGAATCCAGGCCAGCAGGAACGGGAGGCCGAGCACGGTCGGGTCGACCCGGTTCACGAACGGCAGGCCAGCCACCAGGGCCAGCGCCGGTATGAGAGCCAGAATGAGCGCTCCGACTGGATGTCGCTTGGTCACGATCCCGATATTACCTCCGTTCGCTGGATGCGCGAGACGACCGGTAGCAACCTTGCGTTCGCCCAGCGGCGAGCTCGCGAGCTCGGCGTACGGGTCTCCCGGCCTGCCTGCGGCCTTGTTCCCTCCGGGCGCGCCATCCCGGTAACTCCAGCCCGGTCCTATGGGGTCAGCAGGCCGGGCGGCAGGAGCCACTCCAGCTCGCCCTCGATGGTCGCGATGTCGGGCACGTTCACGCAGGCCACACTGCCCTTCTTGCACACGACACGGCCGCGGCCGATCAGGGCGCCGACAGTGTTGCTGAAGTCGGGCTCGTGGCCGACGAGCATGAGCGCGCCCAGGTCCGCGTGAGACCGCAGAAGCTCGCCAAGCGTCGCCGGCCCGAAGCCCGGCGCCAGCCGCTCGTCGGTCTCGAGCCGGTCGGTCAGCCCGAGACGCTTCGCCACCAGCTGCGCCGTCTGTAACGCGCGTACCAGAGGGCTCGCGACAACAAGGTCGATGCCGAGTCGCTGGTCGGCGAGGAATCCCGCGACACCGTCCAGGACCTTCCTGCCCTTCTCAGTTAACGGCCGGAGCGTGTCGTCACCCGACCACTCTTGGTTTGAAGAGGCGTTCCCGTGCCGAAGGAAGTACAGCCTCACTTTCAATCACCTCCCTGAATCGATAGCGGCCTCATCTCGGGCCGTCGGGGTGGCCTCATCGCAGGAGCTCCGCACCTCTGATGGCTCGGCCATGATACAGACCGGCGCCGCGCGCGGTGACGACCGGCTGGAACCTCCATTCCGAGGCGAGGTCGTCAAGCAGGCGCCGCTTCTCCTTGGAGGATACGTGGGAGAAGATCAGCCAGGCTTCTCTCGTCTCCGCCCCCACCAGAGTACGGAACTCTGCAGCGTACTCCTCGGGATGATCTCGGTGGCTCCGGCCGTAGACGAACTCCGGGCCCGCGACCTTGGCCTCGTCCAGCCACAGCGAGCGATCCGCCAGGCGGTACAGACGCAACCCTCCTCCGAGGAGAAGAACCACCAGGCACGCAACAAGATAGGTTCTTCGACCCATGGCTGGATTCCGCTCGGAATCATAGCAGCCAGGGGTACGTGTACGGCGCCCGGTCGCCTCACGGGAGGAGACTGGTAGCGGGATGACCCGGGCGCGGACGGATTCCGCGCCCTACGGCTGCTTGACGATCCGGCCACCCTTCATGACGAAGGGGACGGTCTCGATGGCGCTGAGGTCACGCGTGGGATCGCCCGGGACCGCGATGAGATCGGCCAGGAGGCCGGCCTTGATGCGGCCAAACCGGTCCTGCTGGCCAAGCACCCCGGCGTTGACTGCGGTCGCCGCCAGCAGTGCCTGCGCAGGGGTCATGCCGCCCTTCACCATCCACTCGAGCTCGCGGTAGTTCTCGCCGTGGGTGAACACGCCGACGTCGCTGCCGCAGCCGACGGTGACGCCGTCGGCGAGGGCGAGCGAGAAGGCGTGCAGCGCCTGCTTCATGCCCTCGGTGTACGGCCTGGCGCCGCGCTCGTAACCGTGGAAGTACTCCGAGTAGGCCTCCTCGGCGGTGAGCGTCGGGAAGAACGCGACCCCGTGCTCGGCCATCAGCTTGAAGACCTCGTCGGTGCCGCCGTAGCCGTGCTCGATGGTTTGCACGCCCGCCAGCACCGCCCGCTGCATACCCTCTGCGGTCGTCGCGTGCGCCGACACCGGCCGGCCGGCGCTGTGCGCCTCGTTCACCAGCGTCTTCAGCTCGGCGAGCGAGAACGTCGGCACCGCCGTGTGATCTGGTCCGCGCCGGTAGTCGGCGTACACCTTGACCCAGTCGGCGCCGTGCCCGACCTGCTCGCGAACCGCACGCAGGATCTCAGCGATACCGCTGGCCTCCTGGGCGCCCTTGGGCGGCACGAAGCTCGGCGCGAAGCCGAGCGGGCCGGGACCGTAGCTCGCGGTAGCCACGATCGCGCGCGTCGCCACGAACAGCCGCGGGCCGGGGATACGGCCCTCGTCGATGGCGCGCTTGACCGACAGGTCGGCGTAGCCCGCGCCCTCCGTCCCGAGGTCGCGCAGCGTCGTGAACCCGGCCAACAACGTCGCCCGGCAGTGAAGCACCGCGAGGATGGTGCGGTAGGCGAGCGGTTCCTTGAGCACCTGGTCGTTCCACAAGGTCTCGTTGTAAGGGTGCAGGAAGATGTGCGAGTGGGCGTCGATGAGGCCCGGCAGCAGGGTCATGCCGGACAGGTCAATGACCTTGGCGCCGGCCGGCGCCTCGACCTCGGCGGCCGGTCCGACGGCGGCGATGCGGTCGCCGGCAACCAGCACGACCCAGCCCTCGTGGGTCGCGGGACCAGTAGCATCGAACACACGCTGGGGACGCAGCAGCACGCTCTGAGCGGTTTCCACACTCCGCTGAGCCGGCGTCGCCTCGGGCGCGACGAGAAGCACGTAGGCAAGCAGCATGGCGATGGACCATCCGGGCCGGTCACGCATTGACACACCTCCCTCGAAGCTGCACCCGAGTATGCTCCGCCTCGCCCCGTCGCTCAACCGATCGAGCTAGAATCCGCCACTGGCGCGCGAGCTCTTCCTTCTCGCCGACGGCGTGCTCGCCGCGGCTACCGCCCGCACCAGGGTCATCACCCTGTCGCACGTCACCTCGACCACGGCCCTGATCTTCCCGGTCGCCGAGGTGTGCCGCCGGGCGATCCGGAGAAGCTGCGCGCCGAGCTGTTCGAGCGCTTCCGGGTCGAGGTCCCGATCACCTTCCATGACGGCCTCAGCCTCGTCCGCGTCTCCTTCCACCTCTACAACGCACGGTCAGACGCCGATGCCCTCATCGCGGCCCTCTCCCGCCTCCTCGCCGCCGGCGTCTGACGCCGCGAGCGCCCGGGCACTCCGGCTCCGTCCCCCATCCCCCCGGGCCGGAAGTCTGGGATAGACTCGGTACACACATGAGCATGCGACGAGACGTCTGGACGAGCGGGATTTTCGCAGCGCTGGTGGTGCTGCTGGGTTGCTCGTTCTCCGGCATGGTGGAGCGGATGACCGGCGAGGACGTCAACCGCCAGGTACGAGCGCACGGTCTGCCGGCACGCGGCACAGTACTCGATATCTGGGACACGGGGGTCAAGGTCAACGACGACCCGGTGGTCGGCCTTCGGCTCGAGGTCCGGGCCGAGGGTCGTCCGCCCTGGGTTGGCGAGACGAAAGCCCTGGTGTCGCTCCTCGACATCCCCAGGGTTCAGCCCGGCGCCACCTTGGCCGTCCGCTACGACCCCACCGACCCGAGCCGCATCGCCCTGGCCGGCGAGGAGGAGCCGGCGCCCGAGGCAGCAGCCGGCGACGCCGTCCCAGCAGGGCCGGTCAGGATCGACGACGACCTGGTCGTCGAGCCGATTGCGGAAGGCGTGTGGCTGCACACGTCGTACCACCGCATGGAGAGCTACGGGAACACGCCCGCAAACGGCCTGGTGGTGGTGGCAGGACACGAGGCGGCCCTGATCGACACTCCCTGGACGGACGACCAAACCCGTCGCCTGATCGCCTGGATCGCGGAGTACCAGCGGGCCTGGGTTAGCACGGTGGTGGTGACCCACTCCCACCAGGACTGCGCCGGCGGCCTGCGGGCGGCGCACCGGGCCGGCGCCCGCTCGTACGGCCTGGTGCGCACTGCCGAGCTGGCCGAGGCGCGGGGCGCCGAGCCGCCGCAGGTGCGCTTCACCGACCGGCTGGATATTGAGCTCGGCGGGAGGTCGCTCGAGCTGCGTTTCGTGGGTCCAGGGCACACCGAGGACACGATCGTGGTCTGGCTGCCGGACGTCGAGGTGCTGTTCGGCGGCTGCCTGGTCCGCTCGGCGTCCGCCGCCACACTGGGCTACACCGCCGAGGCCGACCTCGGACGCTGGCCGGCCACCATCGAGGCGCTGCAGAAGCGCTACGGCCACGCCCGCCTCATCGTGCCCGGCCACGGCCGTCCCGGCGGCGCCGAGCTCCTCACCCATACCCTCGACCTGCTGCGCGAACGGTAGTCGCCGGCACAGTCCACGGTTGTCTCAGACCACGAACACCTGCGGGTTGAGCTCAATACGGATCGACTGCCTCTCTCCCAGCACAACGGCCGTCCGGCCTTTCCCGTATAAAGTTGCGACGAGCCCTGTGGCCGTGCTGTGATGTTGAAGGAGGAAAAGGCAAGACATGAGTGCCGGAGCTCGTGTGCTGGTAGGTCTCGCGATCGCACTGTCCTCGGTGCTGGCGGCGGCCGCGGCACACCCACCCAGCCCCGCCGTAGGGGGCACAATCACGGGTTGGGTGGCCGGCCTGTCGCGGGTAGACGCCGCAGACGTGAGGTTGCTCGTGGACGGGGCTCCAAGCATCGCCGAGCTGGGTCCTGACTCCAGGTTCCGGCACACCGAAAAGCGGGGTTCATGATCGGCACGTTCTGGCCGATCATGCTCTCCCCAGAGCCTCCCTCCTGACCGACCGAAGGCGTGCAGAGCCGCGGCGTGTCGGAGAATCCCACACCATGAGCTTGATTCTCGCAGCCTCGTCCCGACGTGGCTCAGCCTCTCTCCGGGCGAGGGAGTATCGCTGCACTGATCACCATCGCCGCTCCGACTCCGGCCACGATCTCCCGGGTGAGCCCCGGACAAGCCGTTACACCGGCTACCAGCAAGAGGGGGCTCGTCACCTCGTTCGCCCTCCCCCACTCCTTCCTGAACCCGCTGAGCTCTCGATCTAGCCCCTCATACGCGTCCGCACGCTCCGGCTCGGCCCGGCGGCTCAACGTCAGGTGATGGTGGGTGGCGGCGCGACGAAAGTGCCACAAGTGTCGGTCCCGGCACCCGTCTATCCGATCTCGACGCGGTTTCTCCCGTTGTCCTTGGCCTTGTACAACGCATCGTCGACCCGCTTCAGCATCGCCTCGACGTCATCCGTCGGCGTGTAGCCGGTCACACCAAGGCTCAGCGTCACGTGACCGATCTTCTCGAACTGAAACCCTGCGATCGACGCGCGCAACTTCTCCGCCACAATGCAGGCAGCGTCGAGATTCGATTGCGGCAGGAGAACCATGAACTCCTCCCCGCCCCATCTCGCTACCACGTCCAGCAAACGCGTATTCTGTGTCATCAGCTGGCTGACAGCCCGGAGCACCAGATCACCCACCTCATGGCCGAACGTATCGTTGACCTGCTTGAAGTGGTCGATGTCGCACATGATCAGAGACAGAGGGCTGCCGTACCTCTCCGTTCGCTCCACCTCCTTGGCAAGGATGGCGGAGAGCTCGCGTCGGTTGTTCAGTCCCGTGAGTCCATCGGTGGTGGCAAGGACGAGGATCCTCTCCTCCTCACGCTTGCGTGCGCTGACGTCCCGCGCAATCCCTATGACGACGGTGCCGTCGCTCATATCCACCGGTACCATGCTGAGCTCGGCATCCACGTAGCCCCCGGACTTCTTCGCTACGCGCAGTTCAAAGTCCGGTGAGCTCTTGCCGGAGCAAGCCTCCATGAAGATCTCCATGGCTCGCGGCAGGTCGTCCGGGTGAATCAGGGGAGCGAAGGGCTTGCCGACCCACACCTTGGGATGCCAGCCCGTCAGAGTCTCGAATGAAGGGCTCAGTGATGTGAACTTCCCATCACGGCCCAGGAGGTAGGTAACGTCCGCGGACTGCTCGAAGATGACCCTGTACTGGGCCTCCGTTTCGCGGACCTTTTCCTCCAGCTGTCTGCGCCGCGTGATGTCGTGTTCGACCCCGAAATAGCCGCGAAGCTCTCCATCGTCACCAAGGACCGGCACTCCGCTGGTCTCGAGAATGACCGGATGGCCGTCCTTGTGAATGTTGATGTTCTCACGAAAAGAGAACGGCAACTTTGACCTGGCCAGGTTACTGAAGATCTCCCCCACGCGCGCCGCCTCCTCCGCAGGCATCAGGTCGAAGGGGGTCTTTCCGTACACCTCTTCCGGGCTGTAACCAAGGACGTCGATGATCTTGTGGCTGACATAGACATAGGCGCCGTTCTCATCGGTCTGCCAGGCCCAGTCGCTCGTCGTCTCGGTAATATTGCGGTAACGCTCCTCGCTTTCCTTCAACTCCAACGCCAATCGCCTGACTTCGGTGGTGTCGCGCACCGTGGCCTGCAGCAACGGCTTGCCGTCCAGCTCCAGGGCGGTTAGCAGGACATCGGCGACGAAGTCGGCGCCGTCGAGCCGGCGATGCAGCCACTCGAACTGGAGGCTTCCCTTCGAAAGGGCCGTGGCGATGAGCCTCTCCGCCAGGCTCCTGGAGTCCCCGCCACCCGGCTGGGCCGGTGGCGAGAGCCCGAGGAGATGCCTGCCCGTGAGGTCGTCGGATGTGGAACCGCCGAACATCCGCACGGCGGCCGCGTTGCAGTCGATCAACACGTCGTCGTCGAGCAGCATGATGGCGTCGGACGATGATTCGAACATGGCACTGTACTTCGCCGCCAGGTCTCTTTGCAGGGCCTCCCCCCGCTTGCGTTCGCTGATGTCGCGCGCGATACCGGTGGCGAACCACGTTCCGTGAAGGTGCGTGGCGGAGAGGGAGAGCTCGATGGGGAACTCCGTTCCGTCCTTGTGCAATGCGACGAGCTCGACGGTCCTGCCGACCGCCGCGCCTTCCCCTGTCCTGGCGAATTCCGCCATACCCTTCGCATTCGCCTCGAGAAAGCGGGCCGGCATGAGAAGGCCGTGAAGGCTCTGCCCGATCAACTCCTCCCTGCTGTAGCCGAAGATCCTCTCGGACGCCAGATTCGCGGCGGTGATCACGTCGGATTCCCCATCGAGGGAGATGATGGCGTCCTGCGCGGTGTCGATGACGGTGCGAAAGCGCGCCTCGCTCTCCCTCAGCGCGGCCTCGGTCCGCCTCTGCTCGGTGATGTCGGTGAGCACATGCAAGAAGTAGAGAGGTCTCCCCTGGTCGTCGGGCACCATGTAGTCCACTGAGGAGAAGTACTTCTCCCCGACGAGCACGTCCTCTGGGCTCGGGGTACGGTCCTTCCCGTGTGTTGCAGCCCGGCACCCGGGCCGCGGCCCCGCGCCCGGCGGAAAGACCTCCCAGTAGGGTTTGCCCAGGGCGTCCGCCTCGCTCACGCCGGCTGCGCGGCAATAGGCCGCGTTTGCCAGGATCACGCGGTAGTGCAGGTCGTGGAGAAACACGGGACCCCCGACCGCGTCGAGAATCAGACGCCAGATCTTTGGCCCCATCGTGAAACCCGCCGGTTGTGCTGGAGTCGTGCCCCCAGATGCCGTGCTCATTCGTCTGCTCCCGGCCTCGTCGCCCGCGGAAGAGCCGGAAATACTTACACACGCGGCCCCGTGCGGGACAACTCGATCACAGAGCCGCCACACACGACGGCCTCACCGTTCCCAACTGCCCTGCTTCTCGATCTCTGAATCCGAGTCTATCAGATGCCTGACGCCAGCCTCGATAGCGGCGGGAAGCCATCGTGGACAAGGTGCCGGTCACTCGAGCCGTGCCCTCTCAACTACCTCGAGATCACGTACCCGCTTGTTCTCCCGCCACGGCTTGGTGAACCGGACCTTGTCCCCAATGGAGATCCTGTTGTGCAGGCTCTGGTGCAGGCGCACGTTGGTTCTTTCACCGACCTCCGTCTCGATCATGAGATAACACCAGTACCTGTCCGGAGCTCCCGGCGGTGGATGGTAGGCCTTCTCTATAACGATGCCGGTAACCTCTCTGCCCATGATGACTCCTCCTCTCGGTTCGGGTTCCAGACACTCACGGTCGACACGAGACCGCGGCGCTTGACCCCGGTTTCGTCGCTGACAGACGTTCCGCGAATCTTGGTGCAATGGTTTATCGACGGTCCCGGTCAGGAGTGCGCCCTATTCAACCAACCCGCGAGGAAGCTCTCCGATGCGTGGCGTCGTTCGACGATGTCACGGTAGCGAGCCGCCACATAGAGGCTCACCTCGAGGAGCAGTCGGTCCGGCCGGCAGGAGTTTGCAGCCGGATCGGCCGGGTCGTCAACCAGACCACCCTCAGGCTCCAAGACGGCCTGAATACAGTCATCGAACCTCGCCATCGGTGCACCCCCCTGCTGTCGATTCGCCTGTGCCGGAGCTCGCGGACGCGGGCCCCACGGGCTCGTGGCGTGCGACGGAGATCGCGCAATATCAAGATAGGCTGAGGCGAATCGAATGGCGTCACCTAAACGGGTGATGCTGACAACTGCCCACGCCACACCACAGCAGCGGCTTGGCCAGCGGTACGGCACGACTGTTCGAGGTGCAGGGGTGGTGGGTGGAAGCCGACCAAGAGTGTCAGAAGTGTCCCCCCAGGCGCCTGTCAAGATCTCCCAGCTTCCTAACGCCTGGCACCCACGCGGCTCACGCGAAGACCGTTGCCGAAGCTGGTGGCCCACACCTCCCCGGGGTCGAATGGGTTGAAGACGACCCGGGTGGGGTGGCGGAAGGGGTAGCCTGCGACCGGTGTGAACAGGGGTGTCGCGGCGCGCAGGTTGGTTGTGGACCACATGCCCTGAGTCTCGGTGGTGAGGAAGAGCCGTTCGGGGTCGACAGGATCGATGGCGCATGACTCGACCCGGTACAGCTCGGCAACCCGCTGCCAGGTCGCGCCGCGATCCCGGGTGCGGTAGAGACCGCCGACCTCGTTCGGGGGGCTCCCCCAGTGCGAGAAAACGGCGACGTACCAGGTGTCGCCGCTCGGGTCGTGGGGGTCGACGACGAGGTCTTTGGTCCAGCGCAGCATGGCCGGGTCGGAGCGGTCTTCCCAGCTGGCGCCGCCGTCGGTGCTCAGGAAGACGCCCGAGCTCGTGGTGAAGGCGCCGCCCGCGTCGCGACGCCCCGAGTAAGTGACGGCAAGGGCGCCGTCCGGCAGGACGCGGACAGCCAGCGGGTGGCCCTCGGTGCGAGGCGGCTGGGCGAGGCGCGTCCACTTGGCGGCGGGGCCCCGGCCAAGCTCGCCGGTGGTCCAGATCCCGCCCTCTGTCCGGTTGACGACGCTGGCGTAGAGCCGCTCGGGGTCTTCCGGATCGAGGGCCAGCCAGACTACCGGAAGGCCGAAGTCGCGGAGGGTCTGCCAGTTCGCACCGCGGTCTGACGAGACCATGACGCGGCCCACGCCGTTGTCGATCCGGTCGTCGGTGAGATGCGTGCTCTGGTAGAGGTCGTGTACCGACGAGGTGGCGGCGTACAGGAGCCCCCGCGCGCGGTCGGCCACGATGCAGTACGTGCTGTTGTCAGGAAGGCCGTGGCTCACTCCGGCCGACCAACTGCGACCGCCGTCGGTGCTGACGATGCCGTGGATGTCCGAGAAGCCGGCGGCCACGGTATCGCGGTCGGCCCACTCGAGCCACCACGAGCTGGTGTCCTCGAGTCCGGAGCCGCTGTAGGCACGGCCGCGCGGGGTGGGGGCGCCGACCGGGTTCTCGCCGGACCGGTCCACGTACGCCTGGCGCCAGGTCACCCCCCCATCGTCGCTGACGTGGACGAACCCGAGATCGGTGAGCACGACTCGGTCTGGGTCCGTAGGCGCGACCGCCAGGCCGAGGGCGTACTCGCCGTACCACCAGTCGTGGTCGCCGCCGTTGCCGCTCCAGCCGGTGGCGATGTTGGCGTTGTCCGAGGTCCTGAAGACGCTGACCCACGAGCCGCCGCCGTCGCCGGAGCGGAAGACGATGGGGAAGGAGGTATCGACATCCCCGCCCGCCAGGTACACGGTATCGATGTCACCCGGTGAAGCTGCAACGAAGAACGGATGGGCGCCCCCTGGCAGACCGCTTCCGATGGCGACCCAGCCGCCGTGCCCCCAGTCGAGGCGGTAGACGTCGCGGTACTCCCACATCTCGCCGCCGGTGATCAGTGGCCAGACGTCTCCTGCGCTCAGAGTGACGGCGTACAACCTGACGGTTCCGCCGGACGTCGCCCCGGCGAACGAGACGATTTCCTCATCCGACGGGATGCCGCCTGACGCGGCGAGGGTGAACGTGGCGCCGCCGTCGACGGAGTAGAGGAGCCCCTCCCGAGTGCCGACGAACACGTCGTCACCGTTCCAGATGACGCCGGCGACATGCTCGTCCGGGGTGCGGTGAACCTCGGTGAAGCTGGCGCCGCCGTCGTTCGAAAGGTAGAGGCGGTCGTAGGCCGCGACGAGCAGGCGGTCGCTCGAGGCGGGATCGGTGAACAGGGTGTATGCCTCGCCGTCGGTGGGATCGCTCGCCAGGGGTGCCCAGGTTCGTCCACCGTCGTCGCTCCTGACCGGGATCCGGAGATCCTCTGCACAATTGATGGCGTAAAGAACCTCCCGGTCGGCGGTGAAGCGAACTTCGCTGGAGACGCCGCCCTGGAGTTCGCCGAACGGCACGACCCGCCAGCGAGCTCCGAAGCTGGTGCTCCAGAAGACCGCGGACATGTCGGTGGCGATGACGATCTCGTCGGGCTCATGAGGGCTGATCGCCGGCGAGTAGAGCGCCCCGCCACCGCCGATGCCGCGTGACAACCACCCTGAACCCGGCCTGACCCTCGCCGCGGCGCGCCGCGCGCTCTGGGCCGGCAGCGTCGGCGCAGCAAGCACGACGAGTCCGGCAAGAATGAGCGCCGTCCGCCAGGATCTCGGTGGTTCCATCCCAGAGAGTCTACAGGCGCCCGCCGTCAGCACGCGTGGGCCTCATCACACCTGCCGGCCTCACAAAGCGTGCCGGTCACTAGAGGGCGTTCGTCAAGCGTGCGCGCGTTGCCCATCTCCAAGCCGAAGGCGTTTGGAGAAAGGGGAAAAGGGAGTAGATGCCAGTCACGCCGCTCCGCCCTTCTCGACCCATTCTTGAGCTCGTCTGTAAGAAAAACATGACATAAAGTCACCTTTTTCTTACATTCAAGATGACGGACACGACGGTACCCGGCCCTTGGGAGGTTGGCATGACACAGACCGAGAAGCGCGCGCTCTTCACCCTCGCCGTTTGGGGCTGCGCCGCCGCTAGTCTGGCGGCGGTGTTTTTCGGCGGCGGCGGGCCTGAAGCCTTCGGGGTTGAGAGACTGCGAGTCCTCGCGACCGCCGTCTTGATCGGCTGCGGGTTCCTCGCCTACTTCCTCATGCTGTGGCTCACCCGGTCTCGACCGGGCGCCAAGCCGATGATCGCGGATGAGAGGGACGAACGCATCGCGGCCCGTGCCAGCGTCACCACCCTCGTCGTCGTGCTCTCGATCGTCTACCTCGCCTGCATCGTTCTCTGGGAGGTTTGTCGGCAGGCCGGCTGTGTGCCGGTCGGCTGGATGTGGTTCCTGGGCTACGCCACAGTCATACTCGCCTACCTCTGCCATGCCACCGCGACGCTGCTGCTTCACCACGGAATGGGCGGCCATGGCCAAAGCTGAGATCTCCAACCACGTCCGCCGGCTGCGTTTTGAGCACGGGGAAATGACCCAGCAGGAGCTCGCGGATCGGGTCGGCTGCACCCGCCAGACCATCATCGCCCTCGAGCAGGGCCGTTACGTGCCGTCACTGGCCCTCGCCTTCCGGATCGCCCGTGTCTTCGGGCGGCCGCTCGAGGAGGTCTTCACCCTCGAGGAGGCTTGAACGAGGCGTCGATCAGCCGATTCACGCCGGTGCCAAGACTTGGGAAATTGGGAAGATGAAACTCCGTCGGCCTCACCGAGGGCCCCGACCACGCGGGTCACTTCCGTGCCGCGCTCCACTGGCCGGAGATAGACGTCGGCCCCAAACCGTACGCCTTGATCGCGAACCTTCCCTCCAGCTGCCTCTCCCCACGGAGCGTCCCAACGAGCTGTGTGGCAGACCGGTCCTTCCAGTGCACCTCGACCTTGAGCTGACGCCCACTGACCTGGCCCACTCCCGTGGCCTTCTCGCCGTCGAGGCTCAGCTCGACCAGGTAGCGTCCGTTACGTCCTCGGGGGTCCGGGGAGAGCTTCAGCCGGAGCTTGCGGGGCCGCTTGAGGTCGGGCGCCTCTTCGACCACCGCTTCGATTCCGCGCCTGGCGCTGGGCTCGTCGGCTCCGAAGGACACGGCGAACTTGATCATCATTTCACGTATGAAATGGACGGCTTTGCCCGCCGATTCGATCTTCAGCGTGCCTGCCCAGGTCCCGGCGAGATCGGCGTCGTTTCCGAATTCCACGGTGATGACACGGGCCCTGGAGAGCCGGAAGGAACGCTGGATGGTTTCCGACGGCTGCCCCCCCTCCGCCGGGAGAATCAGGTAGGCGCGCTTGGGAAAACCGGCGTCGATATAGCCGAGATTCGTACACCGGAAGATCGCACGGCCGTCGGCGTCCAGGGTGGTCCTCCACAGTTTGGCCTTGCGCCGGTCTTCAACCGCGAGCCCGACCTCCCGCCCTGCTAGCCCGTCTGTCTTCTCGTCCGGTCCCGGCTTCACGACGAAACGGATTTCGTGGGTGGCGTTGAGGTAAGCCGCAGCCGCCCGGAGCCGTTCGCGAACGGCCCTCTGCTGGAGCACAATCGCCTGATTGGCCAGGGCAGAGACCACGGCTCGTGTCCGCTGTTTGAGCTCCTCCTTCAAACCGGCAGAGAGCTCGGAACGCACATCATCGTTCAGTCCACCGCCTCCCCCGAACCCCTTCTGCAGAAGCGCAATCTCAGTGTCATCTTGGAAGAACTGGGCAACGTACTCGTCGTAGCTGGCCTCCACCGCATCGGCCAAACCCGCCGGGTCGTCCTCGTGAGCCCGGAACACCTTCCTCAATCGCGTTTTCCAGAACGCAGCTCCTTCCCCATCCTGCCGCCGGAGTTGAAGCCAGCGCTTCCCGAGCGTCTCGTACATCTCCTTCCGGCCGGCCCATGCCTCCTGGCCGAAGGCGTTCAAGCTGTAGTCGATGGCGAAGACGCCCACCATGGCGATGTTCATGGCCCGTGTTGGGAGCTTCTTGGCAATGGCGTAGTAGCCCGAGGACTTGATGAAGTTGAGGACCCCGTTGCGCCTGGTTGTATCGTCGCCGTTGAGATCCATGGCCAGCTGGACCAGCGCCAGCCCCATGCCGATCTCAGGCACGTACTTGTTGAGGGGGGCCAGCCCGTCCATGAAGGCGGCGTTCTCCGCAAGTGCCGTAGCGTTGGTGCCGAGGGCGAAGGCCTCGTTGAACCCGGACCAGGCCAGGGACGCCGCCCCGGGGCCAAGGTTCCTTGCATCGGCCGTTGTTACCTTCGCCAGAGTGTGGAGGGCCCGTTGATCCCGGATCCACACGGCGAAGGGGATCTCGTTGTCTGAAATCTTCATGGTGGGAGAGTGCTGACGCCGCACGTCCCCGGCGAGGCGGATGGCATGGAATGGACTGAGGTGGTCCGTCAGAACTGTGATGCGGCCCCTTCCGTCCAGGAGGCTCGGGACCGCCTCGTAGGGTGCACCCTCCTTGCGCCGCGTCAGACAGACCACACGGTCTCCCGTGGTCAGTCCCCGGAAAGCGCGGCCCCCGGGCATCGAGATGGCGACCGGCTCGTCGAAGCGGTGGATGTCACCGAGGGAGACCTCCACGCCCGTGGCGGCCACAGCACCGGAGAAGTCGACGCCCGTCAGTGCTGAGACCTCGAGCAGGGATGGTTTGGAAACCGCCCCAGGGGGAAGCTCCACCCGGACCTCGCCGAAGGCAACGACCGGTGCAGCCTCGGGATCTGCCGCCAACTTCTTGCTCCCGAGAGGAACCCGGGTCAGCGTGGACTCGTCAACCTCCAGGGGCACGCCGGCGGGCGCGTCCGGACGAGCCGGCAGAGCGTTCAGCGCATCCATGATGGCCGGCGTTATCCGCAAAACGGCGAGCACCAGGAGAGGTGCCGCGACCACGGCCAGAACCACGCGTCGTTTCTTTCCCCTCTTCCGCAAGACCCGTGCTGCCGCGGGAGGAACCGCGGGTGGCCCGGGGGCGGCAGGCGACAACGGCGGCGGTGTGGAGAGGCGGGGGGGCTGGAGCACTCCCGGCAGCGGCGGTGGGCCGGGAAGAGCGGAAGACGAGAGCGGCGGTGGAAGCGCGCGGCCCGCGGACGGAAGAGGTGGTTCCTGCCCAACGGGGAACGGCCGGCCGCATCGCCCACAGAAGCGGGCGCCTTCCGGCAGCTCGGCATGGCAAGCAGGACACCGGCGCATTCTGCCTACGCTTTCCGCACCGGGCTGGCCTCCGGGCTTTCGCTGAGAACGGATGCGGCAGCCGGGATCCTGACTCGGCCTTGCCCCAGCTGGCCCGGCCACCAGCGCGGCCACTCAGCGCCGAACCGTACGGACATCTTACTTTCCGGCCAGGATGTCGAGGTTCTCCTTGATCTTGAACAGCGCCATGACCACTTCCAGGAACATGCGCCCCAGGGCCAGCTCCACGATGAAGATCACCGGGGAGAGGACGATCCAAACCAGTCCCAGGAACGCAAAGCCCCACCGTGAGTACCTGACACCGCTGACGAAGGACCCCACGCCCGAAACGAGCGCACCGACAGCACCCAGGGCGGCAAGGACAAAACCGATGATGTAGAACGCCTTGATCATTCTTGGCGTCACGAAGGAGGAGAAGCTCAGGTCGAAGAGGGAGCGAACGAAACCGAGCTGTCGGGCGCCGCTTTCTTCCCTTCCAGAGACGGCGGCCTCCACACCCGCTGCCGGAGGCGCGGCCATCGCGGCGGGTGCCAGGAGTCCGGCGATCTCCGGTACGGCGGCCGGATCGGCCCAGCCGGCCATGCCCTCCGTCCACACCTGGAAGGAGGCGCCGGGATCCTGGGCAACCAGGCCCGCCACGTCATGGGCCGAGTGGGTTCCTTCGAGCTGGTAGTTGTTCTTTGCAACGTGGAAGACAAGGTTGGACATGGCACCCTCCGGATGCGTTTCTACCACACTACGAGGAGCGGCGCACGGCGTCAACCAGGCTCGTAGGTCGTTTTCACGCCCGGAGGGCGACAATAGCCTCCCAGTCGTGCGAGCTCACCGGCTGCGCCGCGGGATAGCTCCCCTTCCGGAGCAACATCATGCCGGCAAGCTCGGAAACCTCCTTGAGCTCGTCCCGGATGATGGCCGGCCCGAGAAGGAGCACCGCCCGGATGTCCACCATGAACCACCGCCGGTTCTGTGCCGTGGACTTCGTATCGAAAAGGCGCCTGTTGAAGAAGAAGAGGTACCAGTGACGCCATCCGAGCTCTCGATCGAGAGTCCGTACGCTCCGAGTCGGCACGGCGGATCGAAGTAAGATGGAGGTGGGTGGCGGGCCAGCCAAAGTGCAAACAGTGTCGGCCCTTGCACCCATCTGACCCGGCGCCGACGCCAAGGAGGACCAGCAATGACTACCCGAGAACAGCTGGACGAACGGATCGAAGCGTATGCGAAGGCCGTGAAGGAGAGAAACGCCGGCGCCGTGGCCGAGCTGTTCGCTGAGGAGTTTGATCACATCGTCCACGGTGCGGGCACAGATCCCGACAACCCCTGGAACACCAAGAGAGAGACCGACCGGCAGGGAATCAGAGCGATATACGAGAGCTTCTTCTCGAATGTCGAGCAGATGGAGGTCGAGTACACAGACAGGATTATCGACGTCGAGACCAACTCGGCCGCCATGGTCGTGCGTGTCCAAAGCGGCTCCGCTCGCATGGAGAACGCTCTTCAGGTCAAGTGGAACGACGAGGGCAAGATCTCGTTCTTCTACAACTGGTACGGGCAGGCTCCAGATTGAGAACCGGAAAAGGAAAAGGTGCCAGTCACGCCATTCCGCCCTTCTCGACGCATTCCTGAACCCGCTGAGCTCGCGATCGAGACCATCATATGCGTCCGCACGCTCCGGGCCGGCCCGGCGGTCCGAGGTGAGGTAGCGCTGGGTAGCAGCTCACCAAGAATGCCAAAAGTGTCGACCCTGGCACCGGCCCTGGCACCGGCCCGCCGCGGATGCGGATGAGTTTCGGGGTTGGATCGCCCTGGCGGGGCAAAGAAAAGGGGCCCCCGGAGGGGCCCCTGAGGTTGTAGGTTGACGGGTCACTCAGATGGCTTGAAGTCGACGCGGCGGTTCAGCCGGCGCCCCGCGGCGGTGTCGTTCGGGGCCACCGGCTCGTGGGGGCCGAGGCCCTTCGTAGTGAGCCGGTCGGCGCCAACTCCGTGATCGACGAGGAACGCCTTGACCGAGTCGGCACGCATCAGGGAGAGCTTCATGTTCCACCCCGCGGTCCCGGTCGAGTCGGTGTGGCCTTGGATCTCGACCTTGTACTGTGGGTTCTTCTTGAGGAAGTTGGCCACCGTTCCGAGAACCTCCTCCGCCTCTCTCTTGATGCTGGCCTTGTTGAGGTCGAACAGGACCTTTCCCTGTACCGACCACTCGGCGCCACGGACGATGATCCCGGCCGGCGGGCAGCCGCTGGCGTCGACCGGCACCCCGCGCGGCGTATTCGGGCACTTGTCCAGGCTGTCCGGCACCCCGTCGCCGTCGGAATCTATCGGACAGCCATTGACGTCGACGGTCACACCACTGGGGGTGTTCGGGCACTTGTCGAGGTAGTCCGGCACGCCGTCGCCGTCGGTGTCAGGCGGACAGCCGTTGGCGTCAACGGTCACACCACCAGGAGTGTCTGGGCACTTGTCGAGGTAGTCCGGTACGCCGTCGCCGTCGGCGTCCGGCGGGCAGCCGTTGGCGTCGACCGCGACCCCCTTCGGCGTACCGGGGCACTTGTCGACACGATCGGCTACACCGTCGCCATCGCTGTCGCGCTCGACAAAGACCTCCTCGACGAACTTCGCCATCTCCGCATTCCCGGTCAGCGCCGCCGCCGAGGTCGCGAACCCGCAGCCGCCGGCGTCCGCGACCCTCTTGAGTAACGAGCCGCCGATGCCCTCGTTGCCGATGTGGATGGTGTAGATGCAGAGGTCGTCACCGAACTTCTGCTTCAGTGCGGTGGCGGCGTTGACCTCACTCTCGTTCATGTTCATTCCGTCGCTGACCACGACAACCGCCTTCCGGCCTCCCGTACTGTGCAGGTCCGAGGCGGTAGCTATGAGTGCCAGGTCGAGGGGACTTCTGCCGCCCGTGCACTTCAGGCGGGCGATCGCATCGCCGAGCTCAGCGGTCGAGTAGGCGCCCATGCCCTCGATCAGGTTGGTCCTGCCTTTCGGCAGGCAGCTGCCACGTCCGAACACACGGAGCCCGTCGGAGTAAGCGAGCTCGGGGAGGGCGCGGTTCATGCTTGCCAGGAGATCGCGCTCGACAGACAGCTTGACGGCTCTGTCCGAGAACTCGGACATCGACTGCGACGCGTCCGCGATGATCACGAACTCGTCGACCTTCGCCACCCAGCCGTCGGGTGACATTGGAGTGGATTGGAAGCTTGTCTCCTGGTATGTGCTGGCGCATCCGACAGCGAGCACGCCGAGGATGCAACCAAGCCAGACCAGGTTTCCGGACCGTGACATCGTCATCCTCCTCCCGTTCCCGGTTCTGTTGTTCTGGCTACACTGGTCCGATCGTATCTGCAGAGCCGCGTCGAGTCAACCTCCGGTAGGTGGGAAGTTATCCGCAGTGAGCTCGTTCCCCGAGAAGTCGCCAGCCAGGCCGGACCTGCTCATGGGTCCAGGTCGCGACACACTTGTCATCCTGCTCCTGCATCAACTTGCTGAGCTGTCGATCGTGACCGTCATACGCGTCCGCAGGCTCCGAGCCGGTCCGGCGGTTCGACGTGTGGAAGCAGCCTCGGTACCATCGCCATCTCGAGCTGCGATATCATGGGCGCGCTGGGATCTACAACCATGGACGACCTGATCGGCCGCACTCTCGGCCACTACCGCATCGTGGAGCAGATCGGCGCGGGTGGGATGGGTGTGGTCTTCCGGGCCTACGACGAACGCCTGGATCGGGATGTCGCGATCAAGGTGCTGCCGGAGGAGGTGGCGGCCGATCCCGACCGCCTGCGCCGGTTCCAACGTGAGGCCAAAGCCGTCGCTGCCCTCTCCCATCCGAACATCCTCGAGATCTTCGACTTCGACACCGAGGGCGAGGTCACCTACTCGGTGACCGAGCTTCTCGAAGGGGAGACCTTGCGCGAGCATCTCCGTAAGGAACCCGGCCCGCTGCCCTGGCGACGGGTGCGGGAGATCGGCGTCGCGACGGCCAGCGGACTTGGCGCGGCCCACGGCAAGGGCGTGGTACACCGCGACATCAAGCCTTCCAACATCTTTCTGTGTGCGGACGGTCGAATCAAGATCCTCGACTTCGGCCTCGCCGCCTCCCACGAGGTGGCGGATGCCGAGACCGAAACGCGCTCGATCGAGGCACCGCTCACTCGCGAGGGCACCGTGATAGGGACTATCGGCTACATGTCTCCCGAGCAGGCCGGGGGGCGAATGGTCGACGCACGCAGCGACCTCTTCAGCCTCGGCACGGTGCTGTATGAAATGCTGGCCGGGCGGCGTCCCTTCGTGGGGAGCTCTGAGGCGGGAACGCTCGTCGCGCTGCTTCGTGACGATCCGTCGCCGCTCACCGGGGTCAACCCGAGAATCGCCCGGCTGGTCACGAAATGCCTGGAGAAGGACGCAGGGAAGCGGTTTCAGTCGGCCGACGAGCTGGCGGCGGCGATCGAAACGGGCCCGGCGGCGGGCGTCGATCGGGAGCGAGCATCGATCGCCGTGCTGCCGTTCGCCAACATGTCCGGCGACGAGAAGGACGACTACCTCTGCGAAGGTCTTGCCGAGGAGATCATCAACGTGCTCACCCGGGTTCCGGGACTGCGGGTGATCGCCCGCACCTCGTCGTTTGCTGTCGCCCGGATGGGCCTCGACGTACACGAGGCCGGGGCGAGATTGGACGTCGACAGCATCCTCGAGGGCAGTGTGCGGCGCGCTGGCCAGCGAGTGCGGATTGCCGTGCAGCTGGTCACGACGGCCGACGCAAGCCACCTGTGGAGCGAGCGCTTCGACAGCGAGCTGACTGACATCCTGGCCCTCGAAGACGAGATCGCCGAGGCGATCGTCGAGCGGCTGCGGATCGGGCTCAAGGAGGAGGAACGCGGTCAACGCCGGCCCGCCGTCGACCCGGAGGCTCACTCGCTGTTCCTCGAGGGCCGTCATTACTTCGCGAGGGGGACACCGGAGGCCATGGAGACGGCGTTGCAGTGCTTCAAGCGTGCAATCGAACTCGACCCGAACTTCGCCCTGACCCATGACTCGCTGGCGGAGCTGTATTGGTACCTCGGATTCTTCGGCGGCCTGTCGCCCCGCGAGGCATTCGCGGAGGGCATGTGGCACGCGTTGCGGGCTCTCGAGCTCGACGACGACCTTGCCGAGACCCACGCTCTGCTCGGCATGCTCCGCAAGGAGCTCGACTACAACTGGCTCGAGGTCGATCGCGAGTTCAGTCGCGCCCACAAGCTCAACCGGGAGTCGCCGACAGTCCGATTGCGCTACGCGATTGCCGGTCTGATACCCCACGGGCGAATCGATGAGGCGGAGGCCGAAGTCGCCGCGATGCTTCAGAGCGACCCGTTGTCGCTGCTGGTTCGCTGGTGGGTCAGCACCGTGGAGTACCTGAGACACCGCCCGGAGAGGATGCACGACGAGGGCCGGCACATGCTTGCGCTCGACCCGACCCATTTCCTCGGACACCTGGTCATCGGTCTCGCCTGCATCGAACGCAACACGCCCGACGAGGCCGTGGCCGCGCTCGAGGAAGCGCGCGAGCTCTCGGGCGGGACACCTATCACGATCGGGTATCTGGCCCTCGCCTACGGCCGGGCCGGAAGGCGGGACGATGCGCTGAAGCTGCTCGAACGGACGGAGGCGATGTCAGCGAAGGCCTACATACCGCCGTCGACGCTCGCGCTCGGCTACGTCGGCCTCGAGGACTGGGACGCGGCCTTTCACTGGTGGGACCGAGCGGTCGAGGCCCGTGACCCGCTGGTCGTACCGATCAAAACCTTTCCATTTTTCGATCCCGTACGTAGCGACCCCCGGTACAGGGCATTGCTGCACAAGATGAACCTGTCCGAGGGCTGATCTCGGCGGGTGGCAGCCCAGTGAAAGTACAAGAAGTGCCGGCCCAGGCACCACTCCGGTTGCATTCCATTGCCGCCGGCGTTATCTCTCGACTGAGGAGGCGATATGCGATGTCCGAAACACGCGGGAGAGCTCCTGCGCACACGAATCCACCACACCTATCCCCATCTTCGGAAGGCGGCGCGGCGATCGGTCGGCCCGAGCGTCCCCCGGGTCGACACCACTCCTCTCCTCGAAACCCCCCTTGACCATGACGCAACCCGAACCGCCGACATCGTTATTCGCAACGCGCTCGTGTTCGAGGATGGCTCGGAGAGCGTCTGCGATATCGCGATTCGGAAAAACGTCATCACGAGAATCGGCGACGCAGGCTCCATCTCCCCGCTGATCGGCGACGGCACCACGGTCTACGACGCCGAAGGCAGCAGCGTCGTGCCGGGGTGGACCGACTCACATCTGCATCTCACGGTTGCGATGCTGCGTCTCCAGAGCTGCGACCTGGAAGGCGTCGAAAATGCGAAGGGGCTCCGGAAGAAGCTCGAAGCGTACGCCAAGGAACGCGCCGATGCTTCACTCCTGACTTGCTTCGGTCTGCACTACGCGGACCCGCCCATCATTCCTTCCGCTCACTGCCGCACATACCTGGACGACATCGTCGCGGACCACCCACTGCTGATCTATGCGCACGATCTCCATACGTGCTGGGCCAACACCAAGGCTCTTGAGGAAGCCGGCCTCCTCCACCCCATGCCGCCTTACCCTCCCATGATCGAAGCGCTGCACCTGGACCACAACATCATCCTGGGAGCCGATGTCCTGCCGAGCGGCGAGTTCCGAGAACCGGAAGTGACCCACTTCATCAGCGGGCCCCTCACCGCCCGCTTCCCCACTCCTCTCGAACAACAGGTTGAGGATCTCAAGACCGTCTGCCGGCAACTCGTGCGTCTGGGCATCACGACCGTCCATCGCATGGCGCTCGCGCAGCCGGCCCAGGACATCGCCTTCCTGCTGCTCGTGCTGGAGCTCGAGCAGCGCGGGGAGCTTCCGATCCGCATCAACACTTCGTGCGGCGCCGTGGCCGACAGCAATATGCTCGAGGACGTCCTCCGTGCGGCGCGCGTGCGCGATGCCCTGATGAAGGCGCGCCGGCGCAAGCTCAGTGCCGCCGAGCTGCACGAGGAGCTCGTCGGATTGCTCGACGAAGCGGGTGAAGCGCGACATGCGCCCATCGCACAACTGGCGCAGGACGAAGCGTATCGCGAGAGGTATCCGATCATCGACGACATCCACGCCTGTTCGAAGCATGTTCGGGATACCGTCCGGAAGACCTTCGTGCATCCCTATCTGCAACGGGAGAACCCCCATCGAAGGGAGCAGATGCCCGAGTTCGTGGACGTGGACTGCAAGCTGCGCTGCGACACCATCAAGGTTTTCATGGATGGCGTCGTCGAGAAAACGACGGCCTACCGCCTTGACGAAGCTCCACCCGAAGGCGTACCGGAGTTCAGTCAGGAAGAGCTGGACGCCCTGGTCGCGCTCGCCGACGGATTGGGAATGCAGGTTGCCGCCCACTGTGTCGGGGACGGTTCGGTCAGATCGATGCTCGACGCCATCGCTCGAGCGCGCCGGAGCAACGCCCGCGTCGATCAGGCGCGAGGCCACCGCATTCCTCACCGCGTCGAGCACATCGAGATGTGCCATCCGGAGGACATCCCGCGCTTCGGGACGGAGCAAATCGTCGCCTCCATGCAACCCTTGCACGAGCGCCCTCCAATGACGCTGTGGCACAAAATGGTGCCGCACGACGAGTGGAATTCGGCGTTCGCATGGAAGGCGCTCCTTCGCAGCGGAGCGGTTCTCGTCTTCGGCAGTGACTGGCCCATCGTCTCCTGCGATGTCCGCGAAGGCGTGCGCCATGCCGTCCGGCGGCGCCCGTGGACGGAGGGCGATACCGATCAGCACGTTACGCTCGAACAGGCGCTCGGCGCCTATACCACTGCGGCTGCATGGACCGAGTACTCGTCGAAGCGGAAGGGGAAGATCCATCCGGGGATGCTGGCCGACCTCCTCGTCCTCTCCGGGAACGTTCGGGACCTTGCCGCCGAGCTCCCTGCCCCGATCGAGATTCGATTGACGCTCTGCGATGGCCGCGTGGTCTACGACGCCTCGGAGGAGTAGAGACCGACGGAGGGGAACACCTCCTGGAAAAGGTACCCGGCACATGAATCTGCGCTCGCTGAGCTCTCGATCGAGACCACCATACGCGTCCGCTCACTCCGGGCCGGTCCGACGGCTCGAGGTGAGGTGATGGTGGGTGGCACCTCACCAAGGGTGTTGAGGTGTCGGCCCGGGCACCGATCCGTGGCTTCACCATCCCCAGCTGTTCACAGACGCCAGAGTGCCCGGCGGCCGTCCTGCGACCACATCTCAGCTAGAGGTTCTTGAGGACCACCGCCAGGGCCAGTAGCACAAGCCCGGCCGTGACCAACACGAAGGAGTACGCGCCCAGAGCGGGGACGACGCTCAACTGACCGAGGATCCCGAGCGCCCCAAGGGCAATGGCAATCCACCACGTGATGACCTTTGGACGACTGAGTTTCATCATTGCACTTCCTCCTGACATCTACGGCTCTTCCTGACGATGCGACGTTGGTGGTTTGCAGCCACAAGGTGACCCGACCGGTCGCTCCAAGGCACATCGGCGCCAATCATGGCCTACATCCGGATCGAGCGCAGGTAGGCGATGACGTCCTTGATCTGCTCCTCGGTGAGAGCCTTGCTCTTGTGCGCTTTCTCTGACATGCCGCCCGGCTTTCCGTTTGCAATCATCGCCGCGAGCTCTGCGTCGGTCAGATCCTGCACCACCGAGGAGCGCAGATCCGAGATGCTGTTCTTCTTGCCCATCGCAGTGTTCCCGCTGGCGTCGGCGCCGTGGCATGACACGCACTTCGCCTTGAAGATCACCGCGCCTTTCGCGAGACTTCCTTCAGCGGGAGCTTCGGAAGCCGGTTGCGTGGCTGCCGGCTCGGTGCTCTGCCGAACAGCCGCGTCGGCTACCTGCTGCAGCTTCTTGCCACCGCTCTCCAGCGCTGCTCCGGCGGCTGCCGTCGCCTGCCGCGCTTCGTCCTTCACGTCGCTACCAAGTTCCTTCGCGCCTTTCGCCATCTGCTCTGCGCCGGACTGCGCGGCCTTCGCGACGCCCCTCGCGACCGACGAAGCAGTCGTCGCCGACTCCGGCGTGACCGTCGCCTTGGTTTGGGCAGAGGTTTCCCTCGCCGACGATTCCGTTGCGGCGGACGTTCCTGGCGTCGTCTCCTTGTTGCACGCGACGAACGCCGCAAGGAGTCCGAGCGTGGCTACTGCGAGGATCTGACCTTTCATCAAACGTCTCCTTTCGACGCAGCTCATCCGGCCCAATCGCTCATCGTGCTCTCTTCACGAGCCGAGCTCATGTACTGCCTCCAGTCCTGGTGCGGCCTTCTGTTCGCCTGATCCCGAATCTAGCTCCCAGGTGTCCCACCGGGAAGCGCACTTACTACCCGGGAGCAGGACCGCCACCTGGGTAGAAACTACTTCTCCAGCGATCCCGGTGCGCGCCGAGAAATGTGCCAGTCACTCACTTCCGACCTTGTCGCCGACTTACCTTCTGGCTCACGCCGCGATCGCGCTATCGAGGCAATCAAGCGCGCGGCGCAGCTCCGAGTCCGCCGCGCCATCATGGGTCCCGCGAGCGATCGCCCTGGTGAGAAACGTGGCACCCGAGGTCATCAAACCACGAAACCTGGATGCCTGACACCGATGCGATCCTTCGAGCGTGGGACCGATGCGGGCGCCTTTTCAAGGCTGTGATCTCGTTGGCGGGCCGAGTAGGCCAGTGTGAGCAAAACGGCCGGGGGTCTCCTCTCTTGAGAGTGACAACCAACAGAGAGGAGAAGGAAGATGAATACAAGACTGAGCACATCGACTGTCCTGACAGTGGTCGGATTGACCTGGCTGTTGGCTGCGCCGGCACCCACCGAGGCCGGGAGGAGATACGACGAGCGCAGCCTGAACGGGGCCTACTACTACACCATGATCCACGTGAGGGAAGTCGCTCCCCCGGCCAGCGGCGCCGAGTACTGCAGCGGCTGGGGAACCGTCGAGTTTCACGGCGACGGTACTGCTCTCATTGAAGGCTACGACAGGTGCAGCGTCGAAGGTACGAGGTGGAACAGCGAAGCACACGAGTACTCGGTCTCTCCAACTGGGGAGGTCCTCATTTGGCCCACGGCGGATCCCGCAAACACCACCCACTGCCAGATTCTCGAAAAGGGCACGACGCTGATGTGCGACGGGGTCGAGTCGATCCCCGAGGTACTCTCCTACCACGCGGTTGCTATCAAGGAGTAAGCGGGCCGACCTCAGCGGTCTGAGACGGGCGGAGCGGGCGGCCAACGAAAGGCGGCCGGCAGCTGGACGGCCTGACGACTCGGGGCATGGAGACGAGCTTTGGGTCGCGTTCCTGGTACCTACTGGGATTGCAGGAAAGGCACCGGGGGCGCAGCACATGCGTTGAGGTCTCGGCACTGTTGTCATCCCCTGCTCATTGTTGAACTCGCTGAGCTTCCGATCGAGCCCGGTACGTTCATGAGCGATCGTAGCGAGACCGGCGAGACGCTTGTCAGCACTGGGCTCTGAGCGTCGAGGTGCCGCAGGCATACTCGGAGGGTACGTTGAGGACACCGAGACGCGAAGAGCACGGCGCTGGCTGGCGTATCGTCGGTCGCAGTAGATCGCGAGTGAACGATCCGGGCTAACTCATCATACGCGTCCGCACGCTCCAGGCCGGCCCGGCGCAACCAGGTAAGGTCGTGGCGAGTGGCGGCTCAGCGAAGGTACCAGAAGTGTCGGCCCAGGCACGTATCATCCCTGTGCCGATGGGCGGAGCGCATCTTCATTGGCCGGGATGGTACACGCGTACTGCGTGGCCCTTGATCTGATCGGGCCAGAAGTACACGGTGCGCAGGTTGCCGCTGACGTAGCGCTTGGCCTGGTCGGTAAAATGCGGGGACTCCGGGTTGCCGCTGGCACCGCCGACGTGGATTGCGCGTGCGCTCACCTTCGGCCCGAACTCCACCACTGCGACAAAGCTGTTGCCGTTGTTGCCGTAGTACTTCTTGGTGCCGGGCCATGTGTGCGCGCCGAACGAGGCCAGCGAGCCCCAGCGCGAGGAGGTGAACGGCACCGCGATGCTGGGCTTCGCGTCGCTGAAATGCGGGTGGATCGAATCGTCGAGGCGCTGGTAGCGGTTGACCTCGCCCCACGGAATGCCCCAGGTGCCGAAACTTGTCTGGAGCCGGTCGACCGCCTTGGCGAGCGCCCCGAGACGCACCTGCGGCGTCGCTTTTCCCGCGATGTAGTCGTACACGCGCATATTCGTCTTGTGCGCATCGAGGCCGCTGGCACGGGCCTCGGCGTCGACCTCGTGCCACAGCGTGTCGCCCCAGAAAACCGCGACCGCGGTCGGAATCGAGGCGATGCCCCAGCGATGGTCCCAACGCCTGAGCACCCCGATCGGGCCGGCCAGCTTTGCCTTCAGCGGATCGCTCTCGGGCAGGCTGTCGTAGTCCTTCAGCAGGATCGGGATCAGCCGTGCGAACGCCGGCAGGTAGGAATCAAAGGCATCGGCGATCATCTTCGACTTGGTGAAGTCGCGCGCACCCCTGAGCATGAGAAGCGCATGTTCGCTACGCGGATTCGGTCCGAACGTATCCATGTACTGCGGATAATCGGCGGCGTTCGGGCTGTGCTTGCCGGCCGCCGTCCACGGCCAGTCGTTGGTGTTGAACACCCAGCCGTTGGGTGGGTTGATCACGTTGGGCATGTCCTCGATCGGGGTCAGGCCTTGCCAGGCTGTCTTGGGATTGCTGCCGTCCACGGGCTTGGTGTAATCGAACTCGTCGTCGCGCTTGGGGATGAACTGCGGCACCAGGAACGCGATCTCGCCCTTGTCGTCGGCGAAGACAGTGTTGTTGGACGAGTTGGCCTTCAACTCGGCGATCTTCATGTAGCTTGCCAGGTCGGTGGCCTTGGTGCGCAGCCAGCTCTGCTCTAGCGCAGGGATCGGCTTGTTCATCAGCGCCTCGGCGATCCACTTGCCGTTTTCCTTGGCGACGATCGGCCCGTGCTGGGTGAAGTACGCGGTGAAGGTGCGCGACTTCATCATGCCGTTCTCGCCGAGGTAGCGGATGGTGATCGCGCGCGTCTTCACCGGCAGCAGTTGCTTGCCGAAACGATAGAAGTACCGCCCGTCTTTCCTGACGACGGTTTCCGCGAACTGATCCACCGCGTCGACGCCGGTCGAGGTATGCATCCAGCCGACGTGCTCGTTGAAACCCTGGTAGACGAAGAACTGACCCCAGGTCGAGGCGCCGTAGGCGTCGAGTCCCTCATCACTCGACATCTGCGTCTCGTCGCGGAAGTAGAAGGTGACGTGTGGGTTGATCAGCAGCAGGGCGTGGCCGTCGGCGGACACCTTGGGGGCGGTTGCGATGCCGTTGGAGCCGAGCACTTCATGCCCGGCGGGAGGCGTCGTATCGGCCAGCGCCGCCGTGGTGACGTGGTCGACGCCGTAGAACGCCGCGAGCTTGGCAAGGTCCACACGGGTGATGTCGCCGCCGATGCTGCCCTCGGTGAAAGAGAGCGCCATCCACGGCAGGTAGCGCTCGATGACCTCGGGATGGACGTTGGGGTGCGTGGCCAGGTACCAGTTCATGCCGTCCGCCCAGGCGTCCATGAGCTCTTTTAGCCAGCCGGGGCTTTTCGCATAGTCATCCTTCAGCACTGCGGGGTCGATGAAAAGCTGCTCGCGCAGGTCCTGCCAGATCGCCGCCTCGCCCTTCGCCTGCGCGGTCCAGCCGAGCGCCAGGAGGTAGTTGTACTGGACGCGATCGAAGCTGTCTTCGCACTGCGCATAGATATCCCCGAACACCGCGTCGGCGTCGGTCTTGCCGTGCACGTGCGCGATCCCCCAGTCGTCGCGGATGATCGTGACCCGCTGTGCTTCGTCTGCAAGCCGGGCGTACTCGGGACTGCTCGGGGTGATCGGGACTTGCCACGCCGCCGGGGCGTGGCCTCCGGTGGTTGCGGCTGCCGCGGCACAGGTGCCCGGCGCCAGCAAGGCGGCGGCTCCGAGCGCCCATGCGAGCGCGAACAGGCTCGAGCGAGTATTGGATGGCATCGGCTTCCCTCCGAATCGCGCAGCAAGTCATCTCCGAAACGGCGCCAGTCGTACCGTTCCGCCATTGTGAGCCAGTCCTCACTTTCAGCGAAGAACGAGCCCCCGCCACGCTGTTCCAACTCATGAGCCCAGGTCTCGGCACTGCTGTTATCCCCTGTGCATTCTTGATCTCGCTGGGCTCTCGATCGAAACCATCATACGCGTCCGCACGCTCCGGGCCGGCCCGGCGGAAGAGTGTGAGAAAGTGATACGTGAGGCTCTTGCAAAACTCCCCAAATCGCACAGGGTCGAAAACCGAACGTCCTTGTTTTCAATGCCTTTTCTGCGGACACTTCGCACCGCACGGTCGGAGCTCCCAATTTTGCAAGAGGCTCACGTGGCACCCGAGAGCGCAGCGGTTGTGACAACGGTGCTCGTGGCGATTCTCGCGGACGGCGCCGCCCATTGGGAAGCTGGCGGTCTCTCTCTTCTGCGCAGCAACCTTCTTCGTACCGCGTCTCGTGCCATCGATCGGTATCGCGGCGGGACCAGCCAAAGTGCTGCTGAGCATCGTCAACATCACCTATCTCCGGTACAAGGGCCTCATGCAGTGACGACCGCCTCACAACCGGCTGCGCGGACGCTCGGCCTCTGCCCGCCGGCGAGCTTACTCGTGCGAGTCCGGTTCGCTTTTCGAAATTCCGCTCAGCCGGCGGTGAATCTCCTCCGCGTGCTGGACGAACTGCGCCCGATCGGGGTCGCGGTACCTGCCGGCGAGAGCGACGGCGCGGTCCACCGCTGCGGCGGCATCCTTCCACATGCCGGCCTTTTCGTAGCCATCCGCCAGGCTGTCGTAGGCGTTGGCCGAGTTCGGGTTGTCCCGGACGTTGCGGCGGAACAGCGTGATGGCGTCCGGGGTCTTGCCCGCAGACAGCGCCGCATAGCCCAGATCGTTCACCACGTCTTCGGGAACCCCGATGTGGTAGCCCACGACCCTCGACTCCTCGTCAAAATGTGCCTGTGCGAAATCGATCCCCAGCGCAAGCAGGTCGTTCGAGTAGCGATATCCGGAGAAGAGGTGGCGCAGCCCATCGATCTCGGCGACAAGGGTCATCCCGGAGTGCGACTCCTCCGGGAACGAGCCGCTCGCCCAGCGAAAGCCCCGCGGTGCCGTGGTTTCGAGCGTGTGAACCAGTCGTTGGTCGTCGGCGAGGGCGCGACCGAAGTCGTCCGAGTGGGCGGCGTAAAGGAACGCTTTCAAGCTGTCGGTCGACGCCAGGACCTTTTCCAGTGAGCGCTGCGGAAGGTTGTGGTCCCAGTTGAGGCTCGGGCTCAGCGCCAGATACGCCTGGAACAGCGTTGGATCGGAGGTCAGGCAGTACAGTACGAACTGCCCCCCGGCCGAGTGCCCCGAGATCACGCGAAACCCGTTCGTTCGATAGCTCCGCTCGATGTCCGGGATCAGCTCCTTCGAGAGGAATGCCTTGAACTTCGGTGCCCCGCCTCCGCCGACCCATGCCTCGGACCAGTCGGTCTGTGTGAAATCGCGGATACGGTTCGTGCTGTCCACACCCACTACGATCATCTCCGGGATCTGGCCGGTGGAGGCCAGGTAGTCGACCGCACTCGCCGTGTGAACGAAGTCGGTCTCGGCATCGAGCAGGTAGAGAACCGGATAGCGCCGGTCGACCGCCCAGCCGTAGCTCCGCGGCAGGTAGGTCCGCAGGACCCGGTCTTCGTGGAGGATGTCCGAGTGGATCTGACCGGTCCGTCCGATCGCGATGGGTTCGTCCGCCCGGGCTACACCCGTGGGCAGGAGGAGCAGCAGCAACGCGGCACAGAGATGGTGTCTCATGTCCCGGAGTATACCCACGTTGCCCGAACCCTGGCCCTGCGCCCACAAGACCGTGGAGCTGCTCCGGGCGGGTGGCTTCCTCTCCAAGCTTCCCTTCGCCGCACTCTAGGTGAGCTGACGAGCACCGGCCATACGCGGCCTCACGCTCCGGCCGGGCCCGGCGGCTCGAGGCGAGGTAGTGGTTGTCCGCAGCCCAGTCAAGGTGCCCAAGGTGTTGGCCGAGGCACAGATCAGCCTCCTGCTATGATGGTACGGGACTCCACAATGCAACGTTTTCTTCTCATTTTGGCAAGCTGTTGCGTACTGCATGTCCAGTGTTTCAGTCTCCTTGCCCAGGAGAAGGTACAAACGGGCCTTCATCCCGCCCTGGCTCGTTACGACGCTGCACTTCTTCAGCTCTGCCGGGAAGGCAGGCCCTTCGAACGCGCGTCCGCCGTCGTATACCTTGGAATGAGTCTTTCACCAGAGCTCGAAACCTGTCTTAACTCAATCACGAATAGGCAGTTGCAGGGGCCGCTCGTCCTGACTGCAGTACTCCGTGCACTCGAACTCTCCGGCCCGGTGGGAAACAGAACGCCTTCTCTTATCGCGATGGGATTGAAGAGTCGGGACCCCATCGTCTTCGGCGCTGCGATCCACACTCTGACAACCCTCCATGTGGAGATTCCGGTGGATGCCGTCTGGCCTCCCTCGCAGGCGCCACTCCTATGGGGCGATCCTCAATGTGTACAGTGGGTGGCTGGGAGCTTGTCGGGGATCTCAGCATGTGCTCGATGGAACGACACCGCATGGACCAGTCTCACCGAAAGCAGCCGAAAGATCTTCCGACCCAAGGAAAGGCAACCCGACATCCTCGATCTCCCACCCGAGGCTGTGGCGAAACAGCTCGAAACCCCGGGTACGACGAAGTACAACGAGATTCTCGGCCGCATCGTCGATGCAGGCCGCACCGATCTGGTTGAGGAGCTCTTGCCGAAGCTCCTGGGTGGTCACACCCGGGCGCACATCGGTCGTGGCGCCGTTGCCCTGCTCCCGGCAAGTGCCCTGTGCCAGCTGTTAGAGGACGGCCCAGACAGAGCCACCGAGCTTGCAGCAGCGGAGCTTGACCGACGCGGCCGGCGCCTGTCCTGGCGCCAGCTGACGGGGGAAGAAGAGTTCCCTTGCGGGGAGAAGCCGATCGCCCGCCGCCGGTTCCCCACGACGCTCGTGGTCGGTGCAGCGATGCAGGAAGGGAATGAAAAGTACGTCCAGGAGCAGATTCGGGTAACTTCGTCGCAGGGTACCGAGGGTCTTTCCTGGCGGAATCTCTGGTATTCGTTAGCGCTGACCGACACAGGGAAACACTCCTCGACGACGGCTCGCCAGAGGACCCTGAAACTCCTTGAGGCCATCGCGGCCAGACATCCCCTCCAGCTCGAGGAGAGGAAGTACCCCCCAGACGCCGTCTACCCGAGAGCGCTCCTGGGGTTGTTGGCCGATCCCGAGACTCGCGAGAAACAATGGGGGCGGTGGGCCCATTCGGATTCGTTGCTCCAGGATCTCGAGGGGATCGTCCTCATCGCCGGAGGCAACGACATTCGCGCCTTGGCCTTGCGTCGCCTCCTGTCGCGTGGATGGAAAGAAGGCTGGCTGCCACCCGAAGCTCTCGCCATTGAGGCACTTTTCCCTCTGCCGGAGGATGTGGAGGCACGGCCCGACGATCGCCTGCTTGCGGGCCTGGAGCCGCGGGAAAGTCTGGGGGAACTCCCGTCTGCCGTCTGGAAGATCCGTGAGGACCTGGCAGACTCGTTGGTAAGTCTGTATTCGGATTTGCTCAATCCCAGGCTCGCTGCTGGTTTTCTGAAGGAGCGCCTTTCCGAGAAATCGCTGGGGGCTCTGACTCTGGCCCGCCTCGTTGTTGATCGACGAAAGCCAGTACAGGTACTGGCATGGCGGTTGTACCAGCGGATCCCCCCGGGACGGAGCCACCTTACCTTCCCAACTCTGGCCCCTCAGAAACCGAGCGAGGCGGCAGTCCTAGCCCTTGCCGAGCTTCAGGCCAAAAGAAGCCGCTTCGAGAAAGCCGCCGCCAAGGTCGAAGAGCGAGGCTTCAGCCGCGCCATCGCGTGCGGGATCGGTCTGGCACCCTCGCGCTACGCTCCATCGACTCCGCCCGGCGATTTCATCCGTTATTTTGATCCTGGAATCCAGGACCTGTTCCGCGAGGTGGTTCGCACCACGTCAAAGCAGGAGATCCGGGATGCAACCCTGTGGGCGCTTTGGGTCGGCACCCATGATCCGGGGATCGCAGCCGCGTGGATGCGGCAGGCACGCCAAGGCAGCCCATCCGAACGACTTGACGCTTTGGATCATCTCCTGGCCGCGCGGTGGGCGCCCGCAGCCAAGCTCTTCCCGCCGCTCCTCGATCATCCACTCCCCGCATTCCGTTTCCGGGGTCTGGAGGGCGTCTACCGGTTCCACATCGAGGGCCAGGTGGAGAAGGTCTTCGCCCTCGTAGCGGATGACGTACCGGATGTGGCCGCGAGAGCCTTGGCCCTGCTTGCCCTGCGACGGGAACCCGGCGTGGTGAGCCTACTCATCGATATTGCAGCGCACGGGGATCGAAATCTAGCGGGTTACGCCTCCGCTGCGCTCGGCCGCCATCACGACCGGCCGACGATCGACAAAGTCGTCTCCTCCCTCAAGACCTGTGTCGATGAGCACGGCGACTGCGCTCCGCTGCTCGCCGCCGCCGACGCGGCTGTGTTCCATCTCGGCAACCCCATTGGCGCTGGCGTCAGCTCTTTCGGGGAACCGGAGAAGAGCTCGCTTCGATGGCTTAGATGGTGGAAGGTGCACTCAGATGATGGACTCGCCCAGTGGGTGCGCGACCGATACTCCCGTGGCCTCAAACAGTTCCCAAAACAGGAAAGGGAGCCCCACATCAAGGGCTGTATCGCCCTGCGCATGTTCCTTCCAATGGAGTGCTCCAACCGCGCATGGGGACAACGAGATTTCGAGGCTGCGCGCCAGTGGTTTGGCGCCGGTCCCTCCGATGACGTCTTTGGACTGCTGACCCATGTGAAGAACGGTCACTCAAGGGCTGCGGACAACATGGTCCTGCTGTGGCATCTCGACCCGAACCGGAGCCGCTCACTCCTTGTCCGTTCCATGCTCGGCCCCAGGAGCATGGGGTCGATCCGGGGAAAGGACGCTCTCGATCTCCTCAAGAACCTGAGTCATCCCTCGATTCCGAGCCCCTTCGATGGAAGGCGCGCTAGGCGTTCAGCAAGGG
>CAZKGM010000004.1:0-1874 GCA_964552395.1 uncultured Thermoanaerobaculia bacterium | reverse complement strand
CATCCCTCGATTCCGAGCCCCTTCGATGGAAGGCGCGCTAGGCGTTCAGCAAGGGTTGACCGCTGGTGGATGTGGGAGGAGGGTGAAGATCGGTGATCCGAGCTTTCAACGCCTCGAGGATTACAACGCTTCCATGGCTGCTCCTTGCCTTCCTTCTCCCGCCTTCTCCTGCGGCCTCCCAGAATAAGGAGTGGCGGGGTCCGCCGGCCAGAACCTCAGGAGTGAGCGTAGGCTATGGGGGTCAGAAGGTCTTGTCGAGGAGCACACCCGGTTTCCCCTGCTCTGACAAGCTCCTGCAGCTCTGCGAGGGAACTCGCTACAGGCAGGTTGCGACAGAGCTGATTGATGCCTGGAGGAATGGGGCCAGCATCTGGAACGGGATGCTTCCCAAGGGTTCGGCACAGATCGCTGAAGCTGACCTCGACTGCATCCTTCCCGGGCTGAAATCAGAGGACCCGTGTGCGCGCTGGGCGACAATGGAGCTGGTCAACGCCATCGGGAGCCCAAAGTCCGCCGACGCTGTTCTCGACTTTCTGAAGAAGGAGAATCCTCGTTCCCAGGCGGCCTTCCTGGGCCGATTCCTCCTCTCCGGCACCCTGCAGGACCATAGGGTCGTCCCCTTTCTACTCGAAGCGCTCGACCATTCCAGCCAATGGGACGACCTCGCCAGTATCTCCCGGGGGCCGCCGGATCCTCGGCTGTGCGCTCCCCTGCTGAAAGCTCTGGGATCGGTACCGATCCGTTCGGAGCGTAGAGGCACTGAGCTCTTTCGGGCTCTCGCGAAGAACGCACCCATCTGTCCCCAAGACTCTGAAATCGAACGGGTTGTACACCATCTCAGCTCTGCCCATTGGATCGAGTACGCCCTGGTCGATCTCGCGCAGTCGCTCTGTCCCAAGACAGGCTGCCCTTGGATGTCGGATGCCCTGATCGAGATCTACGAACACAGAGGATGCCCCGGCAACCCTCAATACATGGAGAAGTATGACCAGCTGATGGGCCCTGCCGGTATGATGCCGGTCTATCACCACTTCCTCACGACAGGATCAGAGGGGTGCGCCCGGACTATGGCGAACTTAATCCTCAGGCAAACCATCAGGAGCTGTGAGCCTACCGACGTCCACTGCTACCTGCAGCGGTTCGAAACACTGCCTCTTGAGGTCCGTTGCAAAGTGACGTCAACGGGATTGGGCCCAGCTACTCTTTCGAGGCTCGTGACGTCGGCTGGGGGACGGTCGCTGGACGAATACCGCAACCTCTTTCATGGCAACCAGAGGATCATGAGCCAAGTTGCCGGCTGGGCAGCCAACTATCTTGGCCCAAGTTCTCTCACCTACGAGCCGGCCAAGCTCGTCGCAGCACTCAACGTGGCACTCTCGGAACGCCCGAGACCCTCACCGGACTTTACTACGCAGAATTTGCAGAGGCAGCTCCTGGAGGCACGCTGGCGACTGACGAACAGCCAGATCCCCCGGTCTGTGAGCGTCAAGGTTCTTCGGACCTCAGCGAGCGGCAGGTTCGTCCTTCGCGTCCAAGGACCCTCCGATCATCTTGAAGCCATTCGCAAGGCGCCCGCATACCTCCTCCTCAGGAGAAGAGGCGGCCGGATCATCACCGCAGCGGCACAGGTCCTAGAAGACCCTGGGACTGTGGCCGGCAGGGCCACCAACACACTGACGATTCAGAGCGGCGCCCAGGAGGCCGGCACCAGATCCTCCGGAAAACCCCTGCGCCTGATCTTCCTGGGGGACTCCCCCTCCGCCTTTCGAGGCAGCTTGCCGGTTACCGAATGACCTCCGGGAGAGAGGTCAATAAAGTGCCGCCTACTCCAGGGCCGCTCATGAGTCTAGGTCTCGGCACTGGTGTCATCCCCT
>CAZKGM010000003.1:115394-217079 GCA_964552395.1 uncultured Thermoanaerobaculia bacterium | reverse complement strand
GTCGAGTTCATCCATGGCGATGCTACCGGCTACGTCGCCGACGAAAAGGTCGATGTGGCGGCCTGTGTCGGTGCCACGTGGATCGGCGGGGGAATAGCCGGCACTATCGAGCTTCTGGCGCGGAGCCTGCGCACCGGAGGGATCATCCTCATTGGCGAGCCCTACTGGCGGCAGATGCCGCCGACCGAAGATGTTGCCAAGGGGTGTCTTGCCGGCTCGATCTCCGACTTTCTCATGCTTCCGGAACTTCTCGCGTCTTTCGACCGCCTTGGCTACGACGTCGTTGAAATGGTTCTGGCTGACCAAGACGGTTGGGACAGATATGAGGCGGCCAAATGGCTCACCATGCGCCGATGGCTTGAAACCAATCCCGACGACGAGTTGGCAAAAGAGGTTCGAGCCCAACTGACCTCGGAACCCGTGCGCTACGCCGCTTACACACGTGAGTACCTGGGCTGGGGCGTGTTCGCTCTGATGACGCGGTGATGAGTTGTGGCATCCGGCGGAGATGGGGAAATGCGATTCAACGCCGCTTCCGGCGTGCCGGAACGGCCTGATCTTTGATAACCCGTTGATATTGAAGGTTTTCAGTTAACTGCGGGAGAAAGAGAACGGTTATGAAGAGGGTTGCACACGGGGAGCCAAACTGATCCGATCCCCGCGACCGATTCCTACTGCGACCGAAGATCTGCCAGCCATCGCGGCGCTCCTCGCCATGCCCGCGCCTGCGACGGACGGAAGTACGCCTCGGCGCGGACACGACTCGGATCACCACGCTGGCTGGCACCTCTCCGGTCTCGCTACGGAATTTGCCGCGCGGCTAGGATGTGGAACCAAGCGGCAGTGAACCGGCTCGGATCACCACACTGACGCACGTCTCTGCGCTCTCGCAACGAAAGCTGCAGCAACCCAAGAGTTGGAGATCCTTTCGCGGTACTACGCGAGCAGGGACCCGCCGGGGGCCCCCGAGTTCGACAGTTCAGAGCGTAAGTTATTGAATCTATGAGTACAGGTTTCCAGAGATGCCACTACATGGCCGCTTCGAGCCGCTTCATCGTCGGCAGGGGAACGCCGGCGGCCTCGAAGAGGGAACGCTGCTCGGGAGCGATCGTGGAGATTCCGCTGAGCTCCTTGCCGGTGGCGAGCCTGATGCTGTGACGCTGGACAGTGCGCAAGCGATATAGCAGCTCCTCGGGTGACACGCCCAACGGCGAGCGATGAAGCCGGTACCGCAGAACGCGCTGGATCACCAAGGCAAGGAAGCAGATGAACGTGTGGGCTCGGATGCGGTCGGGAAGCCGATGGTAGACAGGGGCGATCTCCAGCTGATTCTTCATGATCCGGAAGCCGCGCTCGATGTCGGCAAGGTCCTTGTACTGGGCGACCAGCTGCTCGGCGGCGAGGTCGCGGACATTGGAGATCAGCACCAGCTTCCCATCCAGCTGCAGGTCCCGCTTCAGCTCGTCCACGTCCCAGTCCCACCAGAAGGTGTCCTCGTCGGTTTCGATCTTCAGCAGGCGAGTCAGCTTCCGCTTCGACAGCTCCTGTCCGAAGGTGATCTTGGCGCCGCCGTCGGTCAGCCGGCGCCCCGGCCGCTTGACGCCCTCGGCCTGGTCGTTGAGCCGCCCGGCGAGCTTCCTGGCCAGTCGGAGAGCCTTCACGATCCTCTTGGCACGCATCCGGCGCGTGCGCTTGGCGATCTCAGGCGAGTGGGCCACCACCAGGCGCCGGCCATCGATGTCCGTTTCAACCACCGCTTCCTTGTCGCTGCCCTTGGTCGCATCCATCAGGCTGTGGTGCACATCGGGGAGGTCCTTCGTCATCTCGCGGTAGCGACGCGCCGGTACTGCCAGGATGTACTCGACGGTCTCGCCGCTCGGCAACTGCAGCCCTTCGAGCTCGGCGAGGTTGTCCAGCGACACCATGGCGCGGTCGGCGACGAAGACCAGACGGCGAATCGGGAACCGCTCAGCCAGCCTGATCACCAAGCCCTTGACGGTGGTGGTCTCGGAGATGTTCCCTTCAAACACCTCGTGGGTCACGGGAAACCCGTCAGCGGTCTGCACTACGCCCACGGCAAACTGGCGGTCGACGCCGTCAAAGTCCTTCGACTTGCCGTACTCCCTCACGTCGCCCTCGAGCTCGGTCTCGCCCTCCACCGAGATCGTGGTGATCTCGTAGAAGACGACCTGCATCTCGGTGTCGAACAGCGGTAGCAGCGTGCCCGCCAGCTCGTTCTCGATCTGCTCCTTGTGCTCGAGCAAGTCGTCCATGGCCCGCAGGAGGTGCTGGTGATGCACTCCCTCTTGGTCCACTCCGGGCAGGTACACCTGCTCGAGCCACCGCAGCAGCCCGAGCTTCGACTGTGGGTCGGACAGCCGGTTCATCACCATCACCCGCACCAGCTTCTCGACGTCGATCCGGCGGCGGCTGTTCCGCACGGCCTTGGTGATGGTCTGTGCAAGCTTCAGCTGGTGCCAGATGCTGAGGATGGCCCAGACGTCGCCAAGCTGCAGCGCCGGCCGGAACGTTGTCTTCTCCGCGGAGACGCCCAAGTGCAGCTCATCCAGCGAGGCGCGGTTGGTGAACTTGAGGAGACCGTTGATGAGGGTGTCAAGGTCGCTGTCCGCGAGCTGGTCCGCGCGCCCGAGGTTGGCGATGTGGCGTTGCTTGGGGCGGCCTGTATCGGGATCGCGATAGGCATGCACGATCTGGAGGTAGGTCCGCGGGCCGGAGCGGGTAACCTTCAACTGCACGCCATGACTCTACGGCATCACATCGCATTTTGTCAAGTGTGAACCAGAACAATAAGTGCCATTACATGGGTTTCCCCAGGCTGACCACTCAAGGTGCTGATATCACTCACCCGGCTCCCCCGAGAAACGCCTCTCAGCGGCGGAAACTGTCGAACTTGGGAGGGCCGAAGCTCTTGGCACTTCTTGGGAACAGGAATAGGTCACGCCATTCCGCAATGGCCGACGCGAGCCTGGCGCGAGGCGGGTTTCACGGACGATGAGCCGACTCAGAATCTCCCAGAGAATCGACGGCTACCTTCAGCGTTTTCTCCGGCCCCCACTCCGCGAGCGAGTGCGGCGAGCGATCTACTGGCCGCTAGACCTATGCGAGCGCCTTGTGGGTCGCAGACCGGCTCTCGTGCCCCCACGAGGACTGATGTCGGTCGGCGCAGGGGATTTCCTCGAGGTCGGACAGGAGTTTACGGAGCTCCTCGTTGAGAGGTGCTCCATCGGTGCACACACCCGTCTCCTCGATGTCGGCTGCGGCGTCGGCCGCCTGGCGGTTCCACTGACACGGCTCCTGACCCTCGGCTCCTACGACGGCTTCGATGTCTCGAGGTCCGCGATTCGCTGGTGCTCGCAGAACATCTCCGTCGGCTATCCCCACTTCCGGTTCCAACACGTTGACATCCGCAACGCCGAGTACAACCCGCGCGGCCCGATCCAGCCCTCTTCCTTCCGCTTCCCGTATTCCGATTGCTCTTTCGACTGCGTGATTGCAATGTCCCTCTATACCCACCTTCTCCAGGATGCAGCCGTCCGGTTCGCGTCGGAATCTGCTCGAGTCCTCCGCCCGGGCGGATACCTCCTCAGCACGTTCTTCCTTCTCAACGCCCAGTCGCGCCAGCTGTCGCGCAACGGCCTGGGCAGCTACCGCTTCGACACCAGGATCGACTCCGCCTACGTTCACGACCCGGGTCATCCTGAGGCTGCCGTTGCCTACGACGAGGAGGAGGTTGCAGCGTTCCACGGGGCCCTGGGTCTCGAACTCATGCCGGTGCTCTACGGAGCGTGGTGTGGCCGCCAAGCCTCCCGTGGCTTCCAAGACATCGCTGTCTGGCGCAAACCGCCGTCCGGTGATGGTACCGCCTGACTGGGGGGAGAGCCGAGCCGAGGTCGTAGCGTCGGCGCCTCTGCCTGGCCGCCGGCATGAACAGCCGTTGTCGCTTATGAGCACCCTGCGCCTGGTCTCTCCAGCCGGGCCTCTACTGCTGACACCACTCCCGGGCGTTCTGGAATAGTCGCAGCCACGGTGAGGCGGCGAGCTCGGCTCGCCAGCTGCGCGGCATCCACCCCCACTGCCACTTCAGGAACGTCCGCTCGGGGTGCGGCATGATCGCCAGGTGGCGGCCGTCGGGCGAGGTCAGGGCGGCGATGCCGCGTGGCGATCCGTTGGGGTTGAACGGGTAGGCCTCGGTGGGGTCGCCGGCGTCGCAGACGTACCGCACCGGCGCCAGGTGCTGGGCCTCGACCCGCTCGAGGACGGCGGGATCCGGGAAGTGCGCCCGTCCCTCGCCGTGTTGGAGCCAGATTCCCAGGATCGAGCCCTCCATCCCGTGAAGGAGAACGGCCGGGCTCTCCTGGATGGCGACGGTCACGAACCGAGACTCGAAGCGGCCGGAGGCGTTGGTGATGAAGCGCGGCTGGACGGCGTCGGGGATTCCCGACCACGGCACCAGGCCGAGGAGCGCGAACAGCTGGCAGCCGTTGCACACCCCGAGGGTGAAGGTATCCGGCCGCTCGGCGAACGTCCGGAACTCGTTGCGTAACGCCTCGTTGAAGCGGATGACCCCGGCCCAGCCCTTGGCGGAGTCGAGCACGTCGGCGTAGGAGAAGCCGCCGACGGCGACCAGGCCGCGGAAACGCTCGAGCGTGATCCGGCCGGCCAGCAGGTCGGACATGGTGACGTCCCACGGCTCGAGCCCGGCGGCCAGGAGCGCCGCCGCCATCTCGCGGTCGGAGTTGGACCCCTCCTCGCGCAGGACCGCAACCGGCGGCTTGGGTGAGCCCGTGAGGATGGCGGAGGCGGTTTCACGGGGCGTGAAGGTGAGCCGGTAGGGCGGCGCAGTGCGACGCCGCAGCCCCTCCCGCTCCTCGTCGACGTGCTGGGGATCGGCCTGCAACCTGTCGAGCCTGAAGGAGGTCTCCTCCCACAAGTCGCGCAGCTCCCGCATGCCGGCCGACAGCACCTCGCGGCCGTCGACCGCCAGGCGCACGGTGGGCGTGGTCGTGGTGCGTCCGATCGCGACGCACGGCACCTCGGCCTCCCCGAAGGCGCCCAGGACGGCCTCAACCTCGTCGGAGTCGACCTCCAGCACCAGCCCGAGCTCCTCGGCGAACAGCACCGCCAGGGGATCGTCGCCGCCGCCCGGAAGGTCGACGTCGAGCCCGCAGTCGCCGGCAAACGCCATCTCCAGCAGCGTCGTCGCCAGGCCGCCGTCGGAGCGGTCATGCCCGGCGGTGATCCGGCCGTCGGCGATCAACCGCTGCACCGTGCGGAAGGAGCGCGCCAGGAGGCGGGGATCGTCGACGTCCGGGGCCGTGTCGCCGACCTGCCCGTAGACCTGGGCGAGCGCGGAGCTGCCGAGCCGGTGCCGGCCGCCGCCGAGGTCGACGAGAAGCAGGCGGCCGCGCTCCCCGAGCTCGAGATCGGGCGTCACCGTGGCCGTGATGTCGGGGCAGGTGACATAGGCCGAGACTGCGAGCGCTCCGGGCGCCTTGACGGTCTCGGAGCCGCCGTCCGGGGCCGGCGCGAGGGCGGCCATCGACAGGCTGTCCTTGCCGCCGTCGACCGCGATCCCCAACTCGAGCATGATGTCGCGCATCGCCGCCGCGGCGTCGTACAGGGCGGCGCCTTCGCCCGGCAGCTTGGCCGCCCACATCCAGTTGGCCGAGCAGCGCACGTCCTCGAGCGCGCTCACACGGGCCCAGACGAGGTTGGTCAGCGCCTCGCCGACCGTCAGCCGGGCCATCGCCGCGGGGTCGAGAAGGCCCTTGATCGGCTGCTCGCCGACCGCGGTCGCGGCGCCGGTGGTCGCGAGGTGGCTGTTGGCAATGACCGCCACGTCGGACACCGTCAACTGCAGCGGTCCCGCGCACTGCTGGCGGGCCACCAGGCCGCTGACCGCGCGGTCGACCTTGGTGGTCAGGAACCGCTTGGAGCCGACCGAGAGCAGCCGCAGCACGCGCTCAAGGGCATCGCGCACGCTCAGGTGAGGCGGCAGCGCGAGCGGCTGCCGCGCCGGAGTCAGGCGCTCGAGCTCGAACGTCTTCTGCGGCATGTCGCCGAGCACGTCGTTGAGCTCGAGGTCGACCGGCGTCGAACCGTCCACGGCGTCGTGCACGACGATCCGGCCGTCGCCCGTCACCCTGCCGACGAACGAGAACGGCACCTTCTCGCGCTCGCACAGGGCACGCAGCAGATCCGCGTGCTCGGCGCGGATGAGCAGGGCGTCGTTCTCCTGGTACTCGGCGCCCCAGATCTCGAGCACGGACAGGGTGTCGTCGCCGACGAGGACCTCGCGGATCTCGATCTGTGCCCCAGCGGGCTCGACGATCTCCTTGAGCACGTTGCAGTTCCCGCCTGCTCCCTGGTCGTGAATCGAGACAATCGGGTTGGCCTCGCCGAGCTCCGAGCAGGCGCGGATGACGCGGTTGAGCTTCTGCTCCATCTCGGCGTCGCCGCGCTGCACCGCGTTGAAGTCGAGCTCGTCCGGGTTCTCTCCCTGGACCATGCTCGAGGCGGCGCCGCCGCCCATGCCGATGCGGTAGGCGGGGCCGCCGAGCTTGACGACCAGCATCCCCTCCTCGGGCCGGCCCTTGGCGCTGTGCCGGGCGCCGATGAGGCCGAGGCCGCCGGAGAACATGATCGGCTTGAGCCACTCGCGGCGCTCGCCGTCCGGCAGGCGCAGTCCGAACGAGCGCGTGAACCCCTGGATCACCGGCTCGCCGAACTTGTTGCCGTAGTCGGAGGCGCCGTTCGAGGCCTCGATCTCGATCTCGAGCGGCGACGCCAGGTTGGAGGGGTAGGTGAAGCCCGGGTCCTCCCACGGCAGCGGTTGGCCGGGGAGGCGGAGGTTGCCGACGCAGTAGGCGGCGGTGCCGGCGACAACCAGCGAGCCGCGGCCGGCCGCGTGGCCGTCGCGGATGCGGCCGCCGGTGCCGGTCTCGGCGCCGGGGAAGGGCGCCACGCCGGAGGGGAAGTTGTGGGTCTCGGCAGTCAGAGTCACGTCGAGGTCGACCTCTGCCGCCGCCAGCGGGCCCGGCGCCCCGGGCTGGGTCGGGACCACCGACCGGACCGGGCCGCTGCGGATCGAGCTCGCGTTGTCGCGAAACGCGATCACGCTGTTGTTGGGGCTCGCCTCGAGCGGCGCGCGAACCACCGCCATCAGGTGCTCCGGCGCCTCACAGCCGTCGATGACGAGCCGGCCCTTGAAGAACCAGTGCCGCGAGTGCTCGCTGTTAGACTGCGCGATGTCGAAGCACTCGACATCGGTGGGGTTGCGGTGGAGCTTGTCCCGGAACAGCCGCGTGTAGTACTCCAGGTCCCACTCGTCGAAGGCGAGGCCCATCTCGCGGTCGAGCCGCTCGAGGGCGGCCCGGCCCTCCTTGAGGATCGGCACCGTGCGCACCGGCCGCGGCTCGATCCCGCTCTCGAAGGTGGTCAGCGGGCGCGGGTAGGGGCACTCGGTCATGCGGTCGTGGACCAGGGCCGGGAAGGCGGCGGTCTCCTCGGCTGTGAGAGGTGGCTCGGCCTCGATCAGGAACCGGCGCGAGCGCTCGATGCGGCGCACGGCATCGAGCCCGCAGGCGTGGCACACGCCGACCGCGTTGGTCGACCAGGCGGTCGTGAAGGTCATCCGCGGGCCAACCTCGACGACTGTTCCTCGCTGGGGGTCCAGGAAGCTGGAGCTCCCGAATCCCTCGGGCTCGAAGGTCTCGGCCAGCAGCCAGGTGAGGGTTGCGGTCTCGGCGGGCGCGAGCTCGCGGGCGATCTCGACGTTGAAGCAGTACTCGGTCTCGATCCCGGAGAGCCGGGACGAGACGCGCTCGCGCGCGGTGGCGAGCAGGGCGGCCGTCCGTGCCGGTGAGAGGCCGGGGAACCGGAACAGGTGGATGACTGCCATGGCTGGGTTGTACCAGGGATCGACAGCGAGCGCCAGCAGGGAGGTGAGGCGTCGGTACTTGGGAGACGTCCCCGCCACGGCAGATCCGCGGCCTGCGGCCGCACCCCGAGGTTCCGCGGTACTCCGGCGGCCGTCTGGGGCTGCCGCCCCAGCCGTCTCGCAGCTCCGGCGGTCGCTAGGCAGCGGGTTGGGGTGATCGGCTTCGCGGCGACCGCCGGAGCGTGCTCGAGCCGCCTCAATCAATCGTGGGGCTGTTCTCCCATCGCCAAGGGCCGAGGGAGCCCGGCGTCGGCATTCCCCCCCTTGGCGCCGGCCTGACCTACGCACTCCAGGGGAATGCCGCGCCCGGCACGCCCGTTTGAACGCACCTTGCTCCGGGGCCGCTGCGCTCGGATCTGCCTCCCGGGTTCTCTGAGAGGCTGTGAGCCCCCCTCCCTTCTGATAGGGGAGGGATCGCGCAGGAGCGCCCTCTCGCCCCCCGCCGCGGGACCGTTCCTGGGGAGAAGCCCCCACCCACCCGGTGAATAGGTAACTGAGTGATTAAGTGACTAGGTTCCCCCGCCCGCCCGGGGAACCCAACCAGAGCGCATTGCAGAGAATGGTGCGTTTAGGGTCACGGTATTGCACCACTCGGCCGATACGGCTAACTTCAGGTCGAGGAGGCGGCGATGACAACCTACCGTGAGGCCGGCGTCGACATCGACGCCCAGGACCGGGCGCTGGCGCGGATCCAGGAGATGGTTCGCTCGACCTACTCGCCCGGTGTGCTGTCAGACCAGGGCTCGTTCGGGGGGCTTTTCGACATCGCGGCGGCGGGAGTCAAGCGGCCGGTCCTGGTGGCGTCGGCGGACGGTGTCGGCACCAAGCTGCGGGTCGCGTTTATGACCGGCCGTCACGGCACCGTCGGTCGCGATCTCGTGCACCACTGCATCAACGACATCCTTGTCCAGGGGGCGCGGCCGCTGTTCTTCCTCGACTACCTGGCGACCGGACGGCTCGACCCGGTCGTCGTCGAGTCGCTGGTAGCGGGAGTCGCGGGCGGCTGCTCTGATCACGGCGTCGCGCTGCTCGGTGGCGAGACGGCGGAGATGCCGGGCTTTTATGCCGACGGCGAGTATGACCTCGCCGGCTTCATCGTCGGCGTAGTCGACCGCAAGCGGGTGCTCGACGGCGCCGGCGTCCGCGAAGGCGACGTGCTGGTCGGCTTGCCGTCCGCCGGCCTCCACACCAACGGCTACTCGCTGGCGCGCCACATCCTGTTCGAGCGCCTCAAGCTCGACCCGAACGACAGTGTCGAGGAGCTCGAGTGTACGGTCGCCGACGAGCTCCTGAAGGTCCACAGGTGCTACCTCGACCCGGTGTGGCCGCTCTTGGAGAAGGACCTCGTGCATGCGATAGCCCACATCACCGGCGGCGGCTTGACGGACAACCTGCCGCGGGTTCTTCCGGACGGTCTCGGCGCCAGCATCAAGGTCGGCGCCTGGGACGTCCCGCCGGTTTTCCGGATCCTAGCCGTCGGCGGCAAGGTGCCCGAGGATGACCTCTGGCGCACCTTCAACATGGGCGTCGGGATGGTGCTGGTCGTCTCTCCGAAGGAGCTTGCCGGCGTGCTGGGAAGGCTTCGCGACAGCGGCTGCGGCGGCTTCCCAATGGGCAACGTTGTCCAAGGCGAGGGTGTCACCTACGACCACCCGCCGGCGGGCTACCCCACCGGCCTCCGATAAGAAATGGGCGCCTCCGGCGCCCATTTCTTATTCTTGGCCTTCGGAGAAAGGCTTCAGGAGGTGCGAACGCGCCGGGTGGCGGAGCTTGCGCAGGGCCTTGTACTCGATCTGGCGGATGCGTTCGCGGGTGACGTTGAAGGTGCGGCCGACCTCCTCCAGGGTGTGCTCGGTGCCGTCGCCGATGCCGAAGCGCAGCTTCAGAACCTGCTCCTCGCGTGAGGTGAGTGACCTGAGTGCCTTGTCGGTGTGGTCCTTGAGGGTGCGCATGATCACTGCCTCGATCGGCGACACCGAGTTGGTGTCCTCGATGAAGTCGCCGAGGTGGGAGTCCTCCTCCTCGCCGATCGGCGTCTCGAGGGAGATCGGCTCTTGCGAGATCTTGTGGATCTTGCGGATCTTGGACACCGGCATCTCCATCCGCTCGGCGATCTCCTCCACCGACGGCTCCCGTCCCAGCTCCTGCACCAGCATGCGGGTCGTGCGGGTGAGCTTGTTGATGGTCTCGATCATGTGCACCGGGATGCGGATGGTGCGCGCCTGGTCGGCGATGGCGCGGGTGATGGCCTGCCGGATCCACCACGTGGCGTAGGTGGAGAACTTGTAGCCGCGGCGGTACTCGAACTTGTCGACCGCCTTCATGAGGCCGATGTTGCCTTCCTGGATCAGGTCGAGGAACTGGAGGCCGCGGTTGGTGTACTTCTTGGCGATCGAGACCACCAGACGCAGGTTGGCAACGATCAGCTCGTGCTTGGCCTGGTCGGTCTCTCCCTCACCGCGCCGGACCTCGGCGAGGAGTGCGCTGAGACAGTCGTACGGTATCCTGTACCGCTCCTCGAGGCGCTCAAGCTCCTCCTCGTAGCGGGCGATGCGCGCGGCGTAAAACTGCCGTCGCTCGACGTTGCGCTCCTGCTGGACCTTCTTGCGGTCGCGGTTGATGGTGACGACCGGGATCGAGAACTGCCTCTCCACCTCCCTGAGGAAGGTCAGCAGCCGGTTGCGGGTTGTGGTCGTGAAGTCGATCCGTCGGACCAGAATCGCGATGTCCGCTATGTTGGCGCCGATCTTGTCAGCGAGCTCACGATGCCGCTTGCCGCTCTTGTTGCAGCGCCGCAGCCGCCTGCGCAGCTCCTTGGACTCCTCGTCGAGGAGGTTGATCTTGGCAAACAGCGACAGGGTTTCCTGGACTCTCTCGTTTCCCCTGCCATCCAGGTTGACCTGCTCCGCTTGCAGGACCTCGCGTACGCCGCGGCGCTCGCGCCGGGCCTGCTCGTTGGTGTACAGAAAGAGCTCCAGCAGTTCGGGCTCCTTCGAGAGCGCGATGAAGACACGGGCCTCGCCGGCCTCGATCCGCTGCGCGATCTCGACCTCACCGTCGCGGTCCAGTAGCTGCACCGTCCCCATCTCGCGCAGGTACATCCGGACGGGGTCGTTGGTCTTTTCGAGCTGCTCGTTGCCGGACCGGGCGGCCGCCTTTTCCTGCTCCGGCTCATCCGGCTTGACCTTGCCGTCAGCCTGCGATCGAGCCGGCTCGCGGCCGTCTCCCGAGGCCGCTTCCCCCTCCATCACGTCGATGTCCAGCTCGTTGAGCCGCATGTAGATCTCGTCGAGCTCCTCGGCGATACCGGTAATGTCCTCGGGAAGGTTCTCGTACAGCTCCTCGTACAGCACGTAGCCGCGTTCCTTTCCCGTCTGAATCAGCTTGCCGAGCTCCGGGTACTTTTCTTCAATCGCCACTCTGGCGTCCTCCCCTAGCTCCGGATGGAGCCCATCCGCGTTCTTGGCTGGCGACCGCCGTCGGCCGCTCACATGCCGCTCCTTGTCATGGGCATACCTCCGGACGTGCCACAGGCATAACAGCTCTCACTGGCACTCACTTCCCCCGGCGACCTGCGGTCGGTGGGTCTGACGGTTACTCTTGGACGAATATGCTGGTGCTCCGTGCGGCGTAGAAGGTCCTCCCGCCGGTAAACGTCCCCATCCCCAGGAATATGGGTCGTCGTCTGGGGATTGGCAACCCCTGAAGGGTCCGATTTATCAAATCTTAGGGATTTCCAGCCTAATTCGTCTCTTTTCAGTCTGGAGATGCGTAACTTCGTCGGTGTCGCCGCGGTCTGCTGCGGCCTCGATCTCCGTTTGGAGCTGTGCCGCGCGGCGCTTCCCTTGCTCCCGGAGGAGCACTGCCAGCTGGGCGCGGGTTCCTTCGGGGTTGGGCGGTGGCAGAGCGCTGAGAGTGAGCTCAGCCACCAGTCCGGCGATCTCTCCTTCCGGGCCGGCCTCGATGACCCGCTGTACCGGGTCCTCGTCGTCGGCGACCTCCTGCAGGAGCTCCAGCAGGCGGCGAGCCTCAGGCGCCGCGAACAACGGCGGGTAGATCTCCGGCAGGATGGCACGGCGTCGCTCTGGATCGCAGGTGACGAGAATGCGCAGGATCTCACGCTCACCCGGTGAGAGGACGGTCTGAGGGGCCGCCGGCGCCGGTTCGGTCGGCCGGCGGGGCGGCGCTGCTCGGCGGGCACGCTCCTGGACGATCTCCAGAGGCAGATCGAGGCGGCGAGCAAGCTCCTCGAGGAGGCCGAACCGCACGACGGTGTCGCGTGCGGCGCCGACGATCGGTGCAACCTCGATACCGATCCGGCGCCGCTCCCGCCGGTCAGCGGGCAGCTCCCCGAGGAGGAAGTCGAGGACCGGTACCGGCGCTTCCAGGAAGGACCGGAAGGCGTCGATGCCGCCGTCGCGGATGACGTCGTCTGGGTCGCGGCCTGCGGGGAGGTCGAGAAGGCCGACCTCGAGCCCCGCTTCGAGTAGCACCCGGGTGCCGGTGACGGCGGCGTTCCTGCCGGCGTCGTCGGCGTCGTAGCACAACAGGACCTGGGAGGTGAGCCGGCGCAGCACGCGGGCGTGCTCCGGAGTGAGGGCGGTGCCGAGCGTGGCAACCGCCTGAGCGAGTCCCGCACGGTGCAGGGAAAGGCAGTCGAAGTACCCCTCGACCACCAGTGCATGCCCAGTCTCGGCCATCGCCCGCCGTGCTTGGTGCAGCATGAACAGGGTCGAGCGCTTGTGGAACAGCGGTCCCTCGGGGCTGTTGAGGTACTTCGGCTCGCCGTCACCGAGGATGCGGCCGCCGAACGCCACCAGACGTCCGTCGCCGCCCTGGATCGGGAAGGTGATGCGGTTCCGGAAGCGGTCGTAGGGTCGATCGCTGCGGTCGCTGACCACGGCCAGGCCCGCGTCTACGATCGACCCCTCCGGATGCCGTCGCTTGAGGTGGTCGAGCAAGCCTCGCCACTCGTCGGGTGCAAAGCCGAAGCCGAGCTCGGGCCATGTGTCGGCGGTGAAGCCGCGGCGCTCCAGCTCGTGCCGGGCCGCGGTCCCGGCCGCGCTCAAGAGCTGCTCGGTGAACCACTGCTGCGCCTCACCGAGCAGGCCGCGCACCTTCTCGGCGACCTGGGTTTGGCGGCGGGCCGCGGGGCTGCGCGGCGGTAGCTCGATCCCGAACCGACGCGCCAGCCGTTCCACGGCCTGGGGGAACTCGAGGTTCTCCACCTGCATGACGAAGCGGATGGTGTCGCCGCCCGCGTGGCAGCCGAAGCAATAGTAGAGCCCACGCTCGGGATCGACGGAGAATGAAGGCGTCTTCTCCTGATGGAACGGGCAGCGGCCGACCCATCGCCGTCCCTGTCGGCGCAGCTGCACGTGCTCGCCGACGACCTCCAGGATGTCGGCGGCATCGCGGACCCTCGCGACGACCTCCGAGCCGAGATCCACGTCAGCCATCGGCGGCCCCGAGGAGGTCGATTTCCGTTGCGCCGGTGCCGCCGCGGCTCTGGGGCGGGTGGTGGAACGAGCGCACGGCCGGGTGGCGGCGGACGAGCTCCTGGACCATCTTCCGCAGTGTACCGGTGCCGTGCCCGTGGACGATACGAACCAGTGGCTTGCCGGCGGCAAGGGCGCGGTCGAGATAGCGCTCGAGCTCCTCGCGTGCCGCCTCGGCGTCCATCCCAATGAGGTGGAGCTCGTTGGGGACCGTCTCGTCGACTCGCACCCTGACTTCGGATCGCGGGCTGTGGGCGGCGGTCTGAGGGGCCGGCTCGAGGTCGCTGCAGGGAACCCACACCCGCTTGCCGCCACAGCTGACGAGCGCCGTCGAGCCCTTGAGCTGCTCGACGATGCCGGTACTCGCGAGCGACAGGATCCGCACCACGTCGCCAGGCTCGAGCTCGCCGGGCGTGCCGCGTGGAGCGGGCGTCTCGTCGTCGAGGTGCAGCGCGGCCGATCTCAGCTGCTCTCTCCGCCGCCGGCCGAGGTGACGCCCCTCCTTCTCCGCGGCTTCGATCCTCGCCAGAGCTTCCTCGAGCTGGCGGCGGGCCCGCTGCCGGAGACGGCCGCGCTCGACATCGAGGCTGGCCCGCAGCTCCTCGCGCTCCTGGTCGAGACGGTGCACGGCGTCCGTGGCCGACGCCTTCATCTCGTCGAGCTCGCCTGCCCGCTGCTCGAGCAGTCGGCGCTCGGCGAGGAGGTCGGCCTCCAGACTCTCGAGACGTTTCAGCCATTGCTCGAGCTCAAGGTGCTTGCCGCCGAGAAGCTCGCGTGCACGGGCGAGGGTCGCCTCCGGCAGCCCCATCGCAGCAGCGATCTCCAGGCCGTGCGAGCGGCCGGGGCGCCCGATGCGCAGGGTGTAGGTGGGGCGTCCGGCCTCCTCGTCGAACTCCATGGCCGCGTTCTCCACCCCTTCCGTGGAGGAGGCGCAGACGGCGATCGCCGCGAGGTGGGTGGTGGCGACGGTGAGCGCGCCGCAGGCGGTGAGCTGCTCGAGCACTCCGCAGCCAAGCGCGGCACCTTCCAGCGGGTCGGTGCCGGCGCCGAGCTCGTCGTAGAGCACCAGCGAACGTGCGTCCGCCGCACGCAGCATGGCTGCTGTAGCGCTCATGGCACCGGAGAAGGTCGACAGATCCGCGCTGAGCTCCTGCTCATCTCCGATGTAGACCCACAGGCTGTCGAGCTCCGGGATCGCCGTGCCCTCGTCGGCGGGAAGCGGGATCCCGTTGTAGGCCATGAGCACCAACAAGCCGAGGGTCTTGAGGACGACCGTCTTGCCGCCGGCATTGGGCCCGGAGATCACGAGGGTGCGCACTCCCTCCGGAAGCGCGAGGTCGAGCGGCACCACCGGCCGGCTCCGTTCCCGTTCGGGTTCGCCGAACAGCTCGGCACGCAGAGGTTGCAAGCGCCCATCGAGAAGGGGATGCCGAGCACCGCGGAGAACGAGCTGCTCGCCCTCGCCGGGCACGACCACCCGGCCTTCGGCGGCACGGCCGAAGAGGGCGCGCGCCTGGCCCGCATCGAGGCGAATGAGCGTTGAAAGCCCGCCGGCGAGCTCCTCGCGGGCGGCGGTGAAGGCCGCGGACACCTCGTCGAGAATGCGTTGTACCTCGGCCTGCTCGCGAGCGGCGATGTCGACGAGATCGTTGTTGAGCTCGACGATTTCGTAGGGCTCCAGGTACAGGGTCGCGCCGGACCCGGAGCTGGAGAGGACCAGCCCAGGCAGTTGGGAGCGGGCGCCACGATGGACCGGAAGGCAGTAGCGGTCCCGGCGAAGCGTCGGCGGTGCGTCGGTGACGGCGCCGGGGTGCGAGCGCTGGATCGCTTGCAGGCGTTCCAGCAGCTCGCGCCGGCCGCTCGCCAGACGACGCCTGAGGGCGGCCAGCTCCGGCGACGCCGAGTCCGGGACTTGCCCGTCGCGGCCCAGGCGTGAAGCCGCCCACCCCACGAGGCCTTCGGTGTCGGGTAGCCGGCCGCCGAGGTCGTGCAAGAGCTCGAGCTCGCCGGGAGCCGCCTGCAGGCGGCGGCGGACCGACAGGAGCCGCCGCGCGAACGTCAGCAGGCTCATGAGATCCTCGGCGGCGCGGGGCGGCGAAGCGGTCGCGTCGAGCCAGGGCTCGGCCTCGTCGAGGCCGGCGAGGGTGAGCCTCCCGTCCTCGTCGAGGAGGCGGCTGATCTCGTCCGTCAGCCGTGATGCCAAAACACCCTCCCCGAGAGCGGGGAGGGTGTCGGAACTCCTGATCTGACGTCGGGCGGCGGCGCTCGCCGCGTGTGCCGCCACCATCTCGAGGATGCGGTCGAGCTCGACCTCTGCGGCGGCTGAGCGCTTCACGCCGGGTCTACCCTGCTGCGATCTACAGCAGGCCCGCCCGGCGCTGCTTCGCCATCTTGCGAAGCATTTTCTTGCGCGCCTGGACCTCCTGGCGCTTCTTGCGCTCGGAGGGCTTTTCATAGAATCGGCGGCGCTTGACCTCGGAGAGGATGCCCGCTTTCTCGCACTTGCGCTTGAAACGGCGCAGTGCCGCCTCAAACGACTCATTGTCTCGAACAACTACACCTGTCGGCATCCGGCGTTCACCCCCTCCTCCGCGCCGATTTCGTGCACACGGGCACCGCACGGGGGTGGCAGGGTAGCAGGGAGGACGCGGTCGGGTCAAGGGTGGCCGGCCCGTCCCACGGCGGGGATTCGCGCTCCCGCAGCGGACGATGAGACGGGGATTGCACGGCGGTACGCCCGCATCGGCCGGCGCCTGCGGACAGGGAAGAGGGGCAGGAGCCGGTTGACAATCACCTCGAGAATGGCGGTCTCCTGGCGGTTTGCCGTGTCCTCGGGGACCTCCCAGCGGGCGGTGGTGGCGACGACCAGGTTGCGGGCCGGCGCACAGAAGACGAACTGACCGCCCCATCCCCAGGCAATGAACGCCCGACGGCCGGCGGCGTCGGCCAGCCACCACAGGTGCCCGTAGCCGATGTCGGTCAGCGGCCCGTAGTGGGAAAACCCGCTGATGTGGACTGACAGGGCGTCGTGCACCCATGCCGCGGGGACGACCGCCTGACCGTTCCATCGGCCGAGGTCGAGGAAGAGGATCCCCAGCTTGGCGAGGCCCTCGGTTCGCAGCTGCAGGCCGAAGCTGCCAAACGGGCGGCCCTGGCGGTCCCGCAGCCATCCCCTGTCGGTGATGCCGAGGGGGTTGAACAGGTAGGCGTCGGCGAAGGCGAGGGGATCCAAACCGGTCGCCTGCCGCAGGACGACGGACAGCAGATGGGAGGCGGCGGTCGAGTAGTTGAAGCGCGAGCCCGGGGTGGTCACGAGCGGACGGTCGAGGATGAAGCGGGCCGGGTCCGAGTCGACTGCCCACGCGTACAGGTCGGTGCTCTCGTCCCACTGCAGTCCGGAGGTCATGGTCAGGAGGTGGCGCAAGGTGATGGCGTCCTTGGCAGGGTCGGCGGGGATGAGCGAAGGCGGCAGGTAGTTCACCATGCGGTCGTCGATACTGGCGATGAAGCCGTGATCAATCGCGATCCCCACGAGCGTGGAGGTGACGCTCTTGGTCACCGAGCGGACATCGTCGAGGGTTGTCTGCGAGCCGACCCAGCGCGCCTCGGCGACGACCCGACCTCGGCACACGACCACTGCCGATCTCGCTCCCTCGGCCCGGCCGAGCTCGGCGACGGCGGCTGCGAGGGCAGTCGGATCGATTCCGAGCGTCTCCGGCGAGCTGCGGGGGAGGGGCTCGAAGGCGGTCGTGACCGACGCCACCAACAACGCGCCAACTGCAGCTGTGAGAGCTCGTCGGAGCGGGGGCACGGTCCTTCTTCTCGTCAATACAGGAGCCTCTGCTGTCCATTGTACGACGGCAGCGCGCACCGGTTCTCTCAGGACGGCGGCAGGGGAGGTCTCACTGCGGGGCGGAGAGCACGTCGGCTACGGCCGCTTCCCTTTCCTGCGGCCTTTCGCTATCGTGTCGCCGTTCCGGCGGCGGTCGGAGGAGGAAGACTCACTTCTTGGAGGAGTGTATGGCGAGACGCACGGTTGTAGCGATGCCGGGTGACGGGATCGGCCAGGTGGTGTTACCGGAGGCGGTACGAGTGCTGGAGGCAGTCGGGTTCGAGGCCGACTGGGTCGAGGCCGCCATCGGCTGGGATCACTGGGTGAGCGAGGGCAACCCCCTGCCCGAGCGGACGGTCGAGCTGCTGGCGCGGCACAAGGTCGGCCTGTTCGGGGCCATCACCTCGAAGCCGAAGGACAAGGCGGCCGAGGAGCTGAGCCCGGCCCTGCGGGATAAGGGGCATGTCTATTTCTCTCCGATTGTCGGGCTCAGGCAGTACTTTGATCTCGACGTTTCGGTCCGCCCCTGTCTGACTTTCCCCGGCAACCCGCTCAACTTCATCAGACGTGGCCCGGACGGCAAGGTCGAGGAGCCGGTCGTCAACGCGGTCATCTTCCGCCAGAACACTGAGGGCCTTTACTCGGGCGTCGAGTGGACGAACCCCCCCGATGCGGTGCGCGCTGCGTTTGCGAGCCATCCCAAGTTCCGGGCTTTTGCGGACACGCCGTCCGAGGACCTGGCGATCTCGAGCCGTATCTTCACGCGACGTGCCTGCCGGCGCATCTGCGAGCAGGCGTTTGCCTATGCCGCAGAGCACGGCTACTCCTCTGTCACGGTGTGCGAGAAGCCGAACGTGCTGCGCGAGACCTCGGGGATGATGGTCGCCGAGGCTCGCCTGGTCAAGGCTGGCTACCCGAACATCGAGCTGTGGGAAACCAACATCGACGCGCAGATGATGTGGCTGACCAAGAACCCCGAGGACTACGGCGTCATCGTCGCCGGCAATATGTTCGGCGACATCATCTCCGACGGCTTCGCCGGCTTGGTCGGCGGCCTCGGATTCGCTGCCTCGGCCAATATTGGCCGCGAGGTCGGTGTGTTCGAACCCACCCATGGCTCGGCGCCGAAGTACGCCGAGCTGAATCCGTCGATTGTCAACCCGATCGCCATGATCCTGTCGGCGGCGATGATGCTGGACTGGCTGGGTGAGGGCGACAGGGCGGAGCGGATCCGCGCCGCGGTCGCCGTGGTGGTTGCCGAGGGACGCGTTCGCACCTACGACATGCTCAAGCTCCGCGGTGGGCCGCAGGCGATCGCGCAGGGCGCGGCGACCACGACGCAGATGACGGATGCGGTGATTGAGGAAGTGAGGCAGTAAGAGGGTGAGGAAGTGAGAAAGTGAGGAGGTGAGGAGATCGGCGGGTACCTCCACTCGATGGGTCTGTCTTGGTGAAGTGATTAAGTGATTGAGTGGTCAAGTAATTAAGTCCACCACCCGCCCAGGACCGGAGAAGGGAAACGGGAGAGGGGCCCCCACCCGCTCGAAGAACGCCGCTGCGGCGCGCTCCATGAGGATGTGACGTGGAGACGGGCGTGCTGAGCGCGGCATTCCACGAGGAGCGCAGTCACGAGCTGCCGGCGCTGCAGAGGATCTTCCCCCCTTGTATCCCGAAGTTAGCGAGGCCAGCGCCCTTCTGAAACGAATGATGGCACCCTCGCACGACCGCCGGAGCACGACAGAACCTCGCGGTGCAGTTCATCCGGGGTTGGCCTGAGAGGACACCTGGGCTACAGTTTGCGAGGCGACGCTGGAGGTGGGGCCATGGCCGCAGAGATTCGGGCAGCCCGAGCCGGTCCATCGGGCGACAAGATCCGGTCGGATCTCGAGGTGCGGTACGAGCCGGGGACAGGAGCGCTCGGCCTCGAGCTCACGAGCAAGGTGGGCTACCTGTACGGTGAAACCATCGAGGCGGCCGTGCGGCGGGTGGCGGAGGCGCTCGGTGTTGCCACGGGCTCGTTGGCGGTCGAGGACTTCGGCGCCCTCGAGTGGGTCATCCTGGCCCGCGTCGAGACCTGCCTGAGGCGAGCCGGGTTCGATGGGCCGCCCGTGCTGTCTGTGCCGGCGCCCGGCGCGGACGCGCCGCGGCGCCGCGGGCGACTGCGCCGCAGCCGCCTGTACGTCCCGGGCAACCAGCCCAAACTGATGCTGTCGGCGGGACTGTACGGCGCGGACGGCATCATTCTCGATCTGGAGGACTCGGTGCCGCAGGCGGAGAAGGACGCGGCACGGCTCCTCGTGCGCAACGCGCTGGTGGCCATGGACTGGGGCAGCTCAGAGCGGATGGTCCGCATCAACCAGGGCGAGGCGGGCGCAGCCGATCTCGAGGCTATCGCCCCCCACAACGTGCACACGGTGCTGCTGCCCAAGGTCGAGCGCGCCGGCGAGGTCGTGGCAGCGGCGGCCCGGTTGCGCGAGCTGGCCGGCGCGGACGCGCCCTACCTGATGCCGATCTTGGAGTCGCCCCTCGGGGTCCACAATGCCTACGAGATCGCCGCTGCAGACGAGCTGGTGGTTGCGCTGACCCTCGGCCTGGAGGACCTCTCGGCCGAGCTTGGCGCGCCCCGGACCACCGAAGGTTGGGAGAGCTTCCTGGCCCGCCAGACCACCGTCTACGCCGCGCGGGCGGCGGGTGTGCAGCCCATTGCCTCGGTCTTCTCCGGCATCCGCGACGAGGCCGGTCTCGAGGCCTACGTCCGCCGGGAACGGGGCCTGGGGTTCGACGGCATCGGATGCATCCATCCGGGACAGATCCCGGTCGTTCACCGGGCCATGGCGCCGACCGAGGCCGAGCTCGAGAAGGCGCTCGCGATCGTGCGCGCCGCGCGTGAGGCTGAGGTCCGGGGGTTGGGCGCGGTCGCTGTGGGCTCGAAGATGGTGGACCCGCCGGTGGTGGCCCAGGCGGAGCGGACCGTGGAACTCGCGGTCGCGGCCGGGATGCTCGTGAGCGAGGAGTGAGAGGGAGCGGCGCGCCGGTACCCTCGGCTGGGTACAGGTGAGGTGCTCGGCGATGGGAGAGGAAACCGTGAGTGAAGCCAAGCTGGTGAAGAACGCGGCCGGGCGCCTGGTGCCCCAGGTAGTCAACGGCGCGCAGCAGACGCCGTTTGCGGGAATCGGCGGGCATCGGCCAAGCGGCCGCAAGGCGGCGCCGAAGATCACCACCTGTCTGGACTATCCCGAGGACGGGAACAAGCGGGTCGGCTCCCTGGAGGAGGCCCTGAGGAGTGTCGGCCTGTCCGACGGCATGGTCGTCTCTACCCACCACCACCTGAGAAACGGTGACGCCGTGGCCAACATGGTGTTCGATGCGGCGGCGGCGATCGGCCTCGAAGACCTGATGTGGTTCCCGTCGGCATCGTTTCCCGTCCACGCCAACCAGATCCGGCACATGGAGTCCGGGGTTATCCACCACATCGAGGGCTCGATGAACGGTCCCCTGGGCGACTACTGCACGGCCGGCAAGATGCGGGGCCTCGGCGTGCTGCGCTCGCACGGTGGACGCTGGCAGGCGGTCCAGGATGGCGAGGTCCACATCGACGTCGCCGTCATCGCGGCTCCGACCGCCGATCCGTTCGGCAACGCCAACGGCCTCTCGGGCCCAGCCGCCTGCGGCCTCCTGGGCTTCGCCCTGGCCGACTCCATCTACGCCGAGAAGGTCATCGTCGTCACCGACGACCTGGTTCCCTTCCCCTGTCTGCCGTGGCAGATCCAGGGCAACAACGTGGACGCCGTGGTCGTTGTCGACTCGATCGGCGATCCGGCGAAGATCGTCTCCGGGACGACCCAGGTCACCTCGAGTCCGGACCGTCTGCGAATCGCCGAGCTCGCGGCACGGTTCTGCGCCGAGGCGGGGATCATGCGGAACGGCTTCTCGTTCCAGGCCGGCGCAGGCGGCACCACCCTGGCTTTCGCCATCTACCTGTGTGACCTGATGAGGTCGGCCGGGGTAGCCGCCGGCTTCGCCCGCGGCGGTTCGACCAAGTACATGGTGGAGATGCTTCGCGAGGGTCTGATCGGCGCCATCCTCGACGGGCAGACGTTCGACTTGGACGGGGTGGCCTCGATGCGCGAGCACCCGCGCCATGTGGACACCTCGCCGTTCACGTCGTACAACTTCCATGGCAAGGGGAACTTCGCCTCGATGGTGGACGTCGCCGTTCTCGGCGCCACCGAGGTGGACGTCGACTTCAATGGCAACGTGGTCACCCACTCCGACGGCCGCCTCCTGCACGGCATCGGCGGCTGGCAGAACTGCCTGGCGGCGCGGACGACCATGCTCCTGGTACCTTCCTTCCGCGATCGCATCCCGGTCATCGTCGATGAGGTGACAACGCTCTGCGGCCCGGGCGAGCTGGTCGACGTTGTCGTCACCGAGCGCGGCATCGCCGTCAATCCGCGGCGCCGAGACCTGCTGGATGCCGTTGCCGGCTCAGATTTGCCCATCCGCGACATCCACGACCTCAAGGCCGAGCTGGACCTCCTGTGTGGTGTGCCACAGAAGATCCGGCGCACGGCGGAGCCCGTGGCCGTCGTCAAGTGGGTGGATGGCACCGTTCTCGACACCGTCTGGCGGATCGAGTAACACCAACGTGGCCCACCGGTCCTCGGCCTTTCTTCAGGGCTGCGCTGTGAAGCATCGCATAGCGGCGCGGTGGCCGGACGATTCCCTCGTTCGCAGAGAGGCTGGTAGTCTGGAAGCGTGTCTTTCGGGGCCATGAGATCGACGTGTCCGGGTGTCGGGCGGGTCGGTCGCGGTCGTCGATCGTCGTGTTGCTGGCATGCCGCTTGCTTTGGCTCACCAGGACTCGATTGGGCGAGCCCGGAACAGAAGGAGGACCGATGGCTATCATTACCGTCTCGCGGGGAACGTTGAGCGGAGGCCGGCGTCTGGCGGACTGCCTCGGCAGAAGCCTCGGCTACAAAGTCCTGAGCCGTGAGGAGCTGGTAGCGGAGGCGGCCTCGCTGTATGGCGTCAAGGAGGAGGACCTCCTGCACGGCCTCGACAGTGGCCCGAAGTTCTGGGATCGCTTTCGGATCGACCGCCAGATCTACATCGAGGTTGCGCGGGCGACGCTCTGTCATCTCGTGCGCGACGGCAACATCGTGTACCACGGCCATGCGGGGCACCTGCTCCTGCAGGGCGTCGGACACGTCGTTCGAGTGCGGATCATCGCTCCGATGTCCCAGCGGATCCGGATGGCGGTGGAGGAGCACGGCTTCAGCGAGGGTGAGGCGGATGCATACATTCAGAAGCGGGACGAGGAGCGACGGTCGTGGACGCGCTTCCTATACGGCATCGAGTGGGGAGATCCGGTTCTCTACGACCTTACGATCAACCTCGAGAAGATGACAATCGAGGCAGTGTGCAGCCTGCTCGCAGGCGTCGTCGAGAGGCCGGAGTTCCGCTCGTCGGAGGAGTTCCAGCGCGAGCTGAACGATCTCTATCTCGCGACCCATGTGCATGCCAAGCTGTACCTCAACCCGCGCATCGCCGCGGCGGCAGGGAAGATCACGGTCAAAGCCTCGTCCGGCACGGTTCAGCTTTCCGGCCTGCTCGCCGGGGACTCGCTGGTGCGGGAGGTGGTAGACACCTGCTCGGCCCTGCCCGAGGTGACCCGGGTCGATGCCGACTGGCTGGCGTCCGGACAGACCAGGTAACCGCCCCGCCGCCGCGCGGTTGGATGGGCCTCGGCGATCCGCTGCAGCCGGCGGCCCGTCGGCAGAGCTCGAGCGTACTGTTACGGCGATGTGACGGTTACAGCGGCGTAACATCACGTCGTGATTGTACTCAAGGTACTGACAAGAAAACGTTTGGTGCTGCAGAGGGCGGTTTGGGAGCTTCTGAAGGTAACCGCGGGCCGAGCTCCCTCTCGATGCCGGTTCCGCTCTTGCTGACCTAATAGGCCCCTTATCAACTACATAGCTGATATTGTGAAATACGGCACAATATTTGCTGAAGCAGCCGTCAATGCTGAGAGGCGCTCACCTCTCAGGAGCTTTCGATGTCGGGAGGTGATGCCGCAGACGGGTCAGTGCAGACATATGGGGTTTCAGCTCACCGCGGCGAAGGATGTCGGCGAGCCGCAGCCGGCGCACAGACCGGCAAAGGTATCGGCGCAAGGCCGTCCGCTCGCGTGGCTCGCGAAAGGACGGCGAAGAAGTTCGCGGGTGAGCACATGACCGAGACCGGCCGCGAGCCGGAAAACAGGAGGTGTGCATGCCAAGTTTTGTCAACCCGGAGAAATGTGACGGCTGCAAGGCGCTTGACAAGACCGCCTGCCAGCACATCTGCCCGAATGACCTCATGGTCCTCGACAAGGAGACCATGAAGGCCTACAACCGGGAGCCAGAGATGTGCTGGGAGTGCTACAACTGCGTCAAGATCTGCCCGACGCAGGCGGTCGACGTGCGCGGCTACGCGGACTTCGTCCCGATGGGGGCCTCGGTTGTTCCCATGCGGTCAACCGACGCCATCATGTGGACCGTCAAGTTCCGTAACGGTCAGATCAAGCGCTTCAAGTTCCCCATCCGGACCACGCCTGAAGGGCAGGCCCAGCCGGCGGGCGGCTTTGCCGGCGCGCCCGACCTCGACGGCCCCACGCTCTTCACCGAGCCGGACTCCCTCGGCCTTTCTGCCGTGTGGATGAAGCACTAGGAAGGAGGGGGACATGCAAGACTTCAAGACAGTTGTCGTAGACACCGATTTCCTCATCCTCGGCGGCGGCATGGCGGCGTGCGGCGCCGCGGTCGAGGCCGCCCACTGGGCGAAGCAGAACGGCCTCAAGGTCACCATGGTCGACAAGGCAGCGGTGGACCGCTCGGGCGCGGTGGCGATGGGCCTGTCCGCAATCAACCAGTACGTGGGTCTCAAGGACGGCCAGAACACGATCGAGGACTACGTAAACTACGTCCGCAACGACCTCATGGGTGTGACCCGCGAGGACCTGGTTGCGAACATCGCACGCCACGTCGACTCGAGCGTTCACCTGTTCGAGAAGTGGGGCCTGCCGATCTGGACGGACGAGAACGGCGGTTACGTTCACGAGGGCCGCTGGCAGCTGATGATCAACGGCGAGTCGTACAAGGTCGTCGTTGCCGAGGCGACGAAGAACGCCATCGGCCCGGAGAACATCTACGAGCGCGTGTTCATCACCGGTCCGCTGATGGACGGTGACCGCTGTGCCGGCGCCTACGGCTTCTCCGTTCGCGAGAATACGTTCTACGTGTTCAGGTCGAAGGCGACGCTGGTGGCAATGGGCGGTGCGGTGCACGTGTTCAAGCCGAGGTCCTCTGGCGAGGGCCAGGGCCGCGCGTGGTACCCGCCATGGAACGCCGGTGCGTCAGCGTACTTCACGCTCAAGGCCGGCGCCGAAATGACCTGCCAGGAGGTGCGTTTCATTCCGGTGCGCTTCAAGGATGCGTACGGGCCGGTCGGCGCCTGGTTCCTGCTCTTCAAGTCGCGTGCCACCAGCGCACTCGGCGGCGAGTACATGCAAGAGAGGCGTCCCGAGCTTGAGAACTGGCTGCCCTACGGCCATGTCAAGCCGGTTCCGGCCAACCTGCGCAACTACTTGATGATGCTCGATGTCATGGAGGGCAAGGGCCCGATCTACATGCGCACCGAGGAAGCCATCAAGAAGCTGGCCGAGGCGGCGCCCGACGAGAAGACCTACAAGAAGAAGATGAAGGAGCTCGAGTCCGAGGCGTGGGAGGACTTCCTCGACATGACGATCTCGCAGGCGATCCTGTGGGCCGCCACCAACACCGCGCCCGAGGAGAAATCGTCCGAGATCGCCGCAGCCGAGCCGTACTTCATCGGCTCGCACTCGGGTGCGTCGGGGGCCTGGGTCAGCGGACCCGAGGACCTGGCGCCTCCGGAGTACTTCTGGGGCTACGACAACATGTCGACCGTCAAGGGCCTGTTCTGCGCCGGTGACGCGTCGGGTGCATCGTCCCACAAGTTCTCCTCCGGCTCGCATGCCGAGGGTCGCATCGCCGGCAAGGCCGCGATTCGTTACATCGTCAAGGAGAACGTGGCGCTTCCGACCATCTCTGACGAGACCGTCGAGGCTCTCAAGGCGGAGACCTACAAGCCGATAAAGAACTTCGCGGACAACTCGGCGTCGACGACCCAGAAGGACGTCAACCCCAACTACCTCCGTCCGAAGATGTTCATGCTGCGTCTGCAGAAGATCATGGACGAGTACGCCGGCGGCGTGAGCGCCCAGTTCACCACCTCGAAGCCGATGCTGGACAAGGGCCTCGAGCTGCTCACCTTCCTCAGGGAGGACGCCGAGAAGCTCGGTGCCGAGGACCTGCACGAGCTGATGAGGTGCTGGGAGAACGTCCACCGCATGTACCAGGCCGAGGCCCACGTACGGACGGTCCTGTTCCGTGAGGAGACCCGGTGGCCGGGGTACTACTTCCGCGCGGATTACCCGAAGATGGACGAGGAGAACTGGCACTGCTTCGTGAACTGCAGGTTCGATCCGGCAACGGCGACCTGGGAGATGATGAAGCGGCCGATCCTCCACCTCTTCAGACCGGCCGCCCAAGCGGCGGGGAGCTGACATTCTCGGGACCGGTTCCGGCGCGCCAGCGCCGGGGCCGGTCCCCTTTTCATTGAGCCGGGGAGGGGTGAAATGGCGGATTTGGTGTGCCCGCACTGCGGCGTAAAGGTGCAGCCGTTCGAGCTTCCGGAGGCGGCCGGTTGGGGATGCAGCTTCCAGCTCGCGTGCTTCAACGACGAATGTTCCTACTACCGACGCTCATGGGTGTGGATGCAAGAGCACTTCGGTGTCAGGTCGGCCTACCGCTACCGGCTCGACCCGGCGACCGGGGCCTCGTCGCCGCTCCCGGTGTGGTCGCCGACGGCGCTCAAGGACCGGATCCTCGACGCGGAGGTGACGGCCGCTCAGGTTCCCCTAGGGGCCGACTGCGCAGCGGCGCCGAGCGGGAGGCACTCATGAGCGGTGCCATGGTCGAGATGCCCGCAGCGCTCCGTGAGCGGCGCGGTCTGGGGCCTGGAGAGAGCTTCTGCTTCGCGTGCCGTCCGGACCGGCCGTGCTTCAACACCTGCTGTGCCGACGTCAACATCATCTTGACGCCGCTCGACGTTCTCGGTCTGTCGCGGCGCCTGGGGATGACGACCACCGCCTTCCTCGCCGCCCACACCGTCAGGCTCGAGACCAAGGAGCTGCAACTGCCGGTCGTCGCCCTCAGGATGTCGGATGCGGACGGCAAGCCCTGTCCGTTCGTCGGCCCCGTCGGATGCACGGTGTACGACGACCGGCCCTGGGCCTGCCGGATGTACCCGGTCGGGATGGCGCTGCCGCCGGCGCGCGCGGGCGAGGAGCCTCAGCCCCTCTTCTTCCTCTTCGAGGACGAGTTCTGCGACGGCCGCCAGGACGGCGCCGCGTGGACCGTCGAGCAGTGGCGCGGGGACCAGGGAGTGGTGGAGCGCGAGGAGCTGGAAAAGGGCTTCCGCGCGCTCGTCAGCCACCCGTGGTTCATCGGCGGCCGCCGCCTCGACGACAAGCGGACCGAGATGTTCTTCACCGGCTGCTACGATCTCGACCGTTTCCGCACCTTCGTCCTCGAGTCCTCATTCCTCGATCGCTTCACACTCGATGCGGAGCTGATCCGAGCGCTGAAGAGCGACGATCACGAGCTGCTGCAGCTGGCGTTTCGGTGGCTGCGCTTTGCCCTCTTCGGCGAGCCCACTCTCACGGTGCGACCGCACCAGCCTTCCCCACGGAGGCGTTCATGAACGACAAGGATTTTCGGCCGGTGCTGGTTGTAGGCGCCGGTATCAGCGGTATCACCGCAGCCCTGGAGGCTGCCGAGACGGGCGCCAACGTCGTGCTCGTCGAGCGGGAGCCGTACGTCGGCGGCCGTGTGGCCGGTTTCTACCATTACTTCCCCAAGATGTGCCCACCCTCGTGCGGCCTGGAGATCAACGTTCAGCGCCTCGAGCGGAACCCGCGAGTGCGGGTCATGACCGACACCCGGGTCACCGCCGCCGAGAAGGTCGACGACGGCTGGCACATCACGCTCGAGCACGCGCCCGAATACGTCACCAGTGAGTGCACCGCATGCGGGGAGTGCTCCAAGGTGTGCCCGGTGTCGGTGCTCGACCAGTTCAACCACGGAATGTCCGAAGCGCCGGCGATCCGCCTGCCGCAGCCGCAGGCGTGGCCGCAGCGGTTCACGCTCGACCGGGCGGCGTGTGCGGACGACTGCGAGGCCTGCGTCCAGTCGTGCGCCTACGACGCGATCCACCTCGAGGCGACGGCGACCTCGGAAGAACTTATGGTGACCTCTGTGGTCCTGGCCACCGGCTGGCATCCGTACCCGCTCGAGAATCTGCCCGAGCTCGGTGGCGGCCGTTTCCCGGACGTGATCTCGAACGTCCAGATGGAGCGGCTGGCCTCACCGTCGGGGCCCACCGCGGGCAAGATCCTGTGCCCGTCGACAGGCGCGGCGCCGCGCCGGGTCGCCTTCGTTCAGTGTGCCGGCTCGCGCGACGTCAACCACCTTCCCTACTGCTCCGGTGTCTGCTGCCTGGCCTCCCTCAAGCAGGCCCAGTACGTCAAGGAGCAGCTCCCTGACGCCGAGGTGTCAGTCTTCTACATCGACCGGCGGACACCGGGCCGCAACGAGGACGTGCTCACTCGTATTACCGCCATGGACGGCGTGCGGCTGATCAAGGGCAAGGTCGGCAAGGTCGAGGCCGCCGACGGCGGTCTCGTGCTGACCGCGGAAGACGTGGAGGCCGGCCGCAAGCTCCACGAGGCGGCCGATCTAGTGGTCCTCGCCACCGGGATGGTGCCGACCTCCGCCGCCGGCGACGGTCTCTTCGGGATCGCACGGGACGAGGACGGGTTCGCCCTCGACGCTCTCGACCGTGGGGTCGTGGTTGCGGGCGTCGCGCGTCGCCCCGCGGATGTCGCGGCGGCGGTTCGTGATGCGACCGGCGGCGCCGGCAGGGCGCTGGCGGCCGCGGGAAGGGGGGCGTGATGGAACGGGTCGGAGTTTTCCTGTGCTCGGGGTGCGGAATTGGTGACGCCCTCGACGTTGAGGCCGTGGTCTCGGTCGCCGAGGAGGGCGGAGGCGCGTTCTGCCGCACCCACCCCTGTCTGTGCGGTGAGGAGGGGATCTCGCTGGCTCGCGAGTCTCTGTCCTCCGGCGAGGCCGACGGCCTCGTGATCGCCGCCTGCTCACAGCGGGCGAAATGCGATGTCTTCAGCTTCGATCCGGCGACCCCGGTGCAGCGAGTCGCGCTCCGCGAGCAGGTGACCTGGAGCCATCCGGCCAACGACGAGGACACCCAGATGCTCGCCGAGGACCTCGTCCGCATGGGCGTGGCCCGCGCCCTCAAGACCAAACCGCCGGTGCGCCTCGAGGAAGAGATTGCGGATACCGTGCTCGTCGTCGGTGGTGGCCTGACCGGCTTGGAGTCGGCGCTGGCGGCGGCAAGGATCGGCAAGCCTGTGGTCCTGGTGGAAAAGCAGGCGGCAGTCGGCGGCTACCTGGCCGGTCTCGGCGACCTCGCACCCACCGCTCCGCCGTACGACAAGCTCCAGGCGAACCACCTGCCGGCCCTGATCGAGCAGGTCGGCAGCGAGTCGGGGATCCGGGTGCTGACTTCGGCCACCCTGCGGCGGATTACCGGCCAGCCCGGCCAGTTCAAGGTCGAGGTGGCAGCCGAGGGCGGCGAGGAGACCTTCGTCGCCGGCGCCATCGTGCAGGCGACCGGCGCCCGGCCCTACGATGCGAGCCGGCTGCGCCACCTCGGCTACGGCGAGCACGCCGACGTCATCACGTCGGCCGAGCTCGACGCGATGCTGGGAGCGGGCAAGCTGGCCCGTCCCTCCGACGGCAAGGCGCCGCGGCGGATGGCGTTTGTGCAGTGTGCCGGGTCGCGCGATTCGGAGCACCTGCAGTACTGCTCGGGCGAGTGCTGCGCAACGACTCTTCGCCAGGCTGCCCAGCTGCGCCGGGACCATCCCGACGTGCAGCCGTTCGTGGTCTACCGCGATGTCCGCATGCCAGGACAGCAGGAGCGGTTCTTCCTGGCGGTTCAGGAGGAAGGGGGCACGCTTCTGATGCGCGGTGAGGTGGACGCTGTGGCCGGCAACGGCAACGGCGGGCTGTCGGTGCACCTGCGCGAGAGCCTGCTCGGCGACGACGCCCGCCTGGAGGCCGACCTGGTCGTCCTGGCGGTGGGGATGGTGCCGAGCTCGGCCGACGGTGAGGCGATTCGCGTCCTTCACGACGCCCAGCACCGGGTGGAGCACGGCGAGTCCGAGACCCAGCGCGAGGAGGCGCGGAAGGTGGCCGCGAAGCTGGCCGCGCACCAGGGCACAGAGATCCTCAACCTCGGCTACCGCCAGGGTCCGGATCTGCCCGTCCTGCAGTACGGCTTCCCGGACTCCCACTACATCTGCTTCCCGTACGAGACGCGCAGAACCGGGATCTACTCGGCCGGTGCGCTGCGGGCGCCGATGGACCCTGCGCAAGCGACCGAGGACGCCTGGGGTGCGGCGGTCAAGGCGGTGCAGTGTATCGAGGCCGCGAAGCGAGGCGAGGCCGTCCACCCACGCAGCGGCGACCTGGGCGCTCCGGACTTCTTCCTGCAGCGTTGCACGCAATGCAAGCGCTGCACCGAAGAGTGTCCGTTCGGCACCCTGAACGAGGACGAAAAGGGCACCCCTCAGCTCAACGCGCTGCGCTGCCGCCGCTGTGGCATCTGCATGGGCGCCTGTCCCGAGCGCATCATTTCTTTCCCCGACTACTCGGTCGACGCGGTCGCGTCGATGATCAAGGCGATCGAGGTCCCCGAGGAGGAGGACGAGAAACCACGCATCGTTGCCCTGATGTGCGAGAACGACGCGCTTCCCGCTCTCGACGCGGCGGCCCGGCTGGGGCGGACGTGGAGCCCATGGATCCGCATCGTTCCGGTCCGCTGTCTCGGCTCGGTCAACATCGTCTGGATCGCTGACTCGCTGTCGCGGGGGGTCGACGGGGTGATCCTCGTCGGCTGCAAGTACGGCGACGACGCCCAGTGTCACTACATCCGCGGCTCGGAGCTCGCCAGCAAGCGTCTTGAAAACGTGCAGGAGACGCTCGACCGGCTCGCCCTCGAGCCGGAGCGCATCAAGCTGGTCGAGCTCGCGCACAATGAGTTTGACCGCGTCCCCACGATCCTCGACGAGTTCGCTGCCGAGATCGAGGAGATGGATCCCAACCCTTACAAGGGCTTCTGACGGGAGGTGTCAGTGGCTACCGTTCCGTTGATCGCGCCTTCCGAAGACTTCCGGCGGGAGCTGATGCACCGTGGCGGGGAGAGGGCGAGCCGCTGCTTCCAGTGCGCGACCTGCTCCGCCGTGTGTGAGCTGGCTCCGGACGAGCGGCCGTTTCCGCGCCGCCAGGTCCTGCTCGCGCAGTGGGGCCAGGGCGACCAGCTGGCGGCGGATTCCGCCGTATGGCTCTGTCACCAGTGCAACGACTGCACCGTCCGCTGTCCGCGCGACGTGCGGCCCGGCGATCTCATGCAGGTGGTGCGGGCGATGGTCATCGAGCGTCTGGCGGCACCGGCCTTTCTCGGTCGGCTGGTGGCCAACGTCAAGCAGACCTGGCCGGTTCTGCTCGGCGCACCGCTGCTGCTGTGGGTGCTGCTGCTCGGTCTGACCGGGCACCTCGGCGTGCCCCCCGGCTTCCATGCGTACGAGCAGCTGGTCCCGCACTGGTTGATCTACAGCGTGTTCTTCCCGGTGGCGGCGTTCGTCATCGGCGCCGCGTGGGTCGGGGGCCGCCGCTTCTGGATCCTCCTCGGCGCCGTCGGGCCGCCGAGAAAGGGGAGCTTTGTCGCCAACCTGATGCCGGTGCTGGGGGAGATCGCGACCCACAACCGGTTCGCGAGCTGCGAGGCCGCCCGGCCGCGCCGTTGGGGGCACCTCGCGCTCCTCTGGGGGTTCATCGGCGCCGCTGCCACGTCGGGGCTACTGGTGGTGGCCTTGTACGGCTTCGGTGCTGAGCTGCCGCTGCCGCTCGATCACCCGTTCAAGATCCTCGGCAACATCTCCGCGGTCCTGCTCGTCGCCGGCGGCGCCGTCCTGCTCGTCAACCGGCTCGGCGATCCGGCGAAGAGCGGCAGGTCAACGGCCTTCGACAGCTTCTTCCTCACCGTGGTCCTGCTGGTGATCTCTACCGGCGTTCTGGTCGAGGTGGGACGTTTCGTGTTTCCGGCCGCACTTGCGTGCTCGCTCTACGTGGTCCACCTCGGCGTCGTGCTGACGCTGTTCATCACCTTTCCCTATTCGAAGTTTGCGCACATGCTGTATCGCACCCTGGCAATGGTCCACGAGCGGATGACCGGGTAGCGGACGGAAGGCGCTGATGGCGGGCCCAGCGACGCGGCGACTCTCCGGGACGGTGCTCGCGGCGGTCCTGCTGGCGGCGTCCGGACTCGCCGCGGCGGAAGGACCTCGACTGGCCGCCGGCCATGCCGGTACACCGTGCGTCGCGTGCCACCCGCCGGGTCAGCCGGGCGGCCGGCCGACCCGCTGCTCGGGTGACGGCTGCCACGCCGATGTGACCCGCACCTACCTGTCCTCGGACCACGACCGGCGACACCTCAAGGCGAGTCAGCTGGCGTGCACCGCCTGTCACGGCGCCCACCCTGTCTTGAGCGGGCGGGCCGCGCTCACGCTGGCCTGCGAGAACCGTGTGGACCGGGTGTGCAGCGGCTGCCACGAGGCGGAGCGCTACGCCGTTGGGGCCCCCGCCCCGTCACGGAAGTCGATCCCGGCGCGGGGCGGCGGAGTTCATACCTCGGCACGAGAACGGCGCGGGTGTGAGGCCGTCGCCATCAGCTGCTTCACCTGCCACGGCAGCCACACCATCCTCGCGCCGGGCAACCGCGAGTCACCCGTGTCCCGGCAGCGGATCGCGGTCACCTGCGGGCACTGCCATCCGGAGGAGCTCGAACGGTACCGGGCGAGTTCCCACGCGGCGGGCGTCGCTGCCAGCGACGGCGTGTCGCCGACGTGTGTCTCCTGTCATGGTGCTCACGCCATCGCGCCCGCCACCGGAATGCGGACGCCGACGGGAGCGGAGGAGGTCGTCTTCACGTGTGCGGAGTGTCACGAGGACCCCGATGTGCTTCGCACCAGTGGCTTGCCGCTGGCGGTCATCGACTCCTACGAGAGCTCGGTGCACGGTATCGCCTACGCGCATGGGATCCACGACGTCGCCACCTGTGTCTCCTGCCACGGCGCGCACCTGGTTCTGGCGGCCTCGGACCCGCGCTCGAAAGTCAATCCGGACAACATCCGCACCACCTGCGCCGCCTGCCACAGCAGCGTCAGCGCGGGCATGCTCGCCGCCGTGCGACATCCGGGAGGTAGGCCGGGCGTGCGCGGCGTGCTCGCGCGCCTCAAGCTCTACTTCCCGGTTGCCGGCACCTCCGTTAACCCGCTTCTGGTGTCCGGAATGGGCGGGGTCGTCGGCATCCTCTCCGGCATCTTTGGAGTCGGCGGCGGCTTCCTGATGACGCCGCTGCTGATCCTCATCGGCATCCCGGCGGCGGTCGCCGCCGCAACCGACGCGGCGCAAATTACCGCGGGCGCGAGCTCGGGGGCGATCTCCCACGCGCGGCTCGGCAACGTCGACTTCCGGATGGGGCTAGCCATGGTTGCGGGCAGCTGGCCCGGGGGCTTCGTTGGCGTTCAGGTCGTGCACACCCTGCGCACGATGGGGAACTTCGACTTCTTCCTCAAGCTGCTGTACGTGCTCCTGCTCGGTTTCACCGGCATCACCATGTTCGTCGAGGGCGTTCGCACACTGCGCGGCAGGTCCCCCGGGTCGGAACCCGGACCGGGTCGCCTCAGCAGGCTGTTCGACCGCTTGCCAATCCAGGTCTCCTTCCCCAAGTCGGGCCTGCGAACCTCGGTGTTCGTCCCGATCACGGCCGGCTTCGTGGTCGGGATCCTGGCCGCATTCCTGGGCGTCGGCGGCGGGTTCATCCTGATGCCGGTGATGATCTACATGATCGGTATCCCGACCCGCGTCGCCGTCGGCACCGGCTTGTTCCAGATTGTCCTGACCTGCGCTTACGTCACCCTGCAGCAGTCGGTGACCAACCACACGGTGGACGTGCTGCTGGCGGTTGCTCTGTTCGCCGGCTCCACAATTGGCGCCCAGCTCGGCGTGATGGCGAGCCGGAGACTGAAGGGCGAGCAGATCCGCGTCCTGCTGGCCGTCATTGTCCTCGGGGTGATGCTCGTTCTGCTCTACCAGCTGATGGCGACGCCCGAACACCTCATTCAGTTTGCGACCTCAGGCGGAGGCCACTGATGAGGCTACTGCGCACTGCCGCCACCCTGACGCTTTTCCTGGCCGCGTCCACCGTCGCAGCACAGAACGGGAGCGACCACCTGCACGTCGCGGTGCGCCGGGTGCACATCTCCGCGGGGTTCTCTGGCGAGGAGGTCTTCATTTACGGGCGGGTTCCGGCCGGCACGGAGCGGGTCGTCTCGGTCATCTCCTCCCCGACGACCGCCACCGTCCGCCTGATGGAGAAGGGACGCGTCGGACCGTTCTGGCTCGGAGTGCACCAGTACGCGGTGCACCGTGTGCCGCGGCTGTACTTGGTCAGCCTCAGCTGCCCGCAGGGAAACGTCCTTTACCCTTGCCCGGAGAGCGATGCGCTGGCCGCGGTCAACCCCGCGCTGGCGCGGATCGGCGAGATCGTCGGCCTGCGGGAATTGGAGGAGCGGGCCGAGGTCGATGTACTGAGGGGGAAGGCCGGGCGGCAGGAGGTGCTGCGTCTGCTCAGAGGGTTCTGGAAGCTGCAGGCCTCGCGTGGCCTGTATGCGGTGAACACGAACCGAATCCGCCTCAACGACGATTCCATGTACTACTACCAGGCCGTGCTTCCGGCCGAGGCGCCGGAAGGCAGGTATGAGATCTCCGCCTTCTTCCTCGCCGGAGACGGGGTCATCGGAACGGCGTCCACCGAGCTCTTCGTCGGCCGCTCCGGGATGGTGGCGTGGCTGTCGCGCTTGGCCGAGCGCCGCGCCCTGCTCTACGGGCTGATTACGATCGGGATCGCTCTGGCGGCCGGATGGCTCGCCGGCACAGTCTTTCGAAAACGGACAAACCATTGACCACAAGGAGGATCACATGAGTCGATTGGTACCGCCCCACGGCAGCGCCGAGCTGAAGCCGCTGCTCCTCGAGGGTGCGCAGCGCACCAAGGAGGAGGCGCGGGCAAAGACACTGAAGCAGGTGCCCATGACCAGCCGCGAGACGTCGGATCTCATCATGATGGGAATCGGTGCGTTCACGCCGCTGGAAGGCTTCATGGGCCATGACGACTGGAAGGGAGTGTGCGACGAGTACCGGATGCCGTCCAAGGGTGGGCTGTTCTGGCCCATTCCCATCACGCTCTCGGCGGAGCAGGCCCTCGCCGACTCCATCGCCGTCGGCGAGGAGGTGGCGCTCGTCGACACCGAGACCGGGACGCTGATGGGTACCATGAAGGTGACCGAGAAGTACGTCATCGACAAGGCGCACGAGTGCGAGCAGGTGTTCCGCACTACCGACACCCAGCATCCGGGCGTGCAGAAGGTGATGGCGCAGGGGCCGGTGAACCTGGCCGGTCCGGTGAAGGTGCTCTCCGAGTCGTATTACCCGGAGATGTTCAAGGAGATCTACCAGCGGCCGGCCGACGCCCGCAAGATCTTCGAGGAGCGCGGTTGGAGCACGGTGGCGGCGCTACAGCTGCGCAACCCCATGCACAACTCGCACGCTTACCTGGCGTGGATCGCGATCGAGGTGTGCGATGGCGTCTACATTCACCAGCTGGTGGGCAAGCTCAAGCCTGGTGACATTCCGGCCGACACACGGGTCAAAGCAATCCAGGCGTTGGTCGACAACTACTTCCGCAAGGAGCGTGTGGTGCAGGGCGGCTACCCCATGGAGATGCGCTATGCCGGACCGCGTGAGGCCCTGCTGCACGCGGTATTCCGCCAGAACTACGGCTGCAGCCACCTCATTGTCGGCCGTGACCACGCCGGCGTTGGCGACTACTACGGCCCGTTCGACGCGCAGAAGATCTTCTCGGAGATTCCCCACGACGCGCTCGTCCTGCGGCCGCTGGCCATGGACTGGACCTTCTACTGCTACGACTGTGGCTCCATGGCTTCGATGAAGACTTGCCCGCACGAATCCAAGGCCGTCATCGACGAAAACGGCGACTACCAGGGCGGCTCCCGCCTGCTGCTGTCCGGCACGATGCTGCGGAAGCTGATGAGCGAAGGCAAGCCGGTACCGAAGGAGTTCTCCAGACCCGAGGTCATTGCCGTTCTGAACGAGTACTACGACAGCCTCGAGGAGAAGGTCGAGGTCAAGCTGCACGGCGCTGCGACCGGTGACGCCTCGCCGAAGAAGAGATAGCAACTAGCCCCCCCTGAGTCCCCCGGTTGGGGCCTTCGTGTCCTGACCGGGGGGCTCCTTTTCGGTGCGTTGGGTGTGGTGATCCACTTGCCAGCGTGAGGTGGCCAGCGTATACTGCGCGTTCTGTGGCCCATTGGTCACGGTGAGGTGCATTATGAAGCCAGGAGTCCATCCCGAGTACCACGAGGTTGAGGTTCGTTGCGCGTGCGGCAGTACCTTCAAGACCCGCTCCACCAAGAAGGAGTTGCGTCTGGAGATCTGCTCAGCCTGCCACCCGTTCTTCACCGGCAAGCAGAAGCTCGTCGACACCGCGGGTATGGTAGAGAAGTTCGAGCGGCGCTACGGAAAGGCCGAGGCCAAGAAGAAGTAGCTGACGACTGGCCGCCTGCGGGCGGCTATCAGGAGCCCCGTGTCGACCGTCGCGGTCGCGCGGGGTTTTTGCCAGGGGACCGACATGTTCGACCGGCTCCAGGAGATCGCCAAGCGCCACCGTTCCTTGCTCGAGGAGCAAGCCGATCCCAACGTGGCTGTGGATCAGGTGCGCTCGCGCGAGGTGGCGAAGAAGCTCGCCGAGATTGAGCCGGTTGTCGTCGCCTACACCGAGTACCGGAAGGTGGAGGCCGATCTCGAGGGCGCCCGCGAGGTGCTCGCCGGGGCCGACGACGTCGAGATGCGGGCCATGGCGGAGACGGAGGTCGACGAGCTCGAACGACGTCTCGACGAGATTGAGCAGCAGCTCAAGGTGCTGCTGCTTCCCGAGGACCCCCACGACCGTCGCAACGTGATCCTGGAGATCCGCGCCGGCACCGGGGGAGAAGAGGCGGCGCTGTTCGCCGGCGAGCTGCTGCGCATGTACCAGCGGTACGCGGAGACGAGGCGGTGGCGCCTGTCGCTGACCGAGGTGAGCGAGACCGGCCTCGGCGGCATCAAGGAGGCTGTAGGCGTGATCGAGGGGGAGCGTGTCTACTCCCGCCTCAAGTTCGAGTCTGGCGTTCACCGCGTGCAGCGGGTGCCGGCCACCGAGTCGTCCGGTCGCATCCACACCTCGGCGGCAACGGTGGCGGTGTTGCCGGAGGCCGAGGAGGTGGAGGTCGAGGTCGACGAGAAGGACCTCCGCATCGATCGCTTTTGCTCCTCCGGACCCGGCGGGCAAAGTGTCAACACGACCTACTCGGCGGTGCGCATCACGCACCTGCCGACAGGGCTCGTAGTTTCCTGCCAGGACGAGAAGTCACAAATCCAGAACAAGGCCAAGGCGCTGCGAGTCCTGAAGGCGCGCCTCAAGGAGATCGAGGAGCGGGAGCAGGCGCGGGAGCGCGCCGAGAACCGCCGCAGCCAGATCGGCTCGGGCGACCGTTCCGAAAAAATCCGCACCTACAACTTCCCGCAAGGGCGGGTCACCGATCACCGCATGAGCCTTACCATCTACCGTCTGCAGGAGATCCTGGACGGCAACCTCGATCTGCTGCTCGACCCCCTCATCAACCACGTCCGTGCCGAGCTGCTGAAGGAACAGGTAGATTAGCCCAGATCATTCACTTGCACTCTACTGCGACCGGCGAGACGCCAACCATCGCCGTGCTCTTCGCATCTCGCTGTCCTCAACATACACTCCGAATATGCCTGTGGCAGCTCGCCGCTCAGAACCCAGCGCTGACAAGCGTCTCGCCGGTCTCGCTAGGATCGCGCATGAACGATCCGGGCTAGCGATTCGCGCAGCGAATCGCTAGTCGTCCTCGCCGAAGATCCGTGGCCACAGGCGGCGCTTCGCGGCCAGCGGTGGTGAGCTTGCGGGCGGACTCTGGGGGGGCTGGGTCGGTTCCTGAAGATGGGGCGGCGGCGGGTCCTCTACGGTGACCGCCTGAGCCTCGGCGGCAGGTTGGTCGGAAGACGGCTTCTTGCGGCGGCGACCGCCGCGGCGCCCACGGCGTCTCGTGCCGGTTCTCGGAGCGTCGCTCGTTTCCCGCGAGCCGTTGCTGTCATCATCCGTGTTCTCTTGAGCGGGGGGGGGCTCTGGGGCCGGCGGCTCGGAGTCGCGGCTGTTGTTGGGCTCTTCCGTCACGCCGCTGTCCGCCTCGACCGTCAGCTTGCGCCTCCGCCTGCCGCCGCGGCGTCGCCGCTTCGGGCGCGACTCCTCACCGTTCTCCGTGTCGGCGGGCTTGACCTTCGCAGCGCCGGGCTTGGCGGTGGCAGACGATGAGCCGCCGCCGGTAGTGAGGTCGGTGACGAGGACAGCAGGTTGCGGGGCAGCCTCCTCCTCCTTCGGCTTGCGCCGGGTCCATTCGATCTCCTCCTCGGAGCGATGGAGGCCGGCCGCGGCGACGATCTCGATGCGGATGTCGTACTCGCGCTCGAGTGCGGCGAGGTCGGCACGGTAATCGTTCTGAAAGGCGTCCGCGAGCTCGGGATGGAGGCGGGCCTGCACGGTGGCCACGCCGCCCAAGGCGGCTCGCTCCTCGATTCGTCGCATCAGGTTGAGGCTGACCGTCTCGGGGCTGGGGATTCGTCCGCTGCCGCCGCATGTGGGACACTGCCGGTGGGTGCGCAGAACGAGCGGCGTCTTCAGGCGCTGGCGGTTGATCTCGAGCAGCCCGTTGAGGCTGATCCTGCCGATCGTCACCCGAGCGCGATCGGCCTTGACCGCCTCGCGGAGCTCCTTCTCCACCTCCCGCTGGTGCTTGCGCGAGTACATGTCAATGAAGTCGACGACGATGAGGCCGCCGATGTCGCGCAGGCGGAGCTGGCGGGCCACCTCGCGTGCCGCCTCGAGGTTGGTCGAGTAGGCGGTCTCTTCCTGGCTACCGCCGCGCGTAGAGCGGCCCGAGTTGACATCGATGGCGGTCAGCGCCTCGGTGCCCTCGATCACGATCGAGCCTCCCGCAGGGAGGTGGACCTTGGGCTGGAAGATGCTCTCTAACTGCTGCTCCAGCGTGTAGCGCGAGAACAGCGGCAGCCGCTCGCGGTAGCGTATGAGGCGGGTCTTGGTTCGTGGCATGAAGGCGCGCATCGCCGTCTTGACGTGCTCGAACGCGTCGTCGTCGTCCACCAGGACCTCGTCGACCGAGCTGTCGAGCATGTCACGCACCGCCTGCACGATCAGGTCCTGATCGCTGTACAGCAGGCGCGGCCCCTTCCCCTGGTTGGCCTCGGTGCGGATGCGCTTCCAGAGCCTGAGTAGTGCATTGAGGTCACGGTTGAGAGCGGTCTTGTTCTGGTTGAGCGCGTTGGTGCGGACGATGAACCCGAAGCCCTCGGGGATCTCGAGCTTGGCGGCGACCTCGCGGATCTCTCGCCGCTCCTCCTCGTCTTCGACCTTGCGGGAAATGCCCCGCACGTCGTCGTACGGCATCAGCACGAGATAGCGTCCGGCGAGGCTGACGTTGGTCGTCATCCCCGCGCCCTTGTCGCCGGACGGGTCCTTCGTGATCTGCACCAGCAACGGCCGGCCCCGCTCGAGGACCCGCTCGACGCGCGGTCCGCGGTTGCCTTCGCCTGGGGGCCGGTGGTACGCCTGAGGGACGACGTCGTGGCTGCGCAGCATGCCGTCGCGGGCGGCGCCGTAGGCGACGAAGGCCGCGTTCAGGCTGGGCTGAACGGATGCCACCACACCGCGGTAGATGTTGCCACGCGTCAGCCCCGACTGAGCCACCGCCACCTGGTAGTCGTCAAGGGTGTTGCCGGTCGTGAGGGCAATGCGCAGCTCCTGGGGACGCTGTGCATTGATCAGCATTCGTCGCGTCACATGTGCTCCCGTGCACGGGCCGTGGGAATCGGACCGGGGCTTGCCTCGGCCAAGGGACGAGATTCGACACGTCCCAGCGCGGCTCGCGGAGGTCGGCCCTGCGCACCTCCGTACGAACTCACCATAGCGCAGGTTGGCCCGCGCGTCGAGGAGCTCCTCCGCCCGCATCCCTCTGCAGGTTGGCGAAGCGAATCGCTTTCGTGGCGTCGCCCTCTTTGGGCACGCGGTAATGGGCGTCTGCGGCGCGGCCGTCCGGGCTCCAGAGCCGCTGAGAAGGTTGCGTTTCTCGCGTCGTCCACCTTCACACTGGCACAAGGGGTTGGTTTCCGGACCTGGCGGGAGTGGGCGAAGCGTCCTTTGCAGCTCGATTCTCCGTGTATAATGGGACCAACAGTGACCACCGTCACCGAATGTGAGTCGGTCGTGCCGCGAGGAATGCAATGAAACATTTGTGGAAGAGGCTCGTTGGAGGGTTCGCTCTGGCTCTGCTGTGTGCTCCTCCGGTCGCGGCGCAGCAGCCGACCTACCGCAAAGCTGACAATCCGTTTCAGGAGGAGCTGCCCTACCACGTCGGGGACTCCCTCGCTCCGAACGTGGAGGTCGCGGGCGTTCGTTGGACGCAGGTGCAAGTCGAGCCGCTGGCCGAGCCGCCGTTCGAGTCGGGCCGCGCGGTCAAGGTGCGGGTGCACTTGGGGTTCGAGAACGTCGGCGAATCGACCGCGAAGGTCGATATCGTGCTCCTCTTCGAAGACGAGCGCGGCAGCCTCCTGCAGCGATTGGAGTGCAAGACCGTGCGGGTTCGGAGCGGCGAGCCCAGGACCTTCCATCAGACCTACAAGATCCAGGGTGACGTCCTCAGCGCGACCGCCAGGCTCTACGTTTTTGCCGACGTCAAGTAGAACTTGACCGGAAAACCCGGCTCCGCTGGGATCCGCGAGACGGGGCCATGAGCGTGTCTTCAGCTCGTCAGCGTTGTGGGCTCTGCCGGGGGCTGGGGGTGCGCGGACGAGCTATGCGGCGTGCGCTCGCGGCCGGCGCTGATCTCGGGCGCTGTGCCGCCTGGTTCAGTTCTTGGGCGAGCCGGGCCAGCCGCGGGCCGACCTCGAAGCGACCGAGCACGCGGTTCTGCCCGTCGACCTGGTTGATCAGAATGACCCACCAGGTACCGGGCAGAATCGGGATCTCGATTCCGCAGCGTTCGCCCGGAGCCGGGACCGCGGTACGGAACGCTCCCATGTTCAGGTAGGTGCGGGTCAGGAACTCGATCCAGGTGCCTTCACCCATCGGAACTTCCGACCGCCACACCGTTATCGGTACGGGAAGCGGCTCGACACGCCCGAGGTCGAAGCCGTGCGTGCCGTTGAGAATCCAGAGGACGGCGCCGTTCTTGGCGGTGAAGAGCTCGTGGATCTCGACCGCCCGCGCCATCGGTCGTGTGTGAGCTGCCGGTTGAACCTGGGGTGCGAGCAGCAGTCCGAAAAGCAGTGCGATCATTTCAGCCTCCACGGATGACGAGGAACGCGAGGTAGCCCGCTAACATCGCGAGCATGGCGATGCCCCCACGACGGGTGATTCGGCCGCTCCTGAGGACACCGAAGCCGACCACGAGGCTCAGCACGACCAGGATCGGCACGTCCTGACGGACCACGAAGGTCGGGACAGGCGAAGGTCGGATCGCGAACGCGGTGCCGATGATCAGCCCGAGGTTGAACACGTTGGAGCCGAGCACGTTCCCAATCGAGAGGTCGGAGTGGCCTTTCAGAGTGGCGGTCACGGACGTCGCGAGCTCCGGCAGGGATGTGCCGAAGGCAACCAGCGTGAGCCCAATGACCGCGTCGGAGACCCCCAGGGCGTGGGCCAAGCTGACGCCGCCGCGGACCATGAGATCGGCACCGCCGACCAGGACGGCGATCCCGACCGCCGTAAGTGCGAGGTGCCGTCCGGCGCTCAGCGTTTCAACCGAGGCCTTTTCGCGATCGCCCTGGGCGCCGCGGATGCAGAGGATCAGGAAGACCACGAAAACGGCGATCAGCAACAACGATGGGCCACGTCCCAGGCGGCCGTTCCACGCCGCCGCAACCAGGATCAAGGCCGGGATGATCCCGAAGGCGAGATCTCGACGAAGGGTGCTGCGGCCCTTGCCGATCCGCAACGGAGCGACCACCGCGGCGAGACCGAGGACCAGGAGCAGGTTCATGATGTTGGAGCCAACGGCGTTGCCGAGGCTGAGACCGCCCTTTCCGTGCAGAGACGCCAGGAGACTGACCGTGAACTCCGGCATCGAGGTGCCGAAGCCGACGACCGTGAGGCCGACGACCATCGGCGTGACCCCGAGCCGGAGCGCGAGGCGAGAGGCCCCATCGACCAGCCAGCTTGACCCAACGGCGAGCATTGCGATGCCGGTCACCAGCAGGAGTACGCCGTAACCCGGCGCCAGCGGGCTCATGTCTGCATCGTAGCCGGACCCGTTCGCGGCAACAACCTGTGTCCCACGCCAGTTGCGGCCGCGTGACGGTGAGAAGTGCAGCTTGGCCTGCTTCCCGATCGTGATGGCGGCCAGGCGTGCATCGGCGGTCAGGCGCTGGTGGCGGCGGAGGTTCTGATGAGCTTTGCTGGTTGACTCGGAGCTGCACCTGCGCAGGCTCGGCACCTCACTCCGAGGTTCCAGGACACGAGCGGGGGGGGCCTGATGGGTTTGAATCGGCGTGGTTCCGAGGCGGGTCTCAGCTCGTGCTCTTGCCCGTCCGCTCTGCAGCGCGGACGACCCCCTTCGCCAGGTCGGAGAAGATCAGCCTGTGGAAAGGGTAGAGCAGCTTCCAGTACAGGACCCCTGGCAGCCCCCGCGGCGCGAACAAGGCAGTCTGGACCAGTCGCGAGCCGCCGTCCTCGGGGACCGCCTCCCACTGCAGCCAGGCCTGTCCCGGGACCTTCATCTCGGCGCGCAGGCGCAGCAGCCGGGGCGGCTCGATCGCCTCGACCCTCCAGAAGTCGAGGGCGTCCCCGGGCAGGAGCTCGTACGGATCGCGACGGCCACGACGTAGCCCAATTCCGCCGAGCAGCCGGTCGAGCAGCCCGCGCAACGTCCACGCCCAGCGCCAGACCAACCAGCCGCGCTCACCGCCGAGGGAGGTGAAGGTGGCGAAGACCCGCTCGGGTGCCGCCCGCGTGACCAGGGTGCGCACCTCTCGCACCATGCCCTCGACCTGATGGAGCTCGTAGGCCCGCGCCGCACCGAGGGCGCCGGACCATCGAGTGGTCACGGCATGGGACCCGACGCGCTCGAGGGCGAGCTCGACCGCCCGGCGGTACGGCAGCGGCTCGATCTCCGGGAAAGCGGCGCGCGCGCGCCGAGTATCGGCGATCACCGGGTGTACAACGCCCTCAATGAGAGGCACCGCGAGGCGGTTGGGAATCGGCGTCACCAGCCCGACCCAGAGCGCGGCCAGGCCGGGCGCGAGCACCGGCACCGGCACGATGACCCGTCTCAGCCCGCGCACTCTCGCGAACTGCTCCATCATGGCCTTGAAGGTCAGCGGCGCGACGCCGACGTCGTAGATGCCGGGCTCTGCCCGCTCGAGGGCGGCCACCAGGTAGGCGAGCACGTCGCGGACCGCGATCGGCGACACCGGGTTCAGGATCCAGCGCGGCGCGATCATCGCGGGCAGCCGCTCGGTCAGGTAGCGAACCATCTCGAACGACGCCGAGCCTGAACCGATTACCGGCCCGGCGCGCAGCTCGACGGTCGGCAGCCCCTCGCGGAGGATCGCTCCGACCTCCGCACGGCTCGCGAGATGACGCGACAGCTTGGCCACCTCGGGCACCAGGCCGCCGAGGTAGATGACGCGCGCGAGTCCCCGGGCCGCCGCCACGAAGGCCAGCGCCCCGCGCCGGTCGCGCTCCGCGAAGTCCGCGCCGGCGTCCATCGAGTGGACCAGGTAGTAGGCGGCATCCATTCCGCCACAGGCCGTGCGGACAGCCTGCTGGTCCTCGATCGAGCCGGTTGCGACCTCGACTCGGTCGGCCCACGGGCGGCCGACAATACGCCGCGGGTCGCGCACCATCACCCGCACCCGGTGCCCCTGCTCGAGCAGTCGCGGTACCACCCGGCCGCCGATATAGCCGGTGGCGCCCGTGACGAGAACGCTCCGCACACCGGTCATGACAGGTTTCCCGTGCCGCGCGCCAAGAATCGGACCGGCTCGAGAGAGCTCTCGTTCGTCGCTCGGGCTCGCAGCTGCAGGACTCCGCTCATCGCCCCTCACTCCGATCGCGGCGCGGGAACCACGGTACGAAGGCGCTCGTCTCTTCCTGGTAGCATCGGTAGTCCTCGCCGCGGCTCGCCAGGGCGCGCGCCTCGGTCGGCGGGATTCCGGTGATGAACAGGATGAACACCAGCATGACCAGCGGCGCCCCGGCCGCGATCCACCACCACGGCGAGCCGACTGCCGCCACCGCATAGGCGCACCAGTGCAGCCACTCGAAGAAATAGTTCGGGTGACGGGAGTAGCGCCATAGCCCTCGGCGGCAGGTGCGGCCGCGGTTCGAGGGGTCTCGGCGATGGGCTGCGAGCTGGCTGTCGGCGGCGCTCTCTCCGACAACCGCAATCAGCCACACCACGAACGCGGCGGCGTCGAGCGGCCCGAGCGGACGGGTGCTCACCATCGCGGCGGCGACGGGCAGCGAGAAGGCCACACTGAGGGCGGCTTGGGCCTGGAAGAAGAGGAGAATCCGGGTCTCGAAGCGGTCGCGCCAGGAGCGTCGCAGCTCCTGGTAGCGGCCGTCCTCGGGGCCGTGCAGCACGCGGTCGCACAAGATGTAGAGCGTGAGCCGGACCGACCACCCGCCAGCCATCACGGCAAGGAGTGCGCGGCGGGCGGGCTCGCCACCACCGGCGACGGCGTAGAGAATGGCGAGGAGGCCGATGCCGGCGGCCCAACCGGCGTCGACCACCCCGGCGTCTCGGGTCCGCCGCTGCACAAACCACAGCCCGGTGAAGGCGACCACAAGAGCCGCCCAGCCGATCAGCACCAGGTGGCCGTTCACCGCCGGCCCTCGCCCGGCGCCAACGGCGCCTGCCGGTGCAGCAGGCAGGGCAACACCCGGAACTCCCGACGGCAACGGTGCGCGAACAGCGCCGGAGCGGAGCCGACCAGGAGTACCCATTGGGGGTCGATCGCGCACGTGTTCTTGGGGTGGCGGTCCGGTCCTTGCCTCTGCTGCGGGGAGAAAGCGTCCGGCCTCGACATGATTCCCCCCTCATGCACCGTACTCGGGCGTTCCTCGGGGGCAGGGTTTTCCTTCCGCACTCTCTCTAGGATACTTCAGGCCCCTGGGCTATCCGGCGCCGAGCCTCTCGTCGTGCTCTTCGCGTCTCGCTATCCTCCGCATACCTTCAATTGGACCGCCCCCTCCCTATCGGAGACGCAGGAGATGGGCGTGCCATTGGCCGCCGCGTCGAGCGGCCGGGTGCAGGTGCTGGAACTGCTTGGCATACGATCTGTTGTTGCACTGGTTTTCATGAATGACGCTGCCGAGGGCCAAGCGAGAGTATCGGACTCATGGACCTCCGGGGCGCTGAACCGTACGGGCTAACGGCTCGGAAGGGCGCGGCCGGAGGCCCGGCGGGGGACCCGCGGAAGGTTGGGGGAGGAACCGCGGGCGAACGCTGCGGCAACATCGACGAGACCCCAGCCCCAGGAGTTGTTGGGACCGGTCGCGTAGTTGCCGCCACAACCTTCGACGATGGTGGGGAGGGCGCGGGCGCTGACGTCGAGTAGTGTCTCGGTGGCATCGACGTTGTGACGCAGGGCGGGTAACGCCGACCACAGGAGGGCCACCGCGCCGGCTACGTGGGGGGCTGCCATGCTGGTACCGTTCCAGGTCGCGTACAGCCCGCCGGGCATACACGACCTCACCGCCACCCCAGGAGCCACGACGTCGGGTTTGACCAGGTCGGGGTCATCCTGGTTGACGGAGGCGGGGCCACGGCTGGAGAACAAGGCGAGGTCGTCCTGGTCGTTGGTGGCGCCCACTGTATAGGCCCCCTGGTAAAGGGCGGGAGGCTCGCTCACCGTGCCGCACGCGGGGCCGTCGTTGCCGGCCGCGACCACCACCATGATGCCAGCAGCGCGGAGCGCTTCTACCCCGGCCTTGAGCGTGTCCCATGAGCACCCCTCGGATGCCGGACACGACCACGAGTTGTTCGTCACGTCGGGGGCCAAGGAAGGATCTCCTTCGGCCGGTGTTCCGCCAATCGGGTAGGGCGCCAGGAAGAACTCCATGCACTCCAGGTAGCGGGCCGGGGTACCGTTTGTCCGATCCATGTTGCGGCAGGCAATCCACCTTGCCCCCGGCGCTACCCCGATCCGGTTGCCTGCGCCGTCGTCGCCGACGACGGTGCCCATGGTGTGGGTACCGTGTCCTTGATCGTCGCACGGGACGGGGGAGTCGTTCCCGCACGGGTTTCCCACAGAGTCGTGAATCGCGTCGTGCCAGTTGTAATCGTGGTCGGCGGTCGCGCCGTCCCAGCCGCGGTAGCCGTTGCGGAGTGCGGGGTGTGTCCAGTCGACTCCCGTGTCCTGCCCGCCGACGACGATCCCCTGACCGGTGACCCCCATGGCCCACAGCGAGGGGGCGTTGATCCGCTCGACACCCCATTCGATGCCGGCGGCCAGGCTCCCGTCGTCGCTCGCGGCGGTGACTGGGAGGTTGTTTTGGACCACCGGATTCGCCTCGATGCGCGCGACCTCCGGCCGCCGGGCGAGCTCCTCCACCAGGTGCCGGTCACCGCGAACCAGGAGCGCGTTCACGATGTAAAACGGTCGAAACTGCACACCGCGCTCTGCCAGCCAGCGCCGCAGCGGCGCCTGGCTCCGCTGGGCCGTTTCCCACAACGCATCATGCACCGCCCGGCCGCGGGCGCGCCGGCTCCTGAGAGCGCGAACGCCGTCGAGTGTCGCCCGGTCCCGCAGCACGACCAGGACGTCGGCGGAGCGCTTGCCCCCGGTGTGGGCGAGCACCCATGGGTGCACCGGCGCGACTGGTGTCTCCCGGATCGAGGCCGCGCGAACGCCTGTGGATGCGGCGGCAGCCGCAACCAGCAGTACGAGGAACCCCCGCCGCCTCCGCGACGGGCTACCCGAGGACCTCCCTCCCCAGTCCATGGCCGAACTGTAGCGGACCACCGTAGTGGAGTCGAGCCTCCGTGGCGCCTCATCAGTCGTATTCGCGATAGTGAACCGCTGCCTGATTGGCGTGTCGCCGGCCTCAATGGATCGCGAATGGACGATCTGGGCTCAGGCAGACCAGCGGCCTGCGGCCGCACCCCTCGGGGACAGGAGTGCAGTCTCGAGGCAAGCCTCAGTCTGTCCTGCCGGCCCCGTGGGGCCGCTGCCCTCGGATCTGCCTCCCGGGTCCTCCGAGAGGCGAGGGAGCCCCCTCCCTTCTTGTTAGGCGTACCTGCAGGTACGTTGGAGACATGCGACAAGCGAAAAACGCGCAGATGGGCCCGTATCGTGAATCGCAGCCGAATCGGGGCCTCCGGCCGGGCCTCTAAAAGGGTGAGCCGAAGGAGAGGAAGACCTCACCGTGCGACTCACCCGGCCTGCGGTCGACCTTGAGGCCGTACTCGAGGCGGAGCGGGCCGGCAGGAGTGTCGTAGCGCACGCCGAGGCCGACTCCCCAGCGCATGTCGGACCAGCGGATGCGGCCCGGCTCGGCCCAGACGTTGCCGCCATCGACAAAGACGACGGCGGACAGCTGGCCGCGAATGGTACGGCGGTACTCGGCGTTGAGAAGTACCAGAGCGTTGCCGCCGATGGCATCGCCGTTGGCGCCGAGGGTCTGGCCGGGGATGCCGAGGCGATCGGTGGGGAACGCGCGGTGGCTGAAGCCTCCACCGGCGAAAAACCGCTCGTTGATCGGGACCTTGAGGTTGCCTGGCTGGTGGCCTCCGGTGGCAACCGGCCTGGTGGCGCTGAGGCGCAGCCCGAGAGCCCCCGTGCCCCCGGGAAGGTGGCCGTAGACCGAGAATCGTCCCTCCGCCTTGAGGAAGCGGGCATTGGCCTTGAGCAACGGGAAGGCGTACTTGAGGCTCACCGAGGCCAGCGCCCCCTGGGTGGGGAGGAATGGGTCGTTACGGGTGTCCCACTCAACGGTCGGCGTCAGGGACGCCTCCTGGACCTTCTGGTCCTGCCGCTCGAGCTCAGAAAGGATCTCCGGCGGCGCGTTCGGCTCCACGATCTGGTACTCGTACCGGAGCCACGGGCGGAAAGGCCGCAACCGCCGATTCCCGATCTCGAACCAGAAGCCGCGCCGCTTCTGGGAGTAGGCCGAGAACTGCTCCTCGGTCCTGTACAGCGCGGCGTAGCCGGGGAGGCCGATGCCGGGGATGTAGGCCTCCCGGAGACCCGCCTGGAAGCGTGTCTCGCGCCCCGAGACCCTGGTCTCGAACGAGAACGCGTGGGCTCCGCCGAGAACGTTGAGATTCGACCAGCCGAGGGTGGCGTGAGGGCCGTTGACCGTGTCCCAGCCGACGCCTACCAGGTAGGAATGCTGCAGCCCCTCGTCGCAGCGCACCACGATGCCCCGCCGGGCTCGGCGTTCCTGCCCCGGCACGGGGAGGATCTCGACGCGGCGGAAGATCCCGAGCTCGTAAAGCTTGCGCTGTGCGGTCAGGGTCGACTCGAGGCTGTACGGAGCGCCCGGGCGGAGGCCCGCACGCTCCAGGATGCGCCGCACCACCGACTCCTTGGTGTCGTGAAGGCCGGCAATGACGACCCGCGAGATAGACACAAACTGGCCCGGCTGCGCCCGCAAGACGACGCGGGCGCGGCCATGCTGGGAGGTGTCGACGTCGGCCGTGACCCGCCCCTCGGGGTAGCCGGAGTCGGCCAGTACAGTTTCCAGCCGCCGTCGTGTCGTCTTGACGCGGGCGGGGTCCCAGGGGCCGCCGTCGGTGAGGGGAAGCGGTCTGGCCTCGACCGCGATCGCGACCTCGGCGGGGAAGCCCTCAAGCCGCAGATCCTCGACGACCCATCGCGTCCCTTCGGTGATCGGGAACAGGACCCGAACTCCGTCCTCGTCGATCGGCTGCAGCACCGCGCGCTCGACGCCAACATCCGCGTAGCCTTGCTGCTGGTACAGGGTCAGGAGAGCCTGGCGGTCGGAATCGAGCGACGACCGCGTCACGATCCGACCGCGCCACCCCCCCAGCTTGCCGGCTCGCACCGCGACCGCGCGGCGCAGCTTTTTGATGGGGATCGAGGCGGCGCCGGGGAAGGAGACCTCGGTGATCCTCCTGCGGTTGAACGGGTCGATCGTGATACGGAGGGTACGGAGGGTCTTGCCGCTCTCCATTTCCACATTGACGCGGGCGAGGAGGTAGCCTCGTTGCTGGAGAGCCTCCCGGATCTGCTCGCGCAGGGCGGTCGTCTGTGCGGGGTGAATCTCTCCCTCGGCCGGGTCCGGTACAACCTCCCGCGCCAGCTTGTCGTCGTCCGGCGGGGCGTCCACCTGCATCTCCCACTGCGGTCCCGGACTGACCCGGAGAGTGAGGCTCGCGCCGCCGTCTGCCAGTTCTCGCGACAGCTGCAGCACGTCGGCCTCCCAGTACCCGGCCCCGCGCAGGGCGGCCTCGATCCGGCGCCGGACCTTGTCCTCGACGGTCGATGTCAGCTTGTCGCCGAGCAGTGATGCAGCGGCGCCGCTGAGCTTGCCGTCCTGGTCGGCGACCCCGGCCAGCTGCACTGCCGTCAGGCGGAGCGGCTCGCCGAGATCGACGGCGAGGGTGATGCGCACACTGTTGGCCTGATCGGAGTACTCGACCCATGGCTCGACCGAAGCAACGGTGTAGGCTCGCTCGTGGAGCTCGCGGACGACACGGCGGACGGAGGCGTCGAGAGCGCCTGCGGAAAACCAGTCACCGGTCTGCAGCTGCAGCCAGTTGCGGATCCGCCTTCTCCACAGCAGGCCTGGGCCTTCAACCGTGACATCGGCGATCAGCGGCCGCACACGCAGGTGCACGGTGACGTCGACGCCGCCGTCGGCTTCGTTCGTCTCGACCTGCGCCGACTCGATGTCGCCGCCGGCGAACAGGGCGCGAAGGCCTTCTCGGACCTGGCGGGGGTCGACGGGTTGGCCCTCCTGCAGCCCCAGAACTCTCTGGATTCTTGCCTGGTCGATCAAGCTATCGCTGACGACCTTGACCGACCGCACCGGCGGCTGGCCGCCGGCCGCGGCCGTCGCCGCGAGCAGCACGGCGGCGATGACGACGAGCAGGTGACGCCGGCTCATGTCAGTATCGCCGCCGCAGCTTGAGGTCGAGTGCCCAGCTGCCGTCAACGTCTCGCGTCGCTTCCAGGAATACTTGCGGGGCGAGCTGCCAGCGGCTGCGGATCACCTCTTCGCGATTGGTGGACAGGTTCGATTGTAGGATCACGGTCCACCCGGGGCTCAGCTGCTTGACGACCGTGACCCGGGCTGCCGGGCTGCCCGTGGTGGAGTCCGCGAACGGGTCGACGCGGAGCTGGTCGAGGGCGAGCAGCCCTCGTGCGCGCTGCTCGAGGACCGCATTCAGCTCGCGGGTGAGGAGAGTGGAGGCCAGGCCGACCCCGAGCGTCTCGTCGCCGCCCGGGGAGCGGCTGCCGAGAGCGACCAGGGACATAATCTGGTCCTCGGGGAGAGGCGGGTCGGAGGTGAACGTGGGGATGATCCGGTCACCACTGCCGGTCAGCGTCACGGTGACCTGGTAGGTGTCCACCCAGGCCCGTGCCTGGAGCTCGATGCGCGGCTCGATCGAGGTCGGGTTCGCGAAGGTGATGACGGCACGGTCGATCTCGTACTGCACGCCCTGGAAGGTGAACTGGCCGCCCTCGAAGAACTCGATCCGACCGACGAGCCCGGGCGATGCCGGCGTTCCGGTGATGTGCAGGGATGCAGAGCCCGTCACCCGCACGAACGGACTCCGTGCCTCGATGGTATGGTCGGCGACTACGTGCAGGTCGAGCTGAGGGAGCTGCGACGTGCGTGCCTCACCACTGCCGCCGAACCATGCGAGGAGGATCGAGCCCAGGTCATCGTTCCTCTGCAGGAGCGCCCGGTCGACGCGGAGGTCGCCGCCGAGGACCAGTTCCTCGGGGGGGCCGCGGAGGAACCACGTTCCCGAGAGGCGCGGGGTCAGCCCGGGGAAGAGCGGCAGCGCAGCGCCCTGGACCGAGCCGCTGAGGTCGAGCTCCAGCTCGGTCCCAGTCCGCTGCACCACGCCCGCGACAAGCCCACTGCCACCGAGGAGCCGGAAAGCGACCCCGTCGAGCTCGACACGGTCCTCGGAGAGGAGCATGGTGCCGCGAATGTTCGAAACCACCATCTGGCTGTCGGGAATGCGGAATGAGCCGTCGCCGAGCTCGGCGATGCCGTTGAGCTGCGGCTGCTCGACCGTGCCCGTCAGCTCGATCACCCCCTTGACGTGGCCGGCGGGCTCCCACTCGGGAAGGAGAATGCGCAGCAGAAGAGCATCCAGGGAGCCGGAGAGATTGCCGGAGAGAGCACCGTCGGCGCCGACGTTCCAGCGTGCGAAGACCTCCTGCTCCTTGCCCAGGCGGGTCCATAGCCCGTGCATGCGGAAGCCGCTCTCGGAAAGCTCGAAGCTTGCAGGCTCGACGAGCCGCAGCGGCTGCGTATCGAGCTTCATGTCGAGTCTGTCGATCGCGCCATCCACGCGCGGCGTTCCCGCCGCCGGCCATGCAACGTCGAAGTGTGCATGGGCGCCGCCCTTGAGGGGGATGCCGGAGCTAGGTGCCAGGAGTACGAGCAGGCCCCCGACCGAGGTCAGGCTCAGCTCGCCCGCTCCCGAGTAGGCGCCCTCCGGTCCCCGCGTGAGGTGTGCTTCGAGCCGTGCTGTTTGGGTCATCTCCGCGTCGACGTCGACCTTGCTGCCGTCGACGGACAGGCGCGCCGACAGCAGGTCGGACCGCAGCTCACCGGAGGCGGTCAGCACGCCGTCAAAGGGAAGTTGAAAGCTCGCGTCGCCGGCCAGCGAGCTCCCTGCGAGGCGTTCGACCATGGGTCCGAGGCCGGCGGTCGGGATGCCGTCCCAGTGAAGGTGGCCGGAGACGACACGCTCGAGGACCCGCCATTCGGCGTTGCCGGTGAGTCCCGCTGCACACTCGAGGCCGCGCAGTTGGAAGGTGCCGTCGCTGAGGTCGACCGTCGCCGAGCCGTCGCCGAGAGGCAGGCCGCCGATCTCGAGACCGGTGAGACCGAGCGCCCAGGAGCCCCGTGGCCGGGCGATCGGACCCCGCAGCGTGCCGGTGAATGATGCCGTGCCGGCAAGCCCCTTCTCGACGCCGAGCCAGCCGGCTACCTCTGCGAGCGGGATGCTGTGGCCGCGGAAGGTCAGGTCGAGCTGATTGTCGGCGTTCTCCGGTGCCCATCGCAGGCTGCCAGTGACCCCGCCGTCACCGTCACCGATGCGGTAGACCGCGTCGGTGATGTCGAGACCGCCGGCGGATATGGTGGCCGCCAGAAGGACGCGATCGAAATGGATCGGCGTCAAGGTCAGGGGGTGTGCCTCGAGGCGGGCCTCCACGCGGAGATGGTCCCACGGCCCGGCCAGCCCGAGCTGGAGCTCGCCGGTGCCGCCGAGGTCGGCCGGCAGCACGGTGGCGCCGATCCAGGCGTTGACAGCGGGCGCGAGCTCGGCCAGTGCCGCCGGCGAGGCCCGTACCGACCACGCAGGCTGCCAGGTTGCGAGGGTGAGCGGACCCTCCCAGCTCACCGTGGACGATCCTATCCTGAGCTCCTTGCCGGAGAAGCGCAGGAGGCCTTCCGGGGTGAGAGCCACGTGCAGCTCGCCGTCGACGGGAAGACGACCGCGCGCCGGGTGCAGCCGGGCGACTCCCGCGCCTTCACCGGCGCTGATCGCCATCCCGTTCCACGACAGGGACGCGTCGAGATCGGCGGTGGCGGCAAGGCCCGCGTCCGGCACCTTGAGAAGGCGCAGGAACGCTGGCATATCCATCCCGTGGCCGGTCAGCTCCACCCGGTGCCGAAACGGCTCCGCGAGTTCGAGTAGATGGTAGCGGCCGGAAAACCGACCGCCGCAGAAGCGGGCTGTTTCGAGGGTGCCCCGGATGCCGTCCCGTGCCACCGAGAGAGTTCCGGCGATGTCGTGCAGCGGAAGGCCGGCGGCGACGATGCTGTGCGAGCTCACATGAGCGGTGAGCAGGCTTGGCGCCGCGGTGTCAAGGTCGAGGGTGACGTTGCAGTTGCCCGAGAGGACGCCACCGATGTGAACGATACGATCAAGCTCGGAAAGGGAAAGACTTCCGGCACCGCTGAGGCGGACTCGACCCTCCTCGACGTCGCCGTCGCCGTCGAGCTGGAGTCCCGGTCTGCTGGCTCGCCAGTGATCGATCCGGAAGTGGTCGGTAAACGAGAAGCGGGCCTCGACCGCGGCTGTTACTGCTTCGAGACCGGGGGCCGCAACCGTGGCCCTGGCGACTCGGACCAGACCGCGGGGAGGCCCGGCGGCGTCGGTCCACGCCGCCGACAGCCCGTCGAGGGAGACCGCAAGATCGCCCGGTAGATCCGTGCCCTCGAGGTTGACCCGGCGCATGTCGAGGTGACGGACGGCGAGCTTGATCCAGGAGGTGCCGCCCCGGGCGGCTCCGGACGGCGGACGCGCCTTCAGATGGACGCCCTCGATGGTGACCGAGCCGAGCTCGATCGTCCGCCGCACCAGGCGGACGCCGGCCAGCTCAACTGCGACGAGCTCGGCTCGGCAGGAGACGGCCGGCGCCTCGATCGTGAGATCGTGAAGAACAATGCGTGGGGGCAGGAGGCCCCAGTCGAGCTCGCCAACGGTGATGTCGGCGCCGGTAAGGGAACCGACGCGGGAGGTCAGCCAGCGCGCGACCGCACTCCGGGTCTGCTTCCGGTTGAGGAAGTGGGAGGCCGCAACGATGACGAGCAGGCACAAGGCGATGGTCGCAAGACCCGCAATGGTTGTCCGCCTGAGATGGCGATACCTCACCCTCCGCGCTCTCCCCACTTCAGCTTGCGGTGCAGGATCTGAAAGAAGGAACGCCGGTGGTTGGTGACCAGCCGAACAGGTTCCGGACAGCGCTGGATGCGAACCAGTTCCCGCGGCGACAGGGGGAAACCCTCCTGGCCGTCGAGAGTGAGATAGACCTCCTCGGACAGGCTTTCCAGGCGGACCTCCACGACCGCATCCAGCGGCAGCACGATCGGCCGGTTGGTGAGCGTGTGCGGGCAGATCGGCGTGATAGCCATGGCGTTGAGCGTTGGGTAGAGGATCGGACCGCCGGCGGAGAGGTTGTAGGCGGTCGACCCGGTCGGGGTGGCGACGATCAAGCCGTCGGCACGGAAGCGGCTGACGAACTGGTTGTTCACGTGCACCGAAAGGACCACAATGCGGGCCAGAGCCGACTTGTTGATCACTGCATCGTTGAGCACGTTACGCACGACGGGGTCCTGGCCGGGCGTGTGAACCGTGACCTCAAGCCGCTCCCGCTCCTCGATAGCGGCCCGTCCCTCGATCGCGGCGTGAAGGATCGGGAACAGGGTGTCCGCTGGGTGTTCGGTCAGGAAGCCCAGGGTGCCGAGGTTGATGCCCAGGATTGGCGTTCCCGCCAGCTTCCCACGGACGACCGACAACAGTGATCCGTCACCGCCGAGAACCACGATGAGGTCGACCTGCGAGGGGAGATCGAGCCGCCGGGGCCCTGCGGGCGCGTTGACAACGGCGGCGGACTTCGGGTCGAGCACGGCCTCGACCCCCAGGCGCTCCAGTTCGACCAGGAGCTGACGTCCGAGATCGACAGCCTCCGGGCTTGAGCCCTTGAGGACAACGCCAATACGGTGAATCGGTCTCTCGGCCATCACTGCACATTGTAGCTGCACTCGCGGAACATCTCCTTGATGCCAGCTCGGCGCCGCCTTTCGCTTCTCACCGGGCTGGGTTAGGATGCAGGTATGAAACGGCTGCTGATAATGCTGGTCGCCCTCGGGGCGGCGGCCGCCGCGGCCGCGCAGGGCACCGCCCCCCGTGCCTGGCAGCAACGGCTGCAGGTCGACGTCCCGCTGCCGGTGCCAGTAGTCGCCCTCGAGGCGGCCAACCCGTTCGTCGTTGCGTTGGACGAGCCTCCCAAGCTGCTGCGGACGGCGCCACCGCGCAAGCTGGAGATTGCCGTGCAGGCGCGGGTTGCTGTCTACGTGGACGCCGCCGGCGACTGCCAGGGTGCGGTGCCGCTGAGCACTCCGTTTCCGGCCATCGCCCAGCCGCTCGTGTCGGGGCTGATGAAGAGCCGTTTCGAGCCTGCACTGATCAACAAGACTCCGCAGCCGTCGTGGGTAGTGCTCGAGATCGGGCTCGAGGGGAAGATCAAGGAGAGCGCCACCTCCAACCAGTCGCTGGTGATGCCCGATCCCGCCTCACCTCCTCATCCGCCGCAGGCGGCGCCGTCCTACCCGACGGGTCGTCTCGCCCAGCTGCCGGTAGCCGACGTGTCGCGATTGACGACGCGCGCAAAGCCACGCCGACTCAGGGTCAGGATCTCGGGCGGCGAGGTGCAGTCTGGCGTGCATGCGCTGGTTCACCTGACGGCGGTCGGGAAGTGTGATCGCTTCGTGCCGCTGGAGGTCGACTCGGGGCTTCTCTCGTGGCTGTCCACGTACCTGGCCACGTGGCAAGCATCGCCGGCGCGGCGCGGGGGCGAGCCGGTCGACTGCTGGGTCGACTACAGCGCAAGGGTCGTGGTCAAGCTCTCCAGCCTCGGATCCTCCACCGTCACGGTTCTCACCGACGTGCCATTTACCCTTTCCGCCTCAGGATCTTCCGCTCAGACCCTTGGCGGAGGGTGACGCGCTCTGAGTCGAGCCACTCGAGCATGGGGATCGCTAGCTTGCGGGTAAGGCCGAGGCGGTCCTTGAACTCACCGACCCCGAACCCGTCGACCCCCCAATCGAGCACCGACCGCTTGACCTCGTCGAGGATCGCGCGGTGGATCAGGTACTTGCCTTCGAGGCGGACCAGCCGCCCCCGTTCGACCAGGAAGCGGCAGATCCCTTCCACGGTCGCAGGGCGGGCCTCGAGGCCGGCCGCCACCTCTGCCGGTGACGGCGGCTCGAGGCCGGCGTCCCGATAGCGGCGCTCGACCTTGCGGACGAGCTCCTCGCCGGTCGCGGTCATGTGGACGCTGCCGCCGGCGGGGACGACTTTCCCCTCGGTGAGCTCGAGGATGCCGCGCTGGCGAAGCTCCTCCAGGTAGACGTCCGCCAGCGCCGCGGCCGGCCGCGGCAGGACGGCGGAGGCGAAGTCGCGGGAGGGGACGCCGGAAGAGACCTCCTTGCCGGCCAGGCGGCGGTCGAGCTCCTCGCGCGCGCGGGCCGCGAGCCTGGTGAGATGGCGATCGAACACGAAACGGGGAGGCTGGGTCGTCAGCACCCGCAGGAGGCCCCCCTCGAGGAGCCGGCCGAGCGGCGCCTCGACGGCTGCGGGTAGCACGCCCAGGCGGGCCGCGAGGTCGCCGCCGGTGAGGGCCGCGAGGCCCGCGCTGTCGATCCAGGCGCCAAGGAGCTGCGGCCAGGCGGAGCGTTGAATCGGTGGTAGCTCGCTGAGACGCGCCGCGTCACGTCGACGGAAGCGCCCGAGGTGGGCGTCGAGAACGATGCCGCCGGCGAAGGTGTTGACGGGCGCCGGGCGGCGCAGGATCAGCCGGTCACCAGGGAACAGCAGCATCGGCTCGCTGAGGGCAATCTGGGCGACCGTCGTGTGGCCCGGCGCCAGCGGTCGGGTTGCCAGGCGCTCGATTTTGGCCGCGGCACGGTCGGCGAGAGCATGGACCTCGACCTCCTCGTCCTCGTCGAGGGAGTGACCGGCGAGGGCGAGGAGCTCAAGACGGATCGTCGCCAGCCGCGTGGTCTGCCACGGCCCCGGAGCGAGGACCTGATGCCCCCGCTGTAGATCGGCCCTGCCGATGCCGACAAGGTTGATGGCGACCCGCTCCCCGGCCTCGACCTGCTGGCGCTCGGCGCCATGAACGTGGAGCCGCCGTACTCGCGCCGTCAGCCCGACCGGGTAGATGGTGACGCTCCGTCCCACCTCGAGCCGCCCCCATAGCGAGGTTCCGGTGATGACGGTCCCCGCTCCGGTGAGAGAGAAGACACGGTCCACAGGTTCGCGGAACGGACGGTCCTCGATGAGCCGCGGGCGGGCGGCGGCCGCCCGCTCGACGAGCACGCGGCGGAGATCGTCGATTCCGGCCCCGGTGCGCGCCGACACCGCGACCACCGGCGTATCGGCGAACGCCGTACCGGCAAGCAGCTCGCTGATCTCCTCCACCACCAGCTCGACCAGTTCCTCGTCCACGAGGTCGAGCTTGGTCACCGCCACTGCCCCGCCGCGGACACCCATCAGGCGGATGACCTCCAGGTGCTCACGGGTCTGGGGCATGATCCCCTCGTCGGCGGCGACCACCAGCAGCGCGAGGTCGATGCCCGCGGCGCCGGCGATCATTGTGTGCACGAGGCGTTCGTGGCCTGGGACATCGACGAAGTGGAGCTGGAGATCTCGTTCCTCAAGGTGAGCGAAGCCGAGATCGATCGTGATCCCCCGCTCCCGCTCCTCCGGCAACCGGTCGCAGTCGATGCCGGTCAGCGCCCGTACGAGCGCGGTCTTGCCATGATCGATGTGTCCCGCCGTGCCGTAGACCACGTGCCTCATGGAGGCATGGTAGAGCAATCCGCTGCGCGAATCGCTGGCCCGCGTGTTTTTCCGGCGCATGAAGGGAGGCACGCGAGGTGCTGGTGAGAGGTCTGGCGCTACTGGTTCCCTTGTCTCCGCCGGGGCGTTGCGGGATACTGCGTGCCGGAAGAACCAGTGGCGGAGCGGCGTCTGAGATGGGCAGAGCTTGATGACGGGGCCGGCAGTAGAGCGATACACGGTCTCTCTCTCCGTGGTACGTAGAGACGAAGGGGGAAGAGGAGATGGAAGAAGAAGGATCGGCGGCCGGGAGCGGACCGCGGGTCAATGACTTTTCGGTTCAGGTGGCGACGGTCAACGGGACGGGCAGCCAGAGCGCGAACCTGGTGTTACTACGGACGCTGTTCCGGATGGGGATCATGGCCTCGGGGAAGAACCTGTTTCCCTCGAACATCGCCGGTCTGCCGACCTGGTTCACGATCCGCGTCAGCGGTGACGGTTGGATCGGTTCGCGACGCGATCACGAGGTGGTGGTGGCCTTCAACCGCGATACCGTGACCGAGGATCTGGAAGCGGTGGCCGAGGGCGGGATCGTCTACGTGGACGACAAGTTCGAGACCCCGCAGCGCGAAGGCATCACCGTGCACCGGGTGCCATTCACTGCGATCGTCCGCGACGCGTGCCCTGAGGCGCGCCTGCGCAAGCTCGTGGCCAACATGGCATATGTGGGGGTGCTGGCTCAGCAGCTCGGCCTCGACATGAACGAGGTCGAAGCGGCGATCGGTGCCCAGTTCGAGAACAAGCCCAAGGCGGTCGACCTCAACCTGGCGACGGTTCGCGCGGCGTCCGCGTGGGCGGCCGAGAACCTGCCGTCGCAGAACGTCTTCCGGGTCGAGCGCGGCACGGCCACCAAAGGCAAGATACTGATCGAGGGCAACCGTGCGGGCGCGTATGGCGCAGTCTTCGGCGGTGTGCAGGTTGCGGCGTGGTACCCCATTACGCCCTCCTCGTCGCTGGCGGAGGCGCTCATCGAGCAGCTCGGGCAGCTCCGCCTCAACCCGGACACCGGTAAGGCCTCGTACGCGGTGGTCCAGGCCGAGGACGAGCTTGCGGCTCTCGGCATGGTGATCGGCGCCGGCTGGGCCGGCGCGCGCGCAATGACCGCGACGTCCGGACCGGGGATCTCCCTGATGGCCGAGTTTGCCGGGCTTGCCCACTTCACGGAAACGCCGGCGGTGGTGGTCGACGTGCAGCGTATGGGTCCGTCCACCGGGCTGCCCACTCGCACCTCGCAGGGGGACGTGCTGTCGCTCGCCCTGCTCTCACACGGTGACACCATGCATCCCGTGCTGTTTCCCGCCGGGCCCGACGAGTACTTCTCAATGATGGTCGAGGCGTTCGATATCGCTGCCAGGCTGCAGACCATCATCTTCGTCGCCGCCGACCTCGACCTCGGTATGAACTGGTGGATCGCTGAGCCGCTCGCCTATCCCGAGGCGCCCATCGATCAGGGCAAGGTGCTGAGCGTCGAAGAGATCGAGAGACTCACCGAGTGGGGCCGCTACCGGGACGTCGACGGCGACGGCATTCCGTACCGGACCCTTCCCGGCACTCCCGATCCCCGGGCGGCGGTGTTCATTCGCGGCTCCGGACATGACGAGAACGCCCGCTACTCCGAGGACGCCGGCAACAACATCAAGCTCCTCGAGCGCCTTCGCCGCAAGCTCCTCGACAACGTCGGCCTGCTGCCGAGCCCAACCGTCGACGAGGGCGGTGGCGCAAAGGTCGGCATTGTCGCCTACGGGACGAGCCACTGGGCGACAGCGGAGGCGCGCGACATCCTCGGTCGGGAGGGACTGGCGGCGTCGTACCTGCGAATCCGTTCGTGGCCGTTCGACCAACGGGTGCTTGACTTCGTTGCACGTCACGAGCGTGTGTACGTGGTCGAGCAGAACCGCGACGGACAGCTGGCCCAGCTGCTCACCGTCGCGGTGCCGGAGCACGCGGCGCGGGTTCGTTCAATCGGCTACTGCGGAGGTCTGCCGCTGCCGGTGGAGGTGGTCCTGGAGAGCATCCGCGAGCAGGAGAGGGAGGTCTGAGATGGCGACCGGGGCGGAGAAGAAGCCACAGGAGAATCGCATCGGGCTCACGATCGCCGACTACAAGGGCGGCAAGTCGACTCTGTGCGGCGGTTGCGGTCACGACGTCATCACCAACGCGATCATCCGCGCGTTCCACGAGATGGCGGTGGAGCCGGAGAAGGTGGCCAAGCTGTCGGGCATCGGCTGCTCATCGAAGACACCGACCTACTTCCTGGATCGCGCTCACGGCTTCAACGGCGTTCACGGAAGGATGCCGGCGATGGCAACTGGGGCCGCGATCGCCAACGGCCGGCTGCAGGTCATCGGGGTCTCCGGCGACGGCGACACTGCATCCATCGGCATGGGTCAGTTCGTGCATCTGCTGCGGCGCAACGTACCGATGATCTACATCGTCGAGAACAACGGGGTCTACGGGCTCACCAAGGGCCAGTTCTCGGCCACAGCCGATCTCGGCTCCAAGCTGAAGACCGGGGTCGTCAACGAGCTGCCTCCGGTCGACCTGTGCGGGCTCGCCATCGAGCTCGGGGCATCGTTTGTCGCTCGTTCGTTCGCCGGCGATGTCAAGCAACTGGTCGGGATCCTGGAGGCGGCGATCGCGCACCGGGGCACGGCCTTGATCGATGTCATCTCGCCGTGCGTGACCTTCAATAACCACCCCGGATCGACGAAGTCGTACGACTACGCCAAGGACCATGAAGCACCGGTTCACCAGATCGAGTTCGTGCCGTTCTTCGATCACCCGATGGTGGAGCAGGAGCCGGGCCAGGTACGGGAGGTGCAGATGTACGACGGCTCGGTCGTGCGTTTCCGGCCCGTCGAGGAGGACTATGACCCGCGCGACCGGCACGGTGCCTGGCACCACCTCAAGGAGGCGGCGGTGCGATCCGAGATCCTGACCGGAATCCTGTACGTTGATGAGAAGAAGCCGGACTTCCTGCAGATCCTCGATCTCGGAGAGACCCCACTCGTGGACTTTCCCGTTGACAAGCTACGTCCGTCGCGTGCGGCGCTCGACGCGGTCAACGCGAGCCTGATGGAGGGTTGATGGGCTCCGGGAAGGCGGCCAGCCGTCCCCCGATCGAGCAGGAGCTGAAGATCCCGGTCACCGATCTCGGGCCGGTCCGGGCGCGGCTGGAGGCGGCCGGCGGAGAGCTCACGACCCCGGCACACCTCGAGACCAACCTACTGTTCGACAACGCCGCCGGCGAGCTGGCGACCTCCCGGCTCGCGTTGCGGCTACGCCGGGTCGACCGCGGCTGGGTGCTGACACTCAAGGGACCGCCTGTATACCGCGGGGCAGTCAAGGAGCGCGAGGAGCTGGAGACTCAGGTTGAGGACGGCAAGACGGTGGTGGCAATCCTCGAGCGCCTCGGCTTCCGTCCCGTCGTCCGCTACGAGAAGGAGCGTGAGAGCTGGCGGCTCGGTGAGGTCGACGTGGCGCTCGACCACACGCCGATGGGCGATTTCGTCGAGATCGAGGGACGACTCGAGCACCTCGATGTGGCGGCGCGCCGGCTGGATCTCGACCCGCGGCGCGCGGTTCCTGACTCGTACGTCGCTCTGTGGAACTCATACCGGGAGGAGCATCCGGAGCTCGAGTTGCCGATCCACATGGTGTTCGGAGCATGAGCGAAGAAGGTGGGTCGGCGGTTGCGATGGTGCTGGCCGCGGGGCGCGGCCGGCGGATGGCCCCCCTCAGCAACGTGCTGCCGAAGCCGGCCCTGCCGCTGCTCGGACGCCGGCTCGTCGGCTGGGCGATGGAGCAGGCGGCGGTGGCCGGCGCCGACACGGTCGTGATCAACGCCTGGCATCTGGCGGCGCGTCTCGAGGAGGCGGTGGCGGAAGAGGCCCACCGCGTAAGAAGGGTCTCAGTCTCCCGCGAGCCCGAGCTGATGGGGGGTGTGGGAGGGCTCGCCCTCGCCCGCGATTGTGCCTTGCTCGACGGCGACGGTCCGTTGTTGGTCCTCAATGGAGACGTCGTCTTTCGCCTCGACCTCGACCCTGTCCTTGCGCGCCACCGCAACAGCGATGATCTGGTCACGCTGGCCCTCCTGCCACACCTCGATCCCACCGCGTGGAGCCGGGTGCTACTCGACGGTACGGGGCGCGTGGAGCGGATCATCGAGCCGGGGAAGCCTGCAGCGGGCGAGGTGCCTCTGCTCTATACCGGAGTGATGGTGGTGAGTCGGGAGGCGTTGGTGGCGCTGCCGGCCGGGCCCGGCGAGATCGCCGATCTTCTGTGGGCGCCGGCCTTGGGGGCTGGGCGTCTCGGGGGCGCAGTCGTTTCCGGTTACTGGCGGGAGGTTGGGACGCCGGAGGCGTACCGCGCCGAGGCCGTGCGGCAGCTGGGAGAGGGGAGCTGGCGCCACCCCGAGGCGACCGTCTCGCCCGCCGCAAAGCTCGTGCGCTCAGTGGCGGGGCGCGGCGCGCACATCGAGGAAGGTGCCCGCGTGATCGATTCGATTGTCGCCGAGGGCGCCGTCGTCGGTGCCGAGGCGTCGGTCATCGGTTCCGTCCTCATGGGACGGGTCGAGGCCGCGCCGCGCGAGTACCTCGCCGGCGCCGTCAGGGCTGCGGCGGGGTAGGGGGTTCTTCTGGAGCTCCGGCGGCCGTGCGTTCGTGAGGCGAACCCCCGTCTCGCGTCTCCGGCGGTCGCGAGGCAGTAAGTGGGGATGAGCAGCCTCGTGGCGACCGCCGGCGCTTGTAGTTCGTGAACGCCCTTTAGAGGAACATCAAGGACAGTACGCCCGTTTCAACGTCACATACTTTGGAGCGCGCTACAGGTGCTTGCTCCGGGTGGACGGGGCACTTTCTTCTATCCTCTTTCCTTTCTCTTCGTGTCCGGGTGGGTGGGGGAACCTACTTAATGACTTAATCACTTGCTCACCGGGTGGGTGGGACCTCCTCACTTTCTCACCTTCTCACCTCCTGGGTGGGCGGGGGTCCCTACAACCCGGTTTTCCGCCAGCGCGGCCAGCCGCTGCGCCAGACCAGCGTCCGCACCCTGGCGGTTGGGCCGAAGACGCGTAGGACGCGCATCTCGCGGACACCGTCGCTGAGGTAGATCGAGGACGGGGTGGCCGTGCCGGCCGGCTTGAAGGTGACGATGTCGCCGCGACCGGCGCGAATCGGGTCGTCCAGGTTGCCACGCAGCCAGCCGTGGCCGCTAGGATCGGGGATCCGGACGCCGCGCAGGATTCCAGGGCCCGCGCCGTCGGCGGCGAGTCGAAGCACCTCACCGGTGATGCGATCCCGTCCGGCGCGGATGTCCGCATGGTTGACGCCGTCGCCGTCACCGTCCTCGGCAAGGTAACAGCGCCAGCGGCCGCCGTCTGGGCGCTCGAACACGAGGGCGCTCGCGCGACCGTGCAGAACAGCCTGCGCGCGGCCGCGGGTTACCAGGCCGACGAGCTGCTGCGACGTGCGCATCAGGGCGGCACGGCGCGCGAGTGCGGTGAGGTCCGGAATCGCGATGGCTGTGACGATGGCGACCAGGGACAGGACGATCAGGAGCTCGGCGAGCGAGGAGCCGCCTTCGCTGTGGCAGGTCATGATACTCATGGGGTCCTCCGAAAAACGCGGCCCCGAAGGGCCGCATCCCATCCACGCTGCTTGTCGTTTCGTGTCAGTGGGCAGAATCCGCGCCGGCGGACCGACGCGGCAGACGGATCTTCTCGGAGAGCGTGGTCTCGCCGGTTACGGCGAGATACGGAGCGAGGGAGGCGAGCGACCGCTCGCCGATGCCCCGGACCGCGACCAGCTCGTCGGCGGACTTGAATGGCCCGTTGGCCTTGCGAAAGTCGACGATCCTCTTGGCCAGAGCGGGACCTACTCGTGGCAGGAGCTGCAGCTGGTCGGCGGTGGCGGTATTCACGTTCACCACCCCTTTGGCGTGAGTCGCGGCACCGCCGGCAGCGGCAGCAGCGGCAATCGCCAGGACGAGGACAAAGACGGTCAGAACGTGGCGGATCATGTTGTATCTCCTTGCTGTCTTGTTGTTGTTTCGGGGTCGATTGGGCCGAGGTTCCTGGGTTTACGGTCCGCGCATGTCGGGGCCTCCTTTCGCTGACGCCACGGACATCGCACGCCTCGTGCCAGGTTCTTGATCAAGTAATAAGTCTATGAATTGCAATATGTTACGGTCTTCTCTGGGAAGGCTCGTCAGGCCACAGGGTGTAAGAAGCCCCTGTCAGTCTTGGGGGAGCATCCCCGATCCCCGGGGTGTCAAGGTTTTCTGTCAGTGTCACGAGCGCTTCACGGCGTCGGCTCGCTACCGTCGAGGAGGCTGCAACAGCGTCAAACCCTCAATCCGACAGGAATCTCCGGAGGGTCGCGCGGGTCCGCCGACGAGAACTTGGGTATACTCCCGCGGTGATGGTCGGACTACGAGCCTCGGCTGTGGCGCCCGGCGGGCGCCGTGACGCGGGAGGGACCGGTGGGCGCTGAGCTGGCGCTCGTGGTCTCCGGCGCGTCCGGTACCGCACTGGCGCGACATCTTGCAGTGAGGGCGCTGGTGGACGGCGCCGTCGACACGTTGCACCTTGTCATGACCGGTCCGGGCGGCAAGGTGGCCGCGCACGAGCTCGGCGAAGAGTGGGCCACTGCGGCGCGCTTTCGCGATAGTCTGCCGCTCGAGAAGAAGACGCGCGCCAAGGTCCAGGCCTGGAGCGATGCTGAGCTGATGGCACCGGTCTCGTCTGGTTCCCATCGCCTCGACGGGGTCATCGTCCTGCCCTGCTCGGCCGGGATGGTGGGCTCCCTTGCGAACGGCATCTCGCGCGGGCTCGGTCAGCGCGTGGCCGACGTCGCCCTCAAGCAGCGTTGGCCGCTCGTTCTCGGAGTGCGCGAGACGCCGATGTCAGTGATTCTGCTCACCAACCTCCGGCTGCTGGCGGAAGCCGGGGCGCACGTCGTACCGCCGGTCCCGGCGTTCTACCTGCGTCCGGACGAGGCCGGCGCGATGCGCGTGTTCATGGACCACTATGTGATGCGGGTGCTTGACCTGCTCCGCATCCCGAGCGGCGGCGAAAGGCTGCGATGGAACGGGTGAGCACTGTCCCGCGCACGTTCGCAGGCCACCTCCGTGAAACGGCGGAGATGATCAAGATCCAGCACACGGTGTTCGCGCTGCCGTTCGCACTGATCGCCCTGGTAACGGCCTCTGGAAGCGGGTGGCCGGCACCACCGGTGTGGTTGTGGGTGCTGGTAGCCATGGTGGCGGCGAGAACTGCGGCGATGACGTTCAACCGCCTCGCCGACCACGGTATCGATGCCGCCAACCCGCGCACCAGCGGCCGAGCGCTGCCGGCCGGCAGGCTCGGCCGTCCGTTCGCCTGGGGGGTGACGGCGCTGTCGGTGGCGGTGCTGGTGCTGGCGGCCGGGATGCTCAACCGGACCTGTCTTGTGCTGTCGCCGGTCGCGGTCGCGGTGCTCCTCGGCTACTCGTTGAGTAAGCGGTTCACGACCTGGGCCCACGTCTGGCTCGGTCTGTCGCTGGGGCTGGCACCGGTCGGCGCCTGGCTGGCTGTCAGCGGCCGGCTCGCGCCGGCGCCGCTGGTGCTGGGAGTGGCGGTGAGCCTGTGGGCAGCCGGGTTCGATATCATTTACTCCTTGCAGGACAAGGCCTTCGATCGTGAGCACGGGTTGTTCTCGGCGCCGGCCCAGCTGGGCGCCCGACGGGCGCTTCTGCTGGCCCGCGGCGGCCACCTACTGGCGCTTGCCGGCTTCTCCGTTTTCGCTGCCATCGCCGGCGGTGGCGCACTGAGAGCGCTTGCCGTGGTGGCGGCGGCGGGCCTGTTGGCGTGGCAGCACCATCTGGTGGCGCCGGACGACCTCAGCCGGGTCAACGCGGCGTTCTTCACCACCAACGGGATCCTCTCGGTTCTGATGTGCGCGCTGTTCGTGCTGGCGAAGCTGACGGCGGGTCCATGAGCCGAAGGCTCCCCTTCCGTCACATCGCTGTAGAGGGCCCGATCGGCGTCGGCAAGACCTCGCTGGTCGAGTTGCTGGCCCGGCGATTCGAGGGCGTGATGGTGCTCGAGGACATCACCAACCCGTTCCTGCCCTCGTTCTACGAACGGCGGCCGGGAGCTGCCTTCCAGGTGCAGATGTACTTCTTGCTGTCGCGCTTCCAGCAGCAGCGCGAGATCGCCCAGATGGACCTTTTCCACAGCCTGGTTCTGGCCGACTACACGTTCCCGAAGGACCGGATATTCGCGTACCTGAACCTCGACGATGCGGATCTCAAGGTGTACGAGAAGCTGTACCCGGTCCTTCAGCAGGAGGTCCCGAAGCCGGACCTCGTGATCTACATGCAGGCCTCGGTGCCGGTGCTCCTGGAGCGAATCCGGCGCCGGTCCCGCGACTATGAAAAGAACATCGACACCGAGTATCTTGAACGGCTGAGCGAGGCGTACTCCTACTACTTCTTCCACTACCGGGAGACGCCATTGCTGGTCGTCAACACAGACGACATCGACTTTGTGAACAACCCCGCCGATCTCGACGCCTTCGCAGCTCAGATCGCTCGTTGCCGGCGGGGTACACAGGTCTACGTGCCGCTCGGATCCGATCGGACCGAGACGCTCCCCGTGGACGCGGATCGAGGAGAGTCGCCGTGAGGGTCTGGGCATCGACTTGGAGGTGTCCTGATGGACCATGCCGTCACGGTTCCGGAGGTCCGGTCCGCTAAGGGGGAGCGCACCCTCGTCATGATCACCGCCTACGACGCGCCGACGGCGCGCTGGGGAGAGGCTGCCGGCGCCGACATCCTGCTCGTGGGCGACTCGCTGGCGATGGTGGTCCTCGGCCACGACAGTACGCTGGCGGTCACACTCGACGAGATGCTGCACCACGCGCGGGCGGTGATGCGGGCCAGCCGGCGTTGCCTGGTGGTCGGTGACCTGCCGTTCGGCTCGTACCAGACGAGCGTCGAGCAGGCGGTCGAGAGCGGGGTCCGCTTCCTGCGCGAGGCGGGCGTGCATGCGGTCAAGCTCGAGGGGCTGTGGCCTGAGCGGGTCGAGGCGCTGGTCCGAGCGGGCATCCCGGTGATGGGCCACCTCGGCCTGACGCCGCAGTCGGTGCACAGCTTCGGCGGCTATCGGGTCCAAGGGCGCGAGGTCGAGGACGCCCGGGCGCTGGTCGCTGCGGCCCGGGAGCTCGAGGCGGCGGGCTGCTTCTCGATCGTGCTGGAAGGGGTGCCGGCGGAGGTCGGCCAGACGATCACCTCGGAGGTCGGCATCCCGACGATCGGTATCGGCGCCGGCGTTGCCTGCGACGGACAGGTGCTCGTGGTACACGACCTGCTGGGGTTCTCGCCGCCGCCGCGGCCGCGGTTCGTGGCGCCGTACGCCCGTCTCGGCGACGCGGCGGTGACCGCGATCTCGCGCTGGTCGGACGATGTTCGCCACCGGCGGGTACCGACCGCGGCGCAGTCGTACCATCTCAAGCCGAAGGCGGCCGCAAGCTGGCGGCGGCGGCTGATTCAGGAGGCGTGATGGAGATCGTCAGCACGATCGGGGCCGCACGGAAGCGGCGGCAAACCGACCGCGATGCCGGACGCTCGGTGGTCCTGGTGCCGACCATGGGCTACCTGCACGAGGGCCACCTCTCCCTGGTTCGCAGGGCCTGCCAGATGGGTGACAGCGTGTGGGTTTCGATCTTTGTCAACCCGACCCAGTTCGGACCGGGGGAGGACCTCGAGCACTACCCGCGCGACCTCGAGCGCGACGCGGTGCTGCTCCAGGCCGAGGGGGTCGACGTCGTTTTCGCACCGTTAGCGGACGAGATGTACCCGCGGCCGCCGATCGTCGAGATTGGCTTCTCCGGCCTCGACGGGAAGCTGTGCGGGGCCCGTCGCCCGGGCCACTTTGCCGGCGTCGGCCTGGTCGTCGCCAAGCTGTTCAACATCGTCGAGCCGGTGGCCGCCGTCTTCGGCCAAAAGGACGCGCAGCAGGCGCTGCTGATCCGGCGCCTGGTCGCCGATCTCGACTTCCCGGTCGAGATCGAAGTGTCGGCGACCGTGCGCGAGCTCGACGGCCTTGCCATGAGCTCCCGCAACGTTTATCTTTCACCGTCGGAGCGGGATGCAGCGCCGGTGCTGCAGCGGGCGCTGGGGGCAGCACACGATGCGATTGCCGCCGGTGAGGACGACCCGCTCGCGGTGGAGGGGCTCATGCGCGAGATGGTCGAGGCCGAGCCCCTCGCGAGGCTCGAGTATGCCGTGTGCGTGGGGGCAGCCGATCTGGAGCGCCCGCCCCGGATCGACCGGACGGTGCTGCTCGCCCTTGCCGTTCACTTCGGCTCGACCCGGCTGATCGACAACCTCCTCGTGGAGAGATGACAGATGATGCTCAGAACCTTCCTCAGGGCCAAGATCCACCGCGCGACGGTGACCGCCGCCGATCTCGACTACGTGGGATCGGTGTCCATCGACGCCGATCTCCTGGACGCCGCCGACCTCGACCACCTAGAGCAGGTGGAGATCCTCGATATCACCAACGGCTCGCGCCTCACCACCTACGTCCTTCGCGGTCCCGCGGGCAGCGGCGAGATCCGGATCAACGGTGCCGCTGCCCACCTCGTCAGCCCGGGCGACCTTGTGATTATCGTCGCCTACGCCCAGCTCGACCGCAGCGAGGTCGCCGGTCATCGAGCCCGCATCGTTCTCGTCGACGGGACGAATCGGATCGCCGAGGTGCGCGTGGATGGGCCGGCAGGCGACGAGGCTTGATCGGTGGTATCCCTCGCGTCGAACTGGCGCCGCCTTCCACCACCGCAGAGATTGCCCTACCGGACCGCCCGTGCTGGACGTGTAGATGCTGTCCTCCCGCGGTTCGTAGAGCCGTTTGAGGTCATCGTCGGGCTGCTGTCCGTCGGACAACCGGGGCAATGGGAAGGAACTGCCCGGTGAAGAGGCGCTTGCTGGTCCAATTGTGGTGGGTTGGGGTTCTTCTCCTCGCAACCGCACAGTTGCCCCGTCTCTCCCTGCTGCGGGTTGCCGTTCCGGCGCTGCCCCCGTCCACGCCGCTCGACCTGGTGCGACCGGACCTTGCTCGAAGGTGGAGCTTCCTGAATGCCGCGCGTAGCCATCTGCCACGCGGAGCGGTTGTCGTGTGCCAGGCCGAGAGCCCCGCGCGGGAGATGGAGCTGTTCATGCTGGCCCGCGGCCTGCTGACGGGCCATCGGGTCGTACCGAGGAGCTACTTCGGGGTGCCGACCCCGGATGCTGCCAAGCTCGCCACAACGGTGGCGGCATATCCGTGTCCGCAGCCGGTGCCGGACGGGCTGACCCTGACGTGGAGGGGAGAGGGAGGGTGCATCCTCACGCGTGGGGGCGATCGGTGAGTCGGGGGTTGCTTTTCCTGTTGGCTCAGTGTGTGCCGCTGCTGTTCGGCATTCCCATCGCGGTGGCCCGCGGGTGGAACGCTCTGCTGAGCTGGACCTGGTTCGCGGCCGCCTACCTTGCCGGTTCGCTGGTGCTGGCGGTGACAGCGATCGTGCTGTCGGCCGTGGGAATTCACTGGACGGTGGTCTCGGTGGTGCTCGCCGGCGGCGTGGTCGCGGCGGTGATTGCGACCACCTTCCGCGGACCGGTTTCACCGGGACGTCCTGGGAGAATGGGCGTTCCGGCTCCCGCTCTGCTCGGCGTCGGTATCGTGGCGGTGTTCGCGATGCTGGCGACCGCGACCTCGCTCGGCAACTCGGCGGACTTCACGTTCTTCTGGGGGCCGAAGGCGGTGCTGTTCGCATCGTCACGGGGGATCGACTTCGGCGCACTGGCGGGACCGTTCGCCAACTATGGACACATCACGTATCCGACCCTCTGGCCGACGGTGATGGCGTTCAGCGCCATGCTCGCGGGGCACTTGCCGTGGCGCCTGGCGCCGATGCTCACGCCTGCGTGGCTCCTGCTCTCCGTACCGTTGGTTTTCGTCCTCCTCCGTCGGCTCCTCGGTCCGCGTTAGGCTGGAGCGGTGACGGTCTTCTGGTACCTGGCGATGACCGCAAGCCTCTTGTTCTCTTACTCCGGCGGCAACGCCGAAGCTCCCCTGGTGGTCTTCGAGACGGTGGCAGTCCTGACCCTCGTGGTCGGCGGGTTGGAAGGACCACGCGAGCTCAAGGTCCTGGCCTCGCTGTGCCTCGCCGGTGCCGTCCTGACCAAGCTCGAGGGCGCAGTCGGGGCGACGCTGATCGTGGCGGGGTTCGTGATGGCGTGCTTCATCAGCGATGGTTGCCGGCGGGCCATCCGCGCGGCTGTGTACGGGGCCCCGGCGTTGGGCGTGTGGTTGCTGTGGATGATCGTCCGAGTCACCCACGGGCTGCCGGTGTCCGATCCGATTCGGGAGCCGCTGCTCCACATGTCGCTGGCCAAGGCCGGCACGATCGTTCCAGTGTTCGCGAGGTATCTGCAGGCGGGGAGCTGGGGCGTCGCCTGGCTGGTGCCCCTCGTCATCGTCGTGGTACGTGGCCGTGCGGACTGGCGTCGTGTGCTCCCCGCCCTGATGCTCAGCTGTGGTCTCCTCGCCTTCGCATTCGTTTACTACCTTCACGTTGGGAGCGGGGTCGTCCAGATGATCGTGTGGACGTTGCCGCGCCTTTCGCAGCCCGCCCTCTCGTGCTGGATCCTGGCTGCCGCGGTGGCCGGCGTGCCTGCTGCCGTGCCGGATATCGAGTGAGCCAACCGCTCTCCGGAGAGCTTCTGCTACCATCTCGGCGCTGAGGAGGCGCCATGCTGCCCAGAGAGCTGTACCGCACCAACCCTGAGCGCGTGCGCGCGATGCTCGCCGCTCGCCATACGGCGGCCGATCTCGACCGCCTGCTCGAGGTCGACGCCGACTGGCGCGAGTTGCTGGTCAAAGTCGAGGACATGAAGGCGCGCCGCAACGCCGGCTCCAAGGAGGTCGGCGCCCTCTTTCGCGACGGGAAGCAGGATCAGGCGGAGCAGAGGCGGGCCGAGATGTCGGCGCTCGGCGACGAGATCAAGGGCCTGGAGGGGCGCGCGAAGGAGTTGGAGGCCGAGCTGGAGGCGCTCGAGCTGACCGTCCCGAACCTTTTTCACGATAGCGTGCCCGTCGGTGCCGACGAGTCGGACAACCGCGGCGAGCGCACCTGGGGCGAGCCGCCGAGCTTCACTTTCACTGCGCAGGCTCACTGGGATCTCGGGCCGGCGCTCGGGATCCTCGACTTCGAGCGCGCCGCCAAGATTGCCGGCGCCCGCTTCGTGGTGCTCCGTGGCGCCGGCGCAGCCCTCGAGAGGGCGCTCATCTCGTACATGCTCGATGTCCACATAGCCCGCCACGGCTACACCGAGGTGCTGCCGCCGTACCTGGTCAACTCCGCTTCGCTGGTCGGCACCGGCCAGCTGCCGAAGTTCGCCGACGACCTGTTCCACGTCGAGGGAACGGACTACTACCTGGTGCCGACCGCCGAGGTGCCGGTGACCAACCTGCACCGGGACGAGGTGCTGGCCGAAGGGCGGCTGCCGCTGCGGTACTGCGCCTTCACACCCTGTTTCCGGGCCGAGGCCGGGTCGTACGGCAAGGATGTTCGCGGCTTGATTCGACTGCACCAGTTCCACAAGGTCGAGCTGGTCCAGCTGTGCCACCCGGACCGTTCCTGGGACCAGCTCGAGGAGCTGACCGGCCACGCCGAGGCGGTGCTTCAGGGTCTCGGGCTCGCCTACCGCGTGGTCTCCCTGTGCACCGGCGATCTCGGCTTTTCGGCGGCCAAGACGTACGACCTGGAGGTCTGGCTGCCGGGCCAGGAGCGGTACCGCGAGATCTCCTCGTGCTCGAACTTTACCGACTTCCAGGCCCGAAGGGCGGGCCTGCGTTTCAAGCCGGCCGGAGGTGGCAGGGCGCGCTATCTCCATACCCTCAACGGCTCCGGTCTGGCCGTCGGCCGGACCCTTGTCGCGGTCCTCGAGACCTACCAGCAGGCGGACGGCACGGTGACAGTTCCCGAGGTCCTGCGACCGTACATGGGCGGCCTGGAGCTGATCGTGCCGGAGAACCCTCACCCGCCCGCCCCGTGACTGAGTGACGGACCCACGGAGAAAATCGCGGTGGGGTCCAGAAGTGGATAGACCCCGCCACGGCAGATCCGCGGCCTGCGGTTGCATTCTGAAGTTCCGCGTTGCTCCGGCGGCCGTCTGGGGCTGCCGCCCCAGCCGTCTCGCAGCTCCGGCGGTCGCCAGGCAGCGGGTAGGGGTGATCGGCTTCGCGGCGACCGCCGGAGCTTGCTCGAGCCGCCTCACTCAATCGTGGGGCTGTTCTCCAATCGCCAAGGGCCGAGGTTGCCCGGCATCACCTTTTCCCTCTCATCGCGATAGGCCACCCATCGCGCTCCAGGGAGAAGCTGTGCCCGGCACGCCCGTTTGAACGCTCCCTGCTCCGGGGCGCGTTCGGATTCGCCTCCCGCGTTCTGCGAGAGATCAGCGGTTTCTCTGAGTTCAGAGTTTGGGGGGGTCAGGGTGGAGAGCCTGTTCGTAGCGAGGTTCGCGAGACGGACGGTCGCGGCGCAACGGCACGGCCGCCGGAGCAACAGAGAACCGCGCCCTTGACTATCAACCCGGGCCCTATCCAAGCCACGCGTAGCCGAGCTTGATGAACAGCGTACGGTTGGTCCTGGTGAGATCGATCCCGTACTCGCCGAGACGGTTGTTTGAGTAGCCTAAGAAGAACACCGTCTGCGGGTTGAGCTTGTAGGAGAACAGCAGCTGGGTGAAAAAGCTGCGGGTCCTCGGCGCGACCTCGTCGACGTAGAGACCGGTGTTCCGCACCAGGTCCAGGTGGTGGATGATGGCGCGCACGAACATCCGGACGTTGAACTGGTACACCATCCGCAGCTGGGTGAGGTTGGCCCGATACAGCCTGCCGCCGGGGACATCGAGCACCTCGTAGCGGTGGTAGGCCTCGAGGCCGAAGTGGCGGAGGTCGTAGGTCATCCCGGGCTCGAGCGAGGTGATAGTGGCCGGCCGCGAGTTGGTGTAGTCGATGGCGTCGCCGTACTCCCCCTCGAGCGAGCAGGTGAAGTCGCCGGTCGGCCGGATGTTGAAGAACATGTGCCCCCAGATCTTGTCGTAGGTGACGCCGTCGTACCACTCCTTGCCCTGGTAGAGGTCGAGGTTGAGCCACGACTGCAGAGGTCCGTCGAACCGGAGGTAGAAGTCGTTGACCTCGTCGGTCACGGTGCCGGTGTGGTCCTTGATCTGGCTCGCCTCGGCAGCGACCGTGATGCGCGTGTACCAGGTGTCCTTGGTGCCCCAGAAGTTGTGCTGAACGCCGGCGACGTTCTTCTTGGTGTCGACCCGGGGGATGAAACCCAGGTCGGCCCGGAACCCTTGCGACAGCGTCTCCCGGCCGGCCCACCACGACCAGTTCCTGTCATCGTGGATGTAGAGGACGTGAAGCGCCGAACCGCTGAAGTCACCGTGCGGCTGGTCGTACTCATCGGCCAGGTCGCTCGGGTAGCGGGTCCGTGAGCCGAGGAGCTGGAAGTTGACGCTGTCCGTAGCCGTGAACCTGAGCAGCCCGTCGATGCCGAACACCCGGTTGGAGTAGTCGCCCCCGTCCCTCCCGGTGGCGAGCACTCCGACGGTCGACGACTTGCCGAGGTCGCGCCGGTAGCGGAACACGCCGACGTTGACATCCTGGTCGAGGGAGGCGAAGTCCGAGCCCTGGTTGGAGGGGAAGATGAGGTTGGTGACACGGTCGCGGGCCGCGAAGACGCCGATTGCCTGCCGCCCCGGCTTGCCGGTTATCTTAAGTCCCCAGGCGGGATCTGCGACGGCCCGCGTGTAGACGGCCCGGAACGGGGTCTGGAAGTAGTCGGCTCCCTCCATGAAGAATGGGCGCTTCTCGGGGTAGAAAAGGGCGAAGCGGGTGTTGACGTCGAGCTGGGCGGCATCCGCCTCGACCTGTGAGAAGTCCGGGTTGATGGCGGCGTTGAGCGAGATATTGGGTGTGACGCCCCAGCGTGCCGAGACCCCGGCCTGGGTGTCCAGCTTGCCGTTCTTGAACGGTGACGACAGATCATCCTCGTCCTCCAGCGCATCGGTGCGCCGGGCAGTCAGGGTCGGGTCGAGCTCGAGGTCGCGTCCAGCTTTGATGCCTTCGAACCCGGTCACCTTGGGCATCTGGCACATGAAGCAGTTGTCGCTGCGGTCGAGTGGAACCGAGAAGATCTGGTGGCGGACGGTGCGCGGGTAGGCCCGAAACGGGGCGATTCTCCAGGTCTGCTCCCCGCTGCTGTCGGCGAACCGGATCGAACTCAGGGGAATCGCGAACTCCACGTCGTATCCCTTGGCGGTGATCCTGGCCGCTGACTTCCAGATCGCGTCCCACGAGTCGTCCTCGACGTCGCCGCTGCCGACCTCGTTGCGGGTGAGGTCCATCTGCACGCCTACCGGGTTGACGAAGAACTCGTAGCCCCGCCGCTGGTCGTTGAAGGTGTCGAGCATGACGCCAACGAAGTCGTCCCGGTACGGCTTGTCGCGGTCGGTGATGTGGGCCCGGATTTGCTCGGGATGTGGGTCAAAGGCGTGGAAGGCGACGTAGAGGTGGGTGCTGTCGTAGGTGATGAGGCATACCGTCTTGACCGGCGGAGGGATGTTCTCGCCGGGCTGGACCTCGTAGTCCAATGTCATCCGGAGAGCGTGCTGCCAGGCCGGCTCGTCGATCACGCCGTCGATCTTGATCGGGGAGGTGGCGCGGGTGATCCGGTAGGACGGCGGGCCATCGGGTTTCTCCTGCTGCTGGTCCGGTGCACGGCGGCCCGCAAGAGAGCTTGTGACGGGTGTGAAGAGGCACAGGCAGACCAGGATCACGAGCGGACGGTGGAATCTCAACGGCTCCTCCAAGCGGGCATGTCGCCCGTGGGATATACGGCGGCTCGCAACCGACGGTTTACTCACCCTGCGCGGTACAGGAGGATGTCCTCGAGCCGCTCCTCGAAAGCGGCGACCTCCCTTTGCCAATCGTCGAGCAGGGCTTCGAGGTCACCACTGCCTTCGATGACGGCCCGCGCTGCTGGGGAGCCGGTGAGGAGATCGATGGCCGGAAGCTCGTCTACAAACTCGTATGCCTCGGCGCGCCACGAGAACCGCTGAGGATCGAGCTCGCGAACCGTTCGCAACAGCACCATGCCGAACCCCAGGGGACGGAAGGCCTCGCGGTCCGTCACGTGCAGCTCGAGACCGGCGCAGATCTCCCCGGCGTGCTTGCCGAAGGCTGGGCGGAAGCGCGCGAGGCGCATGCCGACGCCGGGAGGCTCGAGAGCGCTCAGGCGGGCCGCGAGCTCGGACGCGTTCAGCCAGGGCGCGCCGACCAGTCTGAACGGTTGCGTGGTGCCGCGGCCCTCGGACAGGTTGGTTGCTTCGACCAGGCATAGGCCGGGGTAAAGGAACGCGGTCTCGAGGGTCGGCATGTTGGGGCTCGGCGCCACCCACACGAGGCCAGTCGCATCGAGATCCATCGAGCGACGCCAGCCGCGGCAGGTGACGACGGTCAGCTCCAGCTCCGGGTAGCGGTCACGCTGCAGCAGCAGCGCGAGCTCGCCGAGGCTCAGAGCGTGCCGCACCGGAACCTGAAGCCGGCCAACGAAGGACTCGAAGCCCGGCTTGACCAGGCCTCCCTCGCGGAGCAGCCCACCGAGGGGGTTGGGGCGGTCGAGGACCACGACCTCGACCGAGGCCGCCTCGCAGCCGGCCATCACCGCATCCATGGTGGCGGCGTAGGTGTAGTAGCGGGTGCCGATGTCGGGGAGGTCGACGACGACGACATCGAGCCCCTGGAGGTCTTGTGCCAGCGGCTCGAGGGTGGCGGCGTTCGAGCCGTACAGCGAGCGGACTGGCGCCCCGGTCAGGGGGTCGCGCTCATCGGCCACCGGCTCCATATCCTGCGCCACCCCGTCGAGGCCGTGCTCGGGGGCGAGCAGGCGGACCGGTGCTCCGCAGGCGGTGGCGAGGGCTCGGCGACCCGGCTCGAGGACAGATGTTACCGCCGCCTGGTTCGAGACCATGGCCCACCGTCGGCCCCGCACGAGAACGGGGTCCTCTACCAGGACGTCAAGGCCGGCGACGACGCGATCCACGGTGCCATGGTAGTACGGAGGGCCTCCGCCCACCTACCCGGTGGCGGTGTGACGGTGTGGCGGAACGACGGAGACCACCCACCCACCCGGAATGATGAAGGCAATGAGTGATAAGGGGCCATCCGCGCCGCGAACTGCAAGGGAGGTGGCTCGAGCGATCTCCGGCGGTCGCCGCCAGCGTGTCAATCCACGCTCGTGGCGTGGCTCCCGTTGGAGGTCGCGAGACCGGTGGGCGTGTGGGCGCCCATACGGTCGCCGGAGACACAGAGAAGGCTCAGGCCTCTCCGGTTCCTCTCCGCCGCAGCGTGTCGGCGCTGAACGCGGCGGGAAGGAGCTCGGCGACCGTCGTTACAGTTCGTGCACCGGTCGTGCCGGCGATGACAACCGTGAGATCTCCGAGTTCGGCGAGAACCTGGCGGCAGGCGCCGCACGGCGAGGCCGGAGGATCCGCCTCGGTAACGATGGCGATCGTTGTCAGCTCACGGGTGCCGGCTGCGACGGCGGCAGCGACGGCATTTCGCTCCGCACACACAGAGAGGCCGTACGAGGCGTTCTCGACGTTGCAGCCAACGAAGACACGGCCATCGGCGGCGAGAACGGCTGCGCCGACGGCAAACCCGGAGTAGGGCGCCCATGCGTTCTCCCGCACCCGGCTCGCGGCCCCGATCAGTCGCGCTACGGTCTCCTCGTCAACCCGCATGGGGGTCCACTATAGACGACCACGACTCGCCGACCAAGGCAGCGGTCGGCTCGCGCGAGCGAGGTGTTACTTCCGCGGCCGCGCGCGCGCCGAGCTGCTGCTCGAGCTTCGGCTCGAGCTGGAGCGTGAGGGCGCGGAGCGCGACACCCGCGGCGCGGAGCGTGACACCCGCGGCGCGGCGCGCGAAGAGGATGGACGAGCGCTCACGGATGGTCGCGGAGAGGTCGTATATCGGCGAACCGATGGGCTGACTACGGTGCCGCGGTAGGACCTGGAGGGCCTGATCGTGGTCGATCCCGAGCTCGGCAGGCGAGGGACGATCACCGTCCTGCCGAAGCTGCTCTGGGGGAGACGGGGTGTCACCCGTGACGGAGCCGGCCGGGCCGAGGTGCTTCTGGCCGGTGGCGCAGAAGCTTCCCTTCCGCGGCGCGAGGTGCCGGGCGCGACCGATGGCCGGCCGGGTGCGACACGACTGGGTGCGACGCGATTGGGAGAAACAGCCTCCGGCACGACCCGTGTACGTGGGGCGGCGTCAGCTCTTCCGACACCTGTCGCCGGCGCTTCGCCTGTGTCCCAGCGCAAGGCCGGCCGGTAGACGTTGGGCGCCTCGCGGCGCGCCGGAGGTACCACCGTCGAAGCAGGACCGCCGGCCGCAGCGGGACGAGCGGGTGAGATCCGAGGCTCACGAGCGATGTCCCGCCGTGTGAGATCGACGGTGGTGGTCGGCCTTGCGAGCTGCCGTGCCTGATCCGGGGTGAGGCTGCCGCTGCGCTCGAGGATCGGAGTCAGATCGTTGTGAGAGCCGCGGCCGACGTCGCCGAAGGTCACCTCGAGGCCCTCCGCCGGACGCAGCATGACTGGCGAAGGCGTCACGAGAGCGCCCGAGGTCACGATGCCGCGAACCGGACTGTCGGCCGGGGGAAGAACTTCACGCGCCGGCCGCACCAGGCGGTTCAGGTGCGGGCTGGCGAAGTCGTCACTGCGGACGACGTTCCACCCACGCGGATCGACCCGACCGGGCCGGACCCGTCCCCTGAAATCGAGGGCGAAGCGGGATGCCGGGATCGGCACCCGGCGGTTGCTGCCGGCGGGTCCGCGACCGGGCACCGACCTGGGCGGCCGCCGTCGGTCCGGTGAGATGCCTCGCTGACCGTGGCGATGCTCGCCGTACTGGCGCCAGTACCAGTGAGAGTAATACCCGCGTGGGCACCAGCCGACGTGGCCCGGCCACCACATCCAGTCGACCCACGCCGGGCTCCACAACGAGTCCCATGTCCAGACCCAGCCGAACGATGCCTCAAAGAACCAGGAGCCGTAGTGGTAGGGGAGCCAGCCCCAGGGTTCGTACGACAGCCAGTTCCATCCGACCGGCGTCCAGTACCAGCGGCCGGCGGAATAGGGGCTCCAGCTGGGAGAAACGGTCGGCTGCCAGGCCCACACGTCAGAGTCATCGACGTAGACCCATCTCCCGTAGCTGTCGAGGAGGGCGCCCTGGCGCGCATATCGGACCTCGATGTGGTCGCCGGCATCACCGGGGAGGGGTTCCTGCCGCTGGGCGACCCAGCGGGCGAACGCGTCGTCGCCGGTGAGGGTGTTCTCGTGGCGCATCACGCGGCCGGCGGCCAGCTCCGCCGCGCCACCCGCGCGCAGCAGCTCGCCACCCTCGGGCGTCGCCAGCTCCGCCAGCCCACTCCACACCTCGACCCGCAGGCCGCCGTCGCTGAGGGCGTTGAGGCGATACAGTCCCGGCCGGTTGAGGTGGACGGTGGCCGACTGAGCGTCCACGCGCGTGGCGTTGGTAACCGCGGAGCTCTCCGGAATGGAGAGTACGGCGTTGCCCGCGGCGAGGTAGAGGCTGGTGCGTTCGGCGGCTGAGCCGCGGCTGAAGGCAATCGCATCCAGCGATACCGAAGTGTACTCGTCGAGCCAGAGCGTGGACCCATCGGCGAGGTGGATCTCCGCCCGGGCCTCACGCGCAGTGTCGATGCGGTCGCCGGGTATGAGCGGCATGTTGATGACGGCCTCGAGGCTGTCCTGCTGGGTCGCCGGCTGGATTGTGGCATACCTCTCCATATAGGAGATGTAGCTCAGGGAGGTCAGGTCGTCCTCGGTAGAGGCCGCCGCAACGCCGGCCACCGCCGCCAACAGAACTGCTACCACCGCTGCCCGTTTCATCTTTCCGTTCCTCCCATCCCAGAGTAACGCAAGCCTTGTGCCAGGTGGACGCCCGGCCTGACCTGTCCGATCTGAGCGCCGAGCTGCCGCAGGCATACTTCCTGTATGTTGAGGACAGCGAGGCGCGAAGAGCACGGCCCTGGCTGGCGTATCGTCGGTCACGGTAGATCGCGAGCGGATGGCCCGGGCAAGCTACTCCGAGCGCAGGCGGCCCAGTTCGAAGGTTTGCTGCTGCTGCCGGACCTTGACCAGGGTGGCGTCGGGGTAGAAACCGCCGCGCAGGGTCGCGTTGGGGTAGGTGATACAGCCGCGTCCCATCAGGACGCCGGGGTTGAGCACGGTGTTGCACCCGGTCTTGCAGCCGTCTCCCAGGATCGCGCCAAGCTTGCGCAGACCGGTATGGACCGTCTCGCTGCCGTGGCGGAAGGTGACCTCGCGGCCCACGTTCTTGACGTTCGAGCAGATCGTGCCGGCGCCGAGGTTGACATCACGGCCGAGGATGGAGTCGCCGACGTATGCCTGGTGGGGCGCCTTCGCGCCCGGCAGCAGGATCGAGCCCTTGATCTCGCTGTGGGCGCCGACCAGGCTGCCGGCCCCGAGGACCACGTGCTGGCGAACGTAGGCGCCGGTGCGAACCTCCACGCCTTCCTCGAGGACTGCCGGGCCGACGATGACCGCTCCCGGTTCGATGCGGCAGCCCGGCGCGATGCGAATACAGGGGCCGAGGAGGTGGACGCCGGGCTGGACCTCGCTGTGGACTGCCCAGTCGTCGACGGCCTCGAGGTAGGCGACGAGGCCCTCTCCGAGGGCGTCCCACACCGGTGCTCCGGCGGGGAACAGGCCGGCATGGTCCCAACCCTCGAGGTCGAAGAACAGTGACGGGGCAAAGTCGGTCATGAGTCTTGCTCCTCTTCCGCGTGGTGCGCCCTCTTCACGACCACGAGCGTCCGATCGTCGTCCGGCGGGCGGCCTCCCGAGAACGTGGTCACCTCCTCGAGGATGGCCTTGACGATGGCACTCGCGCTCCGGTCGCGCAGGTCGCGGGCGAGTGCGATCAGCCGCTGCGGCGAAAACTCCTCCTCGGTGTCCCGGCGCCGTGTCTCGGTGATCCCGTCGGAGTAAAGAACCATCAGGTCCCCAGCCAGCAGGTGGATGATGTCAACGGTGTAGTGGGCGTCCGGCCGCGGGCCGATGATGGGACCCCCGGTGCGCAGGAGCTCGACGTCGCCTCCGGAGCGAACGACGATCGCCGGGGGATGGCCCGCGTTGCAGTACATGACGGTGCCACCGACCTCGATCTCGGCGAGGAACAGCGACACGAACTTGGTCGCCAGCCGTGAGCGGTGGATGATCTGATTGAGACGTTCCAGCGTTCGGCTCAGCTTGAACTCGCGGGACAGGCCCATGCGCAGGCCGGTGTAGATGTCGCGCACCTGCAGGGCGGCCGGCAGGCCATGGCCCGTGGCGTCGGCCACGACGACGTTGAAGACCGAGTCCGTCAGGGTGATGAAGTCGTAGAAGTCGCCGCCCACAATCTCCGCGGGGACGGTTCGTGCGGCGAGATCGAAGTCGCCGTAGCTGGGGATGCGTCGCGGCAGGATGGAGTTTTGGATGCGCCTGGACTCCTCCAGGACCTCCAGCATGGCTTCCTCGCGCAGCTTCTGGTTGATCGCGAGGCGGACGATGTTGAGCGTCGCGAGGAGATCTTCCTTGTTGGTCTCGGGGTCCACGACGTCGAAGGAGAGCGCGTAGCCGCCGTCGGCAACAACGATTGCGGCGAACTGATCTCGAGTGCCGAGCTCGGCCTCGAGATCACGGTCGAGCCCGGTGTCCGACAGCTCCATCACCACGCAGCACTCGTCGAGCAGGCGCTCGATGGGGTGGTACTGTCGGGAGACCTGGAGCCCGATCGGTGACTTGGCCGCCTCGCCGAAGGTGGCCACCAGCTCATAGTCGCCGCTGTCATCGCGCGCATAAACGCGGCCGCCGCGGATACCGAGGTCCTCGGCGAAGCTGTCGACCAGTGTGCCGGCGGTTTCTCGGATCGTCTCCAGGGGGGTCGAGCCACGAGCGATTGTCTCGAGAGCTCGCTCCATACGGCGGAAGAGGGATACCGGACGGCGCATCACCGGGTGATGATGGCACGCGGGAACGAGGCGCACAAGCGCGGCAGCTGGGGGTCGGTCACGGCGGCGTGCGAGCCGGTCGTCCACGCTGGCGCGAGCGCCCCCACGGTCGCCATGAGCCGCTAGTGTAGAATCTGTCGCGCGGGGGCGTGTTCCGGTAACACTTCCTTTCGCAGCGGAATAGTAGTGGTGTGCCGCGAGAAGCGGCGCATGGCGCCCACGGCTGCTGCCATCGAACGCCGGCGGCCGGGGCCCGCGGAGGTCCAGTTGATCAGGCAAGCTCGAGAGTATGTAGCGATTGCAGCGGTCCTTGCCGCTGTGTTCATTCTTCCCGGGTGCCGGCGTGGAGGCACCGCGGAAGCGAAGGCTGCACCGGAGATGGCGGTCTCGTCGCACGCCGCCTCAGCGATGCACTGGGAGAGCGGCTGGAAGCAAGCGCTCAACCGTGCGCAGCAGGAAAACAAGGCAGTGCTGGTCGACTTTTACGCCGATTGGTGCGTCTGGTGTCGCCGTCTGGACACCACGACCTATCGCGATCCGGCCGTTCTCAGCTACGTCAACAGCAAGCTGGTGCCCGTAAAGCTCAACGTGGATGCGCGCGACGGCCAGGCGCTGGCCCGCCAGTACGGGGTCGATGGCCTGCCGACGATCGTCATCCTGGGCGCCAACGGCAAGGAGATCGGGCGCATCCCCGGGTACCTCCCCGCGGACCGGTTCCTCGACGCCGTCCGCCAGGTCGTCGGGAGCTAGGAGCCTGTAGCACATAGAGCGAACGGCGCTATTCGGGCGGCGCGAGATCCCGTCTTGGTTACATTCTCGGACCGTACTCGGAGTACTGTTCCTCAAACGCGCCTCAACGGGCCACTCGCGACGCTCCGAAATCCACCATCCGCCTATGAACTACAGGCTCCCAGCGCCGGCTCGGCCTTACGACGAGAGCCCCAGACAACAAGACACGAGAAACACGAGCCTCTCGGATCGCCGGTCACAGTCGGTTGTGATGCGGTGACCCCCGCCACGGCAGATCCGCGGCCCGCGGCCGCCCCCTGAGGTTCCGCGGTACTCCGGCAGCCGTCTGGGGCTGCCGCTGGGGTTTCAATCGCCGGCGTTGTCCCTGGCCTTTTCCTGATCTGCCTTGATTCGGCCGTCGGCGATGGCGATGGCCTCGGGCGTCGGCATCGGCTCGCCCGGACGTGGGGTGTAGAACGGCAGTTGGAACGGCCATGGCATGTCCGGCAGGGCGTGTAGATCGTCGGAGCAGGACTCCGTGGGCTCGGTGCCGTCGAGGAAGGACTCCAGGACCACCTTGGGGCAGGTGGGGATCGCGCGCAGCCCGCTGTACCAGTCGACCGGGGAGAAGACGATGCCCGCCGGTACCGGAAACTGCTCGTGCCGGGTCTTGTCGTCGAGGGTCGCGAGGTAGCCCTTGACGAAGCGGATCCAGATCGGTAGCGCCGCACGTGCGCCGGTCATCCGGCGACCGATCGGCTGCTTGAGATCGCGCCCGACCCAAACGCCGATCGTGGTCCGCGGCGTGAAGCCTACGAACCACGCGTCGGTGTAGTCATCGGTGGTCCCCGTCTTGCCTCCCAGACTGGCATCCAGGCGGGCGGCATCGATGCCGGTGCCGCGCCTGATCACACCCTGCAAGACGTGCAACATGAGGTAGGTGACGGTTGGCGGCATTGCCCGCTGCAGGGAAGGGTAGTCGCGCTCGAGCACCTTGCCGTCACGGTCCTTCACCTCGGTCATCAGGAGTGAGGCCGGCACCTCGCCCAGGTTGGCAAAGCCGGCATAAGCACGGACGAGGTCGATCAAGCGCACCTCGAAAGCACCGAGGGCGAGCGCGGCGTAGGGCCGGAGCGGCGTCGTGATCCCGAACCGTCGCGCAGTGTCGACCACCGCATCGCCGCCCACCAGCTGCTGCAGCTTCACCGCGGTGGCGTTGAAGCTGAGCTCCAGGGCGCGCCGCAGGGTCGTGATGCCGTAGTACTTGTCGTAGTAGTTCTTGGGGCAGTAGGTGAGCTGGCCCTCCGCGTCAGGAAGCAGGAACGGGGCGTCGAACAGCGTGTCGGCGGGGGTGTACCCCTGCTGGAATGCAGTAACGTAGACGAACGGCTTGAACGCGGAGCCGCACTGCCGCTTGGCCTGGACGGCCCGGTTGAACTCGCTACGGTGGAAGTCAAAGCCCCCGACCATGGCGCGCACGGCCCCGCTCCGGTTGTCGATCGCGACCAGCGCCGCCTCGAGTGACGGGTTCTGAAGGAGCTCGACCTGGATTTCGGCCGTTGGGTCCTCGGGAACCTGGTCAGGCAGGCGGATCAGCACCAGATCGCCGACCTTCAGGAGGTGGGAAATCGACCTCGAGCCGGTCCACTTGATGCCGGCGGTTGTCAGCCTGGCCGTGCGGTCGCCGATGCGGAGCTGCGCGGTCTTGCGGCTGACGGCGGTGACCACTGCCTCGGCCATGCCGTCTGCCTGGAGCTCGCGGTCCCGCCACGAGGGCGCCTCGTAGTCCTGGGCGGAGTCCGCCAGCCCTCCGGCGACCACGTTCTCCGGCTTGCGAAACCCAAGCGACATGTCGAGGCTGACCAGCCCTTCCCGGACCGACCGCTCTGCGAGCTCCTGAAGCTGGGCATCCATGGTTGTCGAAACCTGTAAGCCGGCCGAGTACAGGGCGTCGCTCCCGAAGCGCTGCTCGAGCCGCTGACGGATCTCCTCGACGAAGTAGGCGCCGGTTGGGATCCGGTTCCGGTGCTGCGACGCTCCCAACGGCTGGGCAGTGGCTTCGTCGTGGGCGGCCTTGTTGATGAACCCGAGCGACAGCATTCTGTCGAGAACGTAGTTGCGCCGCTTACGGGCGCCCTCTGGATTGCGGAACGGCGACCACAGGCGCTCCGGGTTCTGGATGATCCCGGCAAGGGTGGCTGCCTCGGCCAGGGACAGATCGCTGGCCGCCTTGCCGAAGTACAGATGGGATGCCGCCTCCACCCCGTACGCACCGTGGCCGAAGTAGATGAGGTTGGCGTACAGGGTGAGGATCTGGTCCTTGGAAAGCCGCTTCTCGATGTCGATCGCGAGCAACGCCTCCTTGAGCTTCCGCTTGATGGTGTGCTCCCGCATTTGGAAGAAGTTCCGGGCCAGCTGCTGGGTCAGGGTGGAAGCGCCGCCGCGGGCGCCGAGCTTGCCTTCCTTGATGCTGTACAGCACGGCGCGCAGGATGGCGGTCAGGTCGACTCCGCCGTGGTGGTAGAAGTCGGCATCCTCGGTGGCGACGATGGCGAGCTTCAGCACGTTTGGGATCTGGTCCGGTCGTAGCACCGTTCGGCGCTCGATGGCAAAACTCGCGATCGGCGTGCCGTCGGCGGCGAGGATTCGGGTTGTGCTGGCGGGTGTGAACGCCGTAATCTGGTCCACCTGGGGGATGTGGAGAAACTGGGCCGCTGCCCAACCGAATAGGCCGCCAGCCAGGCACCCAGCCACGAGGGCCCACACGACGCCGGTCAGCAGCTTGACGGTACGCTCGCGCACCCCCTCAGGGTAGCAGAGGCGGCGAGGGACATGACCTCGGAGCTGGGGCCGGCCGTGCCCTGGAAGGAGTGCCCGGATGGAGGTCGTGCTCGGGCTCGGCGGCAACGTTGGAGAACCTCCGGCGGCGTTTGCGCAGGCTCTGGCGAAGCTCGCCGAGGGTCACGCCGTGATCGCAGTCTCGGCTCTCTACCGAAGCCGGCCAGTGGGCCCGCCGCAGGTCAATTTCTGGAATATGGCGGCTCGCATCAGCACGACGCTGGCGCCGCTCAGCCTCCTCGAGCTCTGTGGCAGGATCGAGGCCGCGGCGGGACGCCGCCGCGATGGCGAGATCCGCTGGGGGCCGCGCCCTCTCGACATCGATCTGCTCATCGCGGCCGGTCTCGTTCACCGGGGGCCGCGGCTGGCGCTGCCACATCGTGAGTTTCACCAGCGTGCCTTCGCGCTGGTGCCGGCGGCAGATGTAGCCCCCGGCTGGGTCCACCCCTACCTCGGCCAGACACTGGCGGAGCTGGCTGCGGACGTGCTGCGGTCCCACCCGGACGCGGTTCAGCTGGTCTCGGACACTCCTCCGGTAAGGGCATGAACTCAAGGCGGAAAGAACGCCAAGACGCCAAGACGCAAAGACGCAAAGAGAAGAAGGGGAGTCTTCCGGTCCGCGCGACGGCCGATCCGCGGCCTATGGCCGCACCCCTCGGGGGCCGTCAGTCCGTCGTCGAGGCGGACCTCGGGCTGTCCTGCCGGTTCCGAGGGGCCGCTGCGCTCGGATCTGCCTCCCGGGTTCTCTGAGAGGCTGTGAGCCCCCCTCCATTTTGAAAGGGGAGGGATCCCCGCCCGCTCACCCCGTGACTGAATGGTGAAGTGATGAAGTTCCCCCACCCTCCTGGAGAATGTCGGCGCGATGGCTGGCGTATCGCCGATCGCAGTAGACCGCGATCGGATGACCCGGACTAATCCTCTGCATTCGTCGTGAAGCGGTAGCCGACGCCGCGTACCGTGTGGAAGTGGCACGGATGATGGGGGTCTTCCTCGAAGTACCGGCGCAGGCGATGGACGAAGGTGTCCAGGGTGCGGGTTGCGGTATCGAAGGTGTATCCCCAGACCTGCTCGAGGAGCTCGCCGCGGCTCAGCACACGGCCCTCGTTTTCGGCGAAGAACCGAATCAGCATCACGTCGCGCTCGGTCAGCGCCAGCGTTTCGGCCGCCGTCTGCGCCTGCATCGTCTCCAGGTTGACCCGGTTGGGACCAAACACGATGACGGGGCCGGCCCGCGGGGTGCTCCGCGACCACGCCGACCGCCGCAGGATACCGCGCACGCGCAGCACCAGCTCCTCGACCAAGAACGGCTTCGTGAGGTAGTCGTCGGCGCCGGTGCGAAGCCCGAGCAGCCGGTCGGCGTCGCTGCCCCTGGCGGTCAGGAACAGGACCGGGATATCGTCTCCCCGTGAGCGCAGGTGACCGCAGACCTCGAGACCGTCAATGCCGGGGAGCATGATGTCCAGGATGACGAGGTCGAACGCGGGCGCCGTGCTACCGAGAATGGAGAGGGCGGCCTCACCGGTCCCTACTGCCCGGGTCTCGAAGCCCTCGAGCTCCAGGTTCCGGCACAGGCCGTCCGCGACCAGCTGATCATCCTCGACGACCAGCAGCCGTGGGATGTTGTGCGTGCTCTCGTTGCTCATGCGCTCCGCTCCGGAGGTGGTGCCATCTTACCTGAGCCTCGTGCTACAATGCGCCGCCCCGTTCGCGGGGTAGGGGAGGCTGACGATGAGGCGTATTTCCACGTTCATGCTCGTGGTCGTGGCGGTGTTGGCGGCGGCTCCTGCGATGGCCGGCAAGATCGGCTGGGTCGAGGTGGAGAAGGCCGCGGTGACCGTGCAAGAGGGGAAGGCGGCGATCAAGCAGCTGGACGACTGGGCGACGCCGAGGAAGAAGAAGCTCGACCAGATGCGTGCGGCTGCCGAGGCGGCACAGCAGAAGTTCGTCAAGGAGCGCGGAGTCGCCAACGGCGATGTGGTCGAGCAGCTCCAGAAGGCGGCGGTGACGGCCAAGCGCCAGTTCGAGGACGCGGTGCGGGAGTTCCAAAGCCAGTACGACGATGAGCAGAACAAGCTGCTCGCCGACGTGGCGCACAAGATGAACAAGGTCGTCAGCGACTACGCCGAGGCCAACGGCTTCGATGCGGTGTTCATCTTCAAGCAGCGAACGCTGATCTACCTCAGTCCGTCGGTCAACATCACCGACCAGATCATCAAGCTCTACGACGAGCGGTTTCCGGTCAAGAAGCAGCTGCGGAAGGCCGAGTGAGCGGGCCGCTGAGCGACGGCGCCAAGGCGCCCGACTTCACGCTTTCGACCGATGAGGGAGACGAGGTTCGACTTCGGGGGTTGAAGGGGCGGTGGGTGGTGCTGTTCTTCTACCCCAAGGCACTGACCCCGGGGTGTACGACCGAGGCGTGCGGCTTTCGTGACGCCTACGCCGAGCTCGGCGAGCTCGGAGCCGAGGTTCTGGGTGTCAGTCACGACCCGGTTGAGAAGCTGAAGAAGTTCCGGGCCAAGCACGAGCTCACGTTCCCGCTCTTGTCCGACACCGAGCACGAGGTCACCGAGGCGTACGGAGTGTACGGGCTGAAGAAGTTCATGGGGCGGGAGTACATGGGAATCCACCGGGCGACGTTCCTGATCGATCCCAAGGGCCGGATTGCGCGCGCCTGGCCGAAGGTACGGGTCAAGGACCACGTCGCGGAGGTCGTGACGGCCCTGAAAGAGCTCAAGACCAGCTAACAGGGGTCATCCGGGCTCCGGCAGATCCACGGCTTGCGGCCGCACCCCGGAGTTCTGCGTTGCTCCGGCGGCCGTCTGGGGCTGCCGCCCCAGCCGTCTCACAGCTCCGGCGGTCGCACGGCCACGAGGAGGGATAGGTGTCTTCGTGGCGACTGCCGGAGAGTGTTCGAGCCGCTCCCCCGCCCTGCATAGGATCTCATTCAATCTCGAGGCCGTACTCCCAACGCCAAGGGCCGAGGGAGCCCGGCATCATCGTTTCCTTTCCGACGCGGTAGGCTGCCCACCCGGTGACGGAGTGACAGAGGCCCCTGCCTGTCCGGAGAACGTGGGCGCAGCGCGCTTCAACGCAAGATGCGTCCGGCGGCACGTGCATTGAGGTTTCCTGGAGGGCAGTCTCCATGCCGGCACGTTGGCGGGAGCCCTCAAGCTTGGCAATGCGCGGGGAAAGCGGTCGGCCATGTGGCCTCTGCTGAGATGGGGGCGCCTCGTTGCCTGCCCGGAGCGGGCCGCGAAGGTGGTTCGGCGGCGGAGTTCGTCGCCCGCTTCGGGCAGGAAACGACGGGCATCTGCGGAGCAGACGTCCGGGCGCCGGAGTTGCAGAGACAGGGATGCGCCCACGGCCCTTGTCGTTCGGAGAAGATGCCCCACGAGTGAGTGCGGACCTACAAGGACTCCAGAAACGCTGCGACGGCGGCGTTGAACTGGTCCGGCGCCTCGAGGTTTGCCAGGTGTCCTGCACGCGGGATTTTGACCAGCCACGAGTCAGGGATGGCGCCGGCCATCGCCTCGGCCTCGGACGGCGGCGTCAGCGCGTCGGCACCGCCGACAATCACCAGAGAGGGTACTCGGATCAAGGGCAGGAGCTCGGTGGAATCCGGGCGGTCGCGCATCGCGGCCAGGGCTGCGGCGATCGACTCGGGCCGCTGCTCGAGCATGATCTCGCGCGCGAATGCGACCGCCTCGGGGCTGGCCTCCGGCGACAACAACTTCGGCAGCAGGCCCTCCACTACTGACGGCGTGCCGTGGCGGCGCGCCTGGAAGATGGCCTGGTCACGGGCCTCACGTCCGTCGGCGGAGTCTGCTCCGGGGCGGGTGTCGGCGAGGATGAGTGCCTCCAGGCGTTCGGGATGCCTGGCCGCCAGGCGGAGAGCGACGTAGCCACCCATCGAAAGACCGCCGAGGACGATCGAATCGCTTCCGACGAGATCATCGAGCAGGCCTTCGAGGTCGTCGGCCCAGCTGTCGAGGGTTGCGGAGGCGGAGGGGGCCGCCGACTCGCCGAAGCCGGGAAGATCGACGGTGAGAATGCGTGCCGCCTCACTCAAGGGCTCGGCCTGCCACTGCCACATTCGCCGGTCGAGCGGGAAGGCATGAACCAGAACCAGCATCGGGCGTGAATCGTAGAGATCAAACGCCAGCGGCCACAGCTCGAGATCGTTCATGTACATCCTCCGAGTGGAACTCTACACCGAATGCGCGCGACCGCGACGGGTCTCGTCATGCGGTGCCGCTCCGGAGTTGGCTCGAAGTGAGGTGGATGCGGGTGTCGGGTTTAGGGATAATGCACGGCGTCATGTTCAAGGGCCGACGTCGTGTCGTCGCTGGCGTTCTCGCCGTGGTGCTCGCCATCGGGCTGCCGGAGGCCGCCGAGGCGGCGAGCGAGTACGGGTTTGCGCTGGTGGCGCAGCAGACCCCGTCAGCGCTCGACGCGGGGTCGACGGTGACCGTGCCGCTGACCCTGCGCAACGACGGGAAGGTCGCCTGGAAGCCCGGGCAGGCATTCCACGTCGCGTATCACTGGCTGCGTCCGGACGGCACGGTGGTGGTGTGGGACGGTGCCCGCTCGCAGCTTCCGGACGAAGTGCCGCCGGGCGCGACGGTAGAGCTGGCAGCGCGGCTGGCGGCGCCGCCGGCGGCGGGCGAGTACCTGCTCCAGTGGGACCTGGTGCGGGAAGGGGTGTGCTGGTTTTCCGAGCGGATGGCAACGGCGCCAGGCCGGCTGCCGGTGCGGATCAAGGAGGCGCGGCCCGTCCACGCCTTCTCGGTCGTGAAGCAGGAGGTCCCGCGCTGGATGCTGAGCGGCGAGAGCCGGACGGTGCACGTGCTGGTGAGGAACGACGGGTCTCTGACCTGGCGGCCCGGCGAGTCGATCAACCTCTCCTACCACTGGCTGCGTGCCAGCGGCGCCATGGCGGACTTCGAGGGCCGACGCACCCGGATTCCGAAGGTCGTGGCGCCCGGCGAGGAGATCCGGATTGCCGCGTCGGTCGAAGCGCCCCCGGAGTGGGGGTGGCTGGGCCTGCAGTGGGACATGGTGCACGAGGGCGTGTGTTGGTTCTCCCAGCAGGATGCGACGCCGGCCGCGCCGGTATCCGTGCTCGTTGCGCCGGCGGTTTGGCGCGCCCCCTGGTTGCCGACCGCGGTCGCGCTACTGCTGGCGGTTGCCGTGATCGCGGGGTGGCGCCGAGGCGCCGAGGCGCAGCTGGCGTGGGTGCTGGCATGGGCCGATCTCGGCTGGCTCCTGGTTTCGTTGCTGGTCAAGCAGCGCTACGTGCTCCAGGTTGCCGACCGGGCGCCCGCGCCGGGCTCCGGCCTGGCGGTGGCCTCTGGGGTGGCGCTGATGGCCCTCGTTCTACTGCTGGTGCCGAGGCGCGTTCGTCCCTCGATGACCTGGCTGGTGACCGCGGCCGCATCGCTGGTGATTCTCGGCGATGTGGTGTACCTGCGGTACTTCGGCGACGTCAGCTCGATTGCTGCGTTCGCAGCCCGACGCCAGCTCGGGCAGGTTGAGGCCAGCGTCCACGCGCTCATGCACAGGACCGACCTGTGGCTCCTGGCTGACCTCATCCCGGGCCTGGTCGTGGCGGCCGGCGCGACGAGGTTCGCCCGGCGCCTGTCGCGACGCCTGCGGTGGGTTCTGGCCGTGGTGCTGGCGATCCTGGTGCTGCCCGGCGTGGGCACGGTCTGGCGAGCTAGTCACGCCAAGTGGGGGCGCCTGGTCCAGGTCTTCCAGAGCCTGTACGTGGTCCAGGAGGTCGGTGACGTCAACTACCACCTGGCCGACCTGTGGTCGAGCCTCCGCTCCAGCATCCTCAGGCCGCCGCTCGGTGAGGCGCGGCGCCGCGACGTCGAGTCGTGGTTCAGGGAGCGGCGGTCGCTGCGCGCCGGCGTTGGTCCCTGGTTCGGCGCGGCGCGCGGCAAGAACCTGCTCATGATCCAGGTCGAGTCGATGCAGCGGTGGGTCGTCGGGCTCGAGATCAACGGCCAACAGGTCACGCCCAACCTCGACCGCTGGCTTCCCGGTGCGGCCTGGTTCCCGCGCATGACCGACCAGACCAGCCAGGGGCGGACCTCCGACGGCGAGGTGACGACCCAGGTGTCGCTGCTGCCGCTGGCACGCGGCGCGGTGGTGTTCAAGTACCCGCGCAACCACTACGTGGGGATTGCCGGCGTGCTGCGGCAGCACGGGTACACGACGATGTCCGCGGTGCCGTTCCAGCCCACCTTCTGGAACCGCCACCTGATGCATCCTGCGTTCGGCTACACCACCAACCTGTTCGCCGACGACTTCGGGCCCGGCGAGCGCATCGGCTGGGGGCTCAACGACCGCGACTTCCTGGCCCAGGCCGAGCGGCGTCTCGCCCGCCTGCGCCAGCCGTTCTGCGCCTGGCTGATCACGCTCTCTCTGCATCACCCGTTCGAGGGCTTTCCCAAGCACCTGGAGGTCCTGGACGTCGGCCACTGGGAAGGGACGCCGTTCGGCAACTACTTGCACACCATGCACTTCTTCGATCAGGCGCTGGGGGAGATGGTGAATCGCCTGGCTGCCGACGGCCTCCTCGACACCACGGTGATCGCGCTCTGGGGCGACCACGACGCGGGCTTCGGATGGAACCGAGACGTGGCCGATGCGATCGGCATCCCGAACCACCCGGCCGACTGGTACCTGGCGGACAGGGTTCCGTTCCTGGTCCACGTTCCCGGCGGCCCCAGCGGGACGTTCCGGCTCGCCGCCGGCCAGACCGACGTCGCGCCGACCCTGCTCGCCCTCCTCGGCGTCGATCCGGCGCCGTACGCGTTCGTCGGCCGCAACCTGCTCGGGAACCCTGGCGACGGCGCCGTTCCTCGTCCCTACGGCGGCTGGCTGAGCGACCGGTACCTCTACATCAGCCGCGGCCCGACCCTGGAGGATGGGGCGTGCCTGGACGCGCACACGCTGAAGGCGGTGCCGGTGGCGGCGTGTGCCGAAGGGAGTGCCGAGGCCGGCCGCGAGGTCGATGTCGCCGACCTCGTGCTGCGCTACGACCTCCAGCAGCAGGTGACGAGGATGCTTCAGGGGGAGGCCCCACCGCCCACCCACCCGGGAAGGGGGGAAAACGGTAGACGGAAAACGGAAGACGCTCCCCCGCCCGCCCAAGATGGTGAGGAGTGAAGCGTAGGGAGTAAGGGGATCCCCGCCCGCCCGGAGAACCCACCAGTAGCGCGCTCCAGAGAATGGTGCGTTGGGCGGAACGTGCCATGCTTCGAGGTTTTCTGAAGCGCAGTCTCCATGGTGGCGCGTTGGCAGGAAACCTCGAGCTTGGCAATTCGCGAGGAGTGCGTTGGCCTATGTGGCCTCACCTGCGATGGAGGCGCCTCGTTGACTGCCCGGCGCGGGCTTCGAGATCGGTTCAGGGGCTGACCCCGTTGCCCGCTCCGAGGCAGGTGACGACGGGCGTCTGCGGAGCAGACGTACGGGCGCCGGAGCCCCAGAGAAGGCGGCGTGAGCCTGGCCATCGGCGATGGGAGTATCGGCCTCAATTGAGCGAGGCGCCTCGAGAGGCTCCGGCGGTCGCCACGAAGGTGCTCATCCTTTCTTGTGGCCGTGCGACCGCGGGAGATCGCGGGACGGCTGGGTGTTCCGGCAACCAGACGGCCGCCGGGGTCTCGCAGTGTCCTCTCTGTCTCGCCCGCTCCGAGGCAGGTGACGACGGGCGTCTGCAAGGCAGACGTCCGGGCGCCGGAGCTCGAGAGAGTGCCCTCCCACCGCCCCGCCACCGGGTGTCTGCGAAGGAAACGCGCGGTTCCCGGAACCTTGGCCTCGACGCTGCGTAAGTCCTCAGTGAGCACGGGAAAAGGTAGGTGGGCGGCCGGGGCGGCGCCGGGAACCGCCGGCTCCCACCGCTGAATGGAGCAGTCGATGATGAAGAAGAAGATCCTGATACCCATCGTAGCCGTGGCGGCGATCGGAGTGACCGTCGCCTTCAGTCTCAGGAAGGGCCACGAAGAGGGGGTCGCGGTGCAGGTCGCCCCTGTTGGGCGCCAGACGATCGTGCACAAAGTCAACGCCACAGGAAAGATCCAGCCCGTTACCCAGGTCAAGATCTCGGCCGACGTCAGTGCCAAGATCACGCGGCTGGAGGTCAAGGAAGGCGACTGGGTCGAGAAGGGCGCGCTGCTCTTCGAACTCGACCGCGAACGGTACGTGGCGGCGATGGAGAGTGCGGAGGCCAACCTGCGTGCGGCTCAGTCCAACGCCAACCTGGCCCGCGAGAACATGGAAAAGGCGCGCAAGGACTACGAGCGGACGGAGCAGCTGTTCCGTCAGAACCTCGAGCCGCAGGCGACGCTCGATGCGGCCTACGCCGCTGCCGAGGTCGAGAAGGCCCGGTATCACTCCGAGGTGGACCAGGCGGAGCAGTCGAAGGCGGCGCTGAAGCAGGCGCGGGACGCGCTGTCCAAGACCACCATCTACGCACCGATGGCCGGGACGATCAGCAAGCTGAACAAGGAGGTCGGCGAGATGGCGCTCGGCTCGCAGTTCCAGGCCGACATGGTTCTGGAGATCTCGAACCTCGCCGGGATGGAGGCGTTGGTCAACGTCGACGAGAACGACATCGTGCGAGTGGCCCTCGGCAACAAGGCGGAGATCGAGGTCGACGCGATCCCGGACGTCGTGTTCCACGGCGAGGTTACAGAGATCGCCAATAGCGCCAACATCAGCGGCGCCGGGACTACCGAGCAGAAGACCGAGTTCGAGGTCAAGGTCGCGGTGACCGATCCGACACCGGCGCTACGCCCGGGCATGACCGCCTCGGCGGACATCGTCACCGACACGCACGAGAACGCCCTCAGCGTGCCGATTCAGAGCGTCGCCGTGCGCACGCTCGACCAGCTGAAGGGCGCCAAGAAGCCTGCCGCGGCCGATGGGGGCACGGCCAAGGCGAAGGCCGGTGACGAGACTGATGCCGCCAAGGACGTGGAGGAGAAGCCGCGCTTCGTAGCTGACAAGGAAGGGTTCGTGCCGATCGTGTGGCTGGTCGAGAACGGGAAGGCGAAGGCCCGGCAGGTCACGACCGGGATCCAGGGCGAGACCCATATCGAAATCGTCGACGGCCTGAAGGCGGGCGAGACGGTGGTGGTCGGGAGCTTCCGCGCCATCAGCCGTGACCTCGAGGACGGCACGACCGTTCGTACCGAGAAGGCGACCGACAAGAAGGACAAGAAGGGTTAGGCAGCGATGACGGTCGACATCCGCGAGGTGGTCCGGACCTACGCCATGAACGGCGTCGAGGTGCAGGCGCTGCGAGGGGTGAGCTTGACGGTTGAGGCCTCGGAGTACGTGGCGATCATGGGGCCCTCGGGCTCGGGCAAGTCCACGCTCATGAACCTCATTGGCTGCCTCGACGTGCCGACCTCGGGATCCTACTTTCTGGATGGGCGCGACGTCAGCCAGCTCGGTGAGGACGAGCTGGCCGAGATACGCAACACCAAGATTGGATTCGTGTTCCAGACCTTCAACCTGATCCCGCGCGCAGACGTTTTCCACAACGTCGAGCTGCCGCTCATCTACCGCGGCCTGTCGCCGGCCAAGCGGCGCGAGCAGGTGCGGGCGGCGATCGAGAGCGTGGGGCTCGCCGACCGCGCCAAGCACCGGCCGGCCGAGCTCTCCGGCGGACAGCGGCAGCGCGCCGCCATCGCCCGCGCCCTGGTGACCAGGCCGTCGATCATCCTGGCCGACGAGCCAACCGGCAACCTCGACACGGTGACGGGCACCGAGATCATGACCCTCTTCGACGAGCTCCACGATGACGGGCACACGATCATCCTGGTGACCCACGAGGACGAGGTCGCCCGGCACTCGAACCGCGTCATCAGGCTTCGCGACGGCCTGATCGAGGCCGACTCCGCGCACCGAGAGGCCGCATGAGCCGCCTGCAGTGGACCCTCGAGGCCGCCAAGATCGCGGCCGCAGCGATCCGGGCCAATACGGCGCGCGGGGCCCTCACCACGCTCGGCATCATCATCGGCATCGTCGCCGTGGTGACCACGATGACCGCCGCCAACGGCCTCGCCAACAGCTTCAAGGAGAGCGTGTCGGCCCTCGGCTCGGACGTCCTCTACGTGTCGCGCATGCCCTGGATCATCACCGGCAACTTCTTCGAGTTTCGCAACCGGCCGAACCTGAGCCTCAGGGAGAGCGAGAAGCTGAAGCGGCAGCTGCCCAGGGCCCTGGCCGTGAACCCGACCTCGGCGACCCGACGCGACCTCAAGTACCGCTCCGAAACGCTCGAGAACATCGTCGTCATCGGCACCACCGAGCAGCACATGCTGGTGTCGACGTCGGTGCCCGAGAGCGGGCGCTTCATCTCGGCCTCCGACGTCCAGAGCAAGCGCCCCGTGTGCGTCATCGGCTCGACCATCCGCGAGCGGCTGTTCGAGGGCCGCGACCCACTGAACGCCAAGCTGAAGATCGGGCGTACCACCTTCCGGGTGGTCGGGGTGATGGAGAAGCAGGGCAGCGCCGGCTTCTTCGGCGGCCCCGACTTCGACAGCCAGGTGTTCGTGCCCGTGACGACCTTCATCAAGGCCTACGGCGGCAGCAACCGGAACTTCAACTTCGCGGTCAAGGCACCGCCGGGCGAGAAGCTGGGCGACTTCGAGTTCGAGGTCATCGGCGAGATGCGCAAGATCCACCAGCTGCGCCCGGGAGAGAAGGACGACTTCGCGATCAACAAGATGGACTCGCTGCTGCACATGTTCAACAACGTCATGGGCGTCCTGCTGCTGATCGGCATGGTGATCACCGGGATCTCGCTGTTCGTGGGCGGCATCGGCGTCATGAACATCATGTTCGTGTCGGTCACGGAACGGACGCGGGAGATCGGTATCCGCAAGGCGATCGGCGCCAAGCGGCGCGCGATCCTGACCCAGTTTCTGTTCGAGTCGTGCGCGATCTGCCTGATCGGTGGCGCGATCGGCGTCGGGCTGTCGTTCGCGGTGTCGGCCCTGATCAACCGCTTCCTGCTGCCGGCCTCGGTGTCGCTGCCGATCGTGGCCGTCGCGCTCGGGGTCTCGATCCTGGTCGGGGTGCTGTCGGGGTTCATCCCGGCGCTGCGCGCATCGCGGCTCAACCCCGTGGAGGCGTTGCGCTATGAGTAGCCCGCGCCGTGGCCGACCGGCCCGACTCGCCGCTCTCTGGGCGCGCGTGGGGGAGGGTGCATGAAGTGGATCGAGGCCCTCAAGATGGCCCTGACAGCGATCGGCGCGCACAAGCTGCGCTCGTTTCTGACCCTGGTCGGCATCATCGCCGGGGTGGCTGCGATCATCTCCATCATGACCGGCGTGTCGGTGGTCCAGAGCACGATGGAGAGCGAGCTCAGCGTGCTCGGCGCGACCACCTTCCAGGCCCAGAAGTACCCGCCCGGAGGCTTCGACCACGACCGGTACGACTTCCGCAAGATCTCACGCTGGCCGCCGTTGACCGTCGAGGACGCCAACGCGATCCGCGAGCGCGCCAAGAACGTCAACCTGGTCGGCGCCGAGCTGTGGGGTTTCAACCATGCCATCACCTACCGCGGCGAGCGCGTGTCCGCGATCGTCTGCGGCGGCACGCCGGAGTACGCCCCGAACAACACCCACTACGTCGAGCTCGGGCGCAACATCACCAACGAGGACATCAAGGTCGGGCGCCGGGTGGTGGTCATTGGCTACGCCCTCGCCGGCCGCCTGTTCCCGTTCACCGATCCGGTCGGCAAGACCGTCAAGGTGGACGGCAGGAAGTACACGGTACAAGGGGTGTTCGCTGAGAAGAAATCGGTGGTCGGCGGCAACTACGACAACTACGTGCTGATGCCGGTCAGCGTCTTCAAGCGGGTGTACGGCCCGCGCGACGACCGCGGAAGACTGAGGTCAGTGAACATCACCGTGCGCGCCAAGTCACCCGAGGTCCTCCAGGACGCCATCGAGGAGACGCGCGCCATCCTCCGCAGCGTGCGCCGGGTCGACCCCCGTGAGGAGGACAACTTCTTCTTCTTCACCAACGACAGCCAGATCAAGTCGTTCAACCGCGCCACCGCCGGGCTCAAGGCGGCGGCCTTCGTGCTCGGGATCGTAGGCCTGATCGTGGCCGGGATCGGGATCATGAACATCATGCTGGTGTCGGTCACCGAGCGCACCCACGAGATCGGCATCCGCAAGGCGCTCGGCGCCAAGCGCCGCAACATCCTGCTCCAGTTCCTGATCGAGGCCATTGTGCTGTGCAACATCGGCGGCATACTCGGCGTCGCGGTGGGCTTCGCGCTCGGCAACGTCGTGACCTTGTTCACCGCCTTCCCGGTCCACATCCCGGTCGAGTGGGCGGTGCGCGGCGTTCTCTTCTGCTCCCTGGTCGGTGTCGTCTTCGGTATGTGGCCGGCGGTGCGGGCCTCGCGCCTGGCGCCGATCGAGGCGCTGCGGTACGAGTAGGAGCCGCCCTCCCACCCACCCGGTGACGGAGTGACGGAGTCCCCCGTCCGCCCGCCCGGGGAAACGGAAAACGGAAGACGGGAAACGCTCCCCCACCCACCCAAGAGGACGAGGAGTGAAGCGCTAGGCGAAAGGGGTCCCCACCACACGGAGAACGCGGGCGCGGCGCGCTTCTGAGAAGGGCACGATGGGCGGGGCGTGCCATGCTTCGAGGTTTCCTGGAGTGCGGTCCCGTTGTCGGCGCGTTGGCGGGAAACCTCGAGCTGGCACCCCTGCAGGAAAGCGAGCTCATGGCCGTGGCTAGGGGGGTCGAAGTGGGGGGAGGCTGGCCTTACGGCCATCTCGCTTTCCAAAGGGTCACCGGCGCCGAAGGCGACGAGTAATTCACGGGGACGGCGTTTGCCCGTGTGGCTCCGCGTACGGGGGAGGCGCCTCGTTGTCTGCCCGGAGCGGGCCGCGCAGGCCGCTCGGCGGCGCAGCTCCTTGCCCGCTTCGGGCAGGCGACGACGGGCGTCTGCAGAGCAGACGTCCGGGCGCAGGAGCTTCGGAATAGGACGTACTCCCTCGGCCCTTGGCGTGGGGAGAATCGGCCCCACGATTGAGGGAGGCAGCTCGAGCGATTCCGGGCAGCCGCCGCCAGGCGGGTGATCCGCTTTCAAAGCTTTGCGACTGCCCGGAATCGTGAGACGGGCGAGTGCGATCCCGCACCCGCACGGCCGCCGGACCCTCAGAGAACCGTCCCCCGCACCCGCCCGATCCCCAGTGCTACGGACCTGTTGACCCGTGCGCCCGCCGCGGTGCTCGGCGCGTGACAAACACCGAGCAGCTCAGGTAGCGGTGGCGCGACAACTGCCGCATCCGCGGGCTGGTCCAGGCGCTCGAGAAGGCGGCCTGGGTGTCGCGCTCTTTCGCCGGTGAGAGAACGTCCACCACCACCTCCGCGGTGGGTGGAGACTCCGCGACATCCTCGGTCTTGATGATGTCGTTTCCGGCCGTCTGTAACACGTACTGGGCATGAGGACGGAAGACCCCGCTGTAGACCACGGTCGTTCGCTGAGCGTCGCAGCCACTGCGTACCCACTCGAGCCCGGCCCAGACCGGAGCGCCCTCGGCAGCGCGCTGCGCCAGCACGGGCATCACCCAAGCGGCCATAGCGATGACGATGCCGGCCAGCAGGGCCCCGCCGGCGAGGCGAAAACCCGGTCGCGGCATGACCAGCACGCCGGTGGCCAGAGCGGCGAGAAACGGAAGCGCGGGCAGCACGTAGCGCACCGAGGTGTTGGCGGCCATGATCCACGGCGCGAGCAGCAGGTAGCCGCCGCCGCACAGCAGCATCGTCGTGACCAGTCGCCGCCGTCCCGACCGCCACCAGCACCAGGCGCCGATCGCGACCAGGAGCCAAAACAGGTAAGCGGCGACCGCAGGGCCGAACGGCCGCACCAGCCATGCGTGGGCGGTGTCTGCGACCGAAAGACCGGGGAGATGCGAGTGAGCCTCGTGTCGTTCCAGCCAGTGCTCCATCTGATGGACCGAGCCCCAGCAGCGGTGCCATCCGGTGATGAGGGTGGCAGGGAGCCAGCAGGCGGCGCCCACTATTCCCCCGGCGAGAACGAATGTGGCGGGCGCTCGTGATCGCAGCCTCATGGAGCGGACAAGCGCCCAAACCACGAGACCGACCAGGGCCAGGAGGACCTGGGGACGGGTGCCCGCGGCGAGAGCGGCGACTGCGCCGGCGACGGCGGCCTCGCGCTGAGAGAGCGGCCTGTCCAGAAACCGGACGAGGCTCCACGCCGCCGCCACCGTGAGGCCGGTCGCCAGTGCGTCCGAGAGGCCGACGTTGGCATTGAAGGCGAACGCGGGGATCGCGGTCAGGAGGAGGGTTGCGAGAACCGACCGGAACAGGGGCGTGCCGAGGCGGCGGAGGAGCAGAACCAGGAAGACCACGGCCAGGAGCGCCCCGGCGGCCGCCGCGAGCTGCGGGGCGTGCACCGGTACGGCCCCGAGCCAGCGGAATAGCCGTTCCGCAACGACGAAGAGTGGGTAGCCCGGGGGGTGAGGCGAGTGCGCCGCAACGTCGTATCGGGTCAGCGCACGCAGGAACAGCACCTCGTCCCACTCGAACGGTGTTCTCGGCAGCGAGGCGACCAGGAAGGCGGCGTAGGCGCCGGAAGCAGCCAGCAGTGTGATGTGAACCCCGGTGGCGGGAGCCGGTTGGAGGCCGCGGTGGATCGCCGCTCTGAGCCCGGCCGGCAGGTGCTTCGTGAGTTTCCCAGCGGCGACGGCGAAGCGCCATACAGCAGAGGCGACGCACCGCACGGCGGCGGCGAGTTCCCTGCGACGAGCGATGCTCCAGGCAAACACCGCCGGCGCCGTCAGGATGGTCCACAGGGTTGCACTCGGGTAGACGACGCGAAGCGGCCCGGCCAGGTCGATGAGCTCGAAGGTGAGGACGACGCCGGCGCCGGCGAGAAGCCCGAACGTGACAGCCGGATCCGGTGCGACGCCGTTGCCCCGGAAGAGCAGCCAGTCCGCGACCAGTAGCGCGAGGCAGAAGGCGAGCACCTCGAGGAAGGTGGCCGGGCCGGGAGCGCGCAACGGGGATGGGGGAACGTAGGGTCGCGGATCGTAGAGGACGTACCCCTCCGGGAAGGTCGACGAGTAGCCGATGACGTTGGTGCTCTTGACGCGCGAGACGTGGATCGGGCAGGGCCTGGGCTCCCGCCGCTCCAAGGCGAGCACCCGTCCCTCTCTGGGGAGGTAGACAGTGTGCTCGCGCCAGCTGTTGTTGGCCGTGACGGTCCCGATCCTGCGGCCGTCGAGCAGCAGGTCGATGGTAGTGCTGCCGCACTCGGCCAGCAGCTTCAGCTTGACGACGTCGAAGCGGTGCAGATCGCCAAAACGGAGTCCGAAGCGCCCGGAGCCCGTCCACGCCATCGGCGCCAGGTGGCTCTCCGCGGCCGCCGCTGGATCTGTCAGGACCAAGTGTGGCCGGCTCAGGTTCAGGGAGTGAGTCCGGAGATGCATCTCGGGGTCGACCTGCTTGGTCGCCAGCGAGCCGGCGACCAGGCTCAGGAAAACCACAATTGCACCGCGCAAGATGAGAGAGTGTCCTCGCACCGCTCACCTCCCTGCTCAGGTGGGTCCCCGCCTTGTCTACGGCGAGCTCACAACCACTGTCTAGAGCCACATGTGATGCCTGCCCGGTTGCTGCTGGCGAGGGAGCGGACCCCAATGCTCTCGATCCGTCCGAAGGGGGTTCTCATGCTGCACAACGCTCCGTCGTCGGAGACCGTAGAACCGTGTGAGCAACAGGAGGGCTTCTAACAGCATCCAAGCCTCGGGCCTTGCTCGCTGATGCAAGTGGTTCCATGAGGAACAAGACGACAACGGGAGTTCGTTTTGGAGTCAGCTCTAGTCTCGGGAACGAGAGAGCACATCAACCTGTGCGCCGGCGCCGCGAGGCATCAGTGAGCTTCACGGAACGTTTGGTCCGAGTTCTTTCTGGAGCCTCCGGCCGTCGCAGCATGACTCTCCGGGGACGGCTCGTGGTGACGGCCGGGACGCTCCTGGTGATCCCGGTTCTGATCTTCGGACTGACGAGAGGATTTCACCGCACGTACGCGAGCTGGCGCGGCGCCGCACTCGTCAACCTGCTGAGCGGGGAGAACGTCGTTCCGAGCCGGATTGCTCCAATCGCCTGGCCGGCCGCTGGTCCGCTGACCGTGCGGGATCTTCCGCTCCACCACGGCTCCAGGCTCGAGCTCAAGCTGCGGGCCGAGCGTGGACAGGTGCCGGTGCGGATCGTGATCGATGGTCGGCCGGTGGCTCGCCTCGAGGTACGTCCGGTGTGGCGGTCCTACCGGCTGTGGCTTGAGGGTGACGGTTCAACCCTGCTCATGGAGCAGACCAGCACGAATGGAATCCCCATCCACATCTCCCGGATCAAGATCACGAACGTCGTGGGCTTTGCCGACGGCCTGCTGAACGCCTGGATCGTCCGTCGGGGCCTGCCGTACCGGCCGGCTATTCACGATGCCTCCTGGGGGCTCCTGCTCGGCGTTCTCGGTGTGGCCTGTGTGTTGCTCCTCCTTCCCGAATCGGCGGGCCGGGCAGCGAGCCTTGGGTACAGGAGATGTACTGCCGGCGTCGCCGCGGTGGCTGTCGTGCTTGCGGTCGGGCGGCTTGTCGCGGCGGCCCTCGGCTTTCGGCTGATATTCACATCCGGCACGGCGGTGGCGGTTCTGCTGCTGCCGTGTGCCGCGTTCGGCGGCTGGTCGCTGGTGCGACGGGTGAGGGTGCCTAGAGTTTCGGTTGCCGCAACCTGGCGGAGGGTGCGGACGCCGGTCGTGGTCGGCGTCGTCGTCGCGCTGTGGGCTGCGGCGTTGCTGGTTCTCGTTGCGGGCCGTTACGGCGGGGACATCCGCGGTGTTGCGCGCTTCAGCTGGAAGTTCCACCTGGCCCCCGCGGTGGAGGACGCTCCGTTCTCGAGGGGAGGGTATGACGGCGAGTTCTACGCCGTTCTCGCTTCCGATCCGCTGCTTCGCCACACGTCCACGTTTCGTGGGCTGGACAACCCTGCCTACCGCGCAACACGGGTGCTGGTGCCGCTCTTGGCGTGGGCCAGTGTCGGTGGGTCGGCACGCCTGGGGCCGTTCGCATATGTGGTGTGGTGCTGGGCTCTCGGTCTGGCCGGCCCGGCGATCGTGCTTCTATGGCTGGGAGCGTTCCGGTGGCGATTCGTGCTGTTCGTGCTGCTCGCGACCAATGCAGGGCTAGTGGTCAGCCTGGTGCGGGCGACGCCGGACGCCGCGGCACTGGCGCTCATGCTGGCAGCGCTGCTGTTGGCGGATCGATCCCGATGGCCGGCTGCCACGGCGGCGGGAGGGACGCTGTCCGTGCTGGCGAGGGAGACGTCCGTGCTGGCGGTACCCGGCCTCGTCTGGCCGGAGCTCAAGGCTGGGCGGTGGAAGCGCGCCATCGGGATGGCCCTGGCCCCGGCGGCGGCCCTCGGCTCGTGGCGGCTCTACGTGCGGGCGGTCACCCACCGTGGGGTGGGTTCGGCGTGGGGTAACTTTGGTATTCCCTTTGGCTGGCTGCCGGAGAAGGTCCGCCGAATGTGGGCCGCCGGCTGGGAGCACGGCAAGGTCGAGTGGATCGGCGTGACGTGGGTGCTGCTCC
>CAZKGM010000003.1:46560-115294 GCA_964552395.1 uncultured Thermoanaerobaculia bacterium | reverse complement strand
GCCGGCTGGGAGCACGGCAAGGTCGAGTGGATCGGCGTGACGTGGGTGCTGCTCCTGATCGGCGTCGCGGCGTCGTACCTTGTGCGACGCGAGAAGGCTACGCCGGCTCTCGTCACCTTCCTCCTTTTCGCGGCGCTGGCGACGGCGCTCAACATGCGGGTGTACACGGAGGTCAACGCCTACGCCCGCGTCCTGATTGCCCTGCCGTTCCTGGCCGCCGTTCTCGCCGCCGAGGAGAGCTTGCGGTGGCGCCGCGGGCTCCTCATTGCAGGCGTTGTGCTCGCGTCCGCGCAGGGAGCGTTGCTGCTGAGAGGCGAGGTGGGGCGGGCGTGGCACATGTGGCAGCTGCACGGGGGAGTCCATCTGCGGCAGACACGGCTGGCCGGTCTGGCGATCTCCGGTGTGAGGCCCGAGCCCGGGCGCCGATGGGAGATCCCGGTTGGGGTGAAGGCACGTCTGACCTCCGTCACCGGCACGAGGTACGTGACCCTCAGCGTCCTCGACGGGCATGCAGCCGTGAGGCGGGGCGGGCACCGGCTTCTGAGTCTCGGTCCGGACGGCATGGCCACGCTGCTGCTCCCTCGAGGGGGGGCGTATCTCGAGCTGGTGCCGGAGGGCCGGGACACGGTGGAGATGGCCCCGGTGATGACCTCGAGCTCCTGCCCTGGGGTTCCGGGAGGGGCCATCCTTGTGCCCGTGGTCGTCGGTACCGGTGGCGTCGGTGGGAGCCGCTGGGAGACCAGCCTGACCCTCGGGTCCCGCGCCGCAGAGCCGCAGCGGGTGACGCTGGTGTTCCTCCCGCGGCGGGGCGACGGCCTGGATCGGATGTGGGCGCAGCTGACACTCGAGCCGGGCCGTGAACTCCACCTCGATGACGTGGTGCCCACAGTCTTCGGCGTGCGCTCGGCCGGCGCCCTGCTGGTGGCATCAACGGGACCGGGGCTGTCGATCCGCTGCCGGATCGGGCACCGGACCGGCGACGACGTGTCGTGGGTCGCTGCTCCCGTCGTGCCTCCCGCCGACCGGGTGCGCGCCGCCAAGGCTCCCTGGAGCCTTGATGTCCCCCTTGGCAGGGGAAGCAAGCGGGTGAGCCTGATACTCGTGAACGCCGCCACAAGGACCCTCAGGGCGCGACTGAGGGCCGAGACCGATAGCAGAGGGATCACGGATCAGGTGGTTCGCCTCGCAGGGTGGGAGGTCAGGCAGCTGGGGGCGGAGCTCGGCGACAGAGCGGGCCGGCTCCGGGTCACCGTGCGCGCCACCCTAGGAGCCGTCCCCGTAGGGGTGCTCTCCGTGACCGACGACGCCACGGGCCGGGTCAGGCTCTACTCCTCGAGACGCTCCGGGCCAGTGACGGAGTGAGGAAGTGACGGAGTGACGGAGTGACGGAGGCCCCCGTCCGCCCGAAAAGATGGCAAACGGGAAACGGAAAACGCCCCCCACCCAAGAAGGTGAGGAGTGAAGGGTAAGGAGTACGGGGACCCCCACCCACCCGGGAAGATAGAAGAAAGGGGATAGAAGATAGACCCCCCCCCCACCGGCAGACCGGGGGCGTCGCGCGCTCCAGAGCATGGTGCGTTGGGCGGGGCGTGCCATGCTTCGAGGTTTCCTGGAGTGCGTTCTCTGTGTCGGCGCGCCGGCGGGAAACCTCGAGCTTGGCAACCCGCGGGAAGGGCGTTCGCCCGTGTGGCTACAGCCACGACGGAGGCGCCTCGTTGACTGCCCGGAGCGGGCCGTGAGAGCGCTGAACCGACGGAGATCCTCGCCCGCTCCGAGGTAGGTGACGACGGGCGTCTGCAGAGCAGACGTCCGGGCGCCGGATCCACAGAGAATGCCGGGCTCCCACGGCCCTTGGCGATCAGAGCATTGGTCACCCGATTGGAAGAGGCGGCTCGAGCAGGCTCCGGCGGTCGCCGCCGAGTCGATCATCCCCACTCACTGCCTCGTGACCGCCGGAGACGCGAGACGGGCGGTCGCTTTGGACCGCGCGGCCGCCGGAGCCTCAAAGGACAGTCTCCAGGTAGGGTCACCGAGTAGGTCCCAGCAACCGCTGATACGTGGCCCAATTGTCATCCTTACTCGCTTGCGCTCCCAAAGAACTGACACTCTGCATCGCCTGGAACTGTTGGCCTTCTCAGCAGTTGGCACGACCTCGGTCCCGACTGTCTCCTTCGGTCAGGTTTGTTGTCTTCAAGTATCGCCTTGGACGTCGATGGGGCTTGATTGAAAACCGCAAAGGCGCCAAGTACGCCAAGCCCGCTAAGAAGGTATTCTTCTCTTCTTATCTTTGCGCTCTTTGCGTCTTCGCGGTGTACTCACTGCTCCACAGGGGGTACGTGTGCACGGAGACCACCTGAGCCAAGCGGAGACGCATGACCGCAGTTCGTGCCTTTGCCACCGCCGCGATGCGGCGTAGTGGTGCTCAGGATGACCAAGAAGGGGAGGAGGTTTGTTGGCCGGAGCTCCGGAAAATCCTCTGCGGGTCTCTTGAATCCACTGCGGTACCCTGTTCCGGGGTGACATCGTCGGGGAGAGGGAGATGCGTGCGACCAAGTGGACAACCGAACTGCTCCTGTTCCGCCTCGAGCGGCGGTGGTTGGACTGGGTGCTGACGGCGGTGGCGGTCGGGTTCCTTGCCTGGTCGCGGTTTGGGTTGCTCGCCAACGGGCCGTGGGAGTGGGACGAGACCCTGTTCGCGCGCGGGATCTTCCACTTCAACCTGGCCGCCCACTACCCGCACCCGCCAGGCTTCCCGGGCTGGCTGGCGATCGGCCACCTGTTGCTGCCGTTGGCGGGACAGCCGCTGAAGGCGCTGCAGTGGGGGTCGGCGGCGCTGTCGATCCTGGCGCTGTGGCCGTTGGCCTCCCTGGGCCGGCGGGTGGCGCCGCCGGTGGTGGCGGCGGCGGCCGCGTTGCTCGTGATGGTGCTGCCCGGCCCGTGGCTGCACGCGGTGCGCGGCTTCTCGTCAACGCCGGCGACGACGTTCGCGCTGGCCGCGGCGGCGCTGCTGGCGGCTGGGCTGGCCGGCCGCCGGACGACCTGGTTCACGCTCCTGGTGTGCGCCGCGTTCCTGGTGAGGCCGATTCTGCTGCCGGGGCTCGGGCTGCTGTGGCTGGGCGGCGCCTGGACGGTGCGGCCGCGGCGGCGGCTGCTGCCAGGTGTCGTCCTGGCGGCACTGCTGATCGTCGTCGCGGTGGCGGCGATGGTGGCGGCGCAGGGCGGCTGGGCGTCGTTCACCGCCGCGTTCGCGGCGCACGCCGAGCGACACTTCTCGAACCTGGCCGACAACCCGGAGGCCGTGGCCGGCCTGGGCCTGATCACCGGCGTCGGAGGAGCGTTCTGGGCGCTCTCGCTGGCGCTCCTGGCCGGGCTCGGGCTGGTCGTCTGGGCACGCCGGGTCAGCCGTGCAGGGGTGGTGCTGTGGCTGCTGGTGCTGGGCGTCACGGTCGGGGAGCTGTTTTTCCTCCAGAACCGGACCTACCCGCGCTATGCGGTGCCGGTGCAGTTGGCGCTGGCGCCGCTGGTGGCTGGAGGAGCAGCCGCGGCGACGGTGCCGGCGGTAGCCGTCGGCGGCCTGTTGGCCCTGGCGCTGGCCGCCGGCGTCGGATCGTACCCGCTGCTGGCCGAGCAGCACGCTACCGAGCTGCCGGGGTGGGCTGCCGTCAAAGCGGCGTTCCGACAGGCCGACAAGAACGGAGAGACGGTGGTCTTGGAGGCCGGCCTGTACCCGTTCGCGAGCTACCGGTGGTTCCTGGCCGGCGGCGGCGCCCAGCCCGACAAGCCGGCGTTAGTGCTGTCGCCGTCGGCGCCCGAGCCGTGGGCCGGCGTGACGGGACCGTACCTGGTGGCAACCAACCACCCGGACTGGTACTTGGGCTCGATAGCGGGGCAGCAGACCGAGTGGGGGGGCGTGAGCCCTGCCCTGATCCCGTTGACCCAGGGGCGGTTCCTGGATGCGGCTGTGATCGAGAATCCGCCGCTGCCGGTGCGCGGCTGGTGGACGCCGGAGGAGACCCGTTCCGGGGTGCGGTTCATGTGGGGGACCGCGGGCTCGGAGCTCGAGCTGCCGCCGCTGCCGGCGTCCACGCGGGTTGCCGTGGACCTGCGGCCTGCTTCGGGTGATGCCCCCTTGATCCTCGATGTCAACGGCACTGCTGCGCGCAAGATCGGCGGCCGGGAGCCCCGCTCGCTGCTGTGGCTCGAGCCCCGTCTCTTCCGGGCGGACGGTTCCAACCGGCTCACCTTCCGGCGATCGGCGGTCTACCCGCCGGGCGGCGGAGACGAACGTCCCCTGGCGATCGAGGTGTTCCATGTCAACACGGTGGGTCCCAACGTCGCCTGGGGCGGGCCGGTGGCCGACGCCCACGAACGGGACCGGTTGGCGATTGCGCTCGACGAAGCGTACGGACCGGAGACCATTCCGGACATCGGCCGCGGCTGCTGGCTGCAGCCGCACGCCATCCTGCGCGTGCCGGCCTGCGTCGGTACGCTTGACATCACGCTGGCGGCGCCGCGCCCGCGGCCGGCGCGGGTCACGATCTCCATCGGCGGCCGTCCGGTAGCCGGGCCGTTGTACGTGGGTAACGGGGCGCGGTCCGTGCTCGTCAGGATCCGTTCCGGTGACGCCTTGCCGGACGGCGTGCCCATCCGGATCGACACCGACACCTTCAACCCGGCGCGCGAGGGCGCCGGCACCGACACCCGTGATCTCGGTGTCTTCCTCCTGAGCGTCCACTTCCGGCCGGTACCGGACGGAAAGTGACCGCAGGAGGTCGGTACCGTTCGCCCTTGACGACCCGTGCGGCGAGCCCTACGATGGGTTGGTCCCACCATGCTGCGGGTCTCGCAGGAGGAGTGATCTCATGAGTTCGAACCCTGAGAAGATGAAGGCATTGGAGACAGCGATCGGACAGATCGAGCGCCAGTTCGGCAAGGGCTCGATCATGCGTCTCGGCGAGCAGCCCGCAATCCGCGTCAACGTCATCCCGTCCGGCTCGATCGCGCTCGACGCCGCGCTCGGCGTCGGCGGCGTGCCGCGCGGCCGCGTCGTGGAGATCTTCGGGCCCGAGTCGTCGGGTAAGACGACGCTGGCGCTCCACATCATCGCCAACGCACAGGCCACCGGTGGGCTCGCCGCGTTCATCGATGCCGAGCACGCCCTCGACCCCGAGTACGCCGAGAAGCTCGGCGTCAACCTCGACGACCTGCTGGTGTCGCAGCCGGACTACGGTGAGCAGGGCCTGGAGATTGCCGAGACGTTGATCCGCTCGGGCTCGGTGGACGTTATCGTGGTCGACTCGGTGGCGGCGCTGGTGCCGCGGGCCGAGCTCGAGGGCGACATGGGCGATGCGCAAATGGGTCTGCAGGCGCGGCTGATGTCGCAGGCGTTGCGCAAGCTCGCGGGCATCGTGTCCAAGTCCAAGACCTGCCTGGTGTTCATCAACCAGGTGCGGATGAAGATCGGCGTGATGTTCGGCAACCCGGAGACCACCAGCGGCGGCCGCGCGCTCAAGTTCTACGCGTCGGTACGGGTCGACATCCGGCGAATCGCCTCGATCAAGCAGGGCGAGGAGGTGATCGGCAACCGCACCAAGGCCAAGGTGGTGAAGAACAAGGTCGCAGCGCCGTTCCGCTTCGCCGAGTTCGACATCATGTACGGCGAGGGCATCTCCCGCACCGGCGAGCTGCTGGACCTCGGGGTGGAGCACCGCCTGGTCCAGAAGTCCGGCTCCTGGTACTCGTACGGCGAGACCCGCCTCGGCCAGGGTCGCGAGGCGGCTCGCGTCTTTCTCGCCGAAAACGAGGAGGTGAGCGGCGAGATCGAGCTCAAGCTGCGAGAAGCGCTGGGGCTGATCCGTACCGCCGTGCAGGAGGAAGGCGAGGCGTAGGCGGTGGCTATGAGGCGGGCGCTCCCGGGTCGCGGTCGGTCCGTGACCGTTTCTGATTGATGCGCGCCTGGGTCGTCCGCCGACTCGGTCCGCCGGATGCACTCAAGCTTGCCGAGGTCGATGACCCGGTTCCGGGCGCCGGCGAGGTCCTCGTGCGGGTTCGCGCCATCGGCCTCAACTTCGCGGACTGCATGGCCCGCCTCGGCGTCTACCCGAACACACCGCGGCCGCCGTTCGTGCCCGGCATGGAGGTCGCCGGCGAGGTGGCGGCGCTCGGCGGCGCCGTCGGCGGCTTTCGAGTGGGCGAGCGTGTGCTCGCGGTACCCATCTTCGGCGGCCACGCCGAGCTGGTCGCGGTGCCGGCGACCCACGTTGCGCCGATGCCTGAGGACATGGAGTGGGACGAGGCGGCGGGCCTGGCGGTGACCGGGCTGACGGCCGACTGGGCGCTCACCGTCGTGGGGCGGGTGCGGGCGGGCGAGCGTGTGCTCGTCACCGCCGCCGCCGGCGGCGTCGGGACGATGGTCCTGCAGCTGGCCCGGGCGCGGGGCGCGCGGGTGCTGGCGGTGGCCTCCACCGACCGCAAGCGCGGCCTCGCGCTCGAGCTCGGCGCCGAGGCAGCAGTCGGCTACGACGGGTGGGCCGAGGTCGCCGATGAGTGGGGCGGGCTCGACCTGGTTCTCGATTCGGTCGGCGGCAGGGTCTTCCGTCACGCCTGGCGGCTTCTCGCCGGCGACGGCCGCTATGTTCTGTACGGCTTCTCGGCGGCCGCCGGCCGGCGGCGGATCCGCTGGCTGGGGGCGGCGAGGGAGTGGCTGGCGATGGGGGTCATCCACCCGATGTCGCTGGTCTCGGGAACGCGGACCCTGGCAGGTTTCAACCTGTCGCTGGTGCCGACTCTTGCCGGACAGCTGCGCGAGCGCCACGAGCGTCTTCTCGAGGCGCGCCGGACCGGACACCTGCGGGTCGTGATCGGCGAACGTTTCCGGTTCCAGCAACTGCCCGACGCTCACGCCGCGCTCCAGGGGCGGGCGAGCATCGGCAAGCTCGTGGTGCTGCTAGACTGAGCGCGGAGGGGACGATATGAGAGCGAGACGCATTTGGGTGGTGGCCGTCATGTTCGTGCTGGGCGCGGTGGGAGCTGCTGCAGCGGCGGAAACCGCTCCTGCTCAGGTGCCGAAGCAGGACTACAAGTTCCTGCACTGGGTCGAGCGAGCCCTGCCGTGGTACCCGGACTCCACCTTCACCATCGTCAAGGACGAGCGGCACCAGACGCCGTCGGGTAGTTATCGGGTCGTGGAGGTCAAACGCGACTGTGGAGATCGCTACCTGTCGGGAGTCAGCTCCTGGTTGATCGACGAGGTCGCCGGAACGGCATGGACCGGCGCCCTCGGCGACCTTCCGCCGCAGGGGGCCGGGCTCGGACCGGAGGCACTGAAGAAGTTCCTGGAAACCTTCCTCCCGGAGGCGATGCGACGCTCCCTGCGCATGAGTACTCAGGTCAGCTGGGACGCTGGCGGAGTTCCTTCAGGCGCCCTCATTCCGTTTACGCTGGAGGCGCAGTCCGGGTATGGACAGTTCGCAAAGCCCGTGGCCATGACCGCAGACGGCAAGCTACTGATGCTCGGCAGCAGCCTTCCCTACGATCAGGATCCGGTAGCCCACCGCAAGCAGGAGCTCGAGGGCAGCCGTCTCGTCATGTGGGACCACCCGTCGCCGAAGGCTCAGGTGGACATCGTCGAGTTTTCGGACTTCGAGTGCCCAGCGTGCAAGGCGAAGTGGCCGATCATCCGCCAGACGCTGGAGAAGTACGGCGCCAAGGTCAGGCACGGCATGGTGAACTTCCCTTTGACGACGATCCACCCGTGGTCGTTCCGGGCCGCCAGCGCGGCCTGGTGCGTCGCGAGCCAGAACCCCGACCTTCTGCTCCCGCTCAAGGAGCAGTTCTACTCGCTCCAGGGACAGATGATGATCTCGCTGGTGGAATCGACGGCCGAAGGGTTCGTGTCCGCCCATGACCTTGACGGAGTGGCCTTCTCGAAGTGCTATCTCGCCACACCATCTCTGTCCGCCGTCAACAGCCAGCTGACCCTGGCTCAGGACCTGGGGATCAACGCCACGCCGACGTACTTCGTCAACGGCTGGGAAATCCAGATGCCGACGGAGGCCTGGTTTGTGCCGCTGATCGGCCGCCTCGCCACCGGCCAGGAGCCGTAGAGGTCCGGCCGAGCCTCTAACCGGCACTTTCCACGAGCCCGCGGCTGCTGCGCCGGAGATGCCGGTGATCGTGCCGTCGTGTCGGCAGGCGCTCGAGGCCCTTGACGGCCCTGCGTGACGCGATGCGTCCGCGGAAGAGCGGTCGCCCGTCGTCGGGCATACCAATTGCATGACCCGGCGGTGGTGGTGCAGCATGATCAGAGATCACCCTTCAGCTGTCGAGGAGAGCCGAACCTGTGCTGAGTGCAGGTACTTCCAGGACGATCCGGCGGCTCTCGAGAGGAGCTTCCCCGGCATCCTCGTGCTGTCGTCGTCCTATGGCTCGACGCGCGGGCGCGCGGGCATCTGCGCGGTGCGGAACACCTTTCAGGATCCGGAGGTGGCCTGCAGAGAGTTCGAGCTCCGACCCGCACGTTTCGAACGGGTGGCCGATGATGTTACGAATCGGTGACGGTCGGCGAGGATCGGAACGGTTCGGAGAGGCGCGTGAGGCCCGCCGAGGGTCGTGGGCGAGCGATCTCCGGCCGGCGGCAAGGCGGAGGTAGCGTATGGCAGAACCAGCGGACCGTCTGGAAGGATCGGCCCTCGGGGTTGTCGGTGGTACCAGGCACGATGTCGGGAGCCTGGAGTGGCTGGCGAGCGATCTGCTCGAGCGGTGTCGCGGCGAGGGGCCCGCCAACTGCGTCGGACGTTGCCCGCTGCACGTGGATGCTCGGGGCTACGTCCAGCTGACCCGTGAGGGTCGGTTCCGCGAGGCCCTGCAGCTGGTGCGGGAGCGCCTGCCGTTTCCCGGGGTTCTGGGGTATGTCTGCGCCCATCCGTGCGAGCTGCACTGCAAGCGGATTGACGAGGACGAAGCGGTCCGTGTCCGCGATATCAAGAGGTTCCTGGCCGAGTGGGAGACGGGGGAGCCGCAGCACGTGATCGACTGCGAGCCGGACCGTGGGCAGCGGGTGGCGGTCGTGGGCGCCGGCCCGGCGGGCCTGCTGGCAGCGTATGACCTGCGCAGGAAGGGGTTCGGGGTCACGGTCTTCGAGCGAGAGCAGGAGATCGGCGGCTGCCTGGTTGCCAAGATCCCGGCCTGGCGCCTGCCGAGAAGCGTCGTGGAGCGCGACCTGTCGGTCGTCGCCGCGCTCGGCATCGAGGTGCGCACCGGGGTCGAGGTCGGGCGCGACATCACCCTCGATGAGCTGCGCCGTGACTATGCCGCGGTGCTGCTGCTGGTGGGTTTTGCCGGGGCGTGCGTGATGATGCGCCGGGGCGCCGAAGGCACCACCCCGCGTGGGCTCCTGGCTGTGGACCCCCTGACCTGTGAGACCCCAATGGCGGGTGTTTTCGCCGGCGGCGACGCCGTCAGCGGGCCCGCGACGGTGATCTACTCGCTGGCGCTGGGGCGCCGGGCGGCGGAGTCTGTGGACCGCTTTCTGAGCGGCCGAGACCTCAGGGCCGATCGCGAGCAGCTGCTACCGGATCGCCTGCTGTGGACGTTGGAGGTCACCGAGGAGGAGCGCAAGAGGCGCGAGCGGACCCCGATGATGCTGGTCCCTGCCAACCCGCCGCTGACTGAGGAGGAGGCCCTCGAGGAAGCCGCCCGGTGCCTTGATTGCGAGTGTGGTCTGTGCGTCAAGGACTGCGAATTCCTCGCCAAGTACTGCAGCTCGCCGAAGGACATCGCACGACGCATCATGGCCGGTCTCGAGGTGCCCGAGACGGTGAAGATGGCGTACTCCTGTAACGTCTGTTCCCTGTGCGCCGCAGTGTGCCCGGAGGACCTCGACACCGGGCGGCTACTGATTGAGGCGCGGCGCCGAGCGGTCGAGGAGGGTGTCGGCCCGCTGCCCGTGCACAAGGGGATCGTGAGCTACTGGAAGGCCGGAGTCGGCTCGATGTTCACGCTGGCAATGGCCGAGCCGGGCAGGAGACGGGCGAAGCGGCTGTTCTTCACCGGCTGCGCCCTGCCGGCGGTCGCGCCGCGCCACACGATCACCATGTATGACGAGCTGCGGCGGAGCTACCCCGGAACGGGCGTTCTCATGTACTGCTGCGGCGCGCCGGTGGAGCTGCTCGGGATGGAGGAGGAGTTTGAACAGACGCGGCGAGGGATCCTGGAGGCGGCCGAGAAGGTCGGTGCGGAAGAGCTGGTCGCCGCCTGCCCCGACTGCGCCCATACCTTGAAGGAGAGCTTTCCCGAGCTCGCGGTGACGACGGTGTGGGAGCTGCTGGCCGGGAGGTGGGAGCCGCCGCGGAGACGGGAGGGAGAAGTCGTCTCGGTCCACGACTCGTGCAAGGCGCGCCACGAGCCGGATCTTCACCAAGCGGTCCGTACTCTGATCGAGGCGGGCGGCGGCGGGGTCGACGACATCGAGTACAACGGTGAGCTGGCCCGCTGCTGCGGCTTCGGAGGCATGATCTACCCGGTGGATCCGGAGCTCTCGCAGGCCGTGAGCCGGCGGCGGGCGGCGGAGTCCGCGCTGCCTCAGGTGACCTACTGCGCCGGCTGTCGGATGGCGATCGCCGGCACCGGCAAGCCGGCGATCCACATTCTGGACTTCCTGTTCGAGAAGGACTGGAGGTCGAAGGCGTCCGCCAAACCGCCGGGGAGCATCGCCCGCTACGGGAACCGGTTGCGGACGAAGTGGGCGTTCAAGAGACTGCGACCGCTGGGGGTCGAGTGAGGGGTTTGAAGATGACGGCGAGCGTGCCGATCACGGTCAACGGTGAGCAGCTCGAGGCCAGCTCCGGCGCCTCGGTCCTCGAGGTCCTGCGGGGGCTCGGGATCTCCGTACCCACGCTGTGCCACGACGATCGCCTGACCCCCTACGGAGGCTGTCGTCTGTGTCTGGTAGAGCGGCGGGACGGGCGCGGCGGCCTGGTGCCGGCGTGCTCGACCCCGGTGCAGCGGGGCATGATTGTCGAGACCGACACGCCGCAGGTGATCGAGGCAAGACGGCGGCAGCTGCAGCTGATCGTGCTCGATCATCGGATGGAGTGTCCGGTGTGCGAAAAGAGTGGCGACTGCCGTCTCCAGGACTTGGTCTTCGACCACGGAGTTGCCGATGCCCTGTTGCCGTTCGAGCGCCGGCAGGTGCCGCTCGACGACCGTTCGCCGGTCATCGTCCGCGACGCAGAGAAGTGCATCCTGTGCGGCCGTTGCGTTCGCCTGTGCGACGAGGTACAGGGGGTGGCGGAGATCGGCATTGTCAACCGCGGCCTCGATGCACGGGTCACCACGTTTCTCGAGCGACCGCTGGACTGCGAGTTCTGCGGCCAGTGTGTCAACTCCTGTCCGGTGGGAGCGCTCTCCGCCAGGCCCTACCACTCGGACGTACCGGCGTGGCTCCGGCAAAGGGCTGTGACGACCTGCTCCCTGTGCAGCTGCGGCTGTCAGGTGACGGTTGAGACGCACGGCGGGGCCCTGCAGCGGGTCACGGCGGACCCGGACACGGCGCCCAACCGCGGCAAGCTTTGCGCCAAGGGTTGGCTCGGCTGGGACGTTCTCACCAGCCCGCAGCGGCTGTCGGTGCCGCTGGTGCGGCGCGGCGGGCGCCTGGTCGACGCCAGCTGGGCCGAAGCGCTGGCCGAGGTCGAGCGTATTGCCGCCGAGACTCGCCGGTCGAAGAAGGCTGTGGTCGCGGTCGGAAGCTCCCGCCTCACCTGCGAGGACGCCTATCTCCTGCAGCGGCTGGTGCGCGGCGGCCTCGGCTCACCGCATGTCGGAGTCGGACCTGTGGGCGGTGTCGAGGCACTGGTCGACGGGATGGGCCAGCGCACAGGCGCGGCGCGGTCGACGGCCACGTTCGAGGACCTGTGGGCCGCGGACCTGGTCCTCGTGCTGCGGGCGGACCCCACCCGGACCCACCCGCTCGTGAAGACCGAGCTCGTACAGGGGGCCCGGCAACGGGGACGGGACTTCATCCTCGTGCATGGTCTCTCGGGCGGACTGGAGCGACACGCCGCCATGCACCTTTCGCCGGCTCTCGGAACAGAGGAGGTCCTGGTACGGGCGGTGGCCGCACGGGTGGCGGAGCGCTCCGGGATAGCCAGGGACCAAGGGGCCGCCGGGCTCTCGGACTGGCTCACCAGCCTCGGTGCCTACACACCGGTGACGGCCTCGGAGATCACCGGGGTGGCGCCGGAACGGCTCGAGGAGCTTGCCGAGCGCCTGCTTGCGGCGACCGCACCAGTCGCCGTGGTGCTGACCGGGCTCGGCATCCCGGGCGACGAGGCCGAGGTGACACGTGCCGCAGTCGAGCTGATGTCGCTTCTCGGCGGCGGGGATGGAGCCGAACCGAAGGTGATGGTCCTGGGCGAAAAGGCAAACGTGCAGGGCGTGCTCGACGTTGGTCTCCATCCTCGACTGCTGCCGGGCGGCAAGCGTGTTGGCGACTGCGAGGCGACAGCTGGGCTCGAGGCGGCATGGGGCGTACCGGTGCCTGCAGCCCCGGGATGGTCCCTTGCTGAAGCTAGCGAGCACGCGGCGACGGGGGAGGTAGGGCTGCTCTACCTCGTTGGCGAGGACCCGGTGGGCTCCTGGCCCAGACGCCTGGCCGGGCGTGCCATGGTGCGGAGCGCGGAGTTCGTGGTGGTGCAGGACACGTTCCTCACCGAGTCCGCCCGCCTTGCCGACGTCGTGCTGCCGGTAGCGATCCTGGGCGAGCGGGAAGGGTCCGTGGTCGCCGCCGACGGACAGCGGCGGCGCCTTGCCGGAGTCGTGCAGGCTCCGGCGGGCCTTCCCCAGGATGGCCGCTTGATCGTGGAGGTTGCGCGGCGGCTGGGCGTGGAGCTGCCGTCGAAGCTGCTCCTCGACGAGGAGATCGCAGCAGCCCTGGCCGGAGCGGCTCAGCGGCCCACGGTGAGTCTTGCCGCCGCGCCGCCGCCGATAGGAAGCAGGAAGCCGAGCGGGATGCTGCTCGACGCCTCGCCCCGTCTGTTCCACAGCGGGCTGGTGACCAGCTTCAGCGCGACTCTCCAGGAGCTGGCGCCGACTGTCGCCCTCCACCTCGCCCCGTCCGACGCCGAGGCCGTCGGTGTCCGCAACGGCGAGCGCGTGTGCGTCAGGGCGGGCGGCAGGGAGATTCTGCTTCGCGCCCGGCTTGACCGCCGGGTGAGGCCGGGGAGGCCGGTGGCGCAGTGGTACGGCAGCGAGGATGCGGCTGCGCGGCTGATGGAGAACGGGGCCGAGCCGACGGCAGTTGAGGTCCGGAGGTCGAAATGAGCGAGCGTACGGGGGTGGAAGAGCGGCAGCGCACAACGGGCGAGTTGCCGGGCTTCTTCGGGACCCAGGAACCGCTTCCGGCCGACGAGATCCGTCCGGAGGTGTGGGACCTGATCGACCAGTGGGTTGCCGCGCACCCCGGCGGACGGGAGCGGCTGATTCCGCTGTTGCACAGGGTGCAGGAGGAGATCGGCTACCTTCCGTTTCCGGTCCAGGAGTACGTCGCCCAGCAGCTCGCTCTGTCGCCGATCGAGGTCTACGGCGTGGTCAGCTTCTACCACTTCTTTACCACCAACCCCCGCGGTCGGTATCAGCTCAAGGTGTGTATGGGAACCGCTTGCTTCGTTCGGCAGGGACAGCGCGTGCTGGAGGCGATCGAGAGCCTGCTCGCGATCGGGATTGGTGATGTCACTGAGGACCGACTCTTCAGTCTCGAGCAGGTGCGCTGCATCGGTGCCTGCGGCCTCGCTCCGGCCATGATGGTGAACGATGAGGTGCACGGTCACCTGACTGCCACCGAGGTGCGGAAGCTGGTTCGGAAGTTGCGGGCACGGGCGCGGCGAGAGAGCGCCGCGTCAGCGGAGGAGGAGGCCAGTGGCGACGAACCTGCCTGACTCGGCGATCCCCAACCCGCTCACGAGGACGGACCTGGCGGCCATTCGCAGCGCCCTGTCGACGCAGCTCGCGACGCGGCTCGAGAGCCGTCGTGGAGAGACTCCGGTCCGGCGCGAGGTGCTGGTGTGCGCTGGTGGAGCTTGTGTTTCTTGCCATGCCGACTCTGTCGCGCAGGCCCTGCGCGACGAGGTTGCCGGCGCAGGGCTCCAGGATGCCGTGAGAGTGGTCGAGGTGGGTTGCATGGGGCTGTGCGACGCCGGCCCCCTGGCCCTTGTGGTGCCGGACGGTGTGTATTACCCGATGCTCGATCCAGAAAAGGTGCAGCGCGTCGTCTCCGAGCATCTGGCCGGCAACACCCCTGTGGCCGATCTCGAGCTTGCCTGGGAGACGCCCGAGGGCAAGCTCTTGCACAGCAGAGAGGTACCGTTCTTCGCGCGGCAGCAGAAGATCGCGCTGCGCAACTGCGGCGTGATCGATCCCGCGAGCCTCGAGGAGTACGTGGCAGCCGATGGCTACAGGGCTCTCGAGAAGGTCCTGTTCGACCTCGAAGCGACCGAGGTGCTCGACGCTCTCAAGCGAAGCGGCCTGCGCGGCCGCGGCGGCGCCGGTTTTCCTGCCGGCCTCAAGTGGCAGTTCGTTCGTGAGGCGGCCGGCGACGTCAAGTACGTGGTCTGCAACGCCGACGAGGGCGATCCCGGCGCGTTCATGGACCGCAGCATCCTCGAGGGAGACCCGCTCTCCGTCATCGAGGCGATGACGATAGCGGGCCGTGTCATCGGCTCGCGTCAGGGCTACATCTATGTCAGGGCCGAGTACCCTCTCGCGATCGAACGACTCGAGGGCGCGATCGAGAACGCGTGGCGCTGCGGCCTGCTGGGGCCCGATATCCTGGGCTCCGGGCACACCTTCGAGGTCGAGATTCGGATCGGGGCCGGAGCCTTCGTGTGCGGCGAGGAAACGGCCCTCATGCGGTCGATCGAAGGACAGCGTGGTACACCGCGACCGCGGCCGCCGTTCCCCGCTCAGTGTGGGCTGTGGAACCGGCCGACCTTGCTCAACAACGTCGAGACATGGGCCAACGTGCCTCCGATTCTGCTCCGAGGCGCCGACTGGTACGCCGGCATCGGCACCCAGCGAAGCAAGGGAACCAAGGTGTTCGCCCTTGCGGGGGCGGTTCGCAACACCGGGCTGGTCGAGGTGCCGATGGGTGTCTCGCTGGCTGAGGTGGTGGAGGAGATCGGCGGCGGGATGCGCTCGGGGCTACCGTTCAAGGCGGCGCAGTCGGGCGGTCCATCCGGGGGCTGCATACCGGCGTCGGCCGCCGATACCCCGATCGACTACGAGTCGCTGCAGGAGCTGGGTGCCATCATGGGCTCGGGGGGCCTCATCGTCATGGATTCCTCCACCTGCATGGTGGAGCTGGCGCGCTTCTTCCTCGAGTTCGTGGTCGACGAGTCATGCGGTAAGTGTCCTCCCTGTCGCATCGGCACCAGGGTGATGCTGAATACTCTGGAGGAGATCACCGCCGGCCGGGGACGGCTCGAGGATCTCGATCTCCTGGAGTCGATGGCCGCTCACATCAAGGGAACCGCGCTCTGCGGCCTCGGACAAACCGGGCCGAACCCCGTCCTGTCGACGTTGCGCCACTTCCGCGAGGAGTACGAGGCCCACGTAGTCGATCGTCGTTGTCCCGCGGGCCAGTGCAAGGCGTTGCTGACATACTCGATCAGTGAGGAGCTGTGCAACGGCTGCGGACTGTGCGCCAAGGCCTGTCCATCGGATGCCATCTCGGGTACGATCAAGCATGTGCACTCCGTGAACCAGGAGCTGTGCATCCACTGTGGCTCATGCCTCACCGCATGTCCAACAGGGGCGCTGGTCGGACACTAGGAGGTCCCATGGACGAGAGGAAGACAGTCCTCCTGATCGACGACGACGAGGTTTTCGTGGACGCGGTGTCAGCGGTACTGGAAACCCGCTACCGCATCTCGACAGCGGGCAACGGAACGGAGGGGTTGGCTCGGGTCCACGAGGCAGCGCCGGATCTGATCGTTCTCGACGTGATGATGGACCACCTCTCGGAAGGCTTCGACGTGGCGCGCACGTTGCGCACGGATCCGGCGACCGCCGCCATCCCGATCATCATGCTCACCGGTGTGGACCAGGTCTACAACGTGAGGATGGAGGTCGACGAGTCGTGGGTGCCGTGCGACCGCTACCTTGAGAAGCCCGTCTCCCCCGAGGAGCTCCTGGCCCACGTTGCGGAGCTGATCGGGGAGTAGTGCTTGGCCGAGTCCCGGTTCGCCTTCATCTTCGCCCCGGAGCTACGGGAACGTCTGCAGTGGTTCATCAAGCTCCGCTGGCTGGCGGTCGCGGGGCTGGTGGCGGCGTCGCTTGTGGGCCCGCGCATCGGCATGCAGTCGGTATGGCCGAGCCTGTTCCTGGTGGCCCTCTTCGTGGCCGCCTACAACTTGATCTTCTTCAATGTGTTTCGCATTGCGGAGGAGCACGGCCAACCTTACGGGAACCTCCGCAGCTGCGCCATCCGGCAGATGGTCATGGACCTCCTGTCGCTGGTCGTGACCGTTCACTTCAGCGGAGGCTTGCAGAGCCCGTTGCTCCCGGTGTTCGCATTTCACATGGCGATCGGGACCATCATGATCGCGACCCGAATCATGTATGTCCTGGCCGCAGCAACGTCTGTCGGTCTTCTCGGGCTGTACATGGCGGAGGGCAAGGGGCTACTCGCCGTCCATCCCGTCGATCCTACTCGCGGCATGTGCGGCCGTGCCTGTGACCTCAACCTCGTGGCTCTCACGGTCGCCCTCTTCGGCATCGTCTACCTCACGGACTCGGTGACCAGCCGCTTCAAGAAGCGCAACATCGAGCTCTACAGGACCACCGGCAAGCTGCAGGAGCGCACGACCGAGCTGCAGTGCCTGCTCGATGAGATCGCCGAGCTCGAGCAACGCAAGTCGCACTACATGCGGATCTCGGCCCACCAGCTCCGGTCGCCGTTGGGAACCGTCCAGACGACGCTGTCTGTGCTGGCGAAGGGCTACGTCGACCCTGCCTCCGAACGCGGGCGCCGCCTGCTCGCCGGTGCGATCGAGCGGGTCGACGGCCTGCTGGCGATCGTCAACGACCTGCTCGAGCTGGCCAAGATTCGGGAGGGCCGGGGTCGGGCCCCGTGGAGCCGGGCTATCAACGTCAACCAGCTGTTGGCCGACATCATGGATGCCTTGGAGCCGCTGGCCGCGGAGCGGAATATCGAGCTGGTCCCGGACTTCGACGGTGTGGCCATCCTCGACTGGGGGATTCCCCCCGATCTGGTCCATGCCTTCGAGAACCTGGTCCAAAACGCAATCAAGTACTCGTATCGGGGAGGCGCCGTGACGGTTCGCCTGCGCGTCAACGACACCGCCGTGACGGTTCAGGTGCTCGATCGCGGCATCGGAATTCCGGCGGCGTTCCGCGATCAAGTCCTGCTCGAGTTCGTTCGCGCGCCGAACGCAAAGCGTCACGCGCCGGAGGGGACGGGGCTCGGTCTCGCGATTGTGCGAGAGGTCTTCGAGGCGCACGGCGGTGGTGTGGCCGTCAGCAGTGAGGAGGGGGCGGGCAGCACCTTTGCCGTCGAGCTCCCCCTCCACTACACTCCACCCGAGGCGAGGCGGCTGTTACAGCAGGGTAACGAAGACGGTTACCGGCCCCACACGGCACCTGCGGGCACGGCCTCGGAATAGCTCCTGTCACCGCTCAATTACTTCATCAACAATAGGTTAGCACAATATCGGTGGTGGAACGCAGCTTGCACTAGATGTTCCGGCCGTAGTGGCTGTCTGAACGTGAATGCAAAGGAGGAGAGACATGTCCCAGCAACGATTCTGCAGGTGGCCGATCGTCGTGATCCTGGCCCTCGTCATAGGTGCCGCGGCGCCGCTCCTCGCGGGAGACAACTACAAGGGTTTCGAGCGCGGTCAAGCCTTGATCACGGCCCAGGAGCTGAAGTCGATGATGGATGCCAAGGACCCCAAGCTGGTGGTCCTGGCGGTTGCCAAGCTCACCGACTACGGCCTTGGCCATGTCCCGGGTGCACTGCACATCTGGCGGGGCGACTACGAGCCCAAGGAAGGCGTGGAGTTCCCGTACGAGGGGATGGCCCTCGACCGCGACGCCTTCCAGGCGTTCGCACGCGAGCTCGGGATCGACAACGACTCGAAGGTCGTCATCTACGATCACAAGTACGACTCGACACGGGTATGGTGGATGTTCTACCTGTACGGCAAGACGGACTGCCGGGTCCTCGACGGCGGCTTCCAGGCGTGGAAGGCGGCCGGCTACGATGTCGATCACCTGCCGGCCAGGCCGGCCAAGGAGGGGACCTTTGTCGCAGCCGATGAGCTGCCCGGGTGGACCGTCGGGCTGTCGGAGATCTGGCGGGTCAAGACCTCGCCGGAGTACCAGCTGTGGGATACGCGCGGCGGCAAGGAGTGGAGCGGCGAGCAGCTCAAGAAGGGCGCCTACGCCAAGGGCCGCATTCCGTGGGCCAAGCATCAGAACTGGCCGGCGTTCAAGCAGCCGGTGGCCGAGGGTGGGGAGGCGACCGCCTGGAAGGACGCCGCCGCCACCCAGAAGCTCATCGATGCAATCGGCATGGACAAGAACAAGCACCAGATTTTCTACTGCCAGTCGGGCGTCCGCACGACGACCGAGATCTTCTCGCTCTACCTCATGGGATGGGATATCTCCCATCTTCACAACTACGATGGCTCGTGGATCGAGTGGAGCTACTACAACAAGGCTTATCCGAACAACATCGTGTGCGACGACTGCAAGTAGACCGGCTCGCGATTTCGAGGGAAGGCGGGCCGGGGTCATTCCCGGCCCGCTTCGTTCCTCGGTGTCCGGCTAACGTCCGCGGGTGATCCGGGTGGGCCTTCGGGCGCAGCTTGAGGGCCTACCATTGGGAAGGAGTACAGACCATGAGCGGAGAACGCGAGGACAAGGCCGGCGGCGGCAGGCCCTGGATCAAGCTGGTAGTGGTGCTGGCCGCGATCGCGGCGCTGATCCTCATTGCCAACCACTTCGGCGTCTTCGACATGCTCAAGGGAGGGACGCTCAAGGACCGCGTCTTGAGGCTCGATGCGTTCTTCCACGGTATGGGACCGTGGGCGCCGGCGGCGCTGATCGCGATCTGGATCATCGCCTGCGTTCTGCTGCTGCCGGGTCTGCCGATGTCCATCGTTAGCGGCCTCATCTTCGGTGCGGTGTGGGGGTCGGTGTGGACCACGGTGGGCGCCAACCTGGGGGCCGTGCTGGCCTTCCTCATCGGCCGCTACGCGGCCCGCGACATGGTCGCCGGGTGGGTCGAAAAGAACCGGGCCCTCAAGAAGATCGACGACGGCGTCCGCAAGCAGGGGTGGCGGATGCTGATGATCACCCGCCTGGTGCCGCTCTTTCCGTTCAATGTCCAGAACTACGTCTACGGCCTGACCGATATCCCGCTGCGGACCTACATTCTCGTGACCTTTCCCTGCATGATCCCGGCGACCATCGCCTTCAACTTCGCCGCCGGCTCGGCGCGTGAGGTGATCCTCTCCGGAGGGCAGCCGGAAGCTGTGAAGAAGACCATTGTCTACCTGGCGATAGCAGCCATCTTCTTCGTCCTGCTGTCGCTCATCCCGAGCTGGGTGAAGAAACGCTATGCCAAGGACGACCTGATACAGGGCTCATAGCCCAGATCATTCACTCGCGATCTACCGCGGCCGGCGATACGCCAGCCATCGCGGTGCCCTTCACGCCTCGCTGTCCTCAACATACCGTCAAGTATGCCTGCGGCAGCTCGACGCTCAGATCCCAGCGCTGACAGAAGTCTCGCCGGTCTCGCTGGGATCGCGCATGAAGGTCCGGGCCCGGGGCACGTTACCTTTCCGTAACTGCTTGCCCGGCGGCGGCGGTCTGCAGGCGAGGCGCTGGATCGTGAAGGCGCGACGAGCGGTCGGCAACGGCTGGGTGCCGCGCCACTTGCGTGCACTCTGGTTCGCCGCAGCCGCCGAGTGGTGCCGATGCTGAGACGGCACGATACTTGCTCGGTCGAACGGCGGTGTCCGGCCGGGTGCCGGGCCGGGGAGGTTTCATGGCGGGGATCGGCTTGCTGGCGTGGGTCTGGGTGGCAGTTATCGGGTTCATCGCGGGATGTGTCATGAAGGGGCTTCACTATGCGCTGACGCCGATGCATCTGAGGTGGGATCTGTACCCCGTGGCACACGAGCCGCGCCGGGATCACGGCGGCTCCTACCTCGAGGAAAAGGACTGGTGGACCCACAAGCGGCGGACGAGCCTGGTCGGAGAGGTGAGCGCCATGGGTGAGGAGATCGTCCTGCTGAAGGGCGTGTGGAAGAACAACCGCAGCCTGTGGTGGGGATCGATGCCGTTCCACTGGGGGCTCTACCTCCTCGTCGTCACCACGGTGGGCCTCGTCGTACAGGGGCTGGGCTGGTCGCCGGCGATCCTGAGCATCGTGCTCCCGTGGCTGGCCGGCTTCGGCGGCGGCCTGCTGCTCGTGGGCGCAACCGTGCTCCTGATCGAGCGCTCGTCGAGCCCCAAGCTGAGGCCGTACACGACGCCGCTGGATCGCCTCAACCTCCTGCTGTTGTTGGCGTTCGGGGCGGCGAGCACGGCCGTGGTGGTCACCGATGGGCTGGCGGGCGCGGGCGCAGCGGTCGCCTCCGTGCTGCGCTTGAAGCCACTCGATGTCACGCCGCTCCTCGGGCTCCAGATGGCGCTGGGTGCGTTGTTCGTTCTCTACATGCCCTACACGCGGATGGTGCACTTCTTCGCCAAGTACTTTACCTACCACAAGGTGCGGTGGGATGATCGGCCGTACGTGGCCGGAGGCCCGTTCTCATCTCGTCTGGAGGCGGCGCTGCAGTACGGGATGGACTGGTCGGCGCCGCACATCCAGACCGGCCGCAGCTGGGCCGAGGTCGTGACCGAGGTGCCAGAGCACGACACGAAGGGGGGAAAGTGATGGAGAGGCCGAGGATCGCATCGCAGGGAGACCTGCTCCGTTTTCTCGCCGAGAACGAGGACGTCGACCCTGCCCGCCTGCTGCCGCTGCCTCCTCCTTACGAGGACTGGGTGGATGAGCCGATCAAGGAGATCACCGAGGACCAGCGCACGAGGATCGAGGTCGGTCCGGATGGTGTGTGCGGCGCCCAGATCCCGGTGCCGAAAAGCGAGGAGGAGAAGGAGCGCCTGGTGGCCGGGTTCCTCAGCGGCTTGCGCAAGCTCTTGACCAAGGAGAACAACTGGACCTTCCTGCAGCCGCTTCTCGTGTCCATGGAGAACTGCGTCAAGTGCCAGACCTGCGCCGAGGCGTGCCCGATCTACACGGCGTCCGGGCACATGGAAATGTATCGTCCGACGTTCCGCGCCGAGATCCTGCGCAAGATCGTCGACCGCTACATCAAGCCAGGCGGCAACCTGTTTCCGAAGCTGCGCGGCAACGACATCGAGCTCGACTGGGAAACGCTGGTCAAGCTCGCCGAGCTGTCATACCGCTGCACCCTGTGTCGCCGCTGCGCCCAGCAGTGCCCGATCGGGATCGACAACGGCCTCCTCACGCGGGAGATCAGGAAGCTGTTCAGCCAGGAGCTGGGAATCGCCATGCCCGAGCTGCACGAGCTGGGGACGGTCAAGCAGATGGCGGTGGGCTCCTCCACCGGCCTCAATCCGGCCGGCCTGATGGACATCATGGAGTTCGCCGAAGAAGATATTACGGAGAAGACCAAGCTCGACATCAAGATCCCCTTCGATGTCGAGGGCGCCGACTACCTGGTGCTGCACAACGCGGGCGAGTTCCTGTCATGGCCGGAGAACCTGCAGGCGTTCGCGATCATCCTCGAGGCGGCAGGCATCAAATGGACGCTGTCGTCGGAGCTCGTGGGGTACGACTCCGTCAACTACGGCCTCTTCTACGATGACATCCAGTTCTCGCGGATTGCGCTCAAGCACTATGAGGTGGCCAAGAAGCTCGGGGTGAAGAAGATCATGATGGGTGAGTGCGGCCACGCCCACAAGGCCACGATGGCGGCCGCCGACCGCCTCATCCCGGACCCGCTGCGGGTGCGCACCGAGAGCTGCCTGGTCACACTCGAAGACCTGGTCCTGAGCGGCAGGCTGCCCCTCGACCCCTCGCGGAACGACTTCCCGGTCACCCTGCACGACCCGTGCAACATCACGCGCTCGATGGGCATCATCCAGCCCCAGCGCAACATTCTCGCCAAGATCGCGCCCCGTTTCCGCGAGATGGAGCCCCACGGCGTCGACAACTTCTGCTGTGGCGGCGGGTCGGGCTTCGCCGTCTGCCAGTCTCTCAACTTCCCGGACTGGCGAACCCGGGTCGCGGGCCGGGTCAAGTTCATTCAGATCTTGGAGGCGTTCGCCGACTGCATCGAGCCGGAGACGCACAAGTATGTGTGCGCGCCGTGCTCCAACTGCAAGGGCCAGATGAGGGACCTCCTGACCTACTACGATGCCTGGGACCGCTGCGGCATCCTGTACGGGGGCCTGGTGGAGCTGATCGTGAACGCGATGAGCGACATCCCCGAGGGTTTCCTGGAGTGGGAGTTCCACTAGGACCGCGCACCGCGTAGCCCCTGAGAGGCGTCGAGCCACCGCTCGAGCGCCAAGGGAGGGCTACTCGGCAAGCGCTCCCATGGATGTGCTGCGCGCATCGCGAGCGAATCCAGCCAACCCAGTCATCGTTCGCGTGGGGCGTCCAGCTGGCGGGATTGGTGCGCCTTGCGCGGGATCAGGTTCAGTCCGCCCACAGATCGAGATTGCTGTGGAACCAGACTCATGGGGGCAGAGGCTGTTACCCGACGGTTACGGGTCGGTTTGTGCCTCGCTCGGCAACGGCGGTGCGGGCTGGCTCTGTCCGGTCAAGTGTCTTTCCTTCAGCGCATTGAGCCTGCAGGTTACGCTCAGGTAACGGGCCAGCTGGCGTCGCGCAGCCAGCATCGTGGCTTGGCTCCATAAATAACTGCATCTTCAAGCTTTTCCATGTCGGTTGCGGGAACGCCCGACTGGCACATGGGTTGCAGTCTGCGCGACGGGGAGGAGTGGATGTCGCGCGGGGGAGAAGGAGGAGGACATGGGAAAGGCGTTGGAAAAGCTTTGGAAGACGGAGGACTGGTGGGCGGTGTGGCTGGGCCTCGGCCTGATGGGGCTTGCGCTCATCACCTATGCCTTCGGCGCGACAATCAAGGGCTGGGCGGTCACTCCTGGGACGTGGGGCAACCTCTCCCAGCTGGGCGCTGACTTTTCCAAGCACATTGGTGGCGTCGCGGTGGTCTTCCTCGTCTTCGGGGTCGTGTTCACGATCTCGATGAAGATCATGGGCCGCAAACTGTCGGAGTTCATTCCTGGCTACATCATTCTCTTCCTCGGCTCGCTCGTGGTCTTCTACCTCGCGGGCTGGGAGGTGATGAAGCGCTACGATCTCGGCGCGCCGCTGCTCGCGCTCATCATCGGCCTTATCATCGGCAACATCATCAAGGTGCCCGAGTGGTTCAAGACCTCGTTGCGCACCGAGTACTACATCAAGACCGGTATCGTCCTGCTCGGCGCCACACTGCCGCTGACCCTGATCTTCTCGGCCGGTCCGATCGCCTTCGTCCAGGCGACGATCGTCGCGGTCACGACGTGGCTGGTGATCTTCCTGGTTGCGACCAAGGTGTTCAAGCTGGATCCGCGCTTCGGCGCTGTTCTCGGCGCCGGCGGGGCAGTTTGCGGCGTGTCAGCCTCGATTGCCGTCGGCGGTTCAGTACGTGCCGACAAGGACCATATCGCAATCGGCATCGGCGTCGTCTCGATCTGGGCAATCGTGATGATCTTCACCCTGACATTCGTCTGTAAGGCCATGGTTCCGCACACCATCAGTCCCGGTGAAGCGGGCGCCTGGATCGGTACGTCCGAGTTCGCGGACGCGGCCGGGTTCGCCGTCGTCGCCGAGCTCGCCACCAAGTTCGGCGACTCGCCGATCAACACCTTCACGCTGATGAAGGTCATCGGCCGCGACATCTGGATCGGCATCTGGTGCCTACTCCTGTCGGTAGTGTCGGTGATGTTCTGGGAGCGCAATACGGAGGGAACACGCTCGAGCGTCGGGGCGGGGGTGATCTGGGAGAGGTTCCCGAAGTTCGTTCTCGGGTTCTTCGCGGCCTCGGTCATCATGAGCGCGGTCTCGGCGGCGCCGCCGCCCGGATACATCGGGACGGCCAAGGTGGACGGGACCTTCTCGTCGAAGGCCGGGAAGACGAAGTACAGCGCCGACTTCTCCACCTACGCTGTGCCCGAGTCACTGGCCGGGAAGTTCCAGTACCAGGCCGAGAAGGGCGTGATCACGTTCGCGGGTCACATGTCGCTGAAGGAGTTCAACGTTCTTCGCGGCGTTGCGACCAGCGAGGGTCAGCGCTGGGCGCTCACCCAGCTGAGGTACAAGTCCGATTGGTTCGAGAGCGAGCTCAACCCGAAGGTCATCGCGCCGGTGAAGAAGCTGCGGTCGTGGGCTTTCGTGCTCTGCTTCCTTTGCATCGGGCTGTCGACGCGGTTCGCCGAGCTCGCCAACTTCGGCCTCAAGCCGTTCTGGGCGTTCACGGCCGGGGTGCTCGTCAATGTGCCTCTGGGCTACTTCCTGTCAACAGTAGTCTTCTCAGGCTATTGGTCAAAGATCTGATCTGGGAAAGGAGTCGACATGAGTGAGAAGAATAGAGCAACCCCGCTGCTTGACGAGCTCGACAAAGGGCCGTGGCCGAGCTTCGTCAAGGAGATCAAGAAAAGCGCGGAGACAAACCCCATGGCCCGCGACACGCTCGGCCAGCTCGAGCGGTCGTTTGAGGACAAGATCAGCCACTGGAAGCACGGCGGCCTGGTTGGCGTCATGGGCTACGGCGGCGGCGTCATCGGCCGGTACTCCGACCTACCGGAGGAGTTTCCGGAGGTTGCGGCGTTCCACACCTACCGCGTCAACCAGCCCGCCGGCTGGTTCTACACCTCCGAGGTGCTTCGTACGTTGTGCGATATCTGGGAGCGGCACGGCTCCGGTCTGACCAACATGCACGGCTCCACCGGCGACATCATCTTCCTGGGGTCGAAGACCGAGGCGCTGGAGCCCTGCTTTGCCGACCTCACCGCGCACGGCTTCGACCTCGGCGGCTCGGGCTCCGACGTGCGGACGCCGAGCTGCTGCGTCGGCCCCGGCCGCTGCGAGTGGGCGTGCTACGACACTCTGGATGCCTGCAACGACATCACCCACAGCTACCAGGACGAGCTGCACCGGCCGGCGTTCCCGTACAAGTACAAGTTCAAGTTCTCCGGTTGCCCGAACGACTGCGTGGCCTCCGTGGCCCGCTCGGACATGTCGATCATAGGCACCTGGAAGGACGACATCCAGGTCGACCAGGAGCAGGTGCAGAAGTACGCGGCGGACGGCGTCGATATCCGGAACGAGATCTGCAGGCTCTGCCCGACGCACTGCATCCAGTGGGACGGCAAGAGCCTCGACATCGACAACTCCGAGTGCGTCAAGTGCATGCACTGCATCAACGTGATGCCGAAGGCGCTGAGGCCCGGCAAGGAGCGGGGCGCGACGATCCTGATTGGCGCCAAGGCGCCGATCATCGGCGGCGCTCTGCTGTCGGCGGTGTTCGTGCCGTTCCTCGAGATGAAGCCACCGTACGAGGACCTCAAGGAGCTCGCCGAGGCGATCTGGGACTTCTGGGGCGAGTACGGCAAGAACCGCGAGCGCGTCGGCGAGTTTATCCAGCGCGTTGGCCTGGGGAACTTCCTCGAGGAGATCGGTCTCGAGCCGACGCCCGAGATGGTCGCCCATCCGCGTACCAACCCCTACATCTTCTTCGAGGACGAGCTCGAAGACGAGGATCAGTGAGGAAAGGGAGGAATCCATGGCTGTAGCAGAGAGAAAGACCGACATCGGTCCCCCGGACTTCAGGCAGTTCCTTCCGCCAATCATCAAGAAGAACTACGGCACGTGGGCCTACCACGAGATCCTCGAGCCGGGTGTGATGGTTCATGTGGCGGAGTCGGGTGACAAGCTCTACACGGTGCGGGCGGGTACCCCACGTCTTCTGAGCACCGTTACAATTCGAGCATTCGCGGGGCTCGCGGACAAGTACTGTGGCGGGCATCTCCGCTGGACGAGCCGCCACAACGTGGAGTTCCTGCTCACCGACAAGTCGAAGATCGCCGCCTTGAAGGAGGAGCTGCATGAGCTCGGCTTCCCGGTCGGCGGCACCGGCAACGCGATCTCATCGATCGTCCACACCCAGGGCTGGGTTCACTGCCACTCCTCAGCGACCGACGCCTCCGGCGTGGTCAAGGCGATCATGGACGAGCTGTACCCGCACTTTGTCAACATGAACCTGCCGGCGAAGCTGCGGATCGCGTTCGCCTGCTGCCTCAACATGTGCGGCGCCGTCCACTGCTCCGACATCTCGGTGCTGGGAATCCATCGCAAGGCGCCCAAGATCGATCACGAGAACCTGCCGAAGATGTGTGAGATCCCGACGCTCGTTTCCTCGTGCCCGACCGGCGCCATCCGTCCGGCCACCATCGACGGCAAGCAGTCGGTGGAGGTCGAAGAGGCGCAGTGCATGTACTGCGGCAACTGCTACACCGTCTGCCCGGCGATGCAGATCAACAACGCCGAGGCCGACGGCATCTCCATCTGGGTCGGCGGCAAGGTCTCCAACGCCCGCCACGAGCCCATGTTCTCCAAGCTGGCCATCCCCTTCATCCCCAACAACCCGCCCCGGTGGCCGGAGGTTGTGGACGCCGTGGTCAAGCTCGTCAACGTGTATGCCGAGAACGCTCAGAAGCATGAGCGGATGGGTGAGTGGATCGAGCGCATCGGCTGGCCCCGGTTCTTCGACATCACCGGGATTCCGTTCACCAAGTACCACATCGATGACTTCAGGCATGCCGGGGAGACCTACAAGCGGTCGACCCAGCTGAAGCACTAGGAGGCGGTCATGAGTCAGCCCATAGTCGATGAGGTGGCCCAGGCCATGTTCGACCTGGTCAAGGTCACACATGGCAAGAAGAACCTGAAGGCCATGGACCTGACCAAGGCCATGATCGAAAAGTTCGGCGACGACGCCGTCGACAAGAAGCTGTGCAAGCTCGCGATCCGGCAGCTGATCGACTCCGGGCGCTGCATCTACAGCTACTTCGGCGGTTCCTTCATCACCCTGCCGCCGGAGGAGGGCTCGGGCGGCTGATGCTGACACCCTGCGGGGGCCGGGTGCCCCCGGCCCCCGCATTTGATCTCTGCCAAGGAGGGCAGCATGACGACATCCGCAAAGGGTCCTGAGCGCGTTTCGGAAATGGTGGCGATGCTGCGCAAGTGGCAGGCTCTCGAGCGCGACGCGGTCGAGACCACGGCCGAGATCATGGAGAGAACCAACAACCTCCTGATCCGGCAGTTCATGGAGATCATCCGCAACGACTCGGTACAGCACCATCGCGTGCAGCAGTTCATCATCGACTCGCTGACGACAACGCCGGTCCAGCTGACACCTGAGGACCTCGCCGAGGTGTGGGATGCTATCGAGGCCCACGACCAGGTGGAGCGCGAGACCATCGAGCTGGCCAAGAAGCTGAAGGAGGAGTGCCGTTTCTTCGTACAGCGCTCGCTGCTCGACTACCTGATCGTCGATGAGGAGAAGCACGACCACATCCTCGGCCAGCTCGAGGAGTTCAAGAAAAACTTGTACCCGTACGCGTAACGTTCGACGGACGGGAGTGGGGTCCGGGGAGGCGATTCCATGGGTCTTCTGAAGAAGAAGGACACAGAAAGATCAAAGAGCCGCATGGCGCGGCTGACTTCGAGCGGCGGAGGCTCGGGCTCGCAAATCTCGCCGCTGCGTCCGATCGCGATCGAGAAGTTGGCGCCGTGTATCGGTCACTGCCCGTCGGGGAACGATATCCGGGGCTGGCTGACGACTCTCGCGCACCGGGAGAAGCTCGGCCTGACGTTGGAGGAGGCGTCGGACCGCGCGTGGCGGCTGGAGGTCGAGACCAACCCGTTCCCGGCCATCATGGGCCGCGTCTGTCCGCACCCGTGCGAAGGCGAATGTAACCGCAAGGAGAAGGATGGCGCGGTTGCCATCAATGCGGTCGAGAGGCACATCGGCGACTGGGGTCTGGAGCGAGGCCTCGAGCTGCCCGCGCTCGACGTCGGCGGGCCGTTCACAGAGAAGATCGCGGTCATCGGCGGCGGGCCGTCGGGGCTGTCCTGTGCCTACCAAATGGCGCGGCGGGGCTATGCGGTGACCGTCTTTGAGAGCCTGCCACGGGCGGGCGGCATGCTGCGCTACGGCATCCCCGTCTACCGCCTCCCGAGAGAGGTGCTCGACGCCGAGATCCAGCGCATCGCCGACGCCGGCGTCGACATCCGCTGCGGCGTCACCGCGGGCAAGGACATCGCCTTTGACGAGCTGCGCCGCGATTACGCGGCGATCTACGTCGCCATCGGTGCCCACCGCGGCAAGAACCTCGGCGTGCCGGGCGAGGACGGCCCCGGGATCTGGACCGGGACCGAGTTCCTCAACCACGTGAACTCCGGCAAGGAGGTCGAGCTCGGCGGCAGAGTGGTCGTGATCGGCGGTGGCGACACCGCGATCGACGCGGCGCGCGTCTCCAAGCGCCTGATCTTCGACTCGGCGGCGATCTCCAAGAGGATGGGCGCCGACGTCACGATCCTCTACCGCCGCACCCGTGTCGAAATGCCGGCCATCGAGCGCGAAATCGACGAGGCTCTGGAAGAGGGGATCGGCATCGAGTTCCTCGCTGCACCGAAGGAGATCCTGCGCGACGCCGATGGGGCGGTGCGAGCCATCCTCGTGCAGCGCATGGAGCTCGGCGAGCCCGATGAGTCCGGCCGCCGGCGGCCGGTGCCGATCGAGGGCGACACCTACGAGCTGCCGGTCGAGACCGTGATCACCGCGGTCAGCCAGAAGCCGGCACTCGACGTTCTCGGCTCCGACGAGCTGGGCGACGGCTGGCTGCAGGCGGACGACTGGGGCCGCACCTCGACTGACGGTGTCTGGACCGGAGGTGACAACCTCAACCTGGGGATCGCCACGACCTCCATCGGCCAGGGCCGGAAGGCGGCCGAATCGATCCACGCCGCGCTTCGGGGGCTTGCGCTTCCGAACGACGACTCCAGATCCACGATCGGTCCCGAAAAGATCAAGATGGCCTGGTACGAGGCGAAGACGCGCGCCGAGCGCAAGCAGCTGGGTCCGGCGGAGCGGCTGGCGAGGCCGCTCGACGAGGTCGACCTCGGGGTTACTGCCGAGCAGGCGCTCGAGGAGGTGACGCGGTGCTTCAGCTGCGGCCTCTGCTTTGACTGCGAGAACTGCTGGATGTACTGCCAGAACAACTGCTTCAAGAAGGTCTCCGAGCCCTGCATGGGCGACTTCTTTGAGGTTAAGCTCGAGCTGTGCGACGGCTGCAAGAAGTGCTGGGAAGAGTGTCCCTGCGGCTTTCTCGAGGGACGGTAGAGCGCGGCAGGCGGCACGAGATGCGCGTCAACACCCCTCGCGTCGTAGTGGCGGGCTTGGCCGGGGACAGCGGCAAGACGCTGGTCTGTCTCGGCATTGCCCGCGCCCTCGTCGAGCGGGGTGTCGGCGTGGCGCCGTTCAAGAAGGGCCCGGACTACATCGATGCAGCGTGGCTGGCGGCCGCGGCCGGCCGCACGGCCCGCAACCTCGATACCTTCATGATGAACGACGAGGCGATGGGAGAGGCGGTCGCGCGCTCCCTGCCGGCCGACCTTCTCCTGGTCGAGGGCAACCGCGGGCTGTTCGACGGTCTTGACGCACGCGGTACCCACTCGACGGGCGAGCTCGCGAAGCGCCTTCGTGCCCCCGTGCTGCTGGTCGTCGACGTGACCAAGACGACGCGAACCGCGGCGGCCATGGTGCTGGGATGTCGCGCTCTCGACCCGCAGGTGGAGCTCGCCGGGGTGATCCTCAACCGCGTCGCCACCGCGCGCCAGGAAAGCCTCATTCGCGAGGCGCTGGCGGCGGTCGACGGACCGCCTGTCGTCGGCGCCGTGCCGCGGCTGCGGCAGGCCGAGCCGCTTCCAGGTCGCCACCTGGGGCTGGTGACGGCGGCGGAGCACCCGGATCGGGAGTCCGCCATCGAGCAGGCCGCCGAGCTCGTGCGCGGACACGTGGACCTGGAGACGGTGCTGGCGACGGCTTCCATGGCGCCGCCTTTCGAGCTGCCGCGCGCGCGGCCGATGTCGCCGGGGCTGCCGGCGCGCGTGGCGGTTCTTCATGACGACGTCTTCAGCTTCTTCTACCCGGAAAACCTGGAGGCCCTGGAGTCCGGTGGCGCCGAGCTGGTGCTGGTTTCTCCGCGCGACGACCGGCCGCTGCCCGAGGATGTCGATGCCCTCTACATCGGCGGCGGATTTCCGGAGATGTACGCCCGCGAGCTGACGGCCGCCCGCAGCTTCGCGGGATCGCTGTCCGCGGCAGTCGCCGCCGGTCTGCCGGTGTACGCCGAGTGCGGGGGCCTCATGCTGCTGGCGCGGGAGCTCATCGTCGACGGCATCACCCACCGTATGACCGGAGTGTTGGACCTGGTCGTGGAGCACACGCGGCGGCCACAGGGCCACGGCTACGTCGTCGGCCGGGTCGACCGCGAGAACCACTTCTTTCCGGTCGGCACCCGCCTTTGCGGGCACGAGTTCCACTACTCGCACGTCGTCGGCGGTGCGGATGCCGAAGCGACGGCGGCCGGGCTCGAGCGCGGCACCGGTGTCGGCGGCGGCCGGGACGGCATCGCCAAGGGCCGCGTCTGGGCGTCGTACACTCATCTCCACGCCCTGGCCGTTCCGCAGTGGTCCGCTGGGCTGCTGAACGCGGCTCGAGTCTTCCGACACGAACGGTCGCGGGTTTTGGCATGGAGCTGAAGAAGATGGTGTCGGAGCTCCTGCACGAGGGTCGAGACGACGAGCTGCGGCGGCTGGTAGAGGCCGACAGCCGCTCGGTGCGGCCGCTTCTCGGGCGCCTGTGGGACAACGATACGGCCGTGCGGAGCCGCGCCGCGGCCGCCCTTGGCGAAGCCGCGGCAGCGAACGCGGAGCTGGGAAAGGAGATTCTGCGCCGCCTGTTGTGGGCGCTGAACGACGAGTCGGGAACTAATGGAGCGCCCGGCCTCGCCGCCATCGGCGAGATCGGCCGCCGCGCGCCGGGGTTGGTCGGCCCTCACGTCGGTGCCCTTGTCTCACTGGTGTGGGACGAGGGGCTGAGACCCGAGCTGCTGCAGGCCCTGGCTGCGATCGCCGAGGCCGATCCGGGACTGGTCCGGCCGTACCTGGCCGAGATCGAAGTTGAGCTGGAGGCGGCGAATGATGCCGAGCGGAGACTGTTCGCTGCGATCGAGAACTTGTGCATGAGGGGGGGATCACGATGACAATAGAGTCGCTGAAAGAACGGATTGAGCGCTGCGAGGCACGGGTGCAGGAGTGCCCGGACTCCGCCGCGGCTCACTTCAACCTGGGTCTCGCCTACACCGAGCACGGCTACGTGGACCGCGCCGGGCGCGAGTACCGCAGGGCCGTGGAGCTCGACTCCAGTCTCGTTGAGGCATGGGTCAACCTCGGTGGCGCGCTGCTCCTGAAGTGGGACTTCAAGGCGGCCCTCGAAGCCAATCTGGAGGCGGTGAAGCTGCGGGACGGCATGCCGTTGGCCCACTACAACCTCGGCCAGTCGTACCTTTACATGGGAGACGCGGAGGGGCTCGTACGGGCCAATCGCCGGGTCCTCGAGCTCGACCCGGACAACGGCGCCGGGCACTACTTTCTGGCCGTCGGCCTGCTGGCCCTCGACCAGGTCGAGGAAGCACGGGCCGAGCTCGGCGCCGCCATGGCGCTGGGCCACCGCCCGTCGCCCGAGTTCCTCAAGAAGCTCCACCGAGCGGAGAGCGAGCTCAATCAGAGAAACGCGAACATGGCTAGCACCGAAACCGGGGTTCCGGAGACTTTAAAGGAGGTCTGATTATGCCAACATTCACACAGGGTGAGGTATCCATCGAGGTCGACGAGGACGGCTTCATGCAGGAGCCGGAGGGCTGGAACGAGCTCGTCGCGCATGCCCTGGCCTCGACCGAGGGGGTCGATGACCTGACCGAGGAGCACTGGAAGGTTGTCAACTATCTTCGCGAGTACTACCTGCAGTTCGGGGTCGCACCAATGATCCGCAAGCTCTGCAAGGAAACGGGTTTCAACCTGAAGCGGATCTACGAGCTGTTCCCGTCCGGCCCGGCGAAGGGCGCCTGCAAGGTTGCCGGTCTTCCCAAGCCGACTGGCTGCGTCTGACACACCCGACGGGCCAACCGAGGCCGTCCTCCGAGACGGCCTTCCCAGCGCCTGATCAAGAAGCCGGCACCTGCCGTGGGTGCCGGCATTGCTTTCACCCGGTTCGACAAGATCCGGAGCAACTTCCGTTCGATGTCGCTCGAGCCTCGGGTTCGCTGGAGCGCAGCGGAGCTGCCTCCTGTGGTCTGCTGCGGCCGGCGAGACGCCAGCCTTCGCCGGTTCGTCGCTTGATTGGGGAGGGTGCGGCAATCCTCATGAGAGGATGACCGGCCCCCCTGGCCGACACCTCGGCGCTTGCCGCCTCAGCCGGCGCCGGGGAGAATGGGGTGAGCGTTTATCCGGGAGGCAGCATGCGTGCGATCGTGGTCGGAGGCGGGCTCGTGGGCTCGACGCTGGCGGGGAAGCTGGCGGCCGACGGCCACGACGTGGTGGTCGTGGAACGGAACCGCCTGCTGTTGACTGACCTGTCTGACCGGCTGGACGTGAAGACGCTGGCGGGCAACGGTGCCACGGTGCCGGTCCTTCTCGAGGCAGGGATCGAGGAGTGCGAGCTCCTGTTCGCCACAACCGATTCGGACGAGGCCAACATGGTGGTGGCGCTGGTCGGCTCGGCGCTATTCCATGTGCCTCGGGTCGTGGCCCGGCTCCGGGACTCGGGCCACCAGGAGAGCTTCCGAGCCCTGGCCGCGGAGGGCGGGGGCCAGCGGCTGGCCATCAATCCCGAGCAGGCGGCTGTGGAGCGCATCCTGTCCCTGCTGCCCGTTCCGGGGGCGGTGGACGTGGTTCCCTTCCTCGACGGACGCCTCCTAGTGGCCGGGTTCAACATCCCAGCGAAGAGCGACTTCGACGGACTCCTGCTGTCGCATCTCCGGCTCCTCTTCCCCGCGACCCCGATGCTCGTGGTGGCGATTCGGCGCAAGGGACGCTGGATTGTCCCTCACGGAGAGGACGAGATCCGCGCCGACGACCTGGTGTACTTCGCGCTCGACCCGGAGCACGTGGACGGCGTGCTGGCCCTCCTGGGGCGGAGCCGACCGGCGGGCCGCAACGTCATGATCGCCGGCGCCACGAGGATCGGGGTCGAGCTGGCTGAGACGCTGGAGGGCCGCGGCGTGCCGGTGACCCTGGTGGACGAGCGGCGAGCAGCCTGCGAGGAGGCGGCGGCGCGGCTCGACAGAACGCTGGTCATCCACGGTCTCCCCACCGACCGGGATCTTCTCGAGGAGGAGGGCATTGCTGCCGTGTACGGGTTCGTGGCCTGCACCGAGGATCACGAGGTGAACGTGGTGTCCGCGCTCTTGGCGAACCGGCTGGGCGCTGGCCAGACGTTCGCGGTGCTGGACAACCCGGCGTTTGTGGACCTGGTGGGGGAGCTGGGGATCGACGCCATCATCTCGCCGCGATTGCTGTCGGTGAGCCTGGCGCTCCAGTTCGTACGCCGGGGCAGGGTGCGGGCGGTGGCGGCCCTGCTGGACGACGTCGTGGAGGTGATGGAGATCGAGGCGGCGGCCTTGAGCCGTCTCGCCTCGGGACGTTTGGCCGAGATCGGGCTGCCCAAGGGCGTGCTGGTGGCAGCGGTCCAGCATGAGAACCGGATTGCAGTACCCGGGGGTGGCGACCGGATCTATCCCGGTGATCGGGTGCTGCTGATCACCACCTCGGGCGACGCGGGCCGCCTGGACGGGTTCCTGGGGGGATAGGAGTGCGCGCGAGCGGTGTGCGGCTCGGGACAGGCATGGGCGTGACATGAACGTCCGCTTCGACGTCCTGCTTGTGGGCTGGCTCATGCTTCTGGTGGGGACGTTCCTCTGCGTGCCCTTGGGCGTGGCACTTTTCATCGGCGACTCCGCGGTTCCCTACCTGGTCGCGATCGGCGTCGCTGCGGGGGCGGGCTTTGTCCTCGTGCGGTCCTTCGCCACGGAGGATCGGAGGATCCGGCCCGCGGACGGCTTCCTGGTAGTGGGGGGGACCTGGCTCGTGGTCTCGGTCCTGGGAGCGATCCCCTACGTGACGGCCGGCGTGCTGGGGCTGGAGGATGCCTTCTTCGAGTCGGTGTCCGGGTTCACCACCACCGGCTCTACGGTGATAGCCGACGTGACGATGGTGCCCCGGGCCCTGCTTCTGTGGCGGGCCATGACCCAGTGGCTTGGGGGTATGGGAATCATCCTCTTCACCATCGCCATCCTGCCTCTGTTGGGCATTGGCGGTATGCAGCTCTTCAAGGCCGAGGTGCCTGGGCCGGTGGCGGACAAGGTCCAGCCCCGGCTGGCCTCCACGGCGCGGTCCCTGTGGGCCATCTACGTGGGGCTGACGGCCCTGGAGTGGCTGGCGCTCAAGCTGGCCGGGCTCGGGGGTTTCGAAGCGCTCTGTCACGCCTTCACCACCCTGGCCACGGGCGGCTTCTCCACTCGGAACACGTCGATCGGGGAGATCGGGCTCCCCGCCGTGGAGTGGATCATCACCCTGTTCATGCTGCTCGCGGGCATCAACTTCGTGCTCCATTTCAAGATCATCACGGGCCGCTGGCGGGAGGTCTGGCGGGACGCCGAGCTGCGGTACTTCCTGGGTGTGGCGGCTCTGGCAACAGTGGTCGTGACCGTGGTGCTCCACCGGCCGGGCCAGGCTCTTCTCGAAACCCTCCGGGTGGCTTCGTTCGGGGTCGTGTCGATCCTGACCACCACGGGATACGTGAGCGTGGACTTCGAGCTGTGGCCCCAACTGGCCCTGCTCGTGCTGCTCATTCTCATGGTGCTGGGTGGGATGTCGGGTTCCACCGGGGGCGGGATCAAGAGCCTCAGGGCCTTGCTCTCCTTCCGGTCTCTCAGGGTGATGATGCAGCGTCTGATCCATCCCCATGCGGTGCGCCCGGTAAAGTTCGGCGGTGTGGTGGTGAACGAGGCGGTGCTGTCGGGGATCTGGGCGTTTCTCACGGCCTATGCGCTCCTGGCCCTCTTCGGGGCGGCGGTGGTGGCGGCCTGCGGGTACGATCTTCTGACGTCGTTGTCGTCGGCGCTCACCGCCATCGGCAACGTGGGGCCCGGTCTCGGGGATGTCGGCGCCTACGACAACTTTGCCCACTTCCCCGCGGCCGTCAAGCTGGTGCTGGCCTTCCTCATGCTCTTCGGCCGTCTGGAGATCTTCACCTTGCTGGCCCTCTTCATGCCCAGCTTCTGGCGGCGGTGACCCTGACGGCCTGGTCGGGTCGGATCACGCCCGCCTCGACTCTCTCCGTGGTGCGGAATCCTGCCTGGCGCACACGGTATTCACGGACTACATTCTGGGGAACAGGAACATTGATGTCTCTCTGGGCCGTTCGCTGCGTGGCAGCAGGTGTGCCTGTGCGATGATGCCGTCCTCTTACGGGGGAGGCGAACGAATGGAGGTATGTGATGCGTGAGGGGAAGAGGCTGTGCCTGACCTGTCTGCTGGTCTGTTTTGCGGGTTTGCTGTGGCCGGCGGTCTCGGGGGCGGGAGAGGTGAAGGCCCAGGTGAAGGGCACGCTGACCGCGAACGGGGTCACGGTGGAGCTGCCCTATGTGTATGTCTACGCTGAGAAGAAGGGGTTCTACGACGACAACGACCCGACCTGGAAGGTGGTCTTCGTCCAGAAGCCGATCGAGGAGCGCCAGCTCGACGAGGCCATCTGGCACTCGGCTTACGTTGAGATCGGCATCACCAAGACCGCCGAGTTCGGCGACAAGCCGGAGCTCCGGGCCTACTCCCAGAACATCAGGCTGTCGGCCGACTCCGGCGGCAATATTTCCGGGGGCGTCTACCCCGAGCTGGAGCTCGAGAGCACCGGTCCCGACCGGTTCGCTGGCCGGATCTACCTGCCCAAGCCCCAGGAGTTCTTCGGCGACACCTTCCAGTACGATTTCACCTTCAGCGCCCCGCTGTCGAACCCGGACGCTCCGATCGGTGGCGCGCTTCCCGCTGACGGCGGCGAGCCCGGGAAGGCGTACCTGGCGTGGGTGGCCGCGATCCACTCTGGCAGCCTCGACCGACTCAAGGCGCTGGTGCCGCCGGATATGGCCGCACAGCTCGAGAGCAAGGACGCCCAGGACCAGCTCGAGCTCATGCAGCTCATGACGCCCACCGAGGTCAAGATCCTCGGCGGCTCGAGCGACGGCGAGACCGCCATCCTCCAGGTCGAAGGGGTGACGGAAGGCACCAAGGGCCATGGCGAGGTGACCCTCGAGAAGCGAGGCGACCACTGGCTGCCCACCAAGAGCTCGTGGAAGTAGGGGACCCACCAGAAACCCGACCGGAGGGCTGGCCGGCTACGGACTACCTTTTCCGGAAGTGGGCGTAGAGGGCCGCGGCCCCCCCGGCCACGACGATCGCGCCGAGGACGCGGAACAGGCTGATCATCCAGACGATCCCGATTCCCAGGGCCGCCCACTGCACCCACCAGTGGCCCGGCGAGGTCATGAGATTGATGACGACCAGGAGGACCAGGATCAGCGGACCCATGAAGAGGAACCTGACAGCTCGCAACGTCTTCAACATCGGAGAAGCTCCTTCGGTTGCTCCTACGTACGTGGAAGGCAGAAGGTTCCAAGATCCTCGCACGCCGGAGCGGTGGTCACCCCTCCCTGATCTTGCCGGTGACCTCCTTCACCTGTGCACGGATCTCCTCGAGGTCCAGGGTCGTGAGCTCTCGATCCCGAACCAGAGTCCTGCCGCGGACGAGGACGTGGAGGACGTCGGCGGCGCGGGCGGCGTACGCCAGGTGCGAGTAGGGATCGTACAGCGGCATCGCGTGCGGCGCCTTGACCTCGAGGCAGACGATGTCCGCCTCGTATCCCTCGCGGAGAAGGCCGATCCGCTTGTCGAGGCCGAGGACCCTGGCGCCGGCAGTCGTCATCAGCTCGACCGTCTGCTTCGCGGGCAGCGCCGTCGGGTCGCCGCCAACACCCTTGTGGAGAAGCGCCGCGAGCTGGGCGTCGCGCAGCAGGTCGAGGGTGTTGTTCGAGGCGGTGCCGTCGGTACCGAGGCCGAGCTTGACGCCGGCGGCGAGCATGGCCGGTACCGGAGCGATGCCCGAGGCGAGCTTGAGGTTGCTGACCGGGTTGTGGGAGACCGCGACCTCGAGATCGCTGAGGATATCGATGTCGTCCGGCGAGACGTGAACGCAGTGCGCGGCTACCGTGCTCTCGGAGAGCACGCCCAGGTCGGCGAGGTAGGCTACCGGTGACATGCCCTTCTCGTCGAGCAGCTTCTGCACCTCCCACCGCGTCTCGGACAGGTGGATGTGAAGCGGCGCGTCCAGCTCGTCGGCGAGCTCCGCCTCGCGGACGAGATTGGCTGCGGAGACCGTGTAGGGCGAGTGTGGGGCGACTGCCGGCGTGATGAGCGGATGATCCCGGAACGCCTCGAGGAGCTCGCGCTGGCGCTCCAACATCTCGTCGGGTCCCGCGCAACGCGGGGTCTGAAAGTCGAGCAGCGACTCGGCCACCACGCCGCGCATCCCGGCCTCGGCCAACACCTTGCCGACCTCGTCATCGAAGAAGTACATGTCGGTGGTTGTCGTAACGCCGGCCAGCAGCTGCTCGGCGGCGGCGAGCCGGGTGCCCACGCGCACCGCCTCTCGGTTCATGTGCTGGCGCTCGGCGGGCCAGATGTGCTCCTCGAGCCAGGTCTTCAGCGGCAGATCGTCGGCGAGCCCGCGGAGCAGCGTCATTGCCAGGTGCGAGTGCGTGTTGACGAGGCCGGGCATGATGAGGCATCCGGCCGCATCGAGGACCTCCCCGGTGGGCGCCTGCTCGACCAACTCCTCCGCCGGTCCGACCGCAGCGATGCGTCCATCGGCGATTGCCAGAGCGCCGTTCACAATCGGCTCACTCCCTGGCTCCATGGTCAGGATGGTGCCGCCGAAGACGAGTAAATCCCAGGACGGCGAGTAGCTCATGACCTCCTCCTCACACCCCGGCAGTCACGCAACATCAGCGTGGGCCTCCCGGGGTCGTCAGCGACCCATTGTACAACCGGGCCTACCAGCTCTCCTTGATGCGTCTGAGCTGCCGGCGTTCCTTCTTCTTCGGCGCGCCGAGGCCGCGGGCCCGCCGGGGCGGCAGAGACAGCTTCTGCAGGCGCCTGAGCTCCAGCTCCTCCATCGTCGGCTGTGGGGTGAGGTCCTGGTACAGCTCACGCGCCCGGCGCTTGGGAACGTGAGTCGAGGCCAGCTCGCGGACGACGACGATCTTCTTCCAGCCGCCTGGCAGGGTGATGCGGATCTCGTCGCCTGGCGTGATCTGGCGCTGCGGCTTCCCACGCACGCCGTTGACCTCGACCTTGCCGCCCTTGCAGGCAAGCTGCGCCTGGGAGCGAGTCTTGAAGAGGCAGGCGACGTCCAGCCACACGTCGAGGCGGACGCGCCCGCCGTCGCTCACGATGTCGTTCCCGCGGGGAGATCCCTTGCGGCACGACCGACGCAGTCGTACTGGAAACCGGCGGCGCGCATCTTGGCGGCCTCGTAGACGTTGCGGAGATCCACGACGACCGGGCTGGCGACCAGCTCACGCAGGCGCTCGAGGTCGAGAGAGCGGAACTGGTTCCACTCGGTAACGATGACGAGGGCGTCGGCGCCCTCCGCGGCTTGGTACGAGTCCTCGCAGTACGTAATGCCGTCGGGCAGCGCCGAGCGAGCGTTCTCCATGGCGGCGGGATCGAAGGCGCGCACGGCTGCGCCCGCGGCCAGCAATGCCTCGGCCAGCGGGATGGCCGGCGACTCTCGCATGTCGTCGGTCTCAGGCTTGAACGAAAGGCCGAGCAAACCCACCGTCTTGCCCGCAAGCTCGCCGCCGAGGACGGCGCGGACCTTGTCGATGGAGCGGGCCTTGATGCTCTCATTGGCCGCAATCACGGTCTCCACGATCTGGAACGGCCGGCCCGCCTCACGAGCGATCTCGGCCAGCGCCTGGGTGTCCTTCGGGAAGCACGAGCCGCCGTACCCGGGTCCGGGGTGGAGAAACTTGGGGCCAATGCGGCGGTCGAGGCCCATTCCCTTGGCGACGTCGTGGACATCGGCGCCGAGGCGCTCGCACAGCAGGGCGACCTCGTTGATGAAGGTGATCTTGGTGGCAAGGAAGGCGTTCGAGGCGTACTTGATCAGCTCCGAGCTCTCGACGTTGGTGATCACGAACGGTGTCTCGATGAGGTAGAGCGGTGAGTAGATGTCCTTCATGATCGCGATCGCCTGGGCGTCGCGGGCGCCGATGACGATGCGGTCGGGCCGCATGAAATCTTCAATTGCCGAGCCCTCGCGCAGGAACTCGGGGTTGGAGACCACCGAGAATGCGTGGCGGCCGTTGGTACGGCCGCGGATGATCTTCTCGATCAGCTGGCCGGTGCCGATGGGCACGGTTGACTTCGTCACCACCACCTTGTAGCCATTCATGTGGTCTGCGATCGCTTCGGCGACCTCGACCACGTAGGACAGGTCGGCGGAGCCGTCCTTCTTCGGTGGCGTCCCGACGGCGATGAAGATCGCCAGCGCCTGCTGCACGGCGATCGCGAGGTCGGTCGTGAAGTGAAGCCGTCCCGACTTGGCGTTTTTCGACACCAGCGTGTCGAGGCCGGGCTCGTAGATCGGGATCTCACCGCGCTGGAGCGTGTCGATCTTGGCGCTGTCCTTGTCCACACAGGTGACGTCCATGCCGAGGTCCGCCAGGCACGCGCCCGTCACCAACCCCACGTAACCCGTTCCTACCACGCAGATGTGCATCGACGACCTCCCGCTCAACAGCCGGCGAGCATCGTAGCAGAGGCGCTCCGAACCGCCAATTCTCCGCGGGCGATGGAGTACCCTGGCGGCATGGGAAGAGGACGGTGGGCGGCGGCCGCAGCCACGATTGCGGGCGGGCTCGGGATGGCGGGAGCGCTGCTGCGCCGGCCGTGGCACGACGAGCTGTTCACCCTCGAGCTGGCCCGTTCGAGTTTGGCAGCTGTCGTGGGCGCGCTGCGTCTCGACTCGGGACCGCCCGGCTACTACCTTCTGTGCCGGCTCGCCCACCTTTTCGGTGCCGACTCGGTGCGTGCTCTGCGCATGCTGTCGGTGGTGGCTGTGGCGGCCGGTGTCGCGATCCTGGTTCTGTCCTTGGCGGAGCAGCGGCAGCGTACAGCCGCGGCGCTCCTTCTCGCAGCGCACCCGTTGCTGCTGGCGGCGGCGGCCGATGCGCGGGCCTACGCCCTGCTGTTCGCACTGTCCGCGGTGGCGGTGTGTCTCCTGAGAGCCGACGCGAGTCCACGCCGCGCGGCCGTTCTGGCCGCGGTGCTGGCTGCAGCCTGCTGGGTGCATGCCCTGGGCCTGGTGCTGACCGGCGCCGTCGTTGTCGTGGCGTCGTTGATGGATGCCAAGGCCAGGCGCCTGACGTGGCTGGCGGCGCTGGCGGCCCTGGTTTCCTTCTTGCCCTGGCTGCCGGTGATGCTCCGCCAGCCTGGTGCGTCACTGACCTGGATGGTGCGGGGATGGGAGAATACGCCGGCGATGCTGCGCTGGCTGCTGCCGGTGATCCAGAGCGGTCCGCTGGCGCAGCGGACGGCCTTCATCGACCTCGCGGGATTGGGCGGGCCTGTCGCCGTCATCGGGACGCTCGCCTGGCTGGCTCTTCTCGTGGCCGCAATGACGGCCGTGCGGAGGGTGCTGTCGCCGCTCCTTCTGTGGCTCGCTGCGGGCGGCGTGCTGGTCGCGGCGACGATCCTGCTGCGGCCGGTCTACGCTCCGGACAGGGCCGATGTGCTGCTGCTGCCGGCGGCAGTGGTCGTGGTTGCGGCCGGCGCCCGTCGACTCGGCAAGACTGGCCTGGCTCTGGTACTCGCCCTGGCGGCGGGGGGCGCCTGGCAGTCGCTGGCCACGCTGCATCAGTGGGAGTCGGCTCCGTCGCGGCCCGTGGCGAAGGCGGCGGCGGCGTTGCAGCGGGTTGCCCGCCCGGGCGATCTCGTCGTCACGACCGGCTGGTGGCTGCTCGACCTCCGCCATGCGGTCGGCCCGCTGGATACCCGGCTGCGGTGGGCGACATTCCCGGCCGACACCGCCGCCCATCCGGGCTGGTACGACGACAGTCTTGCCTTGAGTGCTGCGGGCGATGTGCCGGAGCTTGCACAGCGGTTCGCGTCCGCCCGTGCCGCGGGCCATGCAGTGTGGCTGCTACGCTCCCCTGCGCTGCCTTCCGACCGGCTGCTGGACAGGCTGGTGGGCGAGGTCGGCCTGGCCCCGGTGGCGGCGCAGCAGCCGTACTGGGAGCTGTGGGGGCGGTTCGCAGGGCCGCCGGGATCATGACAGCCGCCCCCGACGTGGATCCGGGCCGGAGTAGCCCTCGCCTTCCGGTTGGTGAATAATGCGCGGCGCGAGAGACGACGGCCGGGCGCCGGAGTCTGGAGGACGACCATGGCAGTTCCCCTATTGGACCTGAAGCGGCAGTACCAGCCTCTGCGCGACGACATTCGCGAGGCGATCGACCGGGTGTGCGATGCGCAGAGCTTCATTCTCGGCGCCGAGGTGGAGAGCTTCGAGCGCGAGGCGGCCGAGATCCTCGGTGTTGCGCACGCGGTCGGCGTGACCTCGGGCACCGATGCCCTCCTGGTAGCGCTGATGGCGCTCGGCGTCGGGCCCGGCGACGAGGTCGTGCTGCCCGTCTTCACGTTCTTCGCCACCGCCGGGGTAGTCGTGCGTCTCGGCGCCAGGCCGGTGTTCGTCGACATCGACCCGACCGACTACTGCCTGGACATGGGACAGGTCGCCGAGCGGCTGTCGGCGACCACGCGTGCCGTCATCCCGGTGCACCTTTTCGGCCAGGCGGCGGACATGGGAGCGCTGGCCGCGGTGGCGGGCGGGGTGCCGATCATCGAGGACTGTGCCCAGGCGTGGGGAGCCACTTTCGACGGTCAGCTTGTCGGCGGCATGGGGATCATGGGAGCGTTCTCGTTCTTCCCTTCCAAGAACCTGGGCTGCTTCGGCGACGGCGGCCTGGTCACCACCAACGAGGCCGCAGTCGCGGCGCGCCTGCGCCAGCTGCGGGTGCACGGTCAGTCCGGTACCTACGAGCACGCTACAGTCGGCGGCAACTTCAGGCTCGACGCGCTGCAGGCGGCGGTGCTGCGCGTCAAGCTGCCGCGGGTCGAGGGCTGGATAGAGGGTCGCCGCGCCAACGCTGCGCGCTACGCCCGGCTTTTCTCCGAGGCCGGTCTCGACCATGTCGTCGGCCTGCCGGAGGCAGTGGACGGTCGCGGCCACACCTTCAACCAGTACGTCATTCGGGCGCCGCACCGCGACGAGCTGCGGGCCTTTCTCGCCGAACGCGGGGTCATCGCCGCCGTGTACTACCCGCTGCCGCTGCACCTCCAGCCCTGCTTCGCGAGCCTCGGCCATGCCGCGGGTGACTTCCCGGTCGCCGAGCGTGCGAGCCGCGAGGTCCTGGCGCTACCGGTCTTTCCCGAGCTCACCGTTGCCGAGCAGGAGCAGGTTGTCGGCGCAATCGGCGACTTCTACCGCCGTGTCAAGCCGCGCGCCGTGTGAAGCGCTCGCACGCTATGGAGTGCAGCAGGGTGAGTGGCGGGGTTTGGCCCGGTGAGCTACCTTGGGCCCGTGCACGTCCTCCTCGTGACCAGCCGATATCCGTTGCCCCCATGGCGCGGCAACCAGGTACGAACAATGGAGTGGCTGCGTGCCCTGGCGGATCATCGGCTCACCCTCGTGACGCCGGAGCCACCCTCCGACGTCGATGCCACCTCCCTCGACGCGACTGGGGTCGAGGTGCAGGAGTACCCCTTGTCGCGGGCGCGGATGGCTTTCGGGGCCGCTAGGGCGGTAGTGGCCGGACGGCCGGTGCAAGAGGGCCTGTACCACCACGCGGCCGCTCGCCGAGCATTGCGGAGAGCGCTTCTTTCCGCATCCCCAGATGTGGTGGTGGTGCAGATGGTGCGCTGCTGGTGGGCGCTCTCAGAGATCGCTGCAGTGGCGCCGGGCACGCCGGTCGTGTTCGACGCCATCGATGCAATGGGGCTCCACTTTGGACGTGGCGCCGGCGACTTGGCGGCGCCTCTGCGGCCGTTCGCCAGGCTGGAGGCCGCTCGCTGCCGCCGCTTCGAGGTCGATCTGGCCCGTGCGGCGACGGTGACGACCGCAGTTTCGCGGCGGGACCTCGAGGCCATCAGCGTGGGGGACGGCTGTGGCAGGGTGGTGCCGGTGAGCGCGCCGGAGCGTCGGCACGGGGCCGTCTCGGAGCCGCCCGTGGTGCTGCTGTCGGGCAACCTCGGCTACCGCCCGACGGTGAACGGTGCGATCTGGTTCGCAAAGAGCGTGTGGCCGCTGATCCGGGCACGGGTGTCCAAGGCACGATGGGTTGTCGCGGGGGCGCGCCCGCCGCGCGCCGTTCGCAAGCTTGCCGATCTGGCCGGGGTTGAGGTCCACGCCGACGTTCCGGACCTGGCGCCGTTCTTCGCTCGCGCACGGGTCGCCATTGCACCCATGGCCAGCGGCTCTGGAGTGCCAATGAAGGTGCTGGAGGCGTGGGCTGCGGGGGTACCGGTGGTTGCCCGTTCCTGGAGCGCCGCTGGGCTGCAGGCGGTGGCCGGGCACGACCTGGTGACGGCGGAAGGCTGCGAGGAGTTTGCAGATGCGGTGGCCGGGCTGCTGCTGGACGGCGAGCGTGCCCGCACCGTCGGCGACGCTGGGCGTGAGGTGTGGCGCCGGCTCTACCATCCCCGTCGCGTGGCGGAGGCCGTGAGCGCGGCCGTCACTGCTGCGCTTGCCGGACCGACTCGCTGACGGCGCGCCGCAGCTCGGGATCGGGGATCAGGTCGACGAGCTTCGGGTTGACGCGTGCGACCCGCTCGAGGTGGGGCAGGGCCTCGGTGACGCGGCCTTCGGCGGCGAGGGCCAGGCCGAGCCCAAGCTCGGCCTGGGCGTGCGGCCAGAGGGCGAAAGCGCGACGGAACGCGTCTTCGGCGGCCGGGTCGCGTCCGAGAGCGAGACGTGTGCGGCCGATGAGCCGCAACAGCCACGGCGCCTCCTCGGGATGGGCGGCTTCGCGGGCAACGAGGATCTTCTCGGCCCCGGCCAGCGTGCGGCCGCGAAGCGGCTCGGGCAGCCTGATCGAGGTCTCGATGGCCTGCTCTGCTCGTCCGTACCACAGGGTTGTTGCCAAGCCCTGGTACTGCCAGACGACGACGGCAGCGGTGAGCGCGAGGACCAGGAGCGCGAGGCCCCGCGCCGCGGCCGGACCACGGACGACACGACGGGGCGATGAGCCGTCGGCCACCAGGCGCGCGAGTATCAACGCCAGCGGGATGAGGCCGATCGCCAGGTGCGCCGGGTAGTGGAACAGCAGGAAGGGCGCGGCTGCAGCCGCGGCCAGAGTTGCCAGCTCGCGGGAATCGCGGGCGCTGCGAACGAAGGAGACTGCAAAAAGCAGCAGCCACAGCGTGCCGGGAACGCCGAGCTCTGCGACCAGCTGCAACGGATCGCAGTGGGTCCAGGGGAAGTGCGTGGCGAGCTCGCCGCGGGCGCCCCGGGTCTCGTGCGTGTCGAGCCACGCCAGCCGTGCGGGATAGAAGGCCTGGGTGAAGTTGGCACCGCCGACACCGGTCAGCGGGTGGTCTGAGATCATCTGCGCGGCCGCCGTCCAGCCGTCGGCGCGGGCCGAGAAGACCGCGTACCAGTTCCCTTCCCGAAGGTTGGTGTCCAACGTTCGCAGACGCTCGCCGACGCCGGACAGGGCCGCGGCCGCAGCCAGGACAACCAGCAGCGTGACCGCCCCGAGCCACAGCTTCCGCGAGCGGCGATGGACAAGCCAGGCCACCATGAGGGCTGCGATCGCAACATACCCCGTGAGGGTTTGCGACAGTGCTACGCCGATGCCGAGGACTGCGATCAGCGCCAACCCGAAGCGCGACGGCACCCTGCGTTCGCCGGGCGTGAGGAGCAGCGGGATCAGCAGCAACGAGGCGGCGGCCAGGTCGGCCGGGTTGCCCGCGAGGCCGGTCCGCGCGAGCCGGTCATCGGAGGTGGCCACCGCCACCAGCGGCGACCGGTTCGCGACCTGCAGGAGTTCTACTACGACCGAGGCTGCCGCCCCCACGGCCGCCCACACGACCAGGCGCGAGAGCGCCGACCTCCCCAAACCGGCGAGTAGAACAATCACGGCGACCCAGGCGCCTGCCAGCCCCGCCGCCAGCAAGGCGCGACGGGGGCTCGCCGCCCACAGCGCAGAAACAGCCAGGAGGGCCGGATACGCGGCGAGGGCCGCGACCAGCGGCGAGGTGTGGATTTCGAGCTGGTGCCGCCACAGCCCGACGGCGGCGAGAACGCCGAGCACGAGCGCCAGTCCGGCAACCGCCACCGCCATCTTGGGCTCCCGGAACGGGCTTGCCGCGGAAGGCAGGACGATGACCTCGGTCAGGAGGAGCACGATCCCGAGGAGGGTGATGGCGGGGCTCCGGTCATCCGCCGCGGCAGGCGGCGGCGCGCCGCGACCGGATGCCTTCCCGCGTGCCATGGCGTCATCGTACGAGGCCGCTGCCGATTGAGCAAGCCGGGAGCGTGTTTCGGATCACCACGGGCCTCTCGAGACTGGGAGCAACGCCAAGGCCCCACGTTTCCTCCCTCTTCAATGATCGTGCCGGTGCGGATGCCGGCACCGGAGCCCGGTACGCGTACCATAAGGTCATGTGTGGGATCTCGGGTTGGGTGAGCTGGCGGGACCCGGTGGATGATGGGCCGGTGCGACGCATGACCGCCCGGCTCGTCCACCGGGGGCCCGACGGCGAGGGACTGTGGAGGGATCCGTGCGGCGCCGCCGTCCTCGGGCACCGCCGCCTGTGTGTGCTCGATCCCTCCGCTCGCGCCGATCAGCCGATGTCGGACGCCGCCGGCCGCGTCCTGGTCTACAACGGCGAGGTCTACAACTTCCGTCAGCTGCGGCAGCGGCTGGAGGCTGACGGCGCTATCTTCGCGAGCAGCGGTGATACCGAGGTGGTGCTGGCCGTCCTCGGTCCGGGAGGTGCCGACGCGCTGACTGAGCTGGAAGGAATGTTCGCCCTCGCACTGTGGGATCCGGAGCGCCGGCGTCTCCTTCTCGCCCGCGATCGCCTCGGCATCAAGCCGCTGTTTTGGGCGCCGGTGGCCGGGGGGCTCGCCTTTGCCTCGGAGCTGCCGGCACTGCTCTGCCACCCGGGGGTAGCGCGCGACCTCGACCGCGCGGTGGTTGCGAGCTGGCTACAGTTGGGCTTCTCCGCCGGTGAGGCAACGCTGGTCCGCGGCGTGCGCCGCCTGCCGCCAGGCCACCTGCTGGAAGCCGATTCGTCCGGCATCCGGGTCCGCCCCTGGTACGACCCGATCTCGGCGTCCGCCGAGGGTGGTTCGAAGCTGTCGGCGAGTGGCGCGGTGGAGGAGCTGGACGCGCACCTGATGAGGGCGGTTCGCGAACGGCTCGTCAGCGACGTACCCCTCGGCTGCTTCCTGTCGGGCGGCGTCGACTCCGCCGCCGTGGCGGCCGCAGCGGCGGCCGCCGGGGCCGGGCTCGAGGCTCTGACCGTGGGCTTCGATGGCTCCTTCGACGAGGCGCCGGCAGCCGCGCGAACCGCCGGGTCACTGGGCCTACGCCACCTGGTGGAGAGGTGCTCGCCGACCGAGATGCTCCAAGTTCTCGGCCGCTGGGAGGAGGTCGCCGGGGATCCGCTTGCGGACCCGTCCCTGGCGCCGACCTGGGTGGTGTCGCGGGCGGCGCGGCGGCGCTGGACCGTGGCCCTGTCGGGGGACGGGGGAGACGAGCTGCTGTCCGGTTACCCGCGGCTCCGGTTCATGCCGCGGCTGGAGCGGCTGTGGCGCGTTCCCGGGGCGCGCGCCGGGCTGCGGCTGGCGCCGCTGCCGGCCAAAAGGTGGGGCGCCAAGCTCTCTGCCGCGCTTGCCGCGCCGACGCCGTGGCACGCCTACCAGTGCCTGCAGGGGGTGTGGCCCGGGCGCGAGGCGGCGAGGCTCCTCGGCGAGACGGAGCTTCCCCTGCCGTGGCCGCAGGAGACTCTTGATCGTGTCGCGGGTGAACCCCTGTGGCGCCGCTGGCGCCTGCTCGACCTTCTCACGTTCCTCCCCGAGCGGGTCCTCGCCAAGGTCGACCGGGCCAGCATGGACCACTCGCTCGAGGTCCGGGTGCCGCTGCTCGACCACCGGGTCGTCAAGCTCGTGCTCGGCCTTCCGCCCCGGCTCGCCCGCGACAAGCGGCTGCTGCGGCGTGCTCTCGCACGGCGTCTGCCGGGCCGGCAGCCGGAGCGGGGCAAGCGCGGCTTCGAGGTCCCTCTCGCAGGCTGGCTGCGCGGCCCGCTGCGCGAGCCGCTCGGCGATGCCGTGCTCGGCGCCACTGCCGGCGAGCTCGGCCTCGACCAGGGAATCCTCGAGGCCACGTGGCGGGCGCACCAGGACGGCCGCGCCGACTATGCCGAGCGCCTCTTCGCGGTGGCCGTGCTCACCCGCTGGTGCCGCCGCTGGTTGGGGTGAAGGCCGGCCCCGGCCTGTCTCCTTCGTTCAGGTTCGTTCTTACCCGTTTCGAGTGTCGATGAGGCTTGATTGCGAACCGCCAAGCCGCCAAGTACGCCAAGCTCGCTAAGCAGATATTCCCTTTCTTATCTTCGCGTTCTTCGCGCCTTGGCGCTTCAGTTGTTGTCCAACCGGGATCATGCGTGCGTGGAGACAACCTGACTCAAGGGGTACGCAGGGGCCGGGCTATTGAGGGGTGGCTGCCGTGTCAGTCGAAATGCAGAGGACAACGCTCCGCTGCCTACGCCTCGGTGATCGCCAACCCGTCCGGCGACCCGGTCGCCATCGTCGGAGCACGGCCCTCGGAGTAAGGGCGCGGCTTGGCACGCCCGGGAACGGCCGCCGCGAGTTCGGAATGACCGTCAAGGGGCCGGGCGCGGGACGGTTTGCGTCGCGTAATGTAGAATCCCGGTGAACGCTCCGGAAGTAGCGACGATGCTGGAGTCCATTGGATGATTCAGGCCATCAAGAACCGCTTGTGGCATCTGCTCGAGGGGCGGGATGTGTCGCTCGCGATGGTGTACGGCAGGGACGGCCGGATCCTCTGGCACTGCGGGAGGAGGGTGAGCGGCGAGACAATCGACACCGGCTCCGGGTTTCCGCACAGTGCCATCCGTCGCACCCTGACGGACGGCGCCGCCCTCGAGCGAGAGGATGTAGTCGATCTCGCAGAGGAGCGTGCCCTGCCGGCGTCGGCCCAGGCCCTCTTCATTCGGAGCCTGCTTGTCCTGCCGATTGGCGGCGACCTGTTTCTTTACGTCGATAGCGGCTCCAAAGACGCCTTCGACCGTTCGGATAGAGAAGTCATCCGTGCCCTCGGTGAGCTGCTGGGGGACACTCTCGCCACCATTGCGGGCGCCGGTGACGGTCCGGCCGGCATTGCCGGCACCAGTGAGGCCATGGTCCACGTGCGCGAGCTGGTCGCGCGCTATGCCCTGGAGGAGGATCCGGTGCTGCTGCTCGGCGAAACCGGCGTCGGCAAGACCTACCTTGCAGGGCTGATCCACCGCCACTCTGGCCGCCGTGGCCGTCTCGTGTCCGTGCACGTGCCATCGATCCCGGAAACCCTATTCGAGAGGGAGATGTTCGGACATGTCCGGGGGGCGTTCACAGGTGCCGATCGTGGTCGGGATGGTCTGGTGGCGGAGGCGGAGGGCGGGAGCCTGCTGCTGGACGAGGTCAGCGAGGTCCCGCGCCAGTTCCAGGCCAAGCTGCTGGAGCTCGTGGACAGCCGTCGCTACCGGAGGGTGGGTGAGGCGCGCGAGCAGACGGCAGATGTGCGGATCCTCGCAGCCAGCAACCGCGCGCTCGATGCCGGACCCGAGGCTGCCGGTCTGCGGGCGGACCTGTACTATCGGCTGGGCGTGCTGCCAATCACGATTCCTCCCCTGCGCGGACGACCCGAGGACATTAAGGCCCTAGTCGAGCAGCACCTTGACCTCTTGCGGGGGAAGCGTCCGGGCAGCGGGTTCTGGGAGGTCGCCCTCGCCCACGACTGGCCGGGCAATGTCCGCGAGCTGATCCAGGTGCTCAAGCGCGCCGGAATCCAGCTCGAGGGTTCGGAGATTGGGCGGGAGCTGGAAACCGTGATCGGTCGTGGAGCCGTGGAAGTGGTGGATGCGGAGGCCGTACTGTCCGAGCTGGAGGCCGCTATCGGGTCGGGCGCCAGCTTCTGGGACACGGCGTGGCGGGCCTTCCTGGATCGTGAGCTCAACCGGCGCCAGCTGCGCCTGTTTCTGGAACGCCATCACGCCCGCAACGGGAGCAGCCTGAAGCAGCTCGCGGCCGCCCTCAACATCGAGCCGGGCGAGTACCCGCGCTTCGTTGCCGCCCTCCACAAGTACGGCGTGCGCCCGGCAAAGGGGCGGTGGTAGCGGGTCCGTACAGGACGATCCGAAGTGGGGCGCTGTGACGCAGATCATCCGCCTCCCGAGGATCTCGCGTGCAAGTCACATCGCTGACCGAGGGCCTGGTACACTTCACTGGTCCGGAAACGAAACATGCGGGATACTGCGAGAACGTCGTCATCAGCGTGTCGATCTCGCTTGCGGGTGGTATCGACACGGGCACTCTCACGAGCGGCCTTGATCGCGCTGGTAATGACCTTCTGCATAGCGGCACCGGGGGTCGCCGCCGATGAACCGTCGGTGGCCGAGCTCGAAAGTCGCCTGGCGAAGGCTGCGGGCGCCGAGCGGCTTGGGATCCTCAACGAGCTTGCGTACCGGACCAGCTTCGCATCGGTAGAGACCGGTCGACGCTACGGCCTCGAGGCGCTCGCGCTCGCACGCAAGCTCGAAGATCGTCTGGGTGAGGCTGCGGCGGAACGCAACCTGGCGGTCTCAGAGAGCGTCGGCGGCAACCATCAAGTTTCGCTTGAGCACGCGACCCGGGCGCTGGCCCTGTACGAGGGGACCGGCAACCGCAAGGGGATGGCGAGCTCACTCAACGTGATGGGCGTCTGCCACCGCATGATGGGCGACTACGACCAAGCCCTCAAGCTCTACGAGCGCAGCCTCGCCATCGACCGGGAGCTGGGAAACTCGAAGGGCGTCGCCCGAACCCTCGGCAATCTCGCCAACGTTCATTACGACCGCGGCGACTTTGCCAAGGCGTACGAGATCCACTCCGAAGAGCTCGAGATTGAGACCAAGCTCGGGAATCAGCGCGGGGTTTCCAAGGCCTTGAACAACATCGGGATCGCTCTGTACCAGATGGGCGACTACGATGGGGCGCTCGAGAAGCTGCTGGCCTCACTCAAGATGGACGAGGCGGCCGGCAATGACCTGGGTGTTGCTGCCTCTTCGGCCAACATCGGCAACATCTTCCAGGATATGGGGCAGCTCGACCATGCACTGAAGTACTTTCGGCGCGCGATGGAGCTCTACCAGAGAATCGGCAACGGCTCGGGGGTGGGCGGTGCCCACGGCAACATCGGCAATATCTACCAGCTCCAGAAACGGTATTCCGAGGCAGAGGCGGAGTACCGCGCGGCGCTCGCCTTGGCCAGGGAGCAAGCGAGCCAGTGGGACATTGCGGCTGCTCTGGACAACCTCGGAGTCGTCAACCGGAACCGGGGTCAGCTCGCCACCGCGCTCTCCTTTCACCGGCAGGCGCTGACCGTGTGGGAGCGCTTGGCCGTTAAGGACGGAATCGCCCGCGCCTCGCAGAACATTGGCGAGACGCTCGACGGGATGGGCAGGAGTCGAGAGGCGCTGCCCTACCTCGAGCGCGCCGTTCGCCTCGCGGAGGAGATCACCGACCCGGACCGACTCAGCGAGGCTGGCGGCATTCTGTCTCGAATCCGAGTGGGCCTCGGTGACTACCGTGGAGCGCTCAGGGCGTACAAGAAGGCCGCAACGGCCCGCGAGACCAAGCTCAACGAGCGCTCCAACCGTCGCGTGCAAGAGCTCGAGGCTCGGTTCCAGGCCGAGAAGAAGCAGCGGGAGATCGATCTCTTGGCCAAAGAGAACGAGCTCGAGCGCCTGCTGTCGAGCCGCGCCAGGCTGCGCGCCAACCTCATGTTCGCCGGGCTCGGCGTGGCGCTCCTGGTCTTGGGCTGGTTGGGCTACAGGTACCGTTCACTTCTCGGTTTCTGGAGGCGGAGCAGCCACATCGGGCACTACCGGATCCTAGACCGCATCGCCAGCGGTGGCATGGGGGTCGTCTACCTTGCCCAGGATGTCGCAGATGGCTCGCGCCGGTTCGCGCTCAAGGTGATTCGGGATGAGCTGGCTGCAGACGAAACCGTGCGCCGACGGTTCCTCCACGAGGCTGCCGTCATCGACCAGCTTGATGACCCACATGTCGTCCGGGTTCACGAAAGAGGAGAGCACGACGGCCGCCTGTTCATGGCGATGGAGCTCCTCGACGGGCGGTCGCTTGCCGAGCTCATTTCCGAGCCGCGGTTGGTCCCGGTGGCCGATGCGCTGTACATCTTGGGCCAGCTCATCGATACCGTCTCGCGCCTGCACGACAAGGGGATCCTCCACCGCGACCTCAAGCCGGAAAACGTGTTTCTGGTCCAGCGGGATGGTGACGTGCGCTTTGTCAAGCTCCTCGACTTCGGGCTCGCCCGCACGCAGTCGCTGACGCGGCTCACGCAGACCGGGATGCTGGTGGGCACGATCGGCTACCTCGCACCGGAGCTGATCACCGAGCAGAGGTCTTCTCCCGCCAGCGACCTGTACGCCCTCGGCGTCATCGGCTACGAGCTCCTCACCAGGCGGCAAGCGTTCCCCGGCAATACGCCGGTAGAGGTGATCAAGCAGATCCTCGACGTCGAGCCGGTGGCGCCGATCCGCTACCGGCCGGAGATCGGTCCCGAGCTCGATCAGCTGATCCTCAGCATGATGGCCAAGAACCCGGAGGGTCGTCCCACGGAAGGCGTGGTCTGCGGTTGTATTGCAGAGCTCATGGCGCGCCTGAACGGTTCCGGAGACTGATCCGACATAGGGGGCGGCCGACCGTCCCGATACCCGTGAGGGTATCTCGGGACCTGGCTGTGGCTATGCAGAAGGACGCTTCCTCCGGGACCCGGTGTTGGATCATCCTGAAAGACTGGAAGTTGTGATCCGCCGGCCATGTGGCACTCCTCTTGCTGAGGTGGTGGCCGGAGGTGCGAGATGGCTCATCTTTGCCGATCGTGCTTGAGTGTGGTCGAGGTGGCGCTGCTGCTGATGCTGGCGGTGGTCCAGGCATTCGCTGCAACGAAGGCCTACGGGTTCGATCCAACGACTCAGCGTATTCGTCCGGATGGGAGCCAAGGGCAAACAGCGGCTTCCGCCGCGGCGGTGCGCCTGGCAGCAGGGAGCACGCTCTATATACCGGCCAGCGCCCACCTTTCGGGAGCGGTCGGCACGAACTGGCGCACCGACCTTGAACTCCACAACCCGGGCGTCAGTGATGTCTCCATCACGGTTGCACTGCTTGAACGCGATCATGACAACTCGAGCCCAAGGAGTACGACGATCAGCGTGGGTGCGGGGAGGAGTGCGCGCTATGATGACGTCCTTCAGAGCCTGTTCTCCTTCTCCGGGGCGGCAGCCCTCCGGCTGACCACGAGTGGCGGCGATCCGCTGGTGACCAGCAGGACCTTCAACGACCAGCCGCAGGGGACCTACGGCCAGCTCGTGCCGGCCTTTGCCGAGAGTGAGGCGTTCACGCGTCAAGATCCGGCATATCTGATCCAGCTCTCGCAAAGCACCTCGGAAACACAAGGCTTCCGGACCAATATCGGCCTGCTGAATCTGAGCGAAGGGACCCTCCTCATGAAGGTGCGGCTGTTTGACTCGGGCGGCACCGAGCTGGGGACCGTGACCACCTGGCTCGATCCCTACGAGTTCGAGCAGCTCGACAAGATTTTCCGGAGGGTGACTTCTCAGGAGGTTTCCGATGGCTACGCCGTGGTGGAGGCACAGTTCACGGGAGGGTCGGAGCGTTTTCTTGCCTACGCCTCGGTGATCGATAATCGCACCGGCGATCCGGTTTTCCTGCCCGCCCTGCGAACGCCTGCGGGTGGCAGCCTGGTGATTCCGGCCGCGGCACACGTCACTGGTGCCGGCGGCACGAGCTGGCGGACGGATCTCGAGCTCCTCAACCCTGGGCCCGCCCAGTGCGCCTACACGATCGAGCTGCTCGCTCGGGACCAGGACAACTCGTTGCCGGATTCCAGGAGCTTCCAGCTCGACCCCGGACTGGCCGTCCGCTACAAAGACGTGTTGGCGTCGATGTTCGCGTTCTCCGGCGCAGCCGCTCTCAGGGTGACCCCGTCGGGCTGTCCTCTTCAGCTGAGCAGTCGGACCTACAACGAAACCGCGGACGGCACCTATGGTCAGCTCGTGCCGGGCCGAGCCACAGCGGCGGCGATCCCGGCCGGCGTGGCGGTGCGCCTGATCCAGCTGCGGGAAAGCACCGCGTCGAGCACCGGCTTCCGGACCAACATCGGCATCGTCAACGCCACCGCGGCGCCACTGCAGATTGCCGTCGATCTGTACGACGGCTCAGGGGCCCTGCTGGGGAGAGTTCCCTCCAGCCGTACGGCCTTGCGGCCGCTGGAGTTCCGGCAGCTCGATCGGGTCTTCCGTACGGTGACCTCGGCCGCCGTTGAGGACGGCTACGCCGTGCTCACCACCAACACATCGGCGGGGGCCTTCTTCGCCTACGCCTCGGTCATCGACAATCGGACCGGAGATCCGGTCTTCATGCCGGAGCTGCAGCCGGCTGGAGCGCTCACGGTGACCAGGCAGTTCGAGGAGGTTTCGTACTACCTGCGCGACGTGGACATGCTGAGCTCGACTACGGGTTGGGCGGTGGGTGAGGCACACTGGGATCCGGCGGAGAAGCAGTACGTGACGACGCTTCTCAAGACCGATGACGGCGGCGCGAGCTGGAGTGAACACGCCGTCGGCCAGACTGCCGGCCTCAACGCAGTGGTCTTCGTCGGACAGAACAACGGCTGGGCAGTGGGTGGGGGTGGGCTCATCCTGCACACCTCGAACGGTGGTGGCTCCTGGACCCGTCAGACCATCGCCACGACAGATGGCCTGCGGGCCGTCTCGTTTCCCGATGACGAGCATGGGTGGATCACAGCCGTTCGACCGACGCACTGGGACTTCGTAGGTGATGAGGACAACTGGGAGGCGAGCGTCTGGCACACCGACGACGGGGGGCAGACATGGAACGAGCAGAGCCTGCCCGCCGGCGCCAGCATCCTGCACGGAGTGCAGTTCATCGACACCAAGACCGGTTGGGCGGTCGGGGCCCGGTATGTCGGTGACGACCCCTGGCCGGAGCACCGGATGGTTGTCTACCACACGACCGACGGCGGCGCGACGTGGGCCGAGCAGTATGCCCCGGATCTCCCGGTCTCGTTGACGGATGTTGACTTCGTCGACGTCGAACACGGTTGGGCGGTGGGATTCGTGACCAGCTCGGGAGAAATCGGCGGCGCGACTTTCCACACCACGGACGGAGGATCGACCTGGGAGCGGCAGGATCCTGGCCACTTCTTCGACCTGCTGTGGGATGTCGAGGCGATCGATGCCAACCGAGCCTACATCATGGGCGCCAACTACATCGCGGCATGGGGCCCGCCGGTGTTCCGTACAGTAGACGGTGGCACAACCTGGGAGAAGGTCATTCAAGAGCGCCACGACAGCGAGGGCCTGTTCGGCCTCGCCCTCACCGGCGACCGCGCCATCGCGGTGGGAGATCATGACTATGTTGTGCGATCCGAGGACGCGTGGGGGGAGTATGGCTGGCCGCACGGCGACAACCTCTTCAAGCAGGCGTACATCAGCGCTCACTACAAACTCGAGGACGTCTTCTTCATCGATCAATACAACGGCTGGGCGGTGGGACGGAGGACTTTCGCCCCGGAGCTCTGGGGTCAGGTCATCCTTCACACCTCGGACGGCGGTGCGAGCTGGGCGGAACAGTACGAGAAGGCGCCGCCGATGGACAACCTGTTCAGCTACTTCCGGCTCGACGCCGTGAGCTTCGTGGATGCTCTCCACGGATGGGCGACCGGAAGCTCGGAGACGTTCTACGAGGCCGGCTGGAAATCTCACGGGGCGATCCTCCACACCTCCGACGGCGGCCTCCACTGGGAGGAGCAAGGTCAGGAGCTGGCGGACGGCCTGGCACCGGAGCTGTTCGACGTCCAGTTCCTCGACGGCCAGCACGGCTGGGCGTTGGATAAGGGTCATTACGATGACACCTCCGGAGGACAATCTCTCTTCCTCGCAAAGACCGAGGACGGGGGTGCGCACTGGGCCTGGGTGCCTACCGGAATCGAGGGCGGCCTGGCCATTGGCTTCGCCATCGTTCAGGGTGGGCTTCACTTTGCGGACAGTCAGAACGGCTGGGCGGTCGGAGGGCTCGGCACAATCATCCACACTGCAGACGGCGGCAAGAGCTGGGCACAACAGGAGCTCGACTGTGGGTACACCAGCTGCCCCTGGCACCTGATGCACGTCGTCTTCACGAGCTCTTCGGAGGGCTGGATTGCCGGCGAAGGCGGGTTCTTCCACACCCTGGACGGCGGGACGACCTGGACGGCCAGGGGCGTGGGAGTCAGCGGCGATCTCCACGATGTCGCGTTTCCTACCGCGGCGAACGGCTGGGCGGTTGGAGATCGCGGCACGATCGTGCACTCCGGGGATGGCGGCGCCAGCTGGTCGTCGGTGGCGAGCCCCACGGGACTGAGCCTTCTCGGGTTGCACTGCGTGCGCTCCAACCTGTGCTGGGCCGTCGGAGACTTCGGCGAGATTCTGAGGATCGGCGGCAACTGATCAGGAGCTCGGTCAGCGCTGCAGCCTGCGCCTGCAGCGCCGGTATCGCGGAGGAGGTGTGTCGTGACGCGACAAAGACGAGTTTGTTGGTTGGCTTTGGCTGGGATCGTGGCGCTGGTGGGTTGTGGGACCAGTCGCCAGTTCACGGTTGTGTCCGAGCCTGCGGGGGCGCTGATTGTCGAGCACTCGCAGCCGAGCCTCGACGATTCGGTGCTGCTCGAGTCGGACGGCGAGACGCCGGGCACCGCGAAGGTTGTGTTCTTCGGGGAGACGCCGCACTACGTCACGGTGCAGAAGCGTGGCTACGAGCCCGCCACGACGAAGCTCGACGAACAGTCGCCGGAGGTGGTCAATCTCGAGCTGGAGCCGATCCCTGGAGTTCCCAGAGAACCTCCCGATCAGGAGGCGGCAAGAAGGGGCCGCTACCTCCTGATGCCGGTGGACGTGGAGCTTCAGATGAAGACCGGTGTGGGCGCCGTGGGTCACCTCGAGCCCGCACCACTGGAGGCGGAACGCCTGACTGGGCTGCTCCGGACGGAGCTTGCAGAGCGGCTTGCCGGCGCCGGTGGACGGCTACAGGCCGCGTGGTCGGCCTCGCCGCAACTGCTCGATGCTTGGGGTCAGGTCGCTGCGCCGCTGCACGACGTCCTTCGCAAGCTCCGCCCGGGACTGCTCGCATACCGTTCGCTCCCACCGCTCCTCGACGAGGTTGACGCCTTTGCCGAGGTCCGGCAAGCGGTGAGACCCGAGGACGGGGACGGCCGGTACCTCCTGTACGTCTGGTGCCGAGCGGTAACGGAGACCAAGGGGCGGAAGGTCGGCAACGTTCTGGCGATGTTGGCGGGCGCCGTTGTCGAGGGCGTGAATCCCTCGTACGCATCCATCTCCAACCCGGCGGTATTCGCGCCCTCGTCAGGGGCGATGCTCCTCTTCTATGTCATCGACGCCGCCACCTCCGAAGTGGTCCTGATTGTTCCCTACCAGGTGGATGCAGATCTCACCAAAGAGCGTTCGATGGCAGCTGTCTCGGACCTCATCGCGCGTTTCCCGAACCTCGAGTGACTCTCGCGAGCCCGAGCTGGTGGGGTGCCTCGCACGAAGCCCATGGAGTACCGTGATGGAGTGGAGCGCACGCAGCAGAGAGCGAGGGTCCGGATCATTCAGTTGGCCCGCACCGCTCACCACCACGTGGCTCCACCGCGCGATGCACTGACACCGGCGGCGTTGCCTTCCCGCCGGGTCGTTGACGTGCTACCGGCAGGATGAGCCGGGAGACCGTGAATGTGCCAAGACTATGGCTATTGTCGTCATACAACCATAGAATGAAATCAGAGACCCACAGCGCAGAACGAGCGGATGACCGGCGGGGAGGTCGTCGTGAAGCTGAGCAGACGGGCGTTGCTGGAGATAGGGTGGGCGGTCCCGGCGACCGCTGCGGCTCTCCCTGCAGTTGCCCAGACCGGGAAGGCGAGCCGACGAAAGAGCTCTCCGGACGTCGTCGGCGTGTTGGTGGACACCACGCTCTGCATTGGCTGCCGCAAGTGCGAGGAGGCCTGCAACCGGCGCAACAAACTGCGGCGGCCGGAGCGGCCGTTCACCGACCGCGGCGTGTTCCGGACCTTCAGGCGCCCCGCAGCGGACGCCTTCACGGTCGTGAACCAGTTTCCTGGCGCCCCCTCCCGTGACCAGAGTGACCAGAGCCAGACCTACGCCAAGCTCCAGTGCATGCACTGCCTATGGCCGTCGTGCGTCTCCGCCTGCATCGTCGGCGCGATGGTCAAGGCCGCGGACGGCGCGGTCGTGTACAACCCGACGATCTGCATCGGCTGCCGCTACTGCATGGTGGCGTGCCCGTTCGAGATTCTCGCGTACGAGTACCGGGATCCGGTGAAGCCGCGGGTCCGCAAGTGCGAGATGTGCACGGATGTTGCGGCCGGAACCGGCGCGAACCCCGCCTGCGCGGCGGCCTGCCCCACGGAGGCGCTGGTGTTCGGCAAGCGGGCGGATCTGCTGCTCCTGGCCAAGGAGCGGATCGCGAAGCGCCCGGACCGCTACCTGGCGCACATCTACGGCGAGGAGGAGGTCGGGGGCACGTCGTGGTTGTACCTCACCGGCCGGCCGCCGCAGGAGGTCAGCCTGCTGTCGCTTCCCACCGCCCCGCCGCCCAGCCGCACGGAGGCTATCCAGCACGGCATCTTCAAGTACGGGGCTATTCCGGTTGCGGTCTACGCGGGGTTGGCCGGCCTGATGTGGTTCAACTGGCGCCGGGCCATCGGCGAGGAGAGAAAGGCCGAGGGGGAACGAGAGGCGGGCGGCGACCGCAGCGACGGTCGCGCCGGAGAGGGAGAGGCCGATGAGGCTTGAGCCCCGTTCCCGCACCGGCGTCCCGTTCCTGACCTCGGGGACGATCCTCCTCATGGTCTTCATGGGCGTTGGCCTGGCGTTCGGCCTCGGACGGATTTTCAACGGTCTCGGTGCCGTGACCAACCTCGACAACCAGCACCCGTGGGGGATCTGGATCGCGATCGACGTCGCCTGCGGGGTCGCGCTGGCGGCGGGCGGGTTCACGGCGGCGGCCCTGATCGAGATCTTCTGGCAACACTCCTTCAAGCGGCTGCTGCGTCCGGCCATCCTCACCGCCTGGCTCGGGTACCTGTTCGTGGCGGTTGCCCTGATCTTCGACCTTGGCCGCTGGTGGAACATCTGGCGGCCGGTGTTCTTCTGGCAGGGTAACTCGGTGCTGTTCGAGGTGGGCATCTGTGTGGTCGCGTACCTGCTCGTGTTGACGATCGAGATGGCGCCGGCGGTTCTGGGCGGCGTTAGGGACTACCTGGAAGAGCACAGCCGGGACGTCACCTGGCTCGAGCGCCTGAAGGAGCCGGTGCGGGTGGCTCGGGCCTTTGTCCGGGCGGTGCTGCCGATCTTCATTGTTGCCGGCGTGGTGCTGTCCTGCATGCACCAGTCCTCGCTCGGCACGCTGATGGTGATCGCGCCGACCAAGCTGGACCCGATCTGGTACTCGTCCTTCCTGCCGGTCCTGTTCCTGCTGTCCGCCATCATGGTTGGGTTTCCCATGCTCATTGTCGAGTCCATCCTGGCCCACAAGAGTCTGGGCCTGGAGCCCGAGATGGACGTCCTGGAGAGACTTGCCACAAAGGTGCCGATCCTTATCGGCATCTATGCCCTGGCCAAGGCGGCCGACCTGCTGAGTAGGCTGGGAACCATCAGCTTCGTCAGCAACCCCGGGACCACGATTGCCTTTGCGGTGGAGGTCGTCATCGGCCTCATCGTGCCGTTCGTTATCCTGCTGTGGAAGCCCGTGCGGAGATCCCCGGGATGGCTGCTCACGGCCTCGCTGATGGTGGTCTTCGGTGTCGTGATGAACCGCATCAACGTCTTCCTCGTGGGCTATCGTCCTGCGTATGAGACCCACCGCTACTTCCCGTCGATCGGCGAGATTGCCCTGACGCTGTTCGTTGTGTGCACGATCGTGTTCCTCTACCGGCTGTTCGTCACGTTCTTCCCGGTCCTGTGGGTGGAGCGGGTGGGGGCCGCCGAGCCGCCCGCCTCGCTGGTCGGGCCACCGGTTCCGATCTCCCGGCGCCTTGGTTTCGTCTTCCGTTCCGTGGGCGTTCTCTTCCTGCTCGGTTTTGTCGCGCTCTACAGCTTCGTCCACGGGGAGGCGCTCCATGCCTCGGCGCAGACCGTGCAAGAGATCCATCGCCTCAAGATGACGCAGGCCGAAGCGGCGGCCTTGCCGGGTCCGGCCTACCCGCAGCGACCGCTGGCCTACAAGAACTTCTACCTGCTCGAGAGCCCGATTCTCAATGAGAAGACCGACGACTACGAGCCCGTGGGGTTCGCGCACCGGATCCACGACGCGCTCACTGGTGGCGATTGCGGTGTCTGCCATCACCGCTACGCGATGTCGGCGGACGATCGCATCGGAGAGGACATCAAGGCGCTTCACGCGGCCATCGACGTTCGGCTGGGCGGGCCGTGCGCTTCGTGCCACGAGAACATGGCCTCCAACCCGCCGCAGAGCTGCTCCCGTTGCCACGGCCTGCCGAACGAGGCCGACGCGCCGTCCCGTATCGGCCTCAAGGGCGCCTACCACCGGCAGTGCATCGGATGCCACGAGAAGCAGACCCGGATGGCCAACGCCCCAGCCGACTGCAAAGCTTGCCACCACCCCTGGACGCCCGACCACTCGACGTTGGTGGCGCTGGGCGAGCGGCCGGCCCCACAACAGGTGACCCAAACCTGCCTGACCTGTCATGCGGATGTCGGGGAGGACATCATGGGTACCGCGCACTGGAGCTGGAAAGGGCGCTCGCCGACGCTCGTTGGCTCCGAGCACCGGGTCGATGTCAGCCTCACCAGTGTCGTCGGCAACTACTTCCTCGGGATCGGCACGGAGCCGGGCCGGTGCGCCGCCTGCCACATCGGCTATGGTTGGGCGGACGCCGGCTTCGACCTGAACGACGCAGACAACATCGATTGCCTGGTGTGCCATGACACGACCGGCCTGTACCGGAAGGACCCCGGCACGGCCGGGATGCCCGATCCGACCGTAGATTTGGCGGTCGTCGCCAGAGCGGTGGGGCGCCCGTCCAGGCAGACCTGCGGCGGCTGCCACTTCTCGAGCGGCGGCTTCCCCAACGCCAAGCACGGGGACCTCGAGCCGGCGCTGGCCGATCCGCCGGCGGAGCTCGACGTGCACATGGGGGCTCTCGCCATGCGTTGCCAGGACTGCCACACCACCGTCGCCCACAGGATCTCTGGCAGGTCGCTTCTGGTGCCGGCGGTGGAAGGAACGGTCGAGTGTGAGAGGTGCCACGGCGCCTCGCCTCACGGTATGACCGGGGTCCTGAGCCGACACCTGGACGACCACGTCAAGAGCGTGGCGTGCGAGACCTGCCACATTCCCTCGTTGGCACGAACGGCTCCCACGCTCTTGGCCCAGGACTTTTCCACGGCCGGGCAGGACAGGAGCGTGGAGAGAGGTCCCGGCGGTATGCAGACGTATGATCCCAGGTTCGGTACCCTCGTCTGGGGCATGGACGTGACGCCCGTCTACCTCTGGTACGACGGCTCGCACACGCTCTCGCTGGCCGGGGATCGGATCGATCCCACCAAGGCGGTCGTGCTCAGCGCCCCGGTGGGGGAGAGGCGCAACCCTCGGGCGCGGATCTTCCCGTTCAAGCGCCACACCGCGGTCCAGCCGTTTGACGAGGAGAACCGAACGTTGGTCGTGGCCGAGCTCTGGGATCGATCCTCGAGCGGCCTCGACTGGCAGGCGGCGATCCGCACCGGCATGGAGCGCATGGGCCTGCCCTACTCCGGGCGCCATGCCTTCGTCCAGACCGTGAGCTACTCGTCGGTGCACCACGAGGTGGTGCCGGACCACAGGGCGCTGAGCTGTGGCGACTGCCACAGCGTCGAGGCAGTCCAGTGCCGGCGGTGTCACCGGGCGGCCAGGGGAACGACACTGCCGGACGAGGCCCTGGCGCGTTTTCCGGAGGTGAGACATCGGATGGACTTTGACGCCCTCGGGTACGAGGATGATCCGGCAACGGTTGGCGGCAGGTTCTACGTCACCCTCGGGCGGGGCGTGCCGCCGCAGTAGACTGCGAGCAGATGGTTCGGGAAAGGGAACAAGGGTCTCAGGGAGGAGCCCATGCGTGAGGAGCTGCTGTACGTGATCCTCGGCCTGCTCGGGCTGGCGCTGGTCAATCTGCTGTGGGGCGGTCTCGAGCTGGGACGGTTTCGGCGCGAGGTGAAGGTGATCGCGTCGACACATGAGCTCGAGCGGTTCAAGCGGCTGGCTGCGCATCAGATGTATGCGGCGCTGGCACAGATCGGGCTCCTCGGCCTGCCGATCCTGGTGTTCTTCTTCGGCCTCGCCCGCGGCGATCTTCACCCCCCGGACGTGGGTTACCTGATCTTCCCGTCGCTGATCGTCCTTGTGCTCGCCTTCCTGCTCAAGAAGGTGGAGGGCGACGTCCAGCGCACCCCCGCGGCCGACGATCTCTTGAGCGGCCAGCGCGACGCCGTGGTCCGGACCTGGCTCAAGCGCCCCTTTCCTGACTGGTAGGACGTTCTCACTCCCACCCCTGGACAGAGGGTATCGGGAATCCGTAGGACCAGGGTGAGCGCGGTGTAGGTCCTGGAGCCGACGCGCCGGGTGGAGGCGCGCGGAGCCGAGTCGGAGCTGAGAACTTCCCACTCGCTCATGCGTAGAACAACTGGAGGTCCGGCAACGCCGGGTGTGGAGGCTGGAATGACTCGTAGGAAGAAACGCTGGTTGTGGCTCGCGATGGTGCCGGTCCTGGTAGCGGTGGTGGCGTTTGCGGCCAAGGGGCGCAGCAGCTCGGACAAGGACGAGGAGAAGGGGCCCGAGGTGCCGACGCTGGCGGCGAGAATGGGCAATGTCCAGGTTGTGGTGCGAGAGGTGGGGACGGTCGAGCCTGAGGTGAAGGTCGACGTCAAGTCGAACCTCTCCGGGCGTGTCGTCGACCTCAAGATCAAGGCCGGTGACCGCGTGCACAAGGGGCAGCTGCTGGCCTGCATCGAGCCGGACGTCAACCAGGCGCGCGACCTGGTGTCGGTCCAGGGCTCCGTCAAGACCGCCGGCATCGCGCTGGAGAATGCACGCTCCGACTACCAGGCGAAGCGCGAGCTGTTCGAGAAGGGTCTGGTCTCGGTCGAGGTCAACCGCAATGCGGAGACCGCCTACCGCCAGGCCCAGCAGACGTATGACGAGGCGCGCCGCAAGATCCAGGTCGTCGAGGCGTCCGGTATCCCGGTCGGAGAGAACCCGCGGCAGGTGGTGAACATCACCTCGCCGATGGACGGTGTCGTGATCGACCGTCCGGTCGAGCTGGGCGAGTCGGTCACCGGCAGCGGCTCGTTCAACGCCGGCACCGTGATCGCCACGGTCGCCGATCTCGGTAGCATGCTCGTCAAGGCGGGCATCAACGAGGTCGACATCGGCAAGATCCACGACGGCCAGCCGGTGCGCGTGACCCTCGACGCCTTCCCGCACCTGGTGTTCCCGGGCACGATTCGGAGGATCGCGCCGGCGGCCCGGCTCGACAACCAGGTGAAGGTGTTCGATGTCGAGATTGATCTCGACCGGCTGGGCAAGGAGCTGCGCACCGGGATGACGGCCAACATCGAGATCCGCGGCGAGGAGCACAAGGACGTGCTCACGGTGCCGGTGGAGTCCGTTTTCTTGCGCGGCGACGATGAGGTTGTCTACCTGAAGCGGAAGACGCCGCTGCCCAAGAAGGCGGTCAACGGCAAGAAGGCGGCCGAGGCCGAGAAGGCGTCCGAAGGCGAGAAGGGGAAGAACGGGGACGACTGGCGCGAGGATCCCCGCCAGCAGTGGCGGCGCTGGTTCGAGGAGCGGCATGTGGAGAGCGGCATCTCCTCCACCACCGACGTCGAGATCCTCAAGGGTCTGGCCAAGGGCGACGAGGTGGCGCTCGCCGACCCGACGAAGCCGCCGGAGACACGGTCGTGAGCGACGCGCTGATCGAGCTCGAGGGAGTCCGCAAGGTGTACGGCGAGGGCGATCTGGCGGTCGAGGCGCTGCGTGGGATCGACCTCTCAATCAAGCGGGGCGAGTACCTGGCCATCATGGGACCGTCCGGCTCCGGCAAGTCAACGCTGATGCATATCTTCGGCCTCCTGGACACGCCGACCAGCGGCTCCTACCGCCTGGAAGGCGAGGAGGTTGCGGAGCTCTCGCGGCGCCGGCTTGCCCACCTGAGAAGCCGAGCGATCGGCTTCATCTTCCAGAACTTCAACCTCCTGCCGCGGGCCAGCCTGCTGCGCAACGTCGAGCTGCCGTTGCTCTACGCCGGGGTCGGGCGCAGCGAACGTCGTCGCCGCGCCCGCGCGGCCCTCGAGCTGGTCGGCCTTTCCGACCGCCATCGCCACCGGCCCAATGAGCTCTCGGGCGGTCAGCGCCAGCGGGCGGCGATAGCGCGTGCTCTGGTCAGTGAGCCGGCGGTGGTGATGGCCGACGAGCCAACCGGCAACCTGGACCAGGTCACGGGGCTGGAGATCCTGGACATCTTCGACGAGCTTCACCGTTCCGGCCAGACCCTCATCGTCGTGACCCACGACCAGGGGGTCGCGACCCGGGCGCAGCGTGTCGTGACCCTGGTCGACGGGCTGATCCAGTCCGAGCAGCGAGCGGCGGCATGAGCCCTGCCGAGCTTGTCCGCGAGGGCTTCGTCGAGATGCGCGAGCACTTCGGCAGGACGGTCCTGCAGACGTTGGGGGTGATCCTCGGGGTCGCCTCCGTGGTCGCGACCCTCGGCATGACCGCGGGTCAGGAGGCTGCGCGCGACGAGTACTTCCGTTCCAGCGGCGGTACGCTCCTGATGGGCGTGTACAGTCAGCCGCCCGCGGACACAGAGCTGACGGCCCGCCAGAGGGCCAAGACCGGCCTCAAGCTATCCGATGCGGCCGAGATCCGGCGCATGATTCCCGGCTTCGACTCGGTGGTGGCGGAGATTTCCGGCCCGCACCAGGTGCGCGCCGGCGCGACCGAGATGACCGAGCGCATCACCGCCATCGAGCCCGAGTTTCAGCAGATGCGTGACCTCAATATGGCGCGTGGACGGTTCTTCTCCGCCTACGACATGGAGACCCGGGCGGCGGTGATCGTCCTCGGGTCAACCCGGGCACGAGAACTCTTCGGGACCGCGGACCCGGTGGGAAGGGCGGTCAGCGTCGGCAACGTGCGCTACACGGTCGTCGGCGTGATGCGGGAGAAGGTCTTCAAGTGGCGCGAGAACTCCTCCTACAACGCCTACGAGTGGATGAACCGCCTGATGATGGTCCCGATCACCTCCTACGAGCAGCGCCACATGAAGGCCGGCGACGACAAGATCGACGAGCTCAACCTGCGGCTGGCCTCGGCTGACGTCCACGACGACGCCAAGACGGCGCTCGAGCGCCTGCTCCGCTCGCGCCACGGAGTCCTCGACTACGGGATCTGGGACCGCAAGGAGCGGCTGGACCAGGGCGAGCGCGAGGGGAGGATCTACGACCTCACCTTCCTGGCATGCGGCGTGATCTCGCTGCTCGTGGGGGGCATCGTGATCACCAACATCATGCTGGCTTCGTTCACGGAGCGCATGCGCGAGGTCGGCGTCCGCAAGGCCCTCGGCGCAACCGGACCGCAGGTGTTCCTGCAGTTCCTGGTCGAGTCGCTGGTGGTCACGGTCCTCGGAGGCACCGCCGGTCTGGCGCTGGGCATCGGCTTTACGTGGGCCATCACCAAGCTGCTGATGGTCCAGATGGCACTCACCCCAGCGATGGTGTCCGCGGCCGTCGGCGCGGCCAGCGTCGTCGGCCTCATCTTCGGGCTCTACCCCGCGGTCCGCGCCTCCCGCCTCGATCCGGCGGTCGCGCTCCGCTACGAGTGAGGTTGCGATGGTCATCGGCGAGGCACTCCGTACGACGCTGACCGAGGTCTGGGCGCACAAGCTGCGGTCGTCGCTGACCCTCGTCGGCGTGATCCTCGGCACGGTCGCTGTGGTGACGATGGTGAGCCTGATCGAAGCCGTCAAGGTCGAGGTCTGGAACGGCGTCAAGACCCTCGGCTACGACGGCGTCATGTTCGTCAGCTCCGCTGGGCCGAAGACTCCTCTCGACCGCGACCGCGCTCACCTGTCGGAGGGTTTGCAGCGGCACGAGGCGACGCACCTCGCAGACGGCACGAACCTGGTCGAGGCGGCGGCGCCGGTGGCCTTCTCCCAGCAGGTTTTGGCCTGGGGCGGGGTCCAGAAGGTGGTCAGGCTGTACGGCATCACGCCGGTCTACGCGCGGGTCCTCAACCGCTCGGTCGACCGGGGCAGGTACATCACCCCCATCGATGTCGAGGCGCGGCGGCGGGTGATCGTGATCGGTCACGACCTGGCTGAGGAGGTCTTCGGTGGAGACGACCCGGTCGGCAAGTCCGTGCGGGTCGGAAACCACGGCTTCGAGGTCGTCGGCGTGGGGTCACGCATCGGCAACGGCTTTGTCCAAGACGGCTGGGGCCGGCGTGAGATGCGGGGCGCCCTGGTACCGTTGACGACCTTTCAGGGGCTGTTCACCGGGGATGAGAAGGTGCCGCTGGTGGTCGTCAAGACCAGGGACACGAGCCGCCTCGGCGAGGTCTTCGCATTCCTCAAGAACCGCCTCTGGCGCCGTCACAACCGGGTCGAGGACTTCGAGGTGGACAACGTCGCGGCGGAGATCCTCGAGGCCGAGAACCAGATCGACAAGCAGATGCGGGGCTGGACCGTAGTACTGTTCTCGATCTCAGCCATTTCGCTCGTGGTCGGTGGCGTCGGCATTTTCTCGGTGTTGCAGATCTCGCTCGCCGAGCGCCTGTACGAGATCGGGCTTCGCAAGGGAATCGGTGCCCAGGACCGCGACATCCTGGTGCAGTTCATGATCGAGGCCGTGTTCCTGTCCGCGCTCGGCGCGGCGATCGGTCTTGTTCTGAGCGTCGGGTTGTGCACGGCGCTGGGACCGAAGTTCGAGGCCGGCCTGCCGATCTCGGGTTTCGCAGTGCTGCTGGCGGTGATGTTCGCCATCGGGGTGGGTGTCACGGCGGGGCTCTACCCGTCGTTGAGGGCCGCCCGGCTGACTCCGGTCGAGGCCCTGCGCGGCTAGCGCCAGTGGTCGCCAACTGCAGCATTTGACGGATAACTGGATACAAGTGGTCGGCTCGGCCGTGAGACGGCTCGAATCGAGGCCGATACGACGCTCCAGTGGTCCGCGAGACGGCGCTGAGACCGTCACCCGGGGATCGTACACCAGAGATTTCGGGGAGCCGGTGGGCGACGGTAGACTGGTCGTGGCCCTCCGCTCCAGAGTCGGCCCCGAGGAATGCCGGCGCAGCTGGGGGCGGTTGGACGGGCGTAATGACGGGCCGGGTTGCCGGCCGACACCTGGGGGAATTGCGATGATCGTTGTCATCTCTGGAACGAACCGGACCGGCAGCAACACGCTGAAAGTGGCGAAGCTCGCCCGGGGAGCGCTGGAGGCCGCCGGCGAGAACGTCGTCCTGATCGACCTCCGCGAGATGCCGGCCAGGCTCTTCACGCCGGACGCCTACGGCACCAAACCGGCCGAGTTCGAGCCCTTTCAGAAGGCCATTCTCGAAGCCGACGGGATCCTGACCGTGACGCCGGAGTACAACGGCTCCTACCCCGGTGTGCTCAAGTACTTCATCGACATGCTCCGTTTTCCCGAGAGTCTGGTCGATATGCCGGCGGCGTTCATCGGCCTCGCGTCCGGCGAGTGGGGCGGGCTGCGGCCCGTGGAGCAGTTGGAGATGGTGTTCCACTACCGCCACGCCCACCTGTACGGCCGCCGCCTGTTCCTGAAGGGGATCTCCAAGCTGCTCGACGAGGAAGGCCGCCTCGCAGACCCCGAACTGGCTCGCCGCCTCGACGAGCTGGTGACCGGCTTCGCCGTCTTCTGCCGCAAGCTGCGACTGACCTGACGCGCTTTGTGCCCGCCCGTTTGGGGCAGGAAGTCCCGCACAGAACTGAGGGTACACTTGGCTGAGTCGATCGTGATGGATCGTCCGGCGAGGCGGGCGCGGTGCGAGTGATCGGTTGCCGGTGACGGCGGGTCTCGTACGGGCGATCGGAGTGCTGAGCGGAGGTGCTGCATGACAACGACCAAGGCCGCGATGCTGACCGTTCAGCGGGCCGAGCTGACGGAGCACGTGATCTACATGAGGCTGGCGGAGAAGATGCGCAACCGCCACAACGCGGAGATCCTCGAGCGCATCGGCGGCGACGAGCTCCGCCACCACGACTTCTGGGCCAACCTGACCGAGACGAAGGTTCGGGTGCACCGGCTCATGGTGTGGGTCTACGTACTCCTGGGGCGGTTCTTTGGCTTGACGTTCGCCCTCAAGCTCATGGAACGCGGCGAGGACTTCGCGAAACGCGAGTACGAGCGCATGCAAGACATCGAGGGCGTCGACGCCATCCTCCACGACGAGGAGGAGCACGAGAGGGAGCTCATCGACATGCTGGCGGACGAGCCGTTGGAGTACGCCGGCTCGATCGTGCTCGGCCTCAACGACGCCCTGGTCGAGCTGACCGGGGCGTTGGCCGGCCTGACGCTGGCGCTGGGCAACGCCCACCTGGTGGCCGCCGCGGGCCTGGTGACCGGTATCGCAGCCTCGCTTTCGATGGCGGCATCTGAGTATCTGTCGTCGAAATCGGAAGCGATCGACTCGGACACGAAGAGCCCGGCCAAGGCGGCGGTTTACACGGGCACCGCCTACATCATCGCGGTGGTCCTGCTGATCCTGCCGTTCTTTCTGCTTGCCAACATGTTCGTGGCGCTGGCGACGACTCTTGCAATTGCCGTTGTCATCATCGCCGTGTTCAACTTCTACATCAGCGTCGCCAAGGAGCTGCGCTTCTGGCCCAGGTTTGCCGAAATGGCTGGGATCAGCCTCGGCGTCTCCGCGATCAGCTTTGGCGCCGGCTGGGCGCTGCAAGCGCTGCTCGGAGTTCAGGCTTGAGC
>CAZKGM010000003.1:0-46460 GCA_964552395.1 uncultured Thermoanaerobaculia bacterium | reverse complement strand
TCAGCTTTGGCGCCGGCTGGGCGCTGCAAGCGCTGCTCGGAGTTCAGGCTTGAGCGGGACCTGGTCGGACTGACCCGCTCGGGTTCCGCTGAGGTGGGACTCACGCAAGCTACCGCCGTGTCCTTCGCGCCGCGCCGGCATCGACATGGTGCTGACTCTGAGTGCTGGAAGCGGGCTTCGGGGGCACGGGGGTGTGTTCCGGCTGGAAACAGCGAGCGGGGTTGAGATCGAGTACAATGCGCGTCCGACCAAAGGAGGGATGCATGAGTCTACGGAGAGCCTGGACCGTCGTCGTACTGGCGCTGATCGTTCCCGGCCTGGCAGCCGCAACCGATGTGAAGATCGTCAAAAAGCGTCACACTGATGCCTTCACCATCATGGGTCACGCGCAGCCGGCCAAGGACGAGCAGACGGTGGTCTGGATCGGGGCCGACCGCATGCGGATGGAGTCGCCTGAGAACACCTTCATCGTGCGCCTCGACCAGAAGAAGATGTACCTCGTGAATCCAGGTGGAACGGAGTATCACGTCATCGACCTGCCGCTGGACCTCAAGAAGATTCTGCCTCCGGGAATGGGCGAGCAGATGCTGAAGATGATGGAGATGCAGGCGACCGTGACGCCGACCGAAGAGACGAAGAAGATTGGTCGGTGGAATACCCGCCGGTGGGACGTGACGCTGTCCTCCAAGATGGTCCAGATGCAGCAGACCAACTGGGTGACGAAGGACGTACCGCTGGACGTTGCCAAGTACCGGGACATGGTGGGCGAGGTCGCATCGCTGCAACCGGGCATGGCCTCCGCGGCCAAGGAGCTGGCAAAGATCGACGGTCTGCCGGTGGAGCAGGACACGGTGACGGAGATGGCGATGGCCGGAGGCAACAAGTTGACCTCACACGAGGAGGTCGTGAGCATCGAGGAAACGAATGCCCCGCCTGGTACCTACGATCCTCCCGCCGGCGCCACGGCCAAGCCGTTCAGCTTCCAGGATTTGATGCGGAAGAAGAAGTAACAGCGGTTTGTCGCGCGAATCGCCATGAACGGTATCCTCGGTGCGGGGCCGTTCCGGAGCGCGCTACGCCCACGTTCTCCTGGTGGGTGGGGGACCTCCTCACTTTCTCACCTGCTCACCTCCCGGGTGGGAGGGGGCCACAATCACTCAGTCACTTAAACACTCAATCACTGGTTGGGTGGGTGGGCGCCCCTTCTGCCCGGCGTAGGAGCAGACGCGTCTTTCCCTCGGTCGGCCAGGCGAGCGCCATCAGGATCGACACCACGACCAGGAACCAGAGGGTGGTACGAGGTCCGGTGCCGGCCATTGCGGTGGCCAGGCCGCACAGCGTGATCACTTCCAGGCGCAGCAGGACGCCGAGGTAGACGCGGTAGTGGTCGCGCAGCAGACGGCTCTGCTCGCCGTGGACGGAGAAGGCATCGTGGATTCTCACCATGGCGCGGCGGGCGGCGCGGTCTGCCGTGAACGCGATCCACAGGCTGACGCCGAGGCAGACGAAGGTGACGGCATGGGGAGAGACGTGTGGTACACCCACGCGCGGCAGGAAGAAGGCGGCCACCACTGCCACCGGCAGGCTGGCGAGAAAGCCCACCGCGGTGAGCCGCATGCGGAGCAGGTGCCGCTTCAGAGTCGGGCTATGTGGCATCGGCGATCTCCGACACGGCCTGCTGGGCGGGGACGGCCGCCAGCTCCTCGGCCGCTTCGGCGTTGTCATCGGTGTCCGAGGCTTCGGCCGCTGCCGGGCGTCTCTCGAGCCCCCATACCAGGCCGATCCAGACCCCCAGCAGGTAGCGGTTGAGAGGGGTTTGGAGCCCGAAACCGACGAGCTCGTGGAGAGCCATGGAGGTGAGCGCCATGGCGGTGGCGGCGAGTGGGTACCGGTACTCGAATCGCAGGTTGCCGAGGCGCCGGGGCCGCAGCGCCCGCGCCAGGCCGACGAGCAGCAGGGCGACCGCGGCGGCGGCAACGACGCCACCGTCGGAGAGCCACTCGAGCCAGTCGTTGTGTGCCTGCTCCAGGCTCATGGTGCCGGTGGGCGGCTTGGTCAGCCCGATCGCGTACCGGTAGCTTCCGAGGCCTGTGCCGACAATCGGGCTCTTCAGCCACAGCCGCACGGTGCCGGCCCACAGGTCCCAGCGCGTGTTTCCTTCCACTCCATGTACGACGAACAGCTCGTTGAAGCGGTCCTGGAGAATCGGAAGGCGGTTCCAGGCGAAGACCGAGGTCCCGGCGGCGATGATGAGGGCCAGGACCAGCCATCGCCACTGTGTCTGGCGTCTGCGGCGGCTCCACAGAGGCAGGGTGAGCAGGAGCCCGAGAAGCAGAAACAGCGCACCGCCTCGCGAGCCGCAGCGAAGCAAGGCCGCCGCCCCGATGATCGTCGCGACGGAGGCGGCAAGGAGCATCACCGTGCCCCGCCGGCGGGCCTCGCCGTGCAGCGGCAGGTGACGGGCGGCGGCGGCGAGCAGCGCGAGGGCCGCAGGGAGGGTGAGCTCGACGGCGAGCGCGAAGTGGTTGTCGTTGAGGAAAGGGCCGTAGGGCCCGCCGCCGACGGTGTTGGCGCGGATCAGCAGTACCGAGCCCGGCAGGCCGTGCTCGGTGGCGAGGCCGAGCAGTGCGAGCACGGCGCCGGTCGATGCCATGAGGCTGAGTAACAGCGGCAGGCCGCTGCGCGTGGCGGCCATGCGAGCGGCGGTGAGAGCCAGGATCGCTGCCACCGCGAGGGCGGCGGCGCTCTGCAGGGTCGCCCATGGAGCGATCGAGAGCGGCGCCCAGCCGGAGCGAAGCACGGCCGCGAGGCCGGGCTCGACGAGCCGGCGGACGAGCAGCGGCAGCGGCACCAGCTGCACCGCGAGAAGAGCCGCCAGGATGACGGCCGCGAGGCGGTGACTGCGGGGGAGGTTCGGAAGCTGCCGGAGCTTGGCCGCCAGCACGACGGCGAGAGCCGCGGTGACGACCCTCGACGGCGCGTCGACGCCGGCAAAGGCCACCGCGTTGCCGAGCAGGATCACTGCGAGGATGATGCGGTAGAGACGCAGGTGCGGCGGCAGCATCAGTCGGGCTCTGGGGTGAACCGGTAGCCGACGCCGCGCACGGAGTGGATGTGGCGGGGGTGGCGCGGCTCGGGCTCGAAGTAGCGCCGCAGGCGGACGATGAAGTTGTCAATGGTCCGCGACGAGGTCGAGAATCGGTAGCCCCAGACCCTCTCGAGGATCTCCTCGCGCGACACGACCTGATCGTGCCTCTCCACCAGTAGCTTCAGCAGCATGCACTCCTTCTCGGTGAGACGGATCGTCCTGCCCTTGGCCTGGGCCACGAAGGTGCGGAAGTTGACGGTGCCGCTGCCGAAGCTGACGACGTCGTCGTCATCCGGAGAGCTGGCGTACCACTCCTCGCGGCGGAAGATACCCTGGATGCGCAGGATCAGCTCCTCGAGAAGAAACGGCTTGACGATGTAGTCGTCGGCGCCGACCTTGAGGCCGAGAATGCGGTCGGCATCGGAGAACTTGGCGGTCAGGAACAGGATCGGCACCCGGCTGCCGGTCGCCCGGATCCGCCGGCACACCTCGATGCCGTCCAGCTTCGGCATCATGATGTCGAGCAGGATCAGGTCGAAGTGGATCGTCTCCGCGAGCAGCAGCCCCTCCTCGCCGTCATGGGCGATGGTGGTCGCATAGCCCTCGAACTGGAGGTTGTGGGCGAGTGCATCGGCCAGGTGCTCCTCGTCCTCGACGATGAGGATGTGCCGCTTCACTCCCTCTCCTCCACAGCGTCGACGTGGGGCAGAGTGATCAGGAACGTGGTGCCGGTGGGTCCGGTGGAGGCCACGCGCACCGTTCCCCGGTGGGCGTTGATGATCTGCTGCACGAGGTATAGGCCGAGGCCGGTTCCCTGCGTGGTCCGGGTCATCTCGTCGCCGCCCCTGAAGAAGCGGTCGAACACCAGCTGCACGTCCTCCTCCGGAATGCCGTTGCCGTTGTCGGTCACCCTGATGAGAGCGGAGCCGCCTTCGGCGGTCAGGCGGACGGCAACCGCTGGGATCGTGCCGCCGTACTTGATGGCGTTCTCGAGGAGGTTGGAGAGGGCGATCGGCAGCGCCTCGTCGTCCACCTCGGCCCATAGACCCGGCTCGATGTCGGTCTGCAGCCGGGCGCCGGCGGCTGTCGCGCGCCGCAGGAAGGTGCTCGTGGTGTCTTCGATGAGGGCGCTCAGGTTGGTGCGGCGGAGCCGCAGCGCGCCGTGGCCGCGCGCGTAGCGGGTGACCTCGAGCACCTTCTGCACCAGGCTCTGCAGGCGCTCGGTGTCTTGCAGCGCGTTTTCCAAGAAGCGCATGCTGGCGGTGCCGTCGGCGCGGCCCCTGAGCACGGTCTCGAGCGCGAGGCGCACAGCTGCAAGGGGAGACTTCAGCTCATGGGTGATGGCGGACAGGAAGCCCTGATGCTGCCGCTCCAGCTCCACCTCGCGGCGGAAGCTCCTCCACAGGAGCCCGAGCATGACGAGGAGCAGGATGACGAAGAAGCTGCCCTCGGAAACCATCATCAGGATCCGTCCCTGATAGACGGCGACGGCCTTGTGCCACCGCTCCTCCTGCGGCCTGACCTGCCAGCGATCCAGTGGCTTCGGAAGCAGGACACCAGGAATCGCGGTATCGGTTGCGGCGACCCTCTCGCAACCGTCGGGCGGCGTCAATAGGCGCGCGCTCCAGTCGGCCGCCACCGCCGCGCGCACGCAGCCCTGCGCGACCGAGACGCTCAACATCAACGTATCTCCATCGAGCTTCCAGCCCTCGCTGCATGGCTCGGTGCCGGCGGCCTCGATGCTGGCGAAAGGCGGCGGCGTGACCGCCGGAATGCGATCGCTGTTCGCCAGCGCTTCCTCGAGGGCGGCCCGCGCGGCGGCCATGCGCTTTCCGGTGTTGGCCTCGTAGAGGCTGCACTCGGCGAGCATGTTCGTGCGCTCGAGGCGAAGCCGGGTCCGGTTCTCGCGCAGGGCATAGATGATCCACCACGACAGCTGTGCGTTGATCACGATCAGGGTGAGCGCGGCGACGATGAGGTGACGGGTGGTCAGGGGTCCCTGGCGGCGCATGGACAGAGTATAGCCTGACGAAGAGCCGCGCGATGCCTTCCCGGCGCTGCCCGCGGCAGTTGGCGGCTGCCGGCCGGATCGACCTGCCGAGCGTGTTCTCTCAGAGCAGACGGCCGGAGAACGCGCTGCCGTTGCGCACCAGCAGTACCGTCGGTAGGTCGCCCACCAACTGCTCGAGATGAGCCGCGTACTGCTCCTCCTCGCCGGCCGCCGGGATGCGGAGGCCGAGAAAGACAACGTCGGCGTCGTGCGAGCCCTTGTGGATGATCTCCGCGACGTGGGCGCTGTCGGAGCGCAGTGAGACCTCCGTGTGGGCATAGATGCGGCTGGTCATGAGCATGCCTTCGAGCATGGCCGCGGTGTGTTCGCGCATCGCCTCGTCGTTGGCGATCGAGTGGACGCGGATCTCGGCGTCACGCCAGTAGGCGTTGGCCGACAGCAGGTAGGCGAACAGCAGCAGCATGTCGCCGTTGTTCTCCAGGCCGCCCCACCAGACATCGATGCGGCGCGGCCGCTCGAGCCAGCTACGGGGGCGGACGCGGCAGATCAGGGTCGACTTGCCGAGCAGGGCCGCGCGCCGCATGATGCGAAGCTGAGCGGCGACGCGTTCCGGCTTGTCGCTCCACCCGAACATCACCGTGTTGGAGGCGATGCCGGCGATCCCGTTGGCCTGGGCGACCGCGAACGCGCCGACCTCGAACTCGGGCACCACCTCGACCTCGGCGAACGCTGTGATTCCGGACTCGGCGAGGAGCCGGTCGATGCGTACCTGCTCCTCGGCGGCGACGCCGGCGAGCTCCTCGAGCGGCCCCACCAGGAGGCGGCTCACGGTCAGAATGCCCCGCCCCTGGTTGAGCCATGCGGAGAAGCGGACGAGGTCGCCGCGGCGTTCGACGTCGCCGGCGAACAGCAGGATATGCGGCCTCCAGTTGCGCGGCGCGACGGGGAGCCGCCGCAGCTGCAGCAGAGTGGAGCGAGCGAGCGACATCAGGGTCCCGTAGCGGATGTCGCCCCAGGTCGCAGTCAGGGCGCGTCGTCGCAGCAGGAGGTAGATCGCGACCTCGGCCACGATGGCAACCACTCCGGCGACCTGGTTGATCAGGAACATCACCCAGAAGCAGCTGGCCGCGCCGGCGAGGGCGACCGGCCACGGCACGCGCAAGGTCGGCCGGAACGACGGCGCGCCCGACAGCTGCTCGAGGCCGGCGACCAGGTTGACCATTCCGTAGGTGGTGAGGAAGAACATGGTCAGCACCGGCGCCACCGCGTTGAGATTGCCCAGGCCCACGGCGGCCAGGGCGACCGCGGTCGATACCAGGTGGCCCCGACCCATGCCTTCGTGGGAGGGTCCGACGAGGAGCCGCGGCGCGACGCCGTCGTGGGCCAGCGCCTCGAGGGTCCGCGGGGCGCCGAGGATGCTGCCGACCGCGGAGGAGAGGATCGCTCCCCACAGGCCGGGGAGAACGAGGAGTGGCACCGCCGACACCTTCATCCACACCAGGGGGTCGCCGATCAAGGTCTGGTGGTCGGCGGAGACCGCCAGCGCGACCGGGACGGCGAGGTAGACGACAAAGCCGGTCAGGACGGCCGCGATGGTTCCTCTGGGGATGTCGCGCTTCGGATCCCTGAGGTCGCCCGAGAGGCTGACTCCCGCCATCAGGCCGGTCACAGCCGGAAAGAACACGGCGAACATCACCCAGTACGACGGTCCGCCGTCGCCGGCGGTCCACAGCCCGACCTCGGTCTGTCCGTGCCCGGGCACGCCGGCGAACAGCGAGGCGAGAGCGAGCGCCAGCAGGATCAGGATCGGGAGCTGGGCGCGGAGGGCGAGGCTGGCGCCGCGCCCCGAGAGCAACGCCACGACGAGCACCGTGATGGCGGCGAGCGGCTGCACCGGCGCCGACGGCCACACGAAGCGCAGGCTCTCTGCGAAGCCGAAGGCGTAGAGGGTGACGGAGAAGGTCTGGGCCAGGAACAGCGGGATGCCAATGGCGCCGCCGATCTCGAGGCCGAGGCTTCGCGACAGGATGTAGTAGGCGCCGCCGGCGCCGACGTGCATGTTGGTGGCGATGGCGGACACCGACAGCGCCGTAGCCAGGCTAATGGCGTTGGCGAGAACGACGATGCCGAGGGCCGGCAGCAACCCGGCATGGCCGACCATCCAGCCGATACGCAGGAACAGGATGACGCCGAGAATGGTCAGGATCGACGGCGTGAAGACGCCCAGGAAGGCGCCGAGCCGGCCGTCCTCGGACGGCCTTCCCAGGAGCCCGACGAGGGCGTGCATCGGTTTCGTGAGCGGGGAGGTCACCGCTTCAAGTATATCCTGGGCCGGCCGCGGTTCGGCAGTGATGCTATCGTGACCGGCATGGGGATACCTTGACGGAGCGCGGCTTTGGTGACTTGCGCGCCTTCCTCGAGCGGCTGCAGGCCGACGGCGACCTGGCGGTCGTCGAGGCGCCGGTCGACCCGCGCCTGGAGGCCGCCGAGATTCACCGACGTGTCATCGCGGCCGGCGGTCCGGCGCTGCTGTTCACCAATCCTGTGGGCGCCGAGATGCCGCTGGTGACGAACCTGTTCGGGACCCGCAGGCGGGCGGAGCTGGCCTTCGGCGAGCGGCCATTGCGGCTCGTCGAACGGCTGGCCGGGCTCGCCCGCGAGCTCGTACCGCCGACGCCGGCAAGACTGTGGAGCGCGCGCGATGCGGCGCTCGAGCTGATGCGCACAGGCAGCCGGCGAACCCGCACGGCTGCCGTGTGCGAGGTGATGTCGGACGACGTCGACCTCACCCGCCTGCCGGCGCTGACCTGCTGGCCGGAGGACGGCGGCCCGTTCCTGACCCTGCCGCTGGTCTACACCGAGCACCCCGATGGCCTCGGCCACAACCTCGGCATCTACCGGATGCAGGTCCACGGCCCGCGCACCACCGGAATGCACTGGCAGATCGGCAAGGGCGGCGGATTCCACTACGCAGCCGCCGAGGCCCGCGGGGAGGCGCTGCCGGTGAGCGTCTTTCTGGGCGGACCGCCGGCCCTGACCCTGGCGGCAGTTGCGCCGCTGCCAGAGAACGTCCCGGAGCTGCTGCTGGCGTCGCTGATTATTGGCCGCAGGCTGCGCGTCGCCGGCGCCGGCGGTCCGCACCCCTTGCCGGCCGACGCCGAGCTCGCGCTCATCGGTCGCGTGCCGGCCCGCGAGCGGTTGCCCGAGGGTCCGTTCGGCGACCATTACGGCTCATACTCGCTGCGCCACGACTATCCCGTGCTCCACGTCGAGCGCCTTTCCCGGCGCCGCGACGCCATCTTCCCAGCCACCGTCGTCGGCAAGCCGCGGCAGGAGGACTTCTTCATCGGCGACATGCTGCAGGAGCTGCTGAGGCCGTTTTACCCGCTGGCAATGCCGACCGTGGCCGACCTGTGGTCGTACGGTGAGACCGGCTACCACGCCCTGGCGGCGGCCGTGGTCAGCGAGCGCTACCGCCGAGAAGCAATGGTGTCAGCCTTCCGCATCCTCGGCGAGGGGCAGCTGTCGTTGACCAAGTTCCTGCTCGCGACGGACCGTCCGGTCGACCTGCGCGACTTCCGCTCCACGCTCGAGCACATCCTCGCCCGCACCCGCCCAGAGACCGATCTTTACGTCTTCGCCGACCTCTCGATGGACACCCTCGACTACACGGGCCCGGAGGTCAACCGCGGCTCGAAGGGTGTGTGGCTCGGCCTCGGCGACCCCGTGCGCGAGCTCCCGCGCGAGCTGTCTGCCGCCGAGCTGCCGGCCGGCATCACCGAGGTCCATGTCTTCTGCGGCGGCTGCCTGGTCGTCGGCGGCCCCGCCTATGCCGACGAGCCGGCCGCCGCCGAACGCATCGCCCGCCACCCGGCGCTGGCCGGCTGGCCTCTGGTCGTGCTGACCGACGAACCCCGGCGCGCGGCGGCGAGCCCGATGAACTTCCTGTGGACCACCTTCACCCGCTTCGAGCCGGCGTCCGACATCCATGCGGCTGCGGTGAAGGTCCGGGCCAACCACGTCGTCCGCACGCCGCCGATCGTCATCGACGCCCGTCGCAAGCCGTCCTACCCGAAGGAGCTCTTCTGCGACCCCGATACCGCCCGCCGCGTCGGCGAGCGCTGGCGGGAGTACTTCCCCGCCGGCGGCGTTGAGATGGGCGACTCCGACAGAGCAGATCTGGACTGAGCCCCGCTGAACGCGAGACGCGAGACCTGAGACGGACCCGCCCATACCGTGACGAAGTGACGGAGCAGCTGGGTGTCAGGGTCAGGACTGCCAGACTGGCTGCCCGGCCGAGTCCGTTAGGCCTGTTGTGGGTGGCTCGGCCGGATTATTCATGAGCGATCGTAGCGAGATCAGCGAGACGTCTGTCAGCGCTGGGTTCTGAGGGTTGAGGTGGTGCAGGCATACTTGACGGTATGTCGAGAACGCCTTCGCTGCGTTCGAGGCGCAGATGGCGCGGGGCGCATGAGCACTGATCGATGGCCGACAGCCGGCAACAAGCGGACGGGGGCGGCGTCAAGGTAAGATGAAGGTGAGAGAGCTCCTGTTCAGCGGAGGGTGTCACGGAGAGGCACGCAGAGCTGCCGGCCGTGGTCGACGGTCGTGATCCGGACCCCGACCAGGGAGACGGCGCCGTGGTCGATTGGAAGGGTGTGGCGTGCTTCCTGGCAATCACCTTTGGCATCACTTACGCCATCGAGGGCGCGCTGATTCTGGCCGGCTGGATCCACGGTGCGTTCAACGGCCAGGCATACGGCGTGTGGCGCATCCTGTTTCCGGCCGTCGATCCGTTGCTCGGCGGTATGACCGGTCTCCTCGCCATGGTTACGTGGCTGGTCGTGGGAGCGGCCGAGGTCCGTCGCGGAGGCGTGGCCGGGTCATTTCCGCCCGATGGGTTGCGATAGGGAAGCGGCACGGTCAACTGGAGGACCCAATCTCGGCTGGCGGTGGTGCACGGGGCCGCCGATGACGGCCGCCCGTTTCGGGTTGCTGATGCGCCCTACACGTCGCGCTGGCCCCTCGAGCCGGGCGTCCACACCTTTCGAACGGAGGAGCCAGCCAGCGGCGCGCGCTCGGACGCCGTGAGGGTGACCGTGTACTGACCGGAGTCGGTTCTCTGCCAGCAGGCCGGTGTAGCCGGTGCGACCGGCTGCGGGGCGACACGGGTTGAGAACGCGTCCGGGCTTCCGTGGGGCGGGGTTGTGGTGTACGATGGCGGCCCGGTTTCCGGCTGCCCGGAGCGGGGCGCCGCAGCCGGCGGCGCACGACAGCAGAGAATAGCGACGCGACCCCATCGTCTAGCCAGGTCAAGGACACCGGCCTTTCACGCCGGCAACACGGGTTCAAATCCCGTTGGGGTCGCCATTCTTGAGTACTTTCCAGGGCGATTGCGCTCGCGTTCGTGCTCTGCTACGGGGTTCTTTCCGGGCCCTCGCTTGAGGTGACCGTGCTCGACGTAAGCGGGACCGCTGCTATTCTCAATACGTGGCGCTGCCGATGATCGCCCGTGTCGAGTGCCGGTCGGAGGGACGGGGGGACGATCGACCGGTGGCGGTCTGGATCGGCGGCGAGCGGGTACCGATCGCGAACATCACCGACGAGAGGCTCGAGGGCTCGGCCGAGGCCGGCCGTCCGGTCCGGCACGTGGCCCGGGTGAGGCTCGAGGACGGACGGCTGCTGCGCCTCGAACGCACTCTCCCCGACGGCGGCTGGAGGGTGGAAATCCTCGCGGGTGGATGATCCGGGCTACTCCTTCTCCTCCTTCTTCTGCTCCATCATTTGCTCCTGCTTTTCCTTCTGCTTGGCGGCCTTGGGGATGTAGGAGAGGTCGGGCCGGTAGGTGCCGGTCGAGTAGCTATAGCCACGGATGAGCTTGGTCATGGCCATCCACGCTTTCTTGGCGGCCTCCCCCAAGTCCTTGTCGATCTCCTCGACCTCGGTCCAGAACTTGCCGGCGCTGGCGGCTTGCTCCGTGTAGACGTACTCGGGCGCCTCGCCTCCCATCACCGTCATGTAGGTTTGCCAGCCGTGCTGGACCTTCTTCCCCTGGTACAGCGCCACGTACTGCTTGAAGCTGTCCTCGAGCTCCTGCTGGCGACCGGGCTCGCCCTGGACCGTGCCCCAAAACACGAACTTGAGGCTCTCGGGGTCTTCCTTCATTCCTTCCGGGACGTAGGAGAGCTCGGGCCGGTACAGGTAGAGCGAGAACTTCTGGTACTCGTAGGTCCCGATGCTCCTCTTCATCGCTTCCTCGAACTTCTCCTTGCCCCACTTGCCGACCAGCTCGCTCCAAGACGCGAACAGCTTGCCGACGTCGGCGAAGTCGGCGACCGGGAACACGTAGAGGTAGTGCAGGTCGTCCGTCATGTAGGTGTAGACGGGGTAAGGGAACTCGGACGCCTCCATCTGGCCCACGAGCTCCTTGATGAAGACTTCGTAGGCTTCCATCTGCGCCGGCACGACCGGGTTGTCCTCGACGAGGTACATCTGCGGTCCCTCGTCGCCGGCCCACACAGCCGGGGCCAGCGCTACGGCGAGGACGAGCGATGCCAGGACGATCCACGATGCTCTCTTGGTCACGATCCACCTCCCATGGCTCGGGCAAGCCACCGCGGGGCGTCGTGCAGGACGGCGCGAGATACATCCCACACGCCTCCGGCATTTGGGCCGGCGGCACGGCGGCGATTCGATACTCTGTCTCTGTTGCGCTGACAACAGTGTGGTGTCAGCCGCGGCGGTTGTCAACCCCGTGCAAGGCCGCCAGTTGCGCGCTCAGCCAGGGCCGCTCGCAAGCAGCCGCCGGAGGGCCGGCGGAACGCGAAGAGCGCGGTGATAGCTGGCGTGCCGTCGGGGCTACTCGCCGCTCTTCTCGACCCAGATCCCGAGCAGCTGGATCGTGGTCTCGGCGGCCTTGGCCATCCAGTCGAGGCACACCCATTCGTTGACTGAGTGGAAGCTCTGGCCGCCGGCCCAGATGTTCGGTGTCAGGAGGCCCATGTACGACAGGCGGGAGCCGTCGGTGCCGCCGCGAATCGACTGTTGCTTGGGCTCGATACCCTGGCGTCGCGTCGCCTCGAGGGCGTACTCCAGCACCTTCGGGTCCTCCGCGATCTTGTAGGACATGTTGCGATAGGACTCCTCGATCGCGACCTCGATCTTGGCCTTGGGGAAGCGTTTCTGGACCGCGGCGGCGACCTCGCGCAGGGAGTCCTCACGTTGGTTCAGCTCGTCAGCGGTGAACGCGCGCACGAGTACCTTGAGGCTCACCTTGGCGACGTCGCCCGACAGGGTGTAGGGGTGGAGGTACGGCTCCTTCTTCTCAGTGCTCTCCGGGAGGAAGCCCTCCGGCAGCCCGTCGATGATCGCCGCGGCCACACGCACCGCGTTGACCAGGATGTCCTTGGCGTAGCCGGGGTGAACGTCGTGGCCGGCGATGGTGACGGTGGCGGCATCGGCGCAGAAGGTCTCGTCCTCGATCTCGCCGAGGTCGGAGCCGTCGAGCGTGTAGGCGTAGTCGGCGCCGAACGCCTCGACGTCGAAGTGCTCGGTGCCGCGGCCGATCTCTTCGTCGGTGGTGAAGCCGATGCGGACGGGGCCGTGGATCACCTCGGGGTGCCGGAGCAGCCAGTCGGCGATGGTCACGATCTCGGCGATGCCGGCCTTATCGTCGGCGCCGAGCAGCGTGGTGCCGTCGGAGGTGATGATCGTCTCGCCGACGCAACGGCCGAGGTTCGGGTTGTCGGCGGCAACGATCGCCTGCTCCTGGTCGCCGGGCAGCGCGATGTCGCCGCCGTCGTAGGACTCGATGACTTGTGGAGTCACACCCTCTCCAGCGGTCGCGAAGTAGGTGTCCAGATGGGCGATCAGGCCGATGGTCGGGGCCTTGCCGGCCGCCGGGTGGGTGCTCGGCACGTTGCCTGGGACGGTGGCGGTGACGTAGCCCCACTCGTTCATCGCTGCATCGTCGAGGCCGAGCTCGGCGAGCTCGGACACCAGCAGCCGCGCCAGGTTCTTCTGCTTCTCAGTCGACGGGCTCGTCGTCGAGTCCTCGTCTGACTGGGTGTCGATCCGGACGTAGCGCAGGAACCGCTCGAGCAGCTTCTTCCGGTCGTCGGTATCCAGCGTGATGATGTCGGTCATGGGACCTCCCTTCCGTGGTCGCAAGGGAGTCTACACCGTCCGCGGGCGGCGCGCGGGAGGGCGGAGGCTCCGCGACCGGTCGCGGAGCCGCGGCAGGGGCGGCGAAGACCGATGCAACACGAGCGAGGTCTCGAGAGTGCCCCTATAATGACAAGGTCGTGACAGAGTCAGTCCGAAGGTGTGAGGGATCTTCGACGGCCCGGGCGCTGCGTGCCGTGCCACCCGCGCCCGGCGGGTCGCCGGGACAGAGGGCGCCGGTGGCTTCCGGCCGGCGTGGCCGTCGTCTCGGTGCGCCGAGGAAGGAGAGAGGATGAGCCCGATCTACGCTGTCGTCTGGGGCACGGTGGCCCTGTTCGGTGCGACCGCCGTCTACGGCCTGGTCTGGGCGATCCGGACCGGCCAGATGCGGGGCTTCGGGCGTGGCGCGTTAAGCATCTTCGATGACGAGGAGCCAGTCGGCATGGTGACCGATGCGTTTCCGGGCTCCATCGACGCGAGCGAGGACGCGGGAGACCGGCCATGAACGCTGCCGCCTCTTTCGGCGCCGAGCCGACGGTGGCGTGGCGTGCCGAGGTCGACGCATCCTGCGCCTACCCGGTGGTGGCGTTCTTCGTCAGCGCGGTGTTCTGGCTGCTGTTCGGCACCGTGCTCGCACTCGTCGCCTCGATCAAGATGCACACCCCAGGCTTCCTATCGGGAGCCGAGTGGCTGACCTTCGGGCGCGTTCGTCCGGTTCACCTCAACACCATGATCTACGGCTGGGGTTCGATGGCCGGGATCGGCACTCTGCTGTGGCTCCAGGCCCGCCTGAGCCGCGTGCGGCTGCCGCTGCAGCTGCCCCTGGTGGTGGGCTGTGCCCTGTGGAACGTCGGCGTGGCGGGCGGATCGATCGCCATCCTCACCGGCCACGGCACCAGCGTCGAGTGGCTCGAGTTCCCCTATGGCTGGTCGTTCCTGTTCGCAGGCATCTTCGTGGTCGTCATGGCGGCCTCTCTGATGATGTTCTCGGCGCGCCGGGTCGGCCACGTGTACGTGTCGCAGTGGTACCTGTTCGGGTCGGTGCTGTGGTTCCCGTTCCTGTACGTGATGGCGAACGCCCTGATCCACGGCGCGCTGGCGCGCGGGGTCGTGCAGGCGGCAACAAACTGGTGGTTTGCGCACAACGTGCTCGGACTGTGGTTCACGCCGATCGGACTGGCCACGGTCTACTACCTGCTGCCGAAGGTGCTGGGACGGCCGATCCACAGCTACTACCTGTCGCTGCTGGGCTTCTGGACCCTGGCCCTGTTCTACAACTGGGCCGGCACTCACCATCTGGTGGGCGGGCCGCTGCCGGCGTGGCTGATCACGGTGGGGATTGTCGGCAGCGTGATGATGTTCATCCCGGTGACCACGGTCGCCGTCAACCATCACATGACCATGAAGGGGCACTTCGCGCTCCTCAAGGTGAGCCCGACGCTGCGCTTCATCGTGCTCGGCGCGATGAGCTACACGGTAGTCAGCTTCCAGGGCTCGCTGCAGTCGCTGCGCACGGTCAACGAGGTGACCCACTTCACGCACTACACTATCGCCCACGCCCACCTCGGCGTATACGGCTTCTTCACGATGGTGATGTTCGGCGCCATCTACTACATCGCGCCCCGGCTTACCGGCCGCGAGTGGAGCTCGCCGAGGTTGATCAAGGTCCACTTCTGGGGCACCGCGCTCGGTATGGCGGTTTACTGGCTCGGGCTCACTTGGGGTGGCATTCTGCAGGGCCTGGCCATGGACAACCCCGACGTCGCCTTCCTCGACGTCGTCCGTCACACTCTGCCGTACCTGTGGTCGAGGACTTTCGCCGGGATCCTGCTGGCGACCGGACACGTGGCGTTCGCGGTCCTCGCATGGAGGATGTTTACGCTCAAGGGCCGACGGCTGCCGGAGCCGGCGTCGGCGCCGTCTGCCGTCCTGGCGGGAGGTGCGGGATGAACCGCGCCGTCTTCCTCTATGTTGGCGTGCTGCTCACGGTCCTGCTGTCGTTCACCGGCCTGGTGTCGATCCCCGAGAAGCAGCTCGGAGGCCTGCAGCCGCTGGTGGATGCTGACGGGACCCAGTATCCGGTGCCGCCGACCGGCCTGGTCGCCGAGGGGCGAGGCGTTTACATTGCCGACGGCTGCATCTACTGCCACAGCCAGCAGGTGCGGCCCGAGGGGTTCGGCGACGACATCGAGCGCGGGTGGGGCACCCGGCGGACCGTGGCTCGCGACCATATCTATGACGCGCCGCCGCTTCTCGGCACGATGCGCACCGGACCCGATCTCGCCAACATCGCCGTCCGCCAGCCGAACGAGAACTGGCACTTCCTCCACCTGTACAACCCGCGGATCACCTCTCCCGGCTCCAACATGCCACCGTTTCCGTTCCTCTTCAGAAAGGTGCCGGTCGAGGTCCAGGTGCCGCACGACGCCCTCAGCTTCCCCCCCGGATGGGAGGTCCCCGGGTATGCCGTGGTGCCCACTCGGCGGGCCAAGGCGCTGGTCGCCTACCTCACGAGCCTTGACCACACCCACCCGGTTCCGGAGGTGCCGCAATGAAGGACGGGGATCGTCCGCATAGGCCGGAGCTGGAGCGCCGGGAGGCCGAGGGGCCGGTGGTCGTCGACCTCCACGAGCCGATCTACCGCGAGATGGCGGAGCCGCGCGACGGGTACGAGCCGGCGCCGAGCTGGCTGGTGTTCCTGTGCCTGTTCATCATGGGGTTCGGCGGCTGGTATCTGGGAATGTACAGTGGCGCGTTCAGCCCGAGGGTGTACAACGAAAACCCGGCGGCCGGGTTGCGGGTGGCGCCGCCGGCGGCGCCCAAGGAGGTCGACCCCATGGTCCTCGGGCGACGCGTTTTCAACAACTGCATGTCGTGCCACCAGCAGAACGGCGGGGGAGTGCCGGGCAACTACCCACCGCTCGCTGGCTCGAGGTGGGCGAACGGCCGTGCGGACGTCGCGGCGGCGATCGTGCTGCACGGGCTCGAGGGGCCGCTCGAGGTCGCCGGGAAGCAGTTCAACCAGGTGATGCCGTCGTGGAAGCACCTGACGGATGAGCAGCTAGCGGCGGTGCTGACCTACGTGCGGGGATCGTGGGGGAACTCGGGCACACCGGTGCAGCCGGTGCTGGTGGCGGCGGTGCGCAAGGCTACGGGCGATATGTCTCGCGCGCTGCGCTCGGACGACCTCGCGCGGCTCAAAGCGGGCCCCCCGCTCGGCAGCTGAGGTGGCTGCCCCGGCGTGTGACCTGGAGACTACGGGCTGCGGCTGCGGGCCGCACGGGCCGGCTGACCTGCGCTCCTGGTGGCGGGTGATCGCCGGAGTCCTGGTCGCCGCCAACGCCATGACCTTCAGCCTCGCCATCAACAGCTCCGAGGCCACCGCCGGGCAGCGGCTGGCGGTCAACGGCGGGCTGTTCTCGCTGTCGCTGATCAGTGTCGCGTTGCTGGGCTGGCCGCTCGCCCGCAACGCCTGGCGCGAGGCGAGGCGTGGGCGGCTGACGATCGAGGCGATGTTCCTGGCCGGCATCGGCGGCGCGATGACGACGTCGGTGGTGGCGGCCGTCACCGGCTCAGGTCACACCTACTTCGAGGTCGTGTGCATCCTGCTGGTGGTGTACGGTCTCGGCCAGCAGCTGACCGTCGCCGCCCGCGACCGCGCGCTGCGCTCGGCCCTCGAGTGGGCGCCGGAGACGACGGTGTGTCGGGTGGTCGAGGAGGACGGTGGCGAGCGCGAGATCCCGGTCACAGAGCTGCGCTGCGGCGAGCGGTTCGTCGTCAACCCCGGAGAGACAATCCCCGCGGACGGCGCGATCGCCGCCGGCGAGGGCTTCGTGCGCGAGGCGGAAATGACCGGCGAGGGATTCGTGGCCGCCCGCCGTCCCGGCGACCTGGTGTGGGCGGGGACTCACGGCGTCGACGCCCGTTTCGAGATCGTGGCCACCGCGGACGGCGCGGAGCGCCGGATCGACCACATCCTCGATGCCGTCGAGCGCGCCCGCGGCGTACCATCGACGCTGCAGCGAGCCGCCGACAGGGTGGTGGCCTGGTTCCTGCCCGTGGTGACGGTGGTGGCGGCGGGCACGTTCGCGGGATGGACCTGGCACGCCGGCTGGCAGGCCGGCCTCTTCAACGCGATGGCAGTGCTGCTGGTGGCATGCCCCTGCGCGCTCGGGCTGGCAACGCCGCTCGCCGTGTGGGGCGCCCTCGCCCGTCTGGCGGGCCGCGGCCTGGTGGCTCGTGGCGGGGATGCCGTGGAGGCGCTGGCCGCGGTCGACACGGCGCTGTTCGACAAGACCGGTACTCTGACCGAGCCGCGGGCGACGCTCGTGGATCTCGCCGTCGGCGCCGTCCCGGGCCTGTCGGAGGAGACTGTACGAGCGGTCCTGGCTGCGGTTGAGCGAGCGAGCGACCACCCGGTGGCGGCGGCGTTTCACGATCTGGTCGGCAGTGGCGGCGAGGAGCCGCGGGTGCTGGCGTTGCGGCTGCTGCCGGGGCGTGGCGTCGAGGCCGAGGTTGCCACCGTCGCCGGCGGCGTGCGCCGTGTCACTGTTGGCACCGCCGCTTCGCTGGTGGCGGCCAATGACCCGGCGTGGCGGCGGCTGCGAGGCCGACTGCGGGAAGTTCCCGGCGCGCACGAGCTCGCGGTTCTCATCGATGGCGAGGTGGCGGCGGCGGCGACAGTCGACGAGCGCCTGCGCTCGAGCTGGCGAGAGGCTCTCGGTGAGCTGCGGGGGCTCGGTGTGGCAACCGCGGTGCTGACCGGCGATGCCGCCGAGCGGGCACTGAGGGTCGGCGCCGACCGCGTGCTGGCGTCGCTGCGGCCCGAGGACAAGGTGGCCGAGGTCGTGCGCCTGCACGCTGAGGGACGGCGAATCCTGTTCGTTGGCGATGGCGTCAACGATGCCGCGGCGATGGCCGGCTCAGAGGTCAGCGTCGCCGTGACCTCGGGCGCGGAGCTGGCGGCCGAGATTGCCGACATCTCGTGGCACTCGGGGGACCTGCGCGCGCTGCCGTGGGCGATCGGGCTGGCGCGGGCGACCGTGGGCACGATCCGCTCCAACCTGCGCTTCGCGCTGGTCTACAACGTAGCCGGCGTCGCGCTGGCGGTCGCTGGCCTGTTGCACCCGGTGGCGGCCGCGATCCTCATGACCTGCTCGAGTCTGGTCGTGACCTGGCGTGCGACGACGCCGTTCGCCGAGGAAGAGGCGGAGGCCGTCGCCGATGCCCGTCTCCGCGCCTCCGTGCGGGCGGTCGGGGCGGCGACGTGACGCGCGACAGAATGGTGGGGTGGATCCTGGCGGCGGCGACGCTTGCCCAGGGAGTGGTGCTGGTGGTGATGGCGCGGTCGCCCGTGCGCGCGGCGCTGCAACTGGTGGTCGTTGCCGCCGCGCTGGCGCTGCTCGTACAGCAGGCATGGGTGGTGCGGAAGCGCCTCAACCACCGCGTCGACATGCTGATCGTGATGACCGCGTTTGGCGGCCTCGGCATGCTGCTGGGGTGGTGGGTCGACCTCGCTGGCCCCGCGCTCGAGGCGATGCGCGCGCCGGCGATGCACATGATGGCGAGGCACAGCGTCTGGCACGCGGTCTTCTCGTGGATGACCTTCGGCATGTTCGCGGGCGCCATCCCGCCGTCGCTGTGGCTCACCCGCTGCGCCGAGCTCGCCCGCACCAGCCGGCGGCGGTGGGTGTCGACGCACCTGGTCGGCAACCTGGCGATGCTGGCCGGGATGATCGCCTGCGGGCGCCTGCTCGGCCCCGCCGTCGCTGCCCTGACCGGCTCGCGAATCGTGGGCATGCACGTCGGCATGCTGCTCGGCATGGCGGTCGGCATGGAGGCGGGGATGTTCCTGGGCGAGGCCGCGTTCGGGCTGGCCCCGTGGCGGGAATGGAGATGGAGCGGAGAAAGTGACTAAGTGATTGAGTAATTAAGTGATTAAGTGATTAAGTTTCCCCAACCCACCCGAGAGGTCCGGGTGGAGCGCGCTCCAGAGAACTGTCCCCAGGCCCCCTCACTACCGGGATCCCCGCCACGGCAGATCCGCGGCCTGCGGCCGCACCCCTAGGGGACCGTCAGTCCGTCCTCGAGGCAAGCCTCGGCCCGCCCTGCCGGCCCCGAGGGGCCGCTGCGCTCGGATCTGCCTCCAGGATGCTCCGAGAGGTGAGCGAGCCCCCCACCCTTTTAGATAGGGGAGGGATCGCGCAGGAACGCCCTCTCGCACCTCGCCCCTGCGCTCGCTTCGTCGTCGCGACCACGAGGTCAGCGACTCCTCGCTCGCTGGCGGCAAGGCGCGAGGAGAACGCCCTGCGCGATCCCGCTGGGAGGGGCGTGGCGCGATCGCATGTCCCGTGCGGGCGTTCGCCCGCAGCCCGCTGTGCGGGCCGGCGGGGCGGAAACGGACCGGCGCGTCGGCTCACGGCTGCACCCGTCGCGGTCACCGGGGAGGCCGTGCTCGGAGGCTTACCCTCGGAGGCCCTCGGGCCAAGCCTCCTGCGCCCGGTCCCCCCGCCGCCCGCGGCGGGATGGCCGCTCGCGTCCTTCCGCTCCCTTCCCGCCCCGCCGCGGGACCGTCCCTGGGCAGAGATCCCCGCCCGCCGGAGCTCCAGAGAATCTCCCCACGCCTCTACGGCCGCCGGAGCCGCGGAGAACTTCAGTACTTCGGTTGCTCCCCCACCTCCACGGTGACCCGATCGTACCAATCGAGGGAACCGGGAAGGCCGATGGTCACCTCCTCCGAGTGGCCCGGGGTGAGGACGTCGAAGGGGTGGCCGTAGGCGGTCTGCACCAGTGCACCCTGACGGTAGCCCGCAACGCTGACCCACACCTCGAGCGGCTGCAGCTCGCGGCCGCAGTGGTTGGTCAGCTCTGCGCTGATGAGCACCTGGCCGAGGGTGATGCTCGACTGGGAGGCGGACGAGCGGAGTCCGACGCACTGGGCCACGGTCGGGGTCGAGGTGGGAAGCCGAGGCTGCTCGGGAGCAGGTGTCGGCGTTGGCAGCGGCGTCGGGGTCCGGGTCGCCTCGGGTTGGATGACGACCCAGTCGGAGGCCATCTCGATCGGAGTCGGGGTGGGTGTCGGCGGCCGCCTGGGGGATGTGGCGGTCGGTGTTGAGGAGGGCGCCAGCGGCTCCGCGACCACCGGAGGAGGGTGGTGGCGGAGCCGGGCGATCTGGAAGACCGCCAGCAGGATCAGCAGCAGGAGAGCTGTCAGCGTGGCGATCCGGGTGCCGAGTGGAAGTGTGCGGCGCGGGCGACGCTCGCCGGAGGAGGCGATGAACGGCACGCGATCCGGCTTGTCCGGCGGTTTCACATTGCCACCCTACCACCGTGGACGCCGGGAGGGGGGGGTGTGCCGCACTGCGGAGGGACCTTGACGCGGTGCGGCAAGGACGTTAGATTGCTGAGGAGACGAGCTCCGGGGCGCCGGAGGCGAGGAGGGGAGCGATGCGCTGGGTTGTCTTCAACCAAAAGGGTGGGGTTGGCAAGTCGACGATCGTATGCAACCTGGCCGCGGTAAGCGCAGCGCGAGGGCGGCGCACCTTGGTGGTCGACCTCGATCCTCAGGCCAACTCGAGCCACTACCTGCTCGGCGAGGCGGCGGCGGAGGCGAGCCCGAATCTGGCCGGCTTTTTCGAGCAGACGCTGGGCTTCCGTCTGCTCCGCGACAGCGCGCGCTCGTTCACGCACCGCACGCCGTTCAAGGGCCTCGAGCTGATGCCCGCCTCTCCGGAGATGGAAGAGCTGGAGGCCAAGCTCGACGCCAAGTACAAGATCTACAAGATGCGTGAGGCGCTCGACAGCATCGACGGCTTCGATGCCGTCTTCATTGATACGCCGCCGTCGATCGGTTTCTTCACGCTGTCGGCGCTGATTGCAGCGGATCGCTGCCTGATCCCTTTCGATTGCGATCAGTTTTCCCGGCGGGCCCTCTACCGCCTTCTTGGGGATATCGATGAGGTGCGCGAAGATCACAACGAGGGGCTCAGGACCGGCGGCATCGTCGTCAACCAGTTCCAGGAGCGGGCGAGCCTGCCCCGGCAGCTGGTCGAGGAGCTGCGCGAGGAAGGGCAGCCGGTGCTCGAGCCGTTCATCTCCCAGTCGGTCAAGGTGCGAGAGTCCCACCAGGCTGCACGGCCGTTGGTGTTCCTCGCGCGGACCCACAAGGTCACGCGCCAGTTCGAAGGCCTGCACGAGACCCTCATCACCCTCGAAGCGATGTAGTGCGGCGCTCCCCCTTGCCGTTGACGACCCTCCGCACCGTCTGCAGCGGTCTTCCGAGCTTGTCGAGAACGCCACCCTCGGCGGTACCTCCCGCGCCACGCTTTTTGGCAGACGGTGAGAAGCGCCGGCTGCGGCGGACACTTTCTGATCACTGTCGTCCAGATCTAGGCGGGACCTTGCCCGGTGCTGTAAAGTGGCGGTCATGAGCAAACATGTCGTCGAGCTCTGCGTCGCCCTGGCTCTCCTTGTGCCGTGCCTCGCGGGCGCCCAGCAGCCGGGCGCACCGATGCAGTCGATCGCGCGCTACGAGGTGACGGTGCTTGGCGGCTACCGTACCGGGGGCAGCCTCGTCGGCTTCGAGATCGCGCCGCTGAGCCCTTTCTCGGCCAGTGTCCGGTCGTCCACGTCGCTCGCATTCGCCATCGACGTGCCGGTGTCCGAAGACCTCCAGGTCGAGCTCTGGGGGAGCCGCCAGAACGGCGAGGTGGAGAGCGGCATTCCGCTCAACGGATCCCGCACTGCGGGCGACCTCAAGGTCAGCTACCTCCACCTGGGCCTGGTGCGCAACTGGTACAGTGGCGATGGGGTAGCGTACTACCTGACCGCGGCAGCGGGGTTGACACGGTTCGACCTGCAGGCGCTGACAGGTCACAGTGAGAGCCGGTTGTCGGCCAGTCTCGGCGGCGGTATGAAGCTCTTCCTGGGCGACTTCTCGGCGATTCGTCTCGACCTGAGAGGGTACTGGACAGGCGCCGATACCCGCAGCTCGGCGCTTGCGCCGGGCGCCCTCATCTCCTACCGGAAGAACTTCCTCCAGGCCGAGGCTTCGATCGGCGTCTCGTTCGTCTGGTGAGCGGGGCCCCGCAGCCGACTCGTCGCCCCGCGTCCCGATGGTAGAATCGGAGGGTTCAGCCCGCGGGGATGCAGTCTGGAGGGGACGCCGTGAAGATACCGTCGTTGATTCTGAAGCAGCTCTACACGTTGGGGAGCCTCGAGAACAGCGCCGAGGGGGTCAGGTTCAGCCTCAAGAACCGCCTCAGCGATGCGACTCTGACGCATCTGGAGGGGGTGGCGATCGACGGCGAGGAGGTGGCCTGGGATCAGCTGGTCCTGGAGGTCGGCAACGACGAGAATCTCAACCCGTCCGAGATCAGCGAGGCGCGGCCCATCGCCTTCCCGCTCGCCAAGGTGGTGACGATCCTCTGCAAGGGTGTCGAGCTCGCCAAGGGCAAGCACGAGGTCGGGCTCAGGTTTTGCACCCAGCCGTTCGGTATGCTCAACTTCAAGGTCAAGGACACCATCCGAGATCGTGCGGCGCAACCTGAGGGCATCCCCTGCGACCGGGATAACGACTGCGCTCCCGAGATCATCCGCCGGCGGCAGGCGTTCGTCGAGTCGTTCACGGGGATCAAGCTCGAGCATCTGTCGCGGTACTCGTTCGAACCGGGCGTGACCCGGGGGAACATCGAGAACTTCACTGGCGTCGCCCAGGTGCCGATCGGCCTCGCAGGGCCCCTGATAGTGGATGGAGAGTACGCGAAGGGAGAGTTCCTGATCCCGCTCGCCACGACCGAGGGCACGCTGGTGGCGTCCTACAACCGTGGCATCAAGGTCCTGAACCTGGCCGGCGGCGCGGTGACGACGGTCCAGGACGACAAGATGCAGCGCGCGCCGGTGTTCATCTTCGACTCCGCCCGCGAGGCCCGCGAGTTCCGGGACTGGGTGTCGTCGCACCTGGAACCGATCCGGCAGGCGGCCGAGGCGACATCGAGCGTCGCCAAGCTCGAGTACATCGACATCTACCTGTCGAACAAGTTCGCCTACCTGCGCTTCAACTACCAGACCGGTGACGCGGCCGGTCAGAACATGGTCGGCAGAGCGACCTTCGCCGCCTGCAGCTGGATCCTCGAGCAGGTCAATACCGTGCGCCGCTTCTACCTCGAGTCGAACCTGGCCACCGACAAGAAGGCCTCTCAGATCAACATGATGCGCACACGCGGCAAGCGGGTGACAGCGGAGGCAGTGATCCCCCGCGACGTGCTGGTCGAGAACATGCGGGTCGAGCCGGAGAGCCTCTACTACCACTCGAACGTCGCCACCGTGGGGGCGTTCCTGTCCGGCGCCAACAATAACGGTGCCCACTCGCCGAACGGGATCACCGCGATGTTCATCGCCACCGGCCAGGATGTGGCGAACGTCGCGGAGTCGTCGGCCGGGATCCTGTACACCGAGCTGACGGCCGAGGGCGACCTCTACATTTCGCTGACGATTCCGTCGCTGATCGTCGCCACGTACGGCGGCGGCACCGGCCTTGCCACCCAGCGCGAGTGCCTCGAGATCCTCGGCTGCCGGGGCAAGGGGAAGGTCAAGAAGCTGGCCGAGATCATCGCCGGGGTTGCGCTCGCCGGCGAGATCTCGCTCGGTGCGGCGATCTCATCCCTCGACTGGGTGTCGAGCCACGAAAAGTACGGGCGCAACCGGTGAGCCCGCCCGCTACCGCGGGACGCGAATGGCACGGCGGTGGCCGGCACCGCGCCGGTCACAGCCGGTGGTGGGCGAATGATCCGAGGGCGGAGTAGGCTGGGCTGATGGTGACGCAGACGGCCGCCTCCGACCCTCGTCGGGCCTCGGCATCCGGCGGACGACGCTCCCGTAGCGGGAGTGCGATCCACCTTCGCGCTCCAGGTCTGGTGCGCCGCTTCCTGACCACCCAGCGGCACTTCATCGGCCTGCTGGCGGGCGCGTTTGTCGTGGCGGGCGAGGGGAGGCCGCGCGGGCGCCTGGCGCGGCTGGCGGCGGCGATGATCCGGCCGTTCGTCGACCGCGAGCTGGCGAGGAAGCCGTTTCCGGTGCAGCTGCGGCGCCGGCTGGAGAGGCTCGGCCCGACCTACATCAAGCTCGGGCAGATCCTGAGCCTGCGCCGTGACCTGCTACCGGACTCGGTGACCGAAGAGCTTCGTAACCTCCTCGACCGCGTGCCGGCGGCGCAGTTCGAAGCCGTCAGCGACGTCGTGGCCGCGGACCTCGGGCGGCCGCTGGACGAGCTCTTCCGCCGCATCGAATCCGAGCCGCTCGGATCGGCCTCGATCGCCCAGATCCACCGCGCCGAGACCGCCGGCGGCGACGACGTGGTGCTGAAGATCGTCAAGCCAGGGATCCGTGACCTCCTGCACCGGGACGCGACCTTGATCCGGCTGCTCGGGCGGCTGCTGCAGGTGTTCCTGCCGCACTTGCAGCCGCGGCGCATCATCAACGAGTTCTTCGACTACACGCTTCGCGAGGCGGAGATGACGTGGGAAGCCGACAACGCCGAGACCTTCGCCGCCGGCTTCAAGGACCTTCCAGAGATCGTCTTCCCACGAGTCTACCGGGAGCTGTCGGGCCGTGACGTCCTCTGCCTCGAGCGCCTCGACGGTATCCGCCCCGACAGCGCGCAAGCGCTGGCGCTGCCCGAGTCCGAGCGCCGGTGGCTGATCGATGTCGGCGCGCAGGCGGTGATCCGGATGCTCTACCAGCACGGCTTCTTCCATGCCGATCTGCACCCCGCCAACATCCTCCTTCTCCCCGGTCCGCGTCTCGGCTTTCTCGACCTCGGAATGGTCGGCCGCCTCGGCTCCCGGCTGCGGCGAGCGCTGTTGTACTACTACTACTGTCTGGTGATTGAGGACTACGAGAATGCCTCGCGGTACCTGGCGACGATCGCCGAGCCGGCCCCCGGCGCCGATGCCGCCGGCTTCCGCCGCGAGGTCGAGGAGATCTCGCGGCGGTGGCGGCTCGCCTCCAGCGTCCGGGAGTACTCGCTCGCTCAGCTCATCCTCGAGTCGGTACGCCACGGCGCCCGCTACCGCATGTACTTCCCGGTGGAGATGGTGCTTATGGTCAAGGCGTTGGTGACCTACGAGGGTGTCGGCCTGCTCCTCGACCCGGAGTTCAACGTCACCGAGGTCACGCACCGCCACGTCGTGTCGATGTTCCGGCACGAGTTCAGCGCCGTCCGGCTGATCCGCGAAGGCACGAGGCGGGCGCCCGATATTCTGGACGCCCTGATCAAGCTCCCAACCCTGGTCACCGAGGGGCTGCGCCTGGTCGAGCAACGGGCCAGCCGGCCGCTCGAGAGGCCGCTGAGCGGGCTCGGCGGCACCCTTTACGGCGGCTTCTGTCTGCTCTCGGCCGCGATCCTGGCCGCCGTGTCGGCGCCGTGGCCAGTATGGGGCGGACTGCTCGCGCTCGGCGTTCTCCTGCCGCTACGCCGCAGGTGAGCCCCCAAACCGCTCCGCATCGGGTAGCCCCGGTGCGAAAACCGTGCAGCGGCAGAAGGATGATTGAACCGTAAAGGCGCCAAGAACGCGAAGATCAGAAAAGAGGATGTCTTCTTGGCGTCCTTCGCGTCTTTGCGGTTCACAAGAAAAAGGGGGCGCCGAGGCGCCCCCATTCGTGGTCGTGTGGGTGTGGTTACTTCGCGGGCTTGGCCGCCGGCGCCTTGCGGGTCGAGGCCTCGGACTTGCGCAGCTTCTCGATGCTTTTCGTCAGATCCTCGACCTTCTTGGTCAGACCCTCGATCTCGTCCTTGGTGGGGACACCGAGGCGATGGACAACGGCGGTCACCTTCTCGTCGAGCGTCCGCTCGAAGGTCTCCCAGTAGCTCTCGGCCACCGTCTTGACGCCGGCCACCGTGCCCTTGGCCTTCGCGACCTGCTCCTTGCCGGCGCTCTCGAAGTCCTGCCCCTTCTCGACCAGGTTCTTGAACAGCTTGGTGCCCTCTTCCTGGCCGACGGCGAGCGCGCCCAGGCCGGCGAGCCAGATCTTGTGTGCGGACTCCATGACGTCGTTCTGCAGCTTGCGAGTCTTCTTCGTGGCCATCTCATCCTCCTGTGTCGGTCTTGCCGACCTTCCGTGGCGCTGTCAGGCGCCGGTATTGTTGTTGAGGTGAGCCTCGGGGCTCACTGGCTATTGCCGCTCCGCGGCATCCGGACACGATGAATATAACGCACTGCGGCATAAATGTCAACCCCTTCTTCTGCAATGCGGCATGATTTCGTAAGTACAGGTATTTAATATTTTGCAGAGTGTAGTTGTCGAATCGTGAGGTACCAGTATGCCGCGGAGCGGCATAACGCAACGCGGCAGGAACTGCAGGCTGCGACGCCGAGGTTCTGGAAACGTCCGCTGTGTTGGTATCATGCAGGGAGAACGACTCCACCGGTGAGGGCGTGGCGCACCGTTTCTCCGCTGCAGACTGTCCGCAGCAGGGGATGGCGAGGCGTCGGTCGAGGAGGTCCGAGGTGCTGCTCTGGCAAGGCGAGCGCGAGGCCATGGCGAACGTCGACAGCGCGTGGCTGAGGATGGAGGACGCCACCAACCTGATGACGATCACCGGCCTGATGACCTTCGAGAAGCCGTTGGAGTTTCCCCGCTTCAAGGAGGTGATCGAGGACCGTCTGATGTGTCACGACCGCTTCCGCAGCAAGGTCGTGGAGTCGTTCCTCCCCCTTGGGCGTCCCTCGTGGGTCGAGGACGACCACTTCAGCCTGCGTGCTCACCTGCACCGCGTGGCCCTGCCGACGCCGCACGATGAGCGCGCCCTGCAGGAGCTGGTGAGCGACCTCATGAGCACGCCTCTCGACCGCTCGCGGCCCCTGTGGCAGATACACCTGGTGGAAAACTACGGCGCCGGCGGCGCCCTGATCATCCGGCTCCACCACTGCATCGCAGACGGCATTGCCCTGGTGCGCCTGCTGTTCTCTCTCACCGACGAGGATGCCGATGCCGTGGCTGCCGTGCGGCCGGGCGCGGGAAGCGCGCCCGGCAGCCGCGAACCGAGGGGCCGCGGCGTTACCGACTACCTTCTCGGCCAGGGAAGGGAGATGCTGCTCAACCCGGCGCGGCTGGCCGAGATGGCGGGCAGCGGCGCCAGCGCGGCCGGCGTCGTACGCGACCTTCTCTCCCTGCCGCCCGATCCGAAGACCGTTTTCAAGGGCCGGATCGGCATCACCAAGAAGGCGGTGTGGTCGGGACCGGTCCCGCTCGCCGAGGTCAAGGCTGTCGGCAAGGCGTTCGGCGCCACCATCAACGATGTCCTATTGGCCGCGGCGACCGGCGCCATGCGGTGCTACATGCTGAGCCGCGGCGACGACATCGAGGGCCGGGACGTCAAGGCGATCGTGCCCGTCAACCTGCGCCCGGAGGAGAAGCTCGACGATCTCGGAAACCGCTTCGGGCTGGTCTTTGTCGCCCTCCCCGTGGGCCTGCCCGAGCCGTGCCAGCGTCTTGCCGAGGTGCATCGCCGCATGGACGAGCTGAAGCGGTCGCCGCAGGCGGGAGTCGCATTCAGCATCCTGCAGCTGCTCGGGATGGCGAAGTCGGAGCTATTGGCCCTCGGCGTCGACCTCTTCGGGAGCAAGGCGACGCTCGTGATGACCAATGTCCCGGGGCCGCAGAAACGGCTCTACATGGCCGGTTCGCGGATCCAGAACATCATGTTCTGGGTTCCGCAGTCGGCCCACCTCGGGATGGGGATCAGCATCTTCAGCTATGCGGGCGAGGTGCGCCTCGGGCTGGCGGTGGATGCCGCGCTCGCCCCGGATCCCGAGACGCTAGTGGAGCACTTCCACGGCGAAATCGAGGTGCTCCTGGAGGAGGCCCGCTCAGCGGCTGCGGATTGAAGCCAACCACCACGACACCAAGAACACGAAGAAGGAGATAGAGGGCAGATCCCCGGCCTGCGGCCGCACCCCTCGGGGACGGTCAGTCCGTCCTCGAGGAGGACCTCGGGCCAAGCCTCCTGCGCCCGACCCCCCCGCCGCCCGCGGCGGGATGGCCGCTCGCCTCCTTCCGTCGCGTCCCCGCCTGGCCGCGGGACCGTTAGCCCCCACCCGCCCGGAAAACGCAGACGCAGCACGTCTCGGGCAGGGTGGGTCCCCCAAGAGGGTCTTTCCTTTGGCAGGTACGTTGGAGACGTGCGACAAGCGAAAAACGCGCAGATGGCACCGTATCGTGAATCAGAGCAGAATCGGAGGTTCCGGTCGGGCCTCGCTACTACTTCCAGCCGGCGGGGAAGCGGGTGTCGACCTCACGGGCCGAGTTCACCAGCTCCTTTGCGGCCTTGGCATAGGGGAGCAGCTTGAACAGCCCGCCGCGGGTGAGCTTGAGCTTGCCTCCCATTAGCGACACGATGGGGTCGGCCTCGCCTTCGAGGACTCGCTTCCAGATGGCGGGCGTGCCGCTGATAATGAACGGCGCCTCGGCTCGCTCGGTATCACCGGCGGCGTGGCCCGAGCGACACTCGCCGTGCCAGAGGTCAGCGATCACGGCACGCTCCTTGTCGATGCCGAACGAGGAGTCTTCCGTCATCAGGAGCACGATCGCTCCCTCCCATCGCTCGGCAGCCCTGCGGTAGCTGTCGTTTTCGTTGATCCGCTGGCACCATGCCTGTGCCCACTCCTCTCTGAAGATCGGCGCCGCCATGTGTCCCTCCTTAGTGATGTGCTTCCGAGAATAGCGTAAAGAGCGGGAAACCCCAAGGCCTGTTGCAGTGGCCCGGGGGCGTCAGAGTTCGGCCACCAGGTTCTCCAGGCGCTCGAGAGCGCCGCCGAGCCGGTCGACCACCGGCGGTATGTGGCGTTTCCTGGGTCTCCCGCTGTCCCACAGGGAGCGCCCCTCGTCGTCGAGCACATCCGAGCGCAGCGTGATGCCGTGGCGTGCGAGGACCGGCTCGAGCTCGCGCCGTTGGGTGCGCAGGTAGCGGCGGGTACAGTGGTAGGCGTGCTCGCAGATGGCGCGGCGATGGGAGAAGCTGAAGACATTGGAAAAGAAGACTTCGTAGTCGTCGCGCCGCGGCTCGAGAAGGATGACGTCGGCGTTCTTGTAGCGCTCGTCGTAGGCGGCGAGGCCAACGTACAGCCGCGAGTGGATCAACGTTCGGAAAGTCTGCGAGAGGACGCTCGGCAGGCCGCGGTCGATCAGCTTGCCGCGTCGCATCACGCCCAGGTCAACGGCGCGGATGGTGTCCACCGGCACGATCGGGTTGAGGCAGAACACGAGGTCGGCGCCTTCATCGAGGGCCACGGAGGCGTGCAGCGTCTTGATCAGCACCCCGTCGACGTAGTGGCGGTCGTCGATCAGCACCGGCGGGTAGAGGCCGGGAAGCGCGGTCGAGGCTTGGACCGCGGTCGAGATCGGGATGTGGTCGGCCCCCGGCTCGCCGAACCGTATCGGCTGCCCGGAGTCGAGATCGGTCGCGACCACGATCAGCCGGTGGGCGAGCTCACGGAAGTCGTCGGTGCGACCCTTGATGGTGAAAATCCGTTGCAGGTACTCGCGAACCGGCTCGTTCTTGAAGATCCCGACGGGAAGAGCGCGTGCGAGCCGGGTCAGCGACTCGATGAGCGTCAGGTCCTCGGGATGGCGGGCGTACAGCCACAGGGCCTCGAGAAACAGCTTTGGCACCCTGAGGCCGCTCTTGACGAGGTTGCCCACCGCCGGGCTGAGGAACGTCTCGGGCACGAACGGGTGCTCGCCGGGCTCGTGCTTGACGATCGCGCGGGCCATCTGCTCGGTCGACAGCTTGTTGGCCAGGCAGGCGGCGATGAACGCGCCGGCACTGACGCCGACGTAGATGTCGAGGTCGTTGAGGTCGAGGCCGTCGAGTGCTTCGTCCAGGGCGCGCAGCGCTCCGATCTCGTGAATCGCTCCCTGCGGCCCGCCTCCTGCGAGGGCGAGCCCGATGATGCTGCGGTCGCTGTGGCGGGTCGGTGGTGTGCTCACGGCCGGCTCCTTCTCCGCCACGGTCGCGGTGCGGGAGATCTGAGAAACCCGCGTCATGCCTTCCGGGTCTTGGAGTTGCCCCTCGTGGAGGATCTGCTGGAGGACTTGGCGGCGGGTTTCTTGGCCGCTGCCGGCGCCCGTTTCTTGGCCTGTGCGCTGCTCCGTGCCGCGGCCGCGGGCCGCGCCTTCGGCCGCGCTGGTCGTCGAGCCTCTTCCTCCACCCGCTGCTGCTCGAGATCGGCGAGGGATGTTTCGAGCTCGGCTAGGCGGTGCTGCAGGCGGGACATCTCCTCCCTCGCACGCCGTACCGGCGCCAGACGGTCGATCGAGGCTCGGACGAGCCGGTCAACGCCGCTCTGAACGTGCTCGACGCCGCTCGACACGGCTTCCTCACCGAGCCTGATCAGCTCGTGCAGAAGCTCGTTCGGGAGCATCGAGATGCCGCGGCGGCCCTCCTCCGAGATGATCTGCGTCAGCGTATGCGACGTCACGTCGTCGCCGGTCTTGTTGTCGATGACGCGGATCTCCTGCCCGTGCCGGATCCACCCCGCCAGCTCCTCGAGGGAGACGTAGCGGCTTTCCTCCGTGTCGTACAGCTTGCGGCTACCGTAGCGCTTGATCAGACGGATCATCTCTGCTCTCCTTCACGGCTTGCCGCTATGCGGCAATGCCATGCCAACTATATACCGCGCTGCGGCAAGAATGTCAAGGTGGACCGGCACCCGGAGGCGGCGCGGTGAGGGCGCCGGAGCGCGCTGCGACAGCCCTTGTACCCCCTCTGCTACACTCGCTGCTCACGAGGGTTGTGGAGGTGCGGATGCGAGCACACGTTGCGCGTTGGACCTTGGCGGCGATCCTGCTGGGCGCTGCCGTCGTCGCCGGGGCCGGGGAACGATGCCACGTCATGATCGCCAATGATGACGGCATCGATGCGCCAGGGATCGAGGCGCTGGCCAGGGTGCTGGCCGCGGATCCGGGCTACCGGGTCACCGTGGTGGCGCCCGCGCAGCAGCAGAGCGGGGTCGGCCACGCACTGACCCTCCGCCGCCTGATCCAAGTCGGACCGCATGCCGAGGTTGGCGGCGCGACGGCGTGGGCGGTGGATGCGACCCCGGCGACCACAGTGCGAGTGGGAATCGACACGGTGCTGGCGGCCGACCCTCCGGACATCGTGCTGTCAGGCATCAACCGCGGCGAGAACGTCGGCCTCAGTGCCTGGTACTCCGGAACCCTGGGCGCGGCGCGCGAGGCGACGGTGCTCGGGGTGCCCGCGGTTGCGTTCTCGCTCGCGCTCGACTGGGGCGACCCGCACCCCGACTTCACGGCTGCGGCGCGATGGGTGAAGCCGCTGGTGGACGCGATCCGCGACGGCGGCCTGCCGCACGGCGTTCTGCTCAACGTCAACATTCCCAAGGACCCGAGCGCTGGCCGTGGTTACCGGCTCACGCGCTCGAGCCTCGCAGCCGATCTCAAGACCAGCTACGAGGTGGTCCGCGAGCAGGACGGCGTGCGTTGGCTGACCGGCCACTGGTCGCCGCCGTCGGAGACCGACCCGGCCAGCGACGCCGCCGCCCTCGGCGCCGGCTGGGTGACGATCACCCCGCTGAACCTCGACCAGACCGACTACAGGGCGTTCGCAGCGCTCGAGGGGCTGATGGGCCTGAGCAAGCCGGGGGCCGTGGCGCCTCCAAGGGCCGAGAGGTAGCGTCCGGATGCCGCAGGAGCCCTGGCTGGTCGCGATCATCGTGCTTGCAGCGGCGGCCGCGGCAATCGCCGCGGTGGCGGCGGTCGCCCAGGGAAGAAGCCTGAGGCGCCGCCTCGAGGCCGCCCAGGAGCGACAGGCGCGCGAGCAGGGAGACGCGATGCGGTCGGTGGGCACACAGCTGACCGAGGTCGCGGGCCGGCTTCACGCCCAGCTCGGCGACGTCGGGCGGCAGATGAACGAGTCGCTCAACCGTCAGATGGCGGTGTCGCAGAAGACTCTCGGCGAGGGGATCTCCAACGCCACGCGCGTCTTCGGCTCGGTGCGGGAGCAGCTCGGCCAGGTTGCCGAGATGGCGCAGCGCATGGAACGGCTCGGGCGCAGCATCGAGGAGCTGGAAGGCATTCTCAAGGTTCCGAAGCTGCGCGGGCTGTTCGGTGAGCGTGCACTCGAGGAGCTGCTCCGACAGGTGCTGCCGGCCGGCGTGTGGGAGGCCCAGCACCGGTTCTCAGACGGCCGCACGGTCGACGCGGTGATCCACGTCGGCGACCGCCTGGTGCCGGTCGACGCCAAGTTCCCGCTCGAGGCCTACCGCCGCCTGGTGGCGGCGGAGGATGATCCCGCGCGCAAGACCGCGCGCCGCGAGTTCGCGACCGCGGTCAAGGGGCGTGTCGACGAGATTGCCGAGCGCTACATCCGCCCGGGTGAGGGGACGTTCGAGTTCGCGCTGATGTTCGTTCCCGCCGAGGCGGTCTACGCCGAGCTGGTAGCCGGCGAAGGGGGTGGCGCCGATCTTGCGGACTACGCGCTGTCCCGCCGCGTGCTGCCGGTGTCGCCGAGTACCTTCTACGCTTACCTGAGCACCGTCGCCACCGGTTTGCGCGGGCTCGAGGTGGAGGCCAACGCGGCCGCGATCCTCCGTGGTATCGGCGCCGTCGAGCAGCAGCTGGAGCGGTTCGGCGAGGAGTTCGCGGTCCTCGGCAAGCACATCGGCAACGCCGCCACCAAGTACTCCGAGGCCGAGCGCCGCCTGAGTACCCTCCAGGCCAGGCTGGACGCCCTGCAGGGCGTCGGCGGCGAGTCGGAGGACGACGGCCCGTGAACCTCCGGCGATGGGCGGTCGCCGGCGCCGGGCGGGAGATGGCGGTGGCGGCTGCGCTGGCGTTCGTGCTGTTCTTCGCCGGCACAGCGTGGACGCCGCTGATCGGCCGTGACGAGCCGCGCTTCGCGGAGGCGGCGCGCGAGATGCTGGCAAGGGGCGACCTGGTGGTGCCGACGTTCGGCGGCGTCAACCGCTACGACAAGCCGATCCTCGTCTACTGGTGCACCATGGCCTCGTACGCCGTCTTCGGCGTCAGCGAGGTCGCCGCACGGCTGCCCTCGAATCTCGCCGGCGCGCTGGCTGTGCTCCTTCTTGCCTGGTGGGCGCGGCGTCGGTGGGGCCCGGGCGCAGGGCTGCTCGCCGGCCTGCTGCTGGCGGTGACGGCGACCTTCAGCCTCGAGGCGCGTGCGTGCACCGCCGACCTGGTGATGGTGCTGCCCGCGCTCGCTGCCATGCTGGCCCTCGAGAGGCTGACGGTCGGAGAGGGGGGCGCCGGCGCCGCCGCGCTCTTCTGGGTCGGTCTCGCCCTCGCGACGCTTGCCAAGGGGCCGGTGGCGCCGGCATTCGTCGTCTTCACCGGCGCCGGGGCCTGGGCCTTGGCCCGGCGCTGGCGGCGCTGGGAGGCCGTCGTCCTTGCCGTCGTGCTCGTCGCCGGGTGGTGGCGGCTGGGGCCGGTGGTACTTCTCGTGCCGGTCGCCTGGGCAGCGGTGGAGACGCTGCGCTCCGCGCGCGGCCGCGCCTTTCTCGCGTGCCTGCGCTGGGCGTGGGGAGTGCCGCTGTTCCTGGCTCTGACGGTTCCGTGGGCGGCGGCAGCGTGGCATGCCACCGGCGGCGAGTTCTTCCGGGTCGGGGTCGGCAAACACGTGGTGGCGCGCTCGCTGTCGCCGCTCGAGAGCCACGGCGGCTTTCCGGGCTTCTACGTGGTGACGGCGCTGGTGGCCGCCTTCCCGTGGATCGCCTTCCTGCCGGCGGCGCTGGCCGGCCTGGGCCGCGGCCTGCGTGAGGATGTGCGCCTGCGCTTCCTCGCCGCGTGGCTGCTCGGGCCCCTGGTCATGCTCGAGCTGGTCGAGACCAAGCTCGTCCACTACTGGCTGCTGGCGTACCCGGCGGGGGTGCTGCTGGTCGTCGGGTGGCTGCTGTCGCGCCCGGAAGAGACCGATCGCGAGCGCACGGTGACGTCGATCCTGCTCCTCGCCGGCGGGCTACCGCTCGCGGCGCTGCCAACCGCTGTCGGCCTGCACTTTGGCCTTGACGCCTTGCTCGTGCCCGGGATGATTGTCGGTCTCGTGCTGCTGTCCGGCCTCACCTTCGCGGTCGCGTCGCGCTCGCCGCGGCGTCGCCTGGCGGTGACGATCGCGGCCACGGCTCTCTACCTCCTCGGCCTTCTGGGATGGTTCCTGCCGCGGCTCGGCGGCGAGCTGGTCGGCCCGCTCGCAGCGCGCCGCGTCCTCGAGGCGCGGCACGATGGAGAGAGAGTCCTGATCTACGAGGCGCGCGACGACGAGCTGTTCTTCTACCTGCCCCTGGACTCCATCAACTGCCGTCCGCGGGCCTGCCTCGCCGAGCACCTCGCCGCGGGCGAGCCGTTTGTCGGCGTCGCGAGGCTGGACGACCTGCAGCGCTTCGAGCGGGAGGTGCCGGCCGTCCACGTGCGCGTCGTCGAGACCGTCAACGGCATCGACCTCGGGCACGGACGGTGGACGAGGATGGCGATCTTTCGGGGAGGTGAGAAGGTGAGAAGGTGAAAGGGCCCCACCCGCCCGGGAGGCCGGTGTACGATGTTTCCATGGTGGATCTTGCGTTCGTCCAGTCCGGTGAGGGAGGTCGCTGAGAGATGCCGGCACGGCGGTCCACGTTCCTGTCGCGGCTGCTGGTGGGGCTGGTTCTGCTGGTGATTGCGTTCGTGCTCGACCGCCAGGCGTTCGGCTTCTTCAGGACCGTGACGCTGTACGACCACTGGGGCGAGATGCGCGAGGGGCTGACGGCGGCGAAGTTCCTGGCCTCCGGGCTGGGGACGGTGGTCGTCGGCGTGGCAATCGGCATGCTGGACCCCAGGCGGTGGCGCCGTGCCGCCGCCTTCTGGCTGATCGTTGCCTGTGTTGCGGCGACGGGGACCGTCATCAAGGTTCTTGCCGGGCGTGAGCGGCCGTCGCACGCGGGGCAGGTGGCGGGACACGAGCGCACCGTGTTCCACGGTCCGGAGGCGGGCCTTCAACACGCGTCGAGCCAGTCGTTTCCTTCCGGCCACACGCTGTCGGCCTTTGCCTCGGCGACGACGCTGGCCGCCTTCTACCCGACGGCCGCCCCGGTTGTCTACACGGTTGCCGTGGCGACAGGCGTGAATCGGATCGTGCATCACCAGCACTTCCTCTCGGATGTCGTCGCGGGGGCGCTCCTCGGCCACTTGATGGCGCTGTGGCTGGTGTGGCGGCCGCGATTGCGGCGCCTGTGGCAGGGGGACGACGAGAGCCTGCACGAGCGACGCGGCGAGGAGACCGTTCGCGAGTGACCGGGGAGGCCCGGGCGTTGTCATGACGAACAATCCGGGCTAAAGTTGGGCGCCCCGCGGATGCCACCCAGCTGTGGTCGTCGGCGGCGGTTCTGGGGAGGAAGGCTCGATGCGACGTCTGACGCGAAAGAAGCTCAAGCAGGACGATTTCATCTCGGTGGTGGACCTGGTCATCCACTGGGTAACCGACAACTGGCGCCCGCTGGCCGTAGGCTTCGGGGCCGTGTGCGTCGTGGTGCTGATCTGGTGGGGGTTTACGACCTTCAGCTCGGGGCGCCAGGACAAGGCCGCCTACGAGCTGCAGGCGGCAATGAAGCTGTACTCGGGCGACGAGTCCGGTAAGGGCGCGGCTCCGGACGTGGAGGGGGCCAAGAAGAAGCTCGAGGACGTGGTGCACCGCTTCAGCCACACCGATCAGGCCGACGAGGCGCGGATCTACCTGGCGAGGATCGCATTCGACAAGGGTGATGTCGAGACCGCGAACACATTGCTGCAAACGGTGTCCCGCCGCCACGGCGATGACGTGCTGGGACGGCTCTCGATGCTCGATCTGGTGCACATCAGAGAGCAGCTCGGGCAAGGCCCCGAGGTTGCCAAGGATCTCGAAGCGATGGCCGCCGGGACCGATCGGCGCCTACCGCGCGATGCCGCGCTGTATGAGCTCGGCGCGCTGTACGTGAGGGAGAAGAAGCCCGATCAGGCGAAGGAGTACTTCCAGAAGCTGGTGCAGGACTTCCCCGACTCGCCGTACCAGCGGCAGGCGCAGCAGCGGCTTCGCGAGCTGGGATGAGTTCGTGAGCTTCGTCGAGGTGATCGCGCGCAAGCGCGACGGCCGGACCCTCGACAGCGAAGAGATCGCCGCCTTCGTGCGCGGGGCGAGCAGCGGCACGCTTCCGCCCGAGCAGCTGGCGGCCTTCTTGATGGCGGTCTGCTGGCGCGGCATGAACGCCGAGGAGACCCGCTGCTTGACCCAGGAGATGCTGCACTCGGGCGAGGTGTGGGAGCTCGGACGGCTGCGGCCCGATGCCGTGGACAAGCACTCCACCGGAGGCGTCGGCGATACGGTCTCGCTCGTTTTCGCTCCCCTTCTGGCGGCAGTCGGCACCCCCGTCGCAATGATGGCCGGGCGCGGTCTGGGGCACTCGCAAGGTACCCTCGACAAGCTCGATGCGGTCCCCGGATTCAGTACCGACCGGGATCGTGAGGGGATGCTGGAGCTGCTCGAGGAGTGCGGCGCCGCCGTGGTGGCACAGAACGAGCACATTGCTCCCGCCGACCGCGTGCTGTACGCGCTGCGCGACGTCACCGCGACCGTACCGTCGCTGCCGCTGATCGTCGGCTCGATCATGTCGAAGAAGCTGGCGCTCGGGGCGTCGACGCTGGTGCTTGACGTCAAGTGGGGAAGTGGAGCCTTCCGCAAGACCCTGCCGGACGCGGTCGAGCTTGCGCGTGCCCTGAGGCGGGTGGCCCGCGACATGGGAATGGCCTGCGAGGCCGTCATCACCGACATGAACCAGCCTTTGGGTCCGGCTCTGGGGACTGCCTGCGAGGTGCGTGCGGCGCTCGACGTCCTCGAGGGAGGCGGCAGCCCCGCCCTGCGCGAGGTCGTGCTGCGGCTCGCCGCGGAGGCGATGCGGCTGCGGGGCGCCAACACCGCCGAGGCCCGAGCCCGGCTCGAGGGGGCTCTCGCGAACGGCGCGGCGCGGGCCGCCTGGGACGCGCTGGTCGTTGCCCACGGAGGTGATCCCGATTCCGCCAGGCTTGCGCATCCCCGGCGCGAGGTCGCAGTGACCGCGGCGTCGGCGGGTTGGGTGGAAGCCGTCGATGGCGAGGCCCTCGGCTGGGCCGCCGTCGACCTCGGAGCCGGCAGGCGAACCCGTGACGACGAGCTCGCGCACGGTGCCGGGATCCTGGTCCGCGCGCGCCTGGGCGATCGGGTGGAGGCCGGACAGCCGCTGGCGACCCTGCTCGTCGGCGAGCGGGACGTGGACGAAGGCGAGCTGATTGAGCAGGTGACGGGCGCATTCCGCGTGGGGCCGGAGCCCGTCGCACCACCCGACCTGGTGGTTGGCGCCATCGACGAGGTTGATTCATAGATGCTCTACCGCCTGCAGGGAGTCCGGGTCCGGCTCGGCGGCGAGCAGATCCTCGACGGGGTGGACTTCCAGCACAACCCCGGCGAGCACCTGGTGCTGGTCGGCCGCAACGGCGCCGGCAAGACAACCCTGCTGCGCCTTCTCGCCGGCGAGGTCGAGCCCGAGCTTGGCCGCGTGCAAACCGTGCGCAGCCTCTCTCTGGCCCGTCTCAACCAGCACTTCGAGGCGCCCTCGGGATCCACGGTGCTGTCGTATGCGATGGCAGCGTACGCTCGGATCGCGGCCCTGGAGCGCGACCTCGACGGGGTCGCGGAGGAGCTCACGGCGCGCCCCGGCGACGGCGAGCTGCTCGAACGCCTGAGCGAGCTCCAGGACGCTCTCGAAGCACACGACCCGTACCGCGCCGAGGCGGAAGCGCTGACCAGCCTGGCGGCGTTCGGACTCGGCGGCGAGCTGGCCCAGCGGCCGGTCGGCGAGCTCTCGGGCGGCCAGCGGACGCGACTCGCGCTGGTGCGCGCGCTGCTCGAGCCGGCGGACCTGCTGCTCCTCGACGAGCCCACGAACCACCTGGACCTGCTCGGAGCACAGGCCCTCATCAGGCTGTTGGAGCAGCGTCGCGGGGCGGTGCTGGTGGCCACCCACGACCGCGAGCTGATCGACCGGGTCGGGACCGCCGTGGTGGAGGTCGAGGGCGGGCGCCTGCGGCGTTGGCCGGGCGGCTACGAGCGTTACCGGCGGGCCAAGGCGGAGGAGCGCGAGGCGCAGCAGCGGGCCTGGCAACGGCAGCAGGAGCACATCGCACGCGCCGAGGACTACATCCGCCGCAACATCGCCGGGCAGAGGACCAAGCAGGCGCAGGCACGGCGCAAGGAGCTCGACCGTTTGGAGCCGATCGAGCGCCCGGTGGGCGAGGGGCGGGCGACTGGCTTTGCCTGGGGCGAGGTCCCGCGCGCCGGCGACGTGGTGGTGGCCGCGGAAGGGGTCGCAGCGGGGTACGACGGACCGGTCGTTCGCGGAGTCAAGCTGGTGATCCGGCGCGGCGAGCGGGTGGCCGTGGTCGGCGCCAACGGCGCCGGCAAGACGACCCTGCTGAGGGTGCTGGCCGGCAGGATGCCGCCGCTGGCGGGGCGTGTGATTGCCGGCCACGGCGTGGCGGCAGCCTGGTACGACCAGGAGCTCGCCGACCTGCCGCTCGAAGGTACCGTGCTCGACGTGTTGTGGAGTGTTCATCCCACCTGGAGCCCGACGCAGGCACGGTCGTGGGCGGCGCGCTTCGGCTTCTCGGGGGAGGCCGCCGACCGACCGCTCGACGGCCTGTCGGGAGGCGAGCGTGGGCGCGTGAGCCTCGCCCGCATCCTCGCCTCCCACCCCAACATGCTGTTCCTCGACGAGCCCACCAACCACCTCGACCTGCCGACCTGCGAGTCCCTCGAGGCCGCGTTGACGAGGTACCCGGGGTCGTTGGTGATGGTGAGTCACGACCGCCGCCTGGTGGAGCGGGTCGCGACTCGGGTGCTGGTCGTCGTCGGCGGTCGCGTACGCGAGGTCCGCAGCGTCGCCGAGGCGCTTGGCGAGGTGGAAGCGGCGCCCGTCGACCGCGGCCGGGAGCCGAACTCTGGAGGATCCCGGCGCAGCCCGCTGGCCGAGGAGGAGCGCCGGTTACGGCGCGATGTTGAGCGACTGCAGACCGAGACCGGGGAGCTCGAGGCTGAGATCGAGCGCCGTCACGGACTCATCGAAGAGGCCAACGAGTCGCTCGCCGACCGTGCCGCGTGGGCCGATCCGGAGCGCGTGTGCGCCCTGCAGGATGACCTCGAAGCGGCTCGGGAAGGCCTCGACGACCTGAACGAGCGCTGGGCCGAGGCGGCGGCCGACCTCGAGGCCCTCGAGTCGAGGCTGGCCGAGGTCCGAGAGGAGCTCGGCCGCGGTTGACCTCGACGTAGGTGGTCTCCGTGAAGGACGCTGGGTACGGTGGGGGGACGTTCAAACCGCCAGGACGCGAAGGACGCGAAGGGATGAAAGGTCTTCCGCCCGGATCGTTTGAGGGCGATCGCGGCGCGATCGCCGATTCGGAGGCCCGTTGCAGTCCATCCGGGAGTGACTGAGCCCCCGCCCGGTGACGGAGTGACAAAGCGCTGGAAATCCACCCGCCCACGGAGGTGTGCTCGTGAACACGTCGAATACGCGGAGACGAGAAAACGTCGCCAGCGCCGGCGCATCGCGCGCTGCAACCGCGTGGTGGTGAGAAGCGCGGACTTAGGGTTGTTGAGGCTCGGTCTCCGGCTCGGCGTCGACCTCATCGGAGTCCCTGTTCCGCTTGCGATCGAGCTTCTCCTTCTTCTTCTTCTGCTTCTCCAGCTCCCTGCTTCGTTTCGCGAACTTGTACGCGCCGCCTTTTCGTCCCAAACCGGCCTCCTTCACCCCACTCTAGCAGGTCGCGCCTTTTCGCTTCCCGGGAATGACGCTGCGAAGCCGAGGCCGCACGGCCGCCCCTTCCTGACCGGTACGACCTCCGGATGCAAGCCAGGCGCTTCCAGAGCCCCGGCCGGGACCCCGGTTCGAAGCGAGGTTTGCAAGGTGGGGTCAGATGTGCGTTTTCTCTCGCCGGAGCACGTCGCAGGCGTACCTGCAGGTACGTTGGAGACGTGCGACAAGCGAAGAACGCGCAGCCGACCCCATTCTATGGATCGCAGCCGGAGCGGGGTCCCGAGCGGGGTACTAAGGGAGGATGTTGCCGTACACGAACCAGTGGTAGATGACGTAGAACCAGCTCATACAGGCGTGGAGCAGGGCCCACAGAATGCTGTGGTTGGTGCCCCAGCTCAGCAGGGCGGCGAGCACCGCGCCGATGCTCCCGAAGATCCCGCCGCCGCAGCACCCGCACCCTCTGTCGCCTTTGTCGCCCACGTTGTCCTTCCCCGTTCGCATTCCAGTGTACGCGATTCGTAGCTCGAATCGCTAAGCATGATACGCACTCAGGGCGCGAGATGTTCCCTCGAGGGCGGACCAGGGAAGGTTTCGACGGACCCCCTTCTCTTCGTGTCGTTTGGCTGAGCCGTTTGCCGGTGGTGTCATCCTGATGAGCGAGCTTGCGAGCGAGGAAGGATCTGGGCGGGGGGTGGGCCGCGTGTCTGAACAGCCCGGGAACCCTTCGCCGGAAGACCTGGGGAGGATTCTCCGCTACTCCGGCGGCCGTGCGGTCACAGAATAACCGCCCGCCTCGCGTTTCCGGCGGTCGCGAGACAACGAGCAGGGATGAATGACCTCGTGGCGACCGCCGGAAGCCACTCGGGCCGCCTCTTCCAAAGCTGAAGCTGTTCTCTGAACGCCAAGGGCCGTGGGAGCCCGGCATCAGCTTTTCCCTTGCATCGCGCTGGCCTACCCGTCGCGCTTCAGGAAGAAGCTGTGCCCGGCACGCCCGTTTGAACGTCACGTTCTCTGGAGCGCGCTACAGGTAGGTTTTTTGGGACGGCAGGGGTCCCCTTACTCCTTACCCTTCCCTCCTTACTCTCCGGGTGGGTGGGCAGGACCTTCTCACTTTCGCCCTACACCACCACCGCCTCGCGGTAGCCGTCGCTGTCGGCGGTGAGCACGGGCGCGCCGGGTGCGGTGACCCAGGCGTGGCCGCTGCCGCCACCGGAGCCTGTCTGCCGCACACCGAGGTGGAGGCGCGGGTCGAGACCGCAGCGGTGCCAGAGGTTCATCAGGATCAGCGAGCGCTTGAAGCACGACCGCAGGCCGCGGGGCGGCAGAAAGGGCAGCAGCAGGTTCACGCTTTCCAGGTGCAGGCGGGGATCGCATAGGGAGGGCGGAAACGGCGGCCCGGTGCGCAGGAGATCGACGAGGCGGTCGAGCGGCGCGCGGCCGTACAGGCGGCGCACGAGGAGCGAGGCAGTGACGACGGAGGCGAGTGAACGGGCTCGCAGAAGCGGGCCACGCACGGCTCAGGCTCCCCTGCGCACGGCACGTTCGACGGCCTCCGCGTGGTCGCACGCGATCCGCGACGGCCCGAGGATGTCGCCGTCCTCGACCATCGCCTGGGCCAGGCAGCGCCCGCAGTAGGAAAACTTGTCACAGGTCGAGCAGACTGGGAGGTCCCTGCGACGGATGTCGCGGATCCTGTTGAGCCACGGCGAGCGCTCCCAGATGTCCCGGAACGTAGAGGCAAGCAGGTTGCCCGCCGAGCCGGGCAGGATGTTGCACGCCATGATGTCGCCGGCGGCGGTGATGTTGGCGTAGCGGTGGGCGGCCGCGCACAGCGGGCCGTCGTGACCGCGATCAGGAGCATCGGTGCTGTCGATGTGGCACCCGGAGTGCGGGCCGGCGTAGAAGTCGACCAGCTCCGGCTCGGGGATGCGGAGCTGCAGCGGCTGCAGGTTGCCGTCCTTGCGGGCCACGATCTTCGGGAACGCCCGGCAGGGCACCCCCAGCCCCTCCGCATACTCCATCACGGCCGGAACGTGGTCGCGGTTGAGCACCGTGACCGGCACCTTGAGCTCGACCGGAACCGAGCGGTCGACGAGGAGCTCGATGCCGCGGATGGTGCGCGCAAAGGAGCCTTGACTGCATGTAATCCGGTCGAAGGTGTCCGGATCCATGCTGTGGAGGCTGACCTCGGCGCCGGCCGCGAGCTCGACGAGGGTGTCCGCGGCCTGATCGTCGATCAGGGCGCCGTTGGTCAGGATCGTGAGCATGAAGCCGAGCTGCCGCGCCCGCCGCGCGATGGTTTCCCAGTCGCGGCGCACCAGCGGCTCGCCGCCGGTCAGGGTGAGGAACAGGGTTCCCATCTCGGCCAGCTCCTCGAGCAGGAGCAGGATCCGCTCGGTCGGCATCAGGTCCGGAGCCGTCAGGTCGGGGATGTAGCAGTGCCGACAGCGGTAGTTGCAGCGGTGGGTGATCTCTACGGAGACATCGACCGGGGTTCTGTCGCGGGCCGCCTTGGCCAGAAGATGTCTAAAGTGGGCCATCCCGCTCATCTCAGATTCCCCGCGTTATCGTCGTCCACACTGCGGCATGGGGTAGGAAGGCAAGGCGGGAGACCGGCAGCCTGGCGATGACCTCGCTGAAGGTGGCGAATGCCGCGGCGGCAGCCGTCGGGCTCTCCGTCGGCCAGTAGATGTGGCTCCTGAGGGCTTGCGCCGCTTGCATCGGGGGGAGCGGCGTCAACCGGTCCCCGTCACCGTGCTCGAGCAGCAAAACCCCGGAGAGCCGCACGCGTCCGGGTCGAGCGCGCCAGTAGGGGAGTGAGACGGCGTCGACGCCGGCGCCGGCAAGCCGCACCAAGGCGAGCTCGTCGCAGAGCGCGGCCTCTGGCAGCAGGGTCGCGAGGGTGCTCTTGCCGGCGCCGGAGCCGCCGCAGCAGAGCCAGCCCCGGTCACCGTCGCCGAGGAGAACGGCGTGGGCCACCAAGGCCGGCGCCGCGATGCGGGGCAGAACCGTGCGCAGGAAGCTGTCGACGTGCTCCACGTCGCCGCTGCCGTGGAAGAAGGCGTGGCGGCGGGAGCTGTCGATGATGATCGACGGCGGACGCGAGCGCGCGCCGCCGTCCGGGCCGCCGACGGCGGGCCGGTACTCGAGCGTGAAGTCGGCGCTGCCGTCGGTGAGGAAACCTGCGAAGCGGGCGATCATGGTCTCGAGCCACTCCGTGGATAAGCTCCTGAGCTCGAAGACCGGCCCTCCGAGGTCGATCCTGACCCATGATCGTGTTGGAGAATGGGGCTGGGAGAATCCTGGATCGACCATCCTCGCAGCCCGGCTCACGAGTTGAACGGCTGCTGGTCGCAGATGACACTGATGGTCGGGGCGAACGCACAGGCGCCGGCGAAACGTTCGACCTCTTCGCACCACATCACGCGTGGCAGGAGGGGCTCCTCGGGCGTGGCCGGAACCGCGGGCGGCGCTTCCGAGGTTGTGGTCTCCGCCTGCAGCAGCCCTTCGGTGGTCAGCTCGGTGAGGAACGCGGAGAGTGCCGTGCGATGCCTGGCGTCGGTCTCGCCCTCGGCGGTCAGGGCCGCCAGGCGGTCCACCTCGGCCGGCTCGGTGAGCGCTTCCCAGACCCGGGAGCCCGCCGCGTTGAGCCCGTACATCCGGTAGCGGCTGAGCTGGATGACCAGGGTCTCGTCATCGATAGTCCGCCAGGCGACGTCCCTGGCCCTCCGGAACTTCATGCTGAACCTCCATCCGAACAATGACAATGGCGCCCGCCCTCACGGACGCCGGAAACTCACTGCGTAATGTAGAACGAGCTCCGGTCGGGGCACGGCTGCCGCGCCCCGTCCATCACGACCTCGACCTGCCACTGCCCGTACAGCGAGCTGGTGACGATCGAGGTACCGGCGACCGGCAGCGACACGTCGACCACGGCGTAGCTCCTGCCTGCGGCCGTGCGCTGCACCGGCGTCTCGACCTTGACCGGGTACGGGTAGCCCGCCAGTCGCCGCGTCCCGGCGGGGGCGTTGCCCCGGCCCGGCGCCACCGGCACGTCGAGGCGGCGGTAGAGGTGGCCGTGCGGCGTGTAGACGTTGAGCGTCACCACGTGGTCCTTGGCGACCTCGGTCGTGAACATGATGTGGAAGATCAGATCCGTCGTCTTGACCGCCGAGAAGCGGTTGACCGCCACGTCCGCCGGGTGCTCGACCGAGCCGACCACAACCCGCGGGCAGTTGCTGGTGGGCGGTCCGACCTGCGCGAACCCGGCCGCTGCGAGGAGAGCCGTCGCGGCGGTGAGCGTGCCGGTGAGAAGTCTGTGCGTACGCATGGCGATCCTCCTTACTGCAACGGCAGCGTGACGGCGTAGACGACGCCCGCCTCGGAGCCGACGTAAGCGATGTTGTTGACCGTGTCGTAGGCCGGGCTGCCGACGGCGCCGCTGCCGTCGCCGAGCATCAGCGAGGTGTCGACGTTCCCTGACGCGGCGTCGAGCTGGTACAGGCTGCCGTCGCTCGAGCCGACGTAGAGCTTGCTCGCGCCGTACGGCGCCAGTGGGATCGACGGCCCGCCGATCGTGCTCACGCTCCAAGCGAGGCTCGCCGAGCTCCCGTTGTCGTTGAGGGCCCACATCTTGGTCGTGGTGGCGAAGTAGAGGCGGCGCGGCAGCGTCGGTGACGCCTCGGGGCTGACGAACCCCTTGACCGGTCCGTCGCCCGTGGTGAGCGTCTCCGTCCACAGCGTTGCGCCGCTGGATGGGTTGATGGCGTAGACGTGGCCGTCGTTGGTGCCCACGTACAGCCGGCCCTGGTAGAGGACAGGTGCACCGTCGATGTCGCCGACGGGAACCCCCCACACCAGGCTCGCGCCGGTGTCGGTAAAGCTGATGCACCACAGGGTGTTTGAGGAGCCGCCGCCGCGCGCGCGGCTGGTGAAGTAAAGCCGGTTGGCGGTCACATCCACGGCTGCGCCGGAGGAGATGATGCCGATGCCGCCGGCGCCGCCGCCGTTGTTGAACGACCACCTGGTCGCGCCGTCCGACGGGTCGAGGGCGTAGACCGCGTTGTCGGAGGTGGCGCTGCGGGTGCCGATGAACAGCTGGTCGTACGAGCCGCCGAAGGCGGTGAAGGTGCCCGACGGCGAGGCCAGCAGCATGTTGGCGAGCTGGGCGCTCTGCCACAGCGTGGTCCCGGTCTTGGCGTCGGCGGCGTAGACGTGGCCGTCCTCGGCGCCCAGGAAAGTGACCGTGTCGGCGCCGGGAACCACGGTCGTCGGCACCACCCCGGGCCGCGCCCCGGCCGGGCCGTTCATCGCCATCGGTTCCCAGGCAAACGGTGTCGTGCGCGGCCAGTCGCCGCCGCTCGCGGTCGTGTTCATGCCGTGCAGGATGCGGTCGTTGGAGACGGCGTAGGTAGCGCCGGTGCCGAGCGTCCCGGGCCGTACACCGGGTGGTGTCAGCGAGGCTGCCGCGGTGTGGTAGGCCCACTTGATGTGGCCGCTGCTGTCGAGCGGGCGGCCCCACGCCTCTCGGCCGCTCGAGTAGGCGCCGGTGCCGCCGTCGACGAACGCCGTGTAGTAGTAGGTGATGTTGTTGGTCAGCCCGGTGTCGGTCCAGCTGTCGTAGGCGCCGACGGTTCCCGTCCGCGTCGTCAGCGGCGTGCAGGTCGAGGGATCCGGGTAGCCCGAGGTGCTGCGGCAGATGTTTGTCGATGAGTACGGTGCCTGAGGGTTGACCCACTCGAGCTTGTCCTCACCGTTGACCGAGCGCACGGTCAGGTACAGCGGATCACTCGGTGTCGAGGAGCAGGCGCCGAGCACCGTAACCTTCACGTTGTCGACAAACCAATACCATCCCCATGTGGCGACGTAGCGGAACCGGACCTTCACATTCGTCGATGAGCCCGCGAGAGCTGTTGTGTCGTAGGTTTCGTGAATGGCGGCGCTCGCGCTGCCGTGATTCGTCGTCCATGTGTCGAGATTGGTCCAGCTCGAACCACCGTTAGAAGAAACGTCAATGTAGGCAAAATCGTTGGTATCGTAATCCCGGTAGTAGGTATCAAACTCTAGAGTCACACTGATGGCTCCAGCTGAGCTAAAGCCAGGCGTTATTAGGCTGTCGTTCTGCGTTCTGCCTCGGCCATCGTAGTCGCTATCGATAATCTCGAACGGCGCGGTCATGCCGCCTGGTGTCGACCTGCCGCCGGGGTTCGTCGTTGTCCAGTGCTGGGTGCCAGTTCCGCCGTCAACAATGCTCCAGCCAGCGGGTGGGTCACCGGTAGGGAAGCTCTCGTCTATAGGCATCCCGCTGCCCGAGGCGGAGGTCGAAGCCTCGGCGATGTTGGCGTCTTCCTGGCCGTTGGCCTCGTCAGTGGCGCGG
>CAZKGM010000002.1:195782-284685 GCA_964552395.1 uncultured Thermoanaerobaculia bacterium | reverse complement strand
CCCTTGAGGTTATTCCCCAACGGGTGTCGCCCGTCATGGCGCTTCAGAATAACCTCAAGGACGGCACGTCCGTCTGGAGTGCAGCATCCTCTGGAGCGCGCTACAGCTACGTTCTGCGGGCGGGCGGGGGAGCGTTTCCCGTCTTCCGTTTCCCTTCCCGGGCGGGTGGGGGAGCGACTCAATCACCTTCCGAGTCGGCGACAGCCGACTTCGGAACGTATCTCGGATACGGCTCCGGTCTTCCCTGCAGCTCACCGATCCTGATGACGAGCACCATGCCCTCGGGTGTGGCCACGAGCCACTTCTCGATGCTGCGGTTGAGCTTCAGGCGGGCGGCAGGGTTCAGGTCCAGGCCGACTTCCGCGAGGAACTCATCGACCAGCTCCTTGGCACGCGGCGTGACCTCCAGCGTGTCCTTCCACTCCACCAGGAGCGGGTCCTTGGGCGTGTCTTGGAGAACAAGCTCCCCGGACCACAGGGTCGTTTCGGACGGAGATGGATAGTTGCCGGCAATGGCTGCGGGTCCGCTCCCTTCCTCAGTCGTGGACCCTGTCTCGCCAGGCTCGCCGGCCGCGGATGCCGCGGGAAGAGCGGCGGCGATGGTCTGCCGAGTCTCGAACGCAAGGCGCGCGATGAGCTGAAGGCTGGTGAGCTCGTCCTCCGCGACGTCTGCGTCGGCATGATCGGAGAGCCAGTCGGCAGCTCGGTCGACGAACGTGCATGCGCGAGAAACCTCGTTCGCCTGCAGGGGCGGCCGAGGCTCGGTGTTGGTGACGGGCGCGGCCGAGACCGCGGTCGCCATCGGCAGGCCATGGCTTTCCAGGACGTGTTGCACCGACTGGCCGCAGCGCCTGAGGGCGTCTCCGAGAGAGCTCAGGGCGCCGGCCACCTCCTCATCCTCCGCCGGCACGGCGGCGGTCGAGATGCTTGCCCATATGACCTGGAAGCTGTCCGCAGCCTTGCGAAGCTTCGCAGGGTCGAGATGTGTGGAGTCGATCGCCACTGTGCACCATCCGATGAGGTTGGGCCGATGACCCGTTAGTGGGGCGAGTATATCCCAACCGGATCCCCTCCTGAGAGGGACGTGCATCGGAGACGGCAGGCGGCTGCTGGTGAGAAGTGCGGGCTACACGGTCCGGGAGTAGACCGGGCGGTCCGAGGGCTTGCGCAGGTAGGTGTCGAACGGCATGCAGATGTTGCGCAGGAAGAACCTTCCCAGGTCAGTGACCTGCAATCCTCCGTTGCTGATCTCGAGCAGCCCATCCGCGGCTAGCGGCTCGAGCTCGGCGAGCGCCTGCGCGAAGTGACGCCGGGGGTCGACGCCGAAGCTCCCGGCAACCCACCCATAGTCCAAGCCGAGATTGCAGATGATCCGCCGGATGACGCTGCCGCGGAGCTCATCCTCGGCTGAGCGGAGGATGCCTCGCTCGATCGGGAGCCGTCCCTCGCCGACCATCCGCTGGTAGCGTGCGAGGTTCTTCTCGTTGGCGGCATATGCGCCAGCCACATCTCCTATCGAGGTCATCCCGACCCCGAGCTGGTCGGACGCCGGCATCACCGTATAGCCCATGAAGTTGCGATGGACGCGTCCCTCCCGCATCGCGGTTGCCAGCTCGTCCTCGGGACGGGCAAAGTGGTCGAATCCTACGAAGCTGTACCCTGCTGCGAGGAACTCCTCGACCGCGCCGACGAAGATCCGGAACTTGTCCCAGCCGTGCGGCAACGTGCTGTCGTCGAGCTGGCGCTGGTGGGGCTTGATCCACGGCACGTGGGCGTAGGAGAAGCAGGCCACCCGGTCCGGGTTGAGCTCCTCGATCACCGTGCGGACGGTTTGCCGAAACTGGGCCTCGTTCTGGTAGGGGAGACCATAGATCAGGTCCACGTTGACGGACTCAAAGCCGAGCTCGCGGGCGCGTTCTACGTGGAGCCGGGTCAGCTCGAGGGGCTGGACGCGCTGGACCGCTTCCTGCACCCGGGCATCGAGATCCTGCAGACCCATCGAGATGCGGTTGAAGCCGAGCTCGGCCAGAACCTCCAGGTGCTCGAGGCTGGTCACACAGGGGTCCACCTCGATTGCCACCTCGGCGCCGGCGTTCAGCGGGAAGCGGTCGGTGATCGTCGTGAACAGGCGCCGGCACTGCTGCGGCGTCAGATACGTCGGCGTGCCACCTCCCCAGTGCAGCTGGTTGAGACTGCGGCGGCCGTCGAGAGCCCCGGCGAGGAGATCCAGCTCGCGATCGATTGCATCGAGGTATGCCACCTCGGGACCGCGATGGGGGGAGATCACGATGTTGCAGCCGCAGTAGGTGCAGCGGTGCTCGCAAAACGGCACGTGGGCGTACAGGGATAACGGCTCCGAGGCGCGGCCGGCGGCTTCGGCCAGCCGCTCACGGTAGGCCCCCTCGTCAAAGTCGGTCGTGAACTGGGGTGCGGTCGGGTACGAGGTGTACCTGGGACCGGGGCGGTCGTAGCGGTCCAGCAGCTCCGGGGTCAGGGCGGTGAGATCGAGCTCAGGCATGACGAAGCTCCTGCACGGTACGAACGAAGGCGGCCATGTGGCTCACCGGGACATCGGGGGTGATGCCGTGCCCGAGGTTGGCGATGTAGCCCGTGCGTGGCGCTGTGCGCAGCATCTCGAGCGTACGCTCGCGGATGACGTCGACAGGCCCCATGAGCAGGCCTGGATCGAGGTTTCCCTGCAGGGCGTGGTCGGGGAGGGTGTCGGCTGCTGCAGCGAGGTCGGCGCGCCAGTCGAGGCCGATCACCTCGCACGGCATCCCGGCGAGATCGGGCAATAGGTGGGAACCGCCGTTGGCGAAGTAGATCCGCGGCACGCCGAGGCCGTCGAGCTGCTCGAGCAGCCGGCGGGCTGGGGCCAGGGCCCAGCGCCGGGCATCGGCGGCGCCGAGAGCACCCACCCAGGAGTCGAAGACCTGCACGACCTGTGCGCCGTGCTCGATTTGGCTGCGGAGATACGCGGCCATGCCGTCGGCAACCAGGTCGAGAAGGCGGGCGAAGGCTGCCGGCTGTTGCAACGCGAACCCCTTGACCTTGGTGAACGAGCGCGACGTTGTGCCCTCGATGAGATAGGTTGCGAGTGTCCACGGCGCGCCGCAGAAGCCGATCAGTGCGACGCCTGGGTCCAGCTGGGTGCGTACCCGCTCGAGTGTCTGGTCGAGGAACTCGGTTCCGTGCCACGGCCGCGGCAGCGCGAGCCGGTCGGCATCCTCCGCAGTACGGACGGGGTTCGAGATGTGCGGCGCTGGAGAGAACGTGAGGTCGATCCCCATCGGTACCAGCGGTGTGAGGATGTCGGAGAAGACGATTGCGCCGTCGAGACCGAACCGACGCACCGGCTGCAGCGTGACCTCGGCGGCGAGCTCGGGGGTACGGCAAAGGGTCAGAAAGTCTCCCGCCCGCTTGCGCACCTCGCGGTACTCCGGCAGGTACCTTCCCGCCTGGCGCATCACCCAGACCGGTGGCCGGTCGACGGGGCGGCGGTAGCAGGCGTCGAGAAGTCGGTTGGTGGTGGCTGTCGCAGGCTTCATGTTCCCCCTGAGCAGGCAGCTCAACGTTTCAGATAATCACGTCATCCTGTAGATATTTCCCTGACCGCCTCGCCGAAGGCCTTGATCGTGTCGTCGATCACGTCCTCGTCATGGGCGAGGGAGACGAAAGCCACCTCGTAGGCCGACGGCGCCAGGTAGACGCCGCGTTCGAGCAGGGCGCCGTGCAGGCGGGCGTAGATTCCGGCGGCCTCGGGCCGGATGTCCTCGAATCGGCGCGGCGTCTCCCCCTCCTGCAGCGACATCCACAGGATCGAGCCGGCACGGGCCACCGACCAGGAGGTGCCGGCCTCGTCGAAGACCCGCTCGATCCCCTCCTGAAGGCGCGAGCCGAGCTCCTCGAGGCGGGCGTAGGCGGCGCCGCCGTCGGCCAGCAAGTGACGCAGCGTTGCCGCACCGGCGGCCATCGCCACCGGGTTGCCGGACAGCGTCCCCGCCTGGTAGACGGGGCCGAGTGGTGCCAGCTGCTGCATCAGGTCGCGGCGACCGCCGTAGGCCCCGACAGGCATGCCGCCGCCGATCACCTTTCCATAGGTGGCCAGGTCTGGGACTACACCGTAGCGCGCGGCGGCGCCGCCCGGGCCGATCCGAAACCCGGTGATGACCTCGTCGAGAATCAGGAGGGCGCCGTGCTCGTCGCACAACCCGCGCAGCCGGTGGAGGAGCTCGTCCCGCTGCACCAGGAGCCCGGAGTTGGCGGGAATGCCCTCGATGATGACGGCCGCGATCGAGCTTCCCCGTTCGCTGAAGATCCTCTCCAGCGCCGTCTCGTCATCGAGGGGGAGCACGATCGTGTGCTCCGCAAAGGAAGCGGGCACGCCGGCAGAGGATGGGGTGCCGAAGGTGGCGAGGCCGGAGCCGGCGGCGACCAGCATGTGGTCAGCGTGACCGTGGTAGCAGCCGGTGAACTTGACGATGTCGTCGCGGCCGGTGACGCCGCGCGCGAGGCGGATGGCCGACATCACCGCTTCCGTGCCGGAGGATACGAAGCGCACCATCTCGAGGTGCGGGACGGCGCCGATCATGAGCTCGGCGAGCTCGATCTCGTGCTCGCACGGCGCGCCGTACGACAGGCCTTTGCGGGCGGCCATCGTCACTGCCTCGACCACCTCCGGGTGAGCGTGGCCGAGGATAAGTGGGCCCCACGAACCGACATAGTCGATGAAGCGGCGTCCGTCGACGTCGGTGAAGTGGCAGCCGCCGCCGGAGGCGTAAAAGAGCGGACCACCGCCGACACTGCCGAAGGCACGAACGGGTGAGCTGACGCCGGCAGGCATCAGCTCGCAGGCGCGGCGATACAGCTCGCGGGATTTCGGCCCGGCGCTCACAGCCAGCCTTCCCGGAGCGCCTGTCGGCCGTGGTAGGTGATGATGATGTCGGCGCCGGCGCGCCGGAAGGCGTGCCAGTTCTCGAGCACGACAGCCTGTTCGTCCACCCACCCGCGGGCGGCTGCGGCTTTGACCATCGAGTACTCGCCCGACACGTTGTAGACCGCCAGCGGCTGCGAGAACGCCTGGCGAAGATCGGCGACGACGTCGAGGTAGGCAAGCGCCGGCTTCACCATCAGGATGTCCGCGCCCTCGCCGATGTCGAGCTCGGCCTCGAGCAGTGCCTCGCGCCGGTTGCGCGCGTCCATCTGGTAGGAGCGGCGGTCGCCCTGCGCGGGGGCCGAGTGCGCCGCCTCACGGAACGGGCCGTAGTAGGCGGAGGCGTACTTCACCGAGTACGACATGATGGCGGTCTCGACGAGCCCGTCGCCGTCGAGGGCCTCGCGGATCGCCGCGATCCGGCCGTCCATCATGTCCGAGGGAGCCACCACGTCGGCGCCGGCCTTCGCATGCCCGAGGGCCATGCGGGCGAGATGCGGGAGCGTGGAGTCATTGTCGATGCGGCCTTCGCGAATCAGGCCGCAGTGGCCGTGATCGGTGTAGGCGCACAGGCAGACGTCGGTCATTACCGCCAGACGGTCGCCGAAGCGCTCCTTGAGAGCCGCGACCGCTCGCGGCACCGCGGCGTCGCTGGCGTACGCCGCGCGGCCGTCCGGCGCCTTGTCGCCGTCCTCGGGCAGGCCGAACAAGAGAAGGCTGCGGATCCCGAGCTCGAGGTCGGACGCGACCGTCCGCAGCAGGCGATCCACCGACTGGTGCTCGATGCCGGGCATGGCTTCGATTTCCTCGGAGATTGCCTCTCCCGGGACCACGAAGTGGGGCTGCACCAGCATGCCGGAGTCGAGGCGCGCCTCGGCCACGAGGTCGCGAATGACGGCGCTCGCGCGCAGGCGTCGGGGACGGGTGATCAGCTCTTGCATAGCTCCTCCGCTAGGGATTCAAGGTCCGGCCGCGGCGGGATCTGGCAGTCGATGCCGAGTGCGCCGGCGGCGTCTCGTGTTGTGGGTCCGAGCGCCCAGTGCGGGCATGTCAGCGGTCGCCCGCCGATGCTCTCGAGGTAGAACCGGGCCGCTCTGGGAGAGGTCAGGACGACTGCGTCGACCCGGGGGCCGAGTGGCGGCAGCTCCCGCGGCGGCGTCTGCCGCATGCGGTAGACGATGACCGGCAGGACGGTATGGCCGGCGGCGGTTAAGGTATCGGTCAACTCCCGGCGACGGTTCTTGCCGCAGGCGAACAGGAAGGTCGACGGACGCTGCAGGCGCCCTGTAAGCAGTCGCGCCAGATCCTCGCCGATGCCGGGACCGGTGACGTCGACGGTGAGCCCGGCCTCGCGCGCCGCGGCCGCCGTGCCGGGGCCGACCGCGGCTGCCGGCCAGAGCAGCACGTCGTCGGCGCCGTGCTGGCGAGCTATCTCGATCAGCGGTCGCGGTGCACGGGGCGAGGCGAGAAGAAGGCGGCGGTCGGGTGCGGAGGAGCCGGCTGCGAGTGCCCCCGAAGCTAACGCGGCCTTCCAGCCGGCGGTGTCGTCGACGGGCTCGAAGCGGAGTACGGGGTAGGGCCGGATGAGCAGGTCGCACCCGGCCACCAGCTCCTGGAGCCGCTTGGAGTCCTCGCGGCTGCGCGTGATGAGGACGTGGCGGGTCATGCCTCTGCCACCTCCGGCAGTGCGAGGCAGAGGGCCTCGTAGCACGCTCGGGCCGCCCCGCCGGGGGTCGGCGCCACGGCGCCGACGCGGGCCACGCGGCTGCGGGTGATGTTCTCGTCAACCTCGCCGAGGACGGCCTGGAGACGGATTCCGCCGTCTGCCTCGACCGTGGCCAGGCAGCCGAGGGGGAGATGGCAACCGCCTCCGAGGAGGTCGAGGAGCTCTCGCTCGGCGCCGACACAACGAGCGGCAGCTTCGTCGTGGAGGGTGGCGAGGCGCTCTCGCACCGGGTCGGCGGTGCGAGTCTCGATGGCCAGCGCACCCTGTCCGGGCGCCGGCAACATTACCTCCGGTGCGAGCTCTCTGGCGTCGAGGTCGGCGAGGTCGAGCTCGAGGCGTCCGACGCCCGCTGCGGCGACAACGATGGCGTCATACCGGCCCTCGCGGAGCTTGCGCACCCGGGTCGGGACGTTGCCACGTAGCGCCGCCAGCTGGAGGTCGGGTCGTAGCGCCAGGACCTGGGCGGCCCGCCGCAGGGACGACGTACCGAGCCTTGCCTCCCGCGGGAGGCCGAGCGGATCGGCAGCCGAGGGGGTGAGAGAGGCCTTGCGGGCGAGCAGGAGATCGGCAGAGGTCGTGCGCTCGGGGATGGCGGCGACCGTGAGCCCGTCCGGCTCCTCGGTCGGCAGGTCCTTCAGGGAGTGGACCACGAGATCCACGCGTTGCTCGAGCAGAGCGACCTGCAGCTCCTTGGTGAAGAAGCCCTTGCCTTCCATCTTCTGGAACGCGACGTTCTGGATTTGGTCGCCCTTGGTCTGGATGACGATGAGCTCGCAGGTGGCGCCGAGGCGCTCCTCGACGAGCTCAGAGACACGTCTCGCCTGCCACAGTGCGAGGTCCGATCCACGGGTGCCGATACGGAGCTTGGGCGCTTCGGTCACTTCTTCTTCTCCTTCTCGTCCGGACCCGGAGGTCCCTCGCTCAAGCTCTTCTCGAAGCTCTCCAAGGCACCGCTCGAGTAGTCCCAGGCGACCCCCTTGAGGCCGCGGAGAGGAACCTGGACGAGCCGCTTCACCAGCCCCGCCGTCAGCTTCTCCACCGCCACGCGGTCCGCCTCTTCGAGGTGACTCAGGTCCTTTCCCAGAGCGTGCTGCACCGCGCGCTCGGCGAGGTCCGAGAACGCCTGATGGAGGCTGCGCGCGACCGGCGACAGCGACCGGTCGAGGAGACGTCGGCGCAGGATGACGATCTGGTGCTCGACCAGGGCGTCACATCGGTCCATCTCCTGCAAGCGCAGCGTGCGGTTGCGCTCCGCCTCGGCTCGCATGCCCTCGATCCCCACCAGGTCCACTCCGTCGAGCCGGGACGCTGCGGGATCGAGGTTGGGCGGCATGGCGAGGTCGATGAGGAGCATCCCCTCGTCTGCGGGCAGTCGTTCCCGCATCGCCGCCACGTGCTGCGCGGTCAGCAGGAGCTCCCGCGAAGAGGTGGCGGCAACCACGAGACCGACCCGCGGCGGCTCCAGGGACAGCGAGTCAAGGGTCAGCGGGTAAGAGTTCTCGTCGCCGTGCGCCAGCTCCTGCGCCCGCTCGGGCGAGCGGTTGGCGATGAGGACGCGTCGCTCGGAGTCCGCAGCGCGGATCAGCCGCAGCGCCTGCCCGGCCATCTCTCCGGCGCCGAGGACAAGCGCCGGGGCGGAGGTCGACAGCAGGTGGTCGTTGAGCTTGCGCTCGACCAGCGTCACCAGTGATACCGGCCGCCGTGTGAGCTCCGTCTCGGTGCGAATGCGCTTTGCCAGATGGAACGCCTCGTGGAAGGCCTGGTCGAGGACTCCTCCGAGCAGCTGTGCTCCGTGCGCAACCTCGTGCGCCTGCTTGATCTGGCCGACGATCTGCGCCTCGCCGACCATCATGGAGTCGAGGGCCGCGGCGACACGGAAGATGTGGCGAACGGCGGCTTCCCCCCTTTGCATGTAGAGCTCATCGTCGGCAGGCAGCTGGGAGGCACCGTCGGTCAGGTCGGCCAGGGTGTGACGGAGGTGGAAGAGGGTGGATACGGGGTCGTTGACGGTGTCCGAGCGGAAGTAGAACTCGACCCGGTTGCAGGTTCCGAGGTAGACGAGCTCATCGAAGCCCGCCAGCCCGGCCAGCTCGACCAGGTTTTGGTGGCTGAAGTCGGCCGGCAGCGCGGCGGCCGCGAGCCGGTCAACGTTCGTGGTGCGGTAGCTCGTCCCCACCACCCCTATGCGGTCCAATACGCACCCCCCGCGCGATCATACGCGACATGTAAGCCGTTTGCAGTCACAAGAAGGTAAAACCCAGCTGGCAGCGGTGAGGAAGGGGCGTCTCGCCGCCTGGCAGACTGCACCGGCTGGAGGGTGGTCGCCGGACCTTGAAATTTTCTTCACAAAGGGGTACGGTTCGGCGAACGCAGCCTCGTCTGTCGATGTACTGCGGGGAAGGAGGGGTCGGAATCGGTCATGAGCTCAACCCAGTCTTTTTACGGCTCGACGATCGGCAAGAAGATCCTGATGGCGGTCACCGGGGTCATACTCTTCGGCTTCGTGCTGGTCCACATGCTCGGGAACATGCAGATCTACATCGGACCCGCACGCCTGAACGCGTACTCGAAGCTGCTGCACGACAATGCGCTGGAGGTCCTGTGGCCGGCGCGGATCGTGCTGTCGTTGTGCGTTCTCGTCCACATCATCGCGGCGGTGCAGGTGTGGCTGAGGAGCCGCTCGGCACGGCCCGTCAAGTACCGTGTCAAGGTGGACATCGCCACCGACTATGCGGCACGGACGATGGTGTGGAGTGGACCCATCATCCTGGCGTTCGTGGTCTTCCACATCCTGCACCTGACCACCGGCAACATCCTTCCCGGCCAGTTCATCGAGCACGATGTCTACCACAATGTGGTCGCAGGCTTTCAGCTGTGGCCCGTAGCGCTGACCTACATCATCGCCAACCTCATGTTGGCGTTCCACCTCTACCACGGCCTCTGGAGCCTCTTCCAGACCCTGGGCCTGAACCACCCGCGCTTCAACACCTACCGGCGCGGGGCAGCCCTGGTGTTCGCGGTGGCGATCGCTGCCGGCAACATCTCGATACCCGTGTCGATCCTCGCGGGTTGGGTCCACTGAGGGGAGGGGAGACGACATGAAGCTCGACGCACGAATCCCGTCCGGTCCGCTCGAGTCGAAGTGGACCAGCTTCCGTGATCACGTGACGCTGCTGAGCCCGGCCAACAAGCGCAAGCACTCGGTCATCGTGGTGGGCACCGGGCTGGCCGGCGCCTCGGCCGCGGCGACGCTGGCCGAGCTCGGCTACAAGGTCAAGGCGTTCTGCTATCAGGACAGCGCGCGGCGCGCGCACAGCATCGCCGCGCAGGGTGGCATCAACGCGACCAAGAACTACCAGAACGACGGTGACTCGGTGTTCCGCCTCTTCTACGACACCATCAAGGGTGGCGACTTCCGCGGCCGTGAGGCCAACACCTACCGTCTGGCCGAGGTCAGCTCGCAGATCATCGACCAGTGCGTGGCGCAAGGGGTACCGTTCGCACGCGAGTACTCGGGGTACCTGTCCAACCGCACTTTCGGCGGCGCGCTGGTGTCGCGGACGTTCTATGCCCGCGGCGCCACCGGCCAGCAGCTCCTCCTCGGCGCCTACTCTGCGCTGTCGCGCCAGGTAGCGGCCGGGCAGGTGGAGATGCACGCGCGCATGGACGTGCTGGACCTCGTGGTCATCGACGGCAAGGCGCGCGGCATCGTGGCGCGGAACATGACCACTGGCGAGCTCGAGTCCCACGTGGCCGACGCGGTCATTCTGGCTACCGGCGGCTACGCCAACGTCTTCTACCTGTCGACCAACGCCATGGGGTGCAACACGACGGCGATCTGGCGGGCGTACCGTCGCGGTGCCGGCTTCGCCAACCCCTGCTACATGCAGATCCACCCGACCTGCATTCCGCAGTCCGGTGACTACCAGTCCAAGCTCACTTTGATGTCGGAGTCGCTGCGCAACGACGGCCGGGTGTGGGTGCCGCGAAAGAAGGGCGAGACGCGGGCGCCGAACGACATCCCCGAGGCGGAGCGCAACTACTACCTCGAAGAGAAGTACCCTGCCTACGGCAACATGGTGCCGCGCGACGTTGCCTCTCGGAACGCCAAGTACTGGTGCGACGAGGGCCACGGCGTCGGCACCTCCGGACGCGGTGTCTACCTCGACTTCGCGGATGCCATCCGGCGGCTCGGCGAGGACACGATCCGCGAGCGCTACGGCAACCTGTTCGACATGTACGAGCGCATCACCGGCGAGAACGCCTACCAGATCCCGATGCGGATCTACCCGGCGCCGCACTACACGATGGGTGGCCTGTGGGTCGACTACCACCTCATGAGCACGATCCCCGGCCTGTTTGTGCTCGGAGAGGCGAACTTCTCCGACCATGGCGCGAACCGCCTCGGCGCGAGTGCGTTGATGCAGGGGCTGGCGGACGGCTACTTCGTGATTCCGAATACCCTCGGCGCCTACCTCGGAAAGGAGAAGCTCGCGAGCGCTTCCGACGACGCTCCGGAGGTCCGCGAGGCCATGGCCGGCGTCCAGGCCCGGCTCGACAAGCTCCTCGGTGTCAACGGCAGCAAGACCGTCGACCACTTCCACCGTGAGCTCGGCCACATCATGTGGAACGACGTCGGCATGGGGCGCAGCGAGGCCGGCCTCAAGGAAGCGATCGCACGGATTCGCGAGCTGCGCGGCCAGTTCTGGGAGGACGTCAGGGTGCTCGGCTCGGGCAACGAGATCAACCAGGAGCTGGAGAAGGCGGCGCGGGTTGCCGACTTCCTGGAGCTCGGCGAGCTGGTAGCTCAGGACGCTCTGGCTCGCGAGGAGTCCGCCGGCGGTCACTTCCGCGAGGAGTACCAGACGGAAGAGGGCGAGGCGCTCCGCGACGATGAGAACTTCCAGCACGTTGCGGTGTGGGAGTACACGGGTGAGGGCTCGGAGCCTGCGCGCCACATCGAGCCGCTCGTCTTCGAGGCGGTCACCCCGACGCAGAGGAGCTACAAATGAGGTTGACTCTTCACATCTGGCGCCAGAGTGGCCCCGATGACAAGGGCCGTTTCAAGACCTACCAGCTGGACGCGGTCAACGAGCACATGTCGTTCCTGGAGATGCTGGACGTTCTCAACCAGCAGCTCATCGAGCGGGGCGAGGATCCGGTGGCCTTCGAGCACGACTGCCGGGAGGGCGTCTGTGGCATGTGCGGGTTGATGATCAACGGTCTCCCGCACGGCGGCTACAAGGGAACCACTACGTGCCAGCTGCACATGCGGCACTTCAAGGACGGCCAGCAGCTCACCCTCGAGCCGTGGCGGTCGGCCGCGTTCCCGGTCCTCAAGGACCTCATTGTCGACCGCAGCCCCTTTGACCGCATCATGCAAGCCGGCGGCTTCGTCTCGGTGAACACAGGCAGCGCGCCGGACGCCAATGCGATCTCCGTTCCCAAGGACGACGCCGAGCTCGCCATGGACTATGCAGAGTGCATCGGTTGTGGCGCCTGTGTGGCCGCATGCCCGAACGGGGCGGCGATGCTCTTCATGAGCGCCAAGGTCGCCCAGCTCGCGCTGCTGCCGCAGGGGCAACCCGAGAGGGAACGTCGCGTCCGCGCGATGGTCGAGACGATGGAAGAGGAAGCGTTCGGCGCCTGCACCAACTTCACGTCGTGCGAGGCCATGTGTCCGAAGGAGATTTCGATCTCCGCCATCGCCCGCATGAACAAGGAGTACCGGAAGGCGTTCCTCCCCGGCAGGCCGGTCGGAGGCGGCAAGGTCAGCTAGCGATTCGCTGCGCGAATCGCTCGTGGACTGAGGGGAAAGGAAGACTCCATAGCGGTGATCCAGGGGCGGCGGCACTGAAGCGCCCGCCTCCGGTACCTCTCGGAGAGCTGCTCAAGGTCCAGCACACTCATTTGACTGTCAAATGCATTGGAGCGCGCTTCGCGCGCACTCTCCTGGGCGGGTGGGGGAACCTCTCGCGTCTTGCATCTCGCCTCTCACGCGGCGGGCGGGCAGCGAATCCACCCCGGTTCAGGTACAGTGAGCTGGTGCGGTGGCACGAACGCCGCACCGTGCTTGGAGGAGCCGTTCCGTATGACCCGTTCGCGTCGCCCATCGTTCGCCGCCGTAGCCACGGTGCTGGTCCTCGGTCTCGCGGTCGCTGCGGGTGCTCTGTTCGGTGAGCGCACTCGTGCCGCGGATGAGCACGCCGTGGTGTCACACGCGGCCGAGATCGTGAGCACGATGTTGGAGTGGCTTCCCGACAAAGAGCAGGCGTCCACCCTGATCTATGACGGCATCGACGGCATGCTCGAGAAGCTCGACCCACACTCGAATTTTCTCGATCCGGGCTCCTTCTCGAGGATGAGGGACCGTCAGCAGGGCGCGTTCTTCGGCGTCGGTATCATCATCTCGAGACGTGCCGGTCAGGTCACCGTGATCGCCCCGATGGCGGGCACGCCTGCCGCGCGCAAGGGGCTGCGAGCCGGTGATGTCATTGCGGCGATCGAGGATGAACCGACCGATCAGATGTCGCTGGACGATGTGGTCGATCGGGTCCGAGGTCCGGAGGGAACGGTCGTCAACCTGAGCATCGTCCGCCCGGGCCTCAAGAAGCCGCTCGAGGTGGCGATTACACGCGCCCGCATCCCGACCAACTCAGTCCGCTTCGCATTCATGCTCCGTCCGGAGGTCGGGTACGTCCGTCTGTCGGAGTTCTCCGCCACCAGCTCGCGCGAGGTGCACAACGCGGTGCACCGCCTCGAGAAGCAGGGGATGCGTTCACTCATCCTCGATCTTCGCGACAACCCGGGCGGGTCCCTCGAGGCCGCTATCGGTGTCAGCGACATCTTCCTGCGGCCGGGACAGCTGATCGTCTCGACGCGAGGTCGGACCCAGGACAGCATTTCGACTCTCAGGGCCCCCGGTCGAGGAGAGATCTTCGAGGGTCCGCTCGTCATCCTCGTCAACACCGGCACCGCATCCGCCTCCGAGATCGTGTCGGGCGCGGTTCAGGACCACGACCGCGGGCTCTTGGTCGGTGTGGTCACCTGGGGCAAGGGCCTGGTTCAAACCGTCTACACGATCCGCGACGTCGGCCTCGCCCTCACGACGGCCCGCTACTACACGCCGTCGGGACGCTGCATCCAGCGCGACTACCACTCCTACCTCGACTACATCACCCACCGCAACGGCAAGCCGGCCCCCGACACTCCGGCCGCCTACCACACGGACGACGGCAGACCGGTCCGGGGAGGCGGAGGGATCACTCCCGACGTCACCATCGACGCGCGTGTCGTGGCGGAGCCGGTCGCGAGGCTCTACGGGCAGTCCGCGTTCTTCCGCTTCGCCATCGACATCGTGAAGGGGTTTCCGGACGGCGAGCGACAGCAACGAGCGAAGGATTTCGTCGTCAGCACCGAGCTCCTCAACAGGTTCTGGGACTTTGTTCGCAAGGAGAAGCTGCTCGACGACGAGATGTTGAACAACCTCCGTTCCGACCCCCAGGCGGTTGACGATGTCTCCCGCGCGATCAGAACCGAGGTACTCAACTCGGGGGTCAGCCTCGAGGCCGGCTACCGCCTGGCCATCGAGGGAGACAACCAGCTGAAGGCGGCCCTCGACCACCTGCCCCAGGCGGAGAAGATGTGGGAAGCGTGGCAGGCCGAGGCGAAGAAGCCCGCCCCAACGGGCGAGAAAGTAAGTAAGTAAGGACGTTAGAAGGTCCAGTTTCCCCTGCCAGGTGACGGAGTGACGGGATACCGGGGGCCCCACCTCACCCGGGACCGGGAGTATACTTGCGGCGGAGGTGACCGTGTTCGGTTCTCTCGGGCTCCCCGAGCTCATCTTCATCTTCGTGATCGCGCTGCTGCTGTTCGGTCCGAAGCAGCTGCCTCACATTGGTCGCTCCCTGGGGCGTGCGCTGGGAGAGTTCCGGCGCGCCTCGAACGACTTCAAACGGACGATCGAGGAAGAGGTCGCCGCGGACGAGATCCGAAGCGTTGAGCGCGACCTCAAACGCTCCGCCGACGAGATCTCGGAGTCGGTCAAGGAAGAGAACTCGCCGGCTGCGGAGGAGGAGAGCTCGCCGGCGGGCTCCGGACAGGAGCGGGGGGACGGGTGACGGCGACCGTCCGACAGCTTCAGGAGTCGGGATCCGAGCACGGGGAGGAAGATCTCGCCCGCATGTCGCTCCTCGAGCACCTGGAGGAGCTCCGGCGTCGTCTGCTGGTCAGCATCGCAGCCGTGTTTGCTGCCTTCGTCGGCTGCTGGTACTTTTCGCCGCAGATCTTTGGCTGGCTGGAGAAGCCGATTCTGCAGTTTCTGCCCAAGGGGGAGAAGCTGGCCTTCACCGGCCTCGTCGATCCATTCATGCTGTACATCAAGGTGGCCCTGCTGGCTGGAATCTTCGTTGCCTCCCCGATTCTGCTCCTCCAGCTGTGGCTGTTCCTGAGGCCGGGCCTGTACCGGAGTGAGCGCCGGCTGGCCCTACCCTTCATCGTCTTCACGACGCTGTTCTTCCTCTCCGGCGGCTACTTCGGGTATCGCGTCGCCTTCCCGATGGTCGTCCGTTTTCTCCTCACCGTCGGGAAGGATTTCAAGCAGGTAGTCACCATCCATGCCTACTTCGGCATGATGTCGAAGATCCTGCTCGGCCTCGGTCTCGTTTTCGAGCTGCCGATCCTCATCTTCTTCCTGGCCCGCATCGGGCTGGTGACTGCCGGCATGTTGCTGCGCTGGTTCAGGTGGGCGATCCTCCTGATCTTCATCATTGCCGCCATCATCACACCGACGCCCGATGTCGCCACGCAGACGGTCTTTGCGGTGCCGATGATCATCCTCTACCTCCTGGGTGTCATCATTGCGGCCATCTTCGGACGCAAACGCGGGGAGGGCCGCTCCTCTGGTTGAGGCTGATTCTACTGCCTGTCGAAAGGCGCGCGGCCGGCTGCTCGGAAAGATGCGGCGGGCGTGCCGTCGGTGGCAGCTGTTGCCCGCCGGGGAGCGGATCGCGCTTGCGGTGTCGGGCGGCTGGGACAGTCTGGCAATGGTCGACCTGGCCGCAGAGCACGCGCGCTCGGTGAGGCCGCGCTGTGAGCTGCTCGGTCTGCACGTGGCTCTGGACGGCGCGGGCGGCACGGGCCCACTGCCGTCCGAGATCGTGAGCTTCTGCGGTGAGCGGGGAGTCCCGGTCGAGTCCGTGAAGGCGAGGCTCGACCCTGCCGAGGAGGCGCCGCAGGACTGCTTCGGTTGCGCGCGGCTGCGCCGCCGGACCCTGCTCGAGGAAGCGGATGCACACGGATGCCGGTACCTCGCTCTCGGTCACCATGCCGACGACGTCGTCGAAACGTGGCTCCTGAGCCTCTTCTTTACCGGTACAGCGGAAGCGCTGGCGCCGATCCGGAGCTACTTCGGCGGCGCGGTTCTGCTCGTGCGCCCGCTGCATGAGCTTCGGAAGGGAGAAATCCGCCGTCTCGCCGAGCACTGCGACTACCCCCGCGCCGCCGATCGCTGCCGACTCGAGACCAGCAACCGCCGGGAGCAGATACGGCGCATGCTTGCAACGCTGGGTAGGGATCAGCGCCGTGTGCGAAGACAGGTCTACTGGGCTGCTGTGCGTCAGCTGGAGGCCGGCGGCGATGGCGGCGCTGAGCAGGAGTTCGTGTGATGGGTTTTGTGTTACGGTGAGAGAACATGAAGGCGGACGAGATTCTGGCCGAGTACGAACGTCTCTTCAAGGCGGGCGTCATCAGCCAGGAGGAGTTCGAACGCCAGACCTCGCGCGTCAGGGACCAGGCACGGGTGCGCCGTCTGGAGGAGCGCGGCGTCGGCACTATTCTCCAGGTCGAGCCGGCTTTGCTGGCACGGATCCTGACCTCGCAGGTGTTCTGGGTCGTGCTCGTGCTGGCCATGATGCCGCTGCTGCTGGCGGCGGTCGAGATACCCGCTCAGCAGGGCATGATCCTCTACTTCGCTTTCCTTTGGTTCTTCCTCTTTCTGCGCCTCTTCCGTCTCCATCTGCGTGGAGCATCACCGTTCGACTATTCGCTCGTGATGGCGCTCGTCATTGTCCCCGGGCTGGCCGCGATCCTGCCCGCTCTGCGCTGGCTGGCGGCCCCGTTCTACCGCTTGGTCGACACGCCTCTGATCACCGCTCGATGGGTGGGTTTCGTGTTCGGCGTTGGGATCAGCGAGGAGCTGACCAAGCTGTTGCCGGTGCTCATGGTGGTCATCCTTGCGCGGCGCGCGGGCAGGCATCTCGGGCTGCAGTCGACGCTCATGCTCGGCATTGCTTCCGGCCTGGCGTTCGCGGGCTTCGAGAACATCCTATACTCCGAGTGGTTCGGAGCACGGATTTGGGGTATGACCTTCACGCGTCAGGACGTGGTACTGTCACGGCTCCTGATGACGCCGTTCTTGCACGCACTTTGGGCGGCACTGACGGCATTCGCCGTCGGGCTGGTTGCGGTGACCGGCTCGATGCGCCTCGGGCGGCTGCTGCGGATCGCCGGCCCCAGCCTGGCGCTGGCCGCCGTTCTGCACGGCTCTTACGACACGCTGGCGGCGGCGCCGGTTCTCGCCGTCCTGGTCGGCGGTGCTTCCTACTTGATGGTGGTGCTTGCAATCCTCGCGGCCAAGCGGTGGGAGGGGGGAGACGCGGGGTTTCTTGATGAACGTGTGTTGTAGCCGTCCACGGGAGACGGGATTTGAGACGGCTCGAAAGGAGTACGAGTGATGGCACAGTGGGAAGAGGGGCTCGCCCTCGATATGCCCGCAACGTCGCGTGAGGAGGTTCTCTACGGCCTCCTGGTCAAGGACCTTCTCAACGGTGGCTCGTACGATGTCGAGGTCGAAGAGCCGCCGCTGACCTTCACGGTGGACTACACGTGCGGTGATGAGCTGGAAGGGGACGTCTACCGGTTGCTCATCGTCGCCGAAGTGGACGGCGAGGAGGATCACGAAATCCTCCACCAGTTCACGGAAGAAGTGCTGCAGGAGCTCACGGAGGAGGCTCGCAACCTCATGGACCAGGTCGAGCCGCTCGGAGCGCAGGCGTCCGGCGGCGTGGTGTTTCGACGGGTCGATGAGGACGACGAACGCTGGGACCTCGTCGTGCCTGACTGGCTCGCGCCGGACGGCGCGGAGGTTCCGTTCGGCTTCCGGACGTATCTCAAGGAGGGTGGGGGGGCGTGGCCGGAGGATGCGGCCCTCGACGCACATGGGCGCGTCCTCGTGGTCCCGTTCGACGGCCAGCTGTACCTGTTCGGAACCCCGATGCCACCCGATGAGGACGAGGACTAGGACCGCGTACCGCGTAGCCCGTCCCAGAGGCGGGGGTGGTTGCGGGGATTATCTGGCGGGCTCCGCGGCACGCGCTCCTTCTGGATGCGGTGCGCGCATCCTCGCGGGGCAGCAACCGGCGAGGAGGGGATGTAAGGAAAAGACCTCGGGCAATGAAAGGTCCGAATCGAACTCCTCTGGCTGCTCGTCGAAAGTTCGGACCTCTCGCCGAGAGAGAGCAATGAGGTCGTGGGCGTGAGGCCCACCGTGAGAGCTCCAAGAGCCCATGCCCCAGAATCTCGGGTGGGGGGGGTGCTTTGCGCTCAGGTCGGGTCGACGCCCTCGGGACTCACGCCGGCCATGCGGTCGAGGTCGAGAATGTCATCGAGCTCCTGCTCGGGGAGCACCTTGAGCCGGCGCGCGGTGACCGCCACCGAGGTGCCTGTCGCCTCGGCCTCCTTCGCCACCTTGGCCGCCGCCTCGTAGCCGAGGGCGCGGGCCAGGGCGGTGGCCATCGCCGGGCTGGCCGCGGCGTGCGCCCTTGCCGCCTCGGTGTTGACGGTGAGGCCGGTGAGGCAGCGGTCGACCAGTGTCGCGCAGGCGCGGGCGAGTAAGCGGGCCGAGGTGTCCAGGTTCCAGGCCAGGAGAGGGTTGGCGTGGGAGAGGTCGAGCTGGTGGAGGCAGGCCGACATCCGGCATGTGGTTGCGAGGCCCTCGACCTGCAGCGCGACCTGAACCACGGCCTCTGGGATGACGGGGTTCACCTTGCCGGGCATGATGGATGAGCCCGGCTGCACCGCCGGCAGGTAGAGCTCGCCGAGTCCGCCGAAAGGTCCGGAGCCCCGCAGCCGCAGGTCGTTGGCCACTGCGAGCAGCACCCTGCCGATCGCGGCCAGCGCATCCCCATGGCGAATCGGGGCGTCCTGGGCGGCGATTCCGACGGCGGGTTGCTCATCGACAGAGACGGCGAGGCGGGTGTCCGCGGCCAGCAGCTCGACGGCTCGGTGTACCGACCCGGCCTGCGAGCCGAGGCCGGTTCCCACCGCAGTTCCACCGAGGGGAAGGGTGAGGAGGCTGTCGGCCGACGCGTCGGCGGCAGCGACCGCCTGCCGCAAGCGGCGCGCCCACTGGGCGAAGACCCTGCCGTAGGTGGTCGGAACGGCGTCCATGAGATGAGTCCGGCCGAGAGTCACGGCGTCGGCGTAGCGTTCGGCAAGCTGCTCCAGCTCGGTGGCGGCCCGCTGGACCGCCGGCTTCGCCGAATCGCGCCACACGGTCGCTGCGGCGACGCGCAGTGCGGCTGGAATTGCGTCGTTCGAGGACTGTCCGAGGTTGACGTGATCGTTGGGATGCACCGGGGTGTGTGCGACCGGATCGCCCCCGAGCGCGACGTTGGCAAGATGGGCCAGCACCTCGTTCATGTTCATGTTGGTGGAGGTTCCGGAGCCAGTCTGAAAGACGTCCACGGGGAACTGGTCGCGATGCTGGCCGGCGGCGATGCGGGCGGCAGCCTCGATAATCGCGTCCGCCCTTTCGTCGGAGAGCAGGCCGGCCTCGCGGTTGGCGCGTGCGTAGGCGGCCTTGATCCGTGCCAGCGCTTCGAGGAAGGCGGCCGGCAGGCGCCAGCCGCTGATGGGGAAGTTCTCTACCGCGCGGGCGGTCTGTGCGCCGTACAGGGCGTCGGCGGGAACCTCCATCTGTCCGAGGGTGTCGCGTTCGATGCGAAAGGCATCCGGTGATGAGGCTTTCATGGGCCCTCCCGTTCCACCTTCAACAATGAGCGGTCGAGGCGGCGGCATTCCCTGCATAGCGCGGATTGTTCATGAGCGATCATAGCGGGACCGGCGAGACGCGAAGAGCACGGCTAGGCTCGCCTATCGCCGGTCGCGGTAGATTGCGAGTGAATGATGCGGGCTAGGCGGGATCGAAGAAGCCGCCGAGCTTGGCGGTGTCGAGGAGAACGCTGTCACCGTCGACGACGATCGGCAGGACGCGCAGATGCGAGCCCCGGCAGGGGCCGGCGGTGCACAATCCGTCGTCGGGTCGGTACATCGCACCATGAGACGTGCAGACCAGGAAGCGGTGGTCCGAATCCCACAGCTGGCCGGGATCGCGGTCGTCCAGCGGCATCGGCAGATGGCGGCACTCGTTCTTGTAGGCGCGGATGCCGCCGCCGGGCAGCTTGAGGAGGATGCCTTCCTCATCGAACGGCCCATCCCTGTAGGTGAAGCGGAGGCCCTCGCGCGGAATCTCGTCAATGGTCCCGATCTTCTTCATGTCGGATCATTGCCGAACGGGTCTGGCGGAGCGGCGGCCGACCATGATGGACGTGCGTTCGTCGATCCGGTGGAGCTGCCAGCCCTCGAACCACTCCGGTGTCAGCAGCTCCTCGAGCTCACGGGCGCTGTAGCAGTCGCCGGTCGCACTGTTGACGAGCATGTTGAGGGCGAACAGGGTTGCGGACAAGGGGCTGGTGTGGGTGTCGTCGTCGAACAGGAACTCGCGGATCACGACGAGCCCGCCGGCGGGCAGGGCGATGGCCAGGCTTCTCGCCAGGCGGGCGATCTCCTGACGGCCGTACGAGTGCACCACGCTCGACACGAGGGCGGCGTCTGCCTGCGGCAGGGGGTCGTTGAACGCGTCGCCCGCCACGAAGTGAAGGCGGGACCGTTCGGGCTCGTGCGCTATGACTTCGTCGAACGCCTGCTCGGACTCAGCGATGTCGACGACGACTGCCTCGAGATCGGCAAACCGGCGCACCGCCTCGAGAGCGAAGCGCCCGCCTCCTCCTCCGATGTCGAGAAGCCGCCTCAGGCCCTGCAGGGAAACGGTGTCCCATAGCTGCTGCGCATGGCGCCGCGCGAGATCGTCCATCGCCCGGAGGAAGACGGTCTGCCGCTCCGGGGAGCGGCGCTCGCGCGGCACGGGTTCGCCACTGCGCACCGAGTCCGCGAGCTGGGCCCAGCGCCGCATCAGGACCGCATGATGGCGGAGCATGGCCGCGATACTGTCCGGTCCGTCGCCCGCGATGGCTCCCTTGACCTCCGCCGGAAGGTAGTAGTTCATCCCCTCTCGACGCAGCCAGCCGCCGGCCACGAGGGCATTGGCGACACGGGAAATTCCTCGAGCCGAGCATTGCAGCCGGGCGGCGAGCTCGTCGTCTTGCCGCGGGCCCTTGGCGAGCTCCTCGAACAGCCCGACCTCGACGGCGGCAAGGAGGGCCGCGGATCGCTGGTATGCTCTGGCCTCGTTCTCCAGACGTACCGGAATGTCACGTGGGGATGAGCTCATCTCGGCATCATACACAAGGCACAGACGGCACGGCCGCCGCCGGTCAGCCGCCATGACCGGGTACAATCCGGCCATGGCACGGTACAGCGATGACGACGCGCCCCAGGTGGGCGGACCTCGGATCGGCGTCGTCATACCGACCTTGAACGAGGAGGCGACGATCCTCGCCTGCCTGGACAGCATCGTCGCCGGCGGGTCGCCGGTGGACGTGGTCGTCAGCGACGGTGGCAGCCACGACAGGACTCTCGAGCTGGCGGCCAACCGGGCCGGTGTGAGAGTCGTGGCGGGGCCCGCGGGGCGAGGTGCGCAGCTCAACCGCGGCGTTGGGGCCGTTGATGGCGATCTCCTGCTGTTCTTGCACGCTGACTGCCGACTGCCTCGCGAATGGCCGGAGGCGGTGACGAACGCGTTGGCGGATGCGCGAAACGCCCTCAGTTGCTTTCGCCTCCACACCGAGTCGAGCGAGCCGTCTGCCGGTCGCTGGCGACGGCGGTGGCTGCGTCTGGTCGACCTTCGGTCGCTGGGGCTGGGTTTGCCATACGGCGACCAGGCATTCGGAATCCGGCGCCGGCTCTTCAACGAGCTCGGGGGGTTTGCGGACCTGCCACTGATGGAGGATCTCGAGCTCGCGCTCAGGTGCCGGCGTCGGGGACGGATCGTTCGCCTGCCGCTCGAAGTGAGGACGACGGCGCGACGCTTCGAGCGCTACCCCGTGCGGACTCGCCTCATGACGGCGCTGTTTCCGAGCCTGTTTCGTTGTGGCGTTCCGGCCGGCACGCTGGCCCGCTGGTACCGGGATGTGCGGTGAGCGGCATTGTCGTCTTTGGCCGTGAGCCGGTTGCCGGTGGCACCAAGACCCGGCTCGCCGAAGCGATCGGCAGACAGGCGGCGGCGCGGGTGTACGCACTGCTGCTGGAGCACACCCTGCGCTGCGCGGGTGAGGCGTCGGCGAATGTTGTGCTGTCTTTGGCAGCTCACCCGTCGCCGGGCTGGAACCCTCCCGTTCCAGTCACGGTCGAGGTTCAGGGGGAGGGGGACCTGGGTACGCGCATGGCACAGGCGTTCCGGCGTCGGTTCGAGGACGGGTGGCGACGGGTAGTGCTGGTCGGATCCGACTGCGCGGAGCTGTCGTCGCGGCACCTGCACCGCGCGATGCAAGAGCTGAAAACGGCTCGCTTGGTGATCGGGCCCGCATCGGACGGCGGCTACTGGCTCATAGGACAGCGGCCACCGGGCCTCGATCTGTTCTCGGGAGTACCGTGGTCGTCGTCCCGCACCCTGGTGCGAACGTGCAGCCGAATCGCGGAGCTGGATGCCGACTGCGTCGAGCTCGAGACTCTCGCCGATGTGGACACGGTCGATGATCTGGAGAGGTTGATGACCCATTCCGCGGGCATCGACCCGGCGCTTTCACGCCGGCTGGCGGAAGCGCGGGACCTGCCGCCGACTACTGGCGGTGGCTGGAGGGATGAATGAGGACGGTTGGACTGATCACTGGATCGGGTTTCTACGAGATCGATGCCGGTGTCCATCCGAGGCAACGTCGCCTCGAAACCCCGTACGGCGAGGTCTCGCTGCAAGAGGCGGAGCTCGTCGGGCACCGCCTGCTGGCCCTCGCCCGGCATGGCGCCGGCCACGAGTTGCTGTCGCACCAGGTACGGCACCATGCCAACATCTGGGCGCTACGGGAGCTGGGAGCCGACGCCATCGTGGCCACCAGTGTCGTCGGGATCATGGACGCCGGGCTGCCGCTGGCCACCCCCATTGTCTTCGACGAGCTCTACTTCCCGTCCAACCGGCTGCCGGATGGGCGCCCGACCACGTTCTTCACCACCCCAGGCGATCCGCGGCGAGGACACCTGATCCTGGCCACTCCGTTCTCGCCGTCACTCCGTCACCGTCTGATCGACGCGGCCCGTGCCGAGGGGATCGATTCGGTGGAGGGCGGGTGCTACGTTCACGTTGACGGACCGCGCTTCAACACGCGGACCGAGATCGCGGCGCTCCGCACCGCCGGCGGTACGGCGCTGAGCCAGACGTGCGGACCGGAGACGGTGCTCGCCGCCGAGCTCGAGCTGCCGTTCGCGCTGCTCGGCTTCGGGGTCGACTACGCAAACGGCGTCCAGGAGTCGCCGACGCCCTCCGAGGAGCTGTCGGCCAACCTGGCCCGTCACTCCGCAGTGGCCACCAGAATCATCATACGGATGATGACGGATCTTGCCCCAGACGCCGAGCTGCCGTTCGACACGGGATTCGTGTTCAGAATGGAGAGCTGACCCGGACCATTCGCCCGCGTTCCTCTGGGTGGGTGGAGGAACCGAATCACCTAGTCACTCAGTCACTTAATCACTGGGTGGGTTGGGTGGGTGGATCACTGGCTCAGCAGCAGCCGGATGGCCATGGCGACGACGGCGACCGCGAAGAAGATCTTGATCAGGCGGTCTCCTCCCTCAACGGCCATATGGGTGCCGATGAACGCTCCAACGGTGGTGCCGACGGCGAGGAGAACTCCGGCCGTCCACTCGACATCGCCGCTGAGGACGAACACCAACAGCGTTGGCAGCATGTAGAAGCCGATGATGAACACCTTGTGCATGTTGACCCTGACCAGATCCAGGTTGAGGGTGGAGACGAGCAGGACGATGAGAAGGGGACCGGTCCCGGCCTGGATCAGGCCGCCGTAGAAGCCGATGCCGACCGCGCCGATGTGGGCGAGCAGCTTTCCCCTGCGGGGGCAGCTCGCCCGCACCTTGCTGGTGCCTCCAAGAACGAGGGGCAGCATCGCGATCATGAAGAATGCGAGCAGGCGCTTGAACCACAGAGGGCTGAAGTGGACCGCGGTTACGGCGCCAAGGACGGCGCCGGGCAGTGTGCACAGGGCCAGGGACAGGCTCAGGCGGAAGTCGGAGAAGCCGCGGCGCTTGAACTCCGAGACCGCGGTGATGTTCTGGGCCAGCAGCGCCACCCGGTTGGTGCCATTCGCCATCGCCGGCGGCATGCCGAGGAAGATCATGATCGGCAGCGTGAAGAACGATCCGCCGCCGGCGAGGACATTGAGAATCCCCGCGCCAACGCCGACCACGGTCAGGATCGCGTAGTGCCAAAGCTCCACGTCGCCACCCCCGCTCAGAATGTACCGGCCCGGCCGGCGCGACACAAACCTCGGGCCGAGTATTCCCTGTCGAGGGTGGCGATCAGTCCCGCCACTGGGTTACGAAGACGTTCGTCTCGTGGGGATGGGAGTTGTGGCGATTCGAGCAGAAGACGAAGGTGTGACCGTCCGGCGCCCACATCGGAAAGCCGTCGAACTCGGCGGAGTAGGTGATCCGCTCGAGCCCGGTCCCGTCGAGGTCGACCATGTAGAGCTCGAACTCACGACCCTTGGGATCGCCATAGTTGCTCGAGAAGATGACCTTCTTGCCGGACGGGTGGAAGAACGGCGCGAACGAGGCGACGCCGAGATGGGTGATCTGCTGCTTGTTTGAGCCGTCGGCGTTCATCACCCAGATCTCGAGAATAGACGGGCGGATCAGGTTCCGCTTGAGCAGCGAGGTGTAGTCCGCGATCTCCTCTGGCGTCGTCGGGTGGTAGGCACGGTAGATGATCTTGGTCCCGTCCGGGGAGAAGTACGGGCCGCCGTCGTACCCGAGCTCGTGCGTCAAGCGCCTGACATCCGACCCGTCGAGGTTCATGGTGTAGATGTCGAGGTCGCCGTCACGCATGGAGGTGAACACGATCCTGTCGCCCTGCGGGGAGATCGTCGCCTCGGCGTCATAGCCCGGCGTGTCGGTGAGCCGCTCGAGTCCGCTGCCGTCGGCGGAAGCTCGGAAGATGTCGTAGCTCGGGTACAGCGCCCAGACGTAGCCACGCGAGTGGTCTGGCGGCGGCGGGCAGTCGGCACCCGCGAGGTGCGTGGATGAGTAGAGGATTTGGCTGTCGCCAGGGTAGAAGTACGCACAGGTCGTTCGGCCCCTGCCCGTTGAGACCAGGTGCATGTCGTTGCCATCGGTGTTCATCACGAAGATCTGGTCGCACGAGTAGGGGGGATGGGTCGACTGGAAGATCAGCTTGGAGGAATCGAACGAGAAGTACGCTTCGGCGTTCTCGCCACCGTCGGTGAGCATGCGCAAGGGACCGAAATGGGTCTCACCTTGCTCCGGCTCGACCGTTCGCGCTTCGTGTGCGGTCGGCACGGGCGTGACGACGGCCGGCGCCTGCGTACGGGAGCACGAAAGGACTGCGGCCATGGCAGCAGCGGCGGTGACTCCGGCAGCAATGGCAGCTGGGGCGCGGTGCGACATGTCAACCTCCCTCGGGACGCGGCATATGATGGCACGCCGCAGCGGTCTCGACAAGGTGGCGGCAGGCAAGAGCATGTGATAGATTTCACGTGGCGGGCTGGCCCGCCGATTCTGTGTGGGAGAGTGCGGTATGGTACGGATCGAACCGTTTCGGGCCTGGCGGCCAAGGCGAGAGCTGGCGGAGAGGGTCGCGAGCCCACCCTACGACGTTCTTTCGAGCGCAGAGGCGCGGCTGATGGCGGCGGGCAACGACATCTCCTTTCTGCACGTCAACAAGCCCGAGATCGATCTGGACCCAGACGTCAATTCCTATGCGCCGGAGGTCTATGCCAAGGGCGCCGAGAACCTGCAGCGGCTGATCCGCGACGGCGTCTTCCTCCGTGAGCGGAAGCCAGCCCTGTACCTGTACCGGCAGCAGATGGGCAATCACGTGCAGACCGGGATCGTCGCCGGCGCCAGCGTGGCCGAGTACGATGCCGACATCATCAAGAAGCACGAGCACACGAGGCGGGTGAAGGAGGATGACCGTACGCGCCACATCGAGGCCACGAACGTCAACGCCGGTCCCGTGTTCCTGACCTACCGTGCGCGTCCCGAGATTGATGCTCTCGTCGATCGCCTTACTGCGGCAGAGCCCACCTACGACTTTGTGGCGCCGGACGGCATCCGGCACACGGTGTGGGTGGTTGAAGATCCGGAGAGCCGTGATCTGTTGGCGGCGGCATTCCGGGAGGTACCGGTCCTCTACGTGGCGGACGGCCACCATCGCTCCGCATCGGCGGCCAGAGTCTGCGCCGAACGTCGCGCCGCGAACCCCGAACACACAGGAGACGAGCCTTATAACTTCTTCCTGAGCGTTATTTTCCCGCACGATCGGATGATGATCCTGGACTACAACCGTGTCGTCAGGGACCTCAACGGCCTCAGCCGGGAGGAGCTCATCGAGCGGGTTCGGGAGAGCTTCGAGATCACCGTCGCGGACGACGGCAGGCCGGCCGCCGCGCACGAGTTCGGAATGTACCTCGGCGGGAGGTGGTACCGGCTGAAGGCGCGAGCGGGCAGCTACGCCGCCACAGACCCGGTCCGAAGTCTGGACGTCGCAATCCTACAGGAGAACCTGCTTGCGCCGGTGCTCGGGATCGGCGACCCGCGCGCGGACGAGAGGCTCGACTTCGTCGGTGGCATTCGCGGCCTCGAGGAGCTCGAGCGGCTGGTGGACGGAGGGGGCTGGGAGGTCGCTTTTGCGTTCTTTCCTACATCGATCGAGCAGCTGTTTGCCGTTGCCGACGCCGGCCTCGTGATGCCGCCCAAGTCAACGTGGTTCGAACCAAAGCTGAGGTCGGGCCTACTCGTCCGGCCCCTTGAAGACTGATCAGAACCGGAGGTGGGTATGAAGATTCTGATTTCTGACGCGTTCGATCCCTCTCTCCCCGCGAGGCTGGAGCGCTTCGGCGAGGTCACGGAGGACAAGGGTCGACTGGCCGAGGTCGATGTCGTGCTCGTGCGCTCGAAGACGAAGTGCCGGCAGGATTACATCGATGAGGCCACCAACCTCAAGCTGATCGTCCGCGGCGGCGTTGGGCTCGATAACATCGATGTCGAGTACGCTCGCTCGAAGGGAATTCGTGTCTACAACACGGCCTCCGCCTCGGCGATCGCGGTTGCCGAGATGGCCTTTGCGCTGATGCTCGCCGTTCCTACTCGCCTGTGCGAAGCCCACATTTCTATGCGGGAAGGACGCTGGGCCAAGAAGGAGCTGAAACGGACGGAGCTCTACGGCAAGACCCTGGGTCTTGTCGGCGCCGGTAACATCGGCACCGAGCTCGGACGCCGGGCGGTGGGGTTCGGGATGCGGGTTCTCGCCTACGATCCGCTGGTGAAGAGCCACGAAGTGGCACAGCTCGTGCCGCTGACAGAGCTCTTCGAGCAGGCCGACTACCTCTCCCTTCACGTGCCGCTGACCGATGACACCAAGGGAATGATCAACCGTGAGACCATTGCCGCGATGAAGGACGGGGTGGTGATTGTCAACACGGCGAGGGGCCAGTGCGTCGCCGAGGAAGATCTGGCGGAGGCGCTGGCATCCGGCAAGGTGCGTGCCTATGCAACCGACGTCTGGTACGCCGATCCGCCGGAGCAATCGAGCCCGCTCCTGACGGCGCCGAACGTCGTCATGACGCCGCACATCGGTGCCTCCAGCGTCGAGAACATGTTGCGGATCGGCGACGTCGTGATGAAGATCCTCGAGGACTTCGAGCAGCAGATCGCGTGACCACAAGGAGGAAGCAATGAGCAAGGTCTGGAACTTCTACGCGGGTCCGGCGAAGCTGCCTCAGGAGGCTCTGAAGCGCGCGCAGGCGGAAATGCTCGACTGGGAAGGCACCGGGATGTCGGTGGCAGAGATTTCGCACCGCTCCAAGCCTTACGATGCGCTCCATCACGAGGCGATGTCGCTGGTGTCGGACCTCCTGGGCCTGGATGAGGACCACCACGTGCTGTTTCTCCAGGGCGGGGCGTCCTTACAGTTCGCGATGGTGCCGATGAGCTTCATTCCTGCCGGAGGCTCGGCCGACTACATCATGACCGGGTCATGGTCGGAGAAGGCACTCAAGGAAGCCAGGATCGTCGCCTCGGCACGTGAGGCGGGGACATCGGAGGCTGACGGCTTCACCCGTATCCCGAGGCAGGACGAGCTCGACCTCGACCCCGCAGCGGCCTACGTCCACCTCACGAGCAACAACACGATCCGCGGCACCCAATGGCGGGACTTCCCGGAGACGGGAGACGTTCCCCTGGTGGCCGACATGTCGTCCGACTTCCTGTGGCGCCCCTTCGATGCCAACCGCTTCTCGTTGATCTACGCTGGCGCGCAGAAGAACGTGGGACCGGCGGGCGTGACCGTCGTTATCGTCCGCAAGTCCTGGTTGGAGAAGGCCAACTCCAACCTGCCGACGTTGCTGAAGTACTCGACCCATGTCAACAAGGACTCGCTGTATAACACCCCGCCGTGCTTCGCCATCTACCTGGTGCGCAACGTTCTTGCCTGGATCCAGGCCAGCGGCGGTCTGACCGCTATGGAGGAGCGCGCCAACGGAAAGGCCGGCCGCCTCTACGGCGTGATCGAATCGCATCCCGATTTCTACCGCTGCCCGGTGGCTCCGGACAGCCGGTCGGTGATGAATGTCGTGTTCCGGCTTCCCAGCGAGGAGCTCGAGGCGAAGTTCGTGGCCGAGGCCGCTGCCGGCGGCATGGTGGGTCTGAAGGGGCACCGCTCCGTGGGCGGGTGCCGGGCGTCGATCTACAACGCTATGGAGCCTGAGGGTGTCGAGGCCCTCGCCGGGTTCATGGAGGAGTTCGCCAGAAAGAACGGATAACCCGGGTCATTGCGCCCCGATCTCGACCGCAAGCCAAGCCTGCGGACGGTACCGGGGTTTCCAGCCGGGTCTCGAGAGATCTTGCAAGGAACGTCAACAGAAGAGGCGGGCCATGGGGCCCGCCTCGTTGCTCTTCAGCCTATTGGGTTTGGAATGACGCGGCCGGCAGGTAGATGCCGTCGCCGCTGTCGTTGTCGATCAGCGTGCCGTAGGCAGTGAAGGCGCCGCCATTGCTGGAGGCGTCGAGGAAGAGGTCGACCCGGGTGTTCGCCTGCGCGGCCGCCGCAAGGTCGGTGAAGATATCGTTGATGTGCAGCACCTGGTAGGGACCGAGGGTCACGCTCTTGACGCCCAGGGTGTGCCCCTGGCTGTCCTTGAGGGCGTAGCGCACGGTGACCGTGCCGCCTCCGACCTCGCAGATGCCGAGGTTGCTGCGGAACACGGCAGTCTTGTCGAGGTTGATGACCGTGACGCCCGTGCTGCCGTCGAAGCCGCTCGTCACGGCCGGCACGAACTGGCCGTAGGTGCCGGCGCCGCCCCGGTTGTAGGTGCGCGAGGTGATGAGCAGGGGCGAGCTGCCCGAGGTGCGGGTGATGTGCAGCGAGCCCTTGGTTTCGCTCTGGCCAAAGATCTGGCCCACGATGTCGTCCAGGGCCAGCTCCTGCCCGGGGTTGATGGTACGAGTGATCGATGCGACGGTGCCGGAGCTCTGCATTTCCGGCTGGAAGTCGATCTTCACGGTTGCCGCCGCGCTGCCGCCGTTGAGTAGCCGCAGGTCGCTGACCCAGAAAGTGGTCTGGTTGCCGTGGGTGCTGGCGACGATCGGCACCACCTGCGAGGCCGCAGAGCTGGTATGCGTGCCGGGTACGTAGATGGCGTCTCCCGTGACCTCGTCCACCGTGGTAGCGTAGGCCTCGATGCGGCCGTTGCCGCCGACGACCTCGACGGTTGCGTAGGCGTTGTCACTGGCGCCGGCGCCCAGAGCCGGGAAGATGCGGTTGATCTGCCGGTTGGAGAACGCTGCCAGGGGGTAGGTCGCGGGCGTCCCGATGACGGCGCCGGTATCGCCGTCGTGCAGGGACACGCGGACCTGCGCGGACTGCCCGGCAACCTCGGAGAACCCGACGTTAGTGTGGAAGCTCGGGTTACTGGCCAGCTGGAGCATGACCAGCGCCGGATCGCCGTCACCGATGCCGTCGATACCGCGGGAAGCGCCCACGAACTGGCCATAGGTTCCCGATGGACCGCCGCTGTTGTAGGTCCTCGAGGTCGCGACGAGCGGGATGCCGTCGGCCTGGAGCAGGATGTTGGCCTGGTCGTCGGTCAGCCCGAACTTGCTCGCCAGCAGGTCCGGGATGCTCGCGATGGATCCTGCCGGGACGGACATCTGAACGCCGTAGTATTCGGTCGTGCCGTCCGCGCCTTCCGGCACGGCGTAAACGGTGAAGCTGGCCGACGAGGTCGACGAGGGGTTCAGAACGCGCAGGTCGGTAGACCAGAAGGTCGTCTTGAAGCCCGGCTTGTGGGCGCCGACGGGGATCACGTAGTTAGCGAACTGCGGTGGCCCGACGCTGCTTCCGGTGTCGACGCTGAGAGACCATCCGATCAGCTTCTGTTGGCCCGACACGGCCGTCGGCTGGCTACTATCGTCGACCACCTCGAGGGTCCAGGTCCCAGCCGCGGTCTTGCCGACCAGGGCGCCGAGGCTCTCTGCGGGTGCGACCTCGTCGGGGTAGAGGGCGAAAATGCCTCCCGATGCAAACGTGTGGTCGTGTAGCTTGACCCGATTACCGTCAGGCGCGATCAGAGTGACAACCAGCTGCGAGGGATCGGGATGGATGATCTCGACCCGCACGTGCACCGCCGTGATGACCCCGGCCTGGTCGAGCGTGACCTGGGAGGTGGCGGTTCCGGTCTCCGCGCCCTCGGGCACGATGTCGACGTAGGTCGGTTCGCCGAGGCCGGTGAGCCCGGCGTTCAGGGCGGCCTGGAGATCGATCAGCGGCCGCGTGATGTTGTTGCTATCGGTGATCGGGGTGCCGGTCATCGCCAGCAATAGGCGCGCGTTGGCGGCGTCGAGGCCCGGGATCGCCTCGTGCAGGAGCGCAATGGAACCGGTCACGTACGGCGTGGCGCCGGAGGTGCCACCAAAGTTCCCATAGCCGTTGGAGTCTTCCGTGACCTCGCCGCCGGCCTTTGCGGCGGTCAAGAGCTCCGACGGCGCTAGCAGATCGAGGTACTTGTCCGAGTTGGAGTAGCAGGGAACTGTCTTTGCCTGGGGGAATTCATCGGTGCACAAGGTCTCGGAACACGAGTCGTTCTTGCAGAACCTGAGCGTGCCTGGGACGTTCGTGTCGTACACCGAGCCGACGCTGATGGCGCTGCTGATACAACCAGGAACGTCGATTCCTGACTTGTTGTTCTCGTTTCCGGCGGCAGCTGCGACGGCGACCCCGGCCTGCGAGGCTGCACTGATGGCATTGGCATAGGCCAGTCTGTCCGAGTTGCCGTAGTCGCAGAGGCCGGTCGAGCTGGTACCCCCTATTGAGAGGTTGATGGCCACGAGGTTGTAGGTGTCCCGCTGGTTCGTGACGGCATCGTCGATGGCATCGACGACGTCTCCGGTGTAGAAGGTGTCACAGTTGGCATCGGGGCTCGCTTTGTAGGCCAAGATCTTGGCCCCCGGAGCGACTCCTCCCGCAAAGCTCTTGCCATCCGGCCACTGGTAGGGGAGCCCGGCGGCGATCGAGGCCACCGCCGTGCCGTGATCGCCGCAGTCCATCGGGTCGTCATCGTCATCTGCCGTGTCCATGCCAAAGACGACCTTGGAATTCTCTGTTATCGGTGCACCGCCGAGCGCCGGGTGGTTGTAGTCGACCCCGGTGTCGACGATGGCCACCGAAGTCCCGGTCCCAGTGAAGCCGAGGTTGTGAAGCACGTCGGCGTGAATCAGTGGCAAGCCCTGGGCGGTCATGGCGTGGAGGACCAGGTCTTCCTCGACGAAGGTCACGTTCGGGTCGGAGGCGAGGGCCTCCAGGCCCGTCCGTCCGACCGTGGCGTCGAACGCCGGCTGCAGGCGGTACACGTGGTGGATCTTCATCTGGCCGGCCGAGAGCCGGCCGTTGAGGCTGCCCAGCTCCCGGGTGAGCGCGCCCCGGATCGCGTCGAAGCGGGCCCGCGGGTATGGCACTCCCCGGGGGGTGAGCGGGATCCGCGCCGCATCCGGCGCCTTGACGTGGACGATCACCCGAAACGAGGTCGACCCGCCGTCATAGGCGCGGACCAGAACGGGGGCCAGCCGCTCCTGCTGGGCCTTGTTCAGCGGCGGCGCGGCAAGTGCCGTCGCCGCCGCAAGGACGACGGCAGCCGTGATGAGTGTGAGTCTTCGTGGTGTCCCGAGGTTCATCTACAGGCCTCCCAAGCCACAGAACCAAGAGAGTATACGGGGTTCTTCCCGGGATTCCCAGCCATGGTTTGAGGGTGCGCGTTTCGGTCGGCCGCAGATGTGTGTACTGCAGGCACTTTCGGTGAAGCGGAGTTGTTGGGACCATAGGAATCCGGTGAGCCCGGTCACGTCTCGATGGCCCATGGAGCAGGTTGCCGCATGCTGTACCATCGCTCGCGTGAAGAGACTGGTCATCGCTGACGCTCACGTCGGCCAGCGGCAGGGCGATACGGAGGCCATGGCGGCGCTCATCGAGCGTGCCACCGGTGCCGGAATCGGGGAGATCGTGTACCTCGGTGACGTGTGCCAGTACCTGATCGGGATGGAGAAACTGTGGACGGCCTCGGTTCGAACGGTCGTCAAGGCCTGGGACGCCGCGCGTGCGGCTGGCGTCAGGGTCGTTCTCGTCGAGGGTAACCGCGACTTCTTCCTCGACGAGCCCGACCTCGCTGCTCACATCGATGCCAGCGGTCTCGGTTACGAGCTGGCGGCTGCGGACCATCGTTTCCTGCTCAGGCACGGCGACCGCGTGAACCGGCGCGATCTCCAGTACCGATTTTGGGCTACGGTCTCCAAGTCACTGGTGGCGCGACTCGTGGCACGGTCCCTGCCACGGAGCGTCGCCATGCGGATCGTGCGCTCGATGGAAGCTCGGCTGGCGGCGACCAACCGCCGGTTCAGGTACCGCAAACCGATCAAGGAGCTCCGTGCCGAGGCCGAGGTGGCCTGGCGGAAGGGTGTGGATGTCGTGCTGTGGGGACACTTCCACACTCCCTGGAGGTACGAGCGCGAGGGGCGCGTCGCGCTGGTCGTTCCCGCATGGCTCGACTTCGGTCTGGCGGTTCTGATAGAGGATAACGGCGCCTGGGGATTGGTGGAGAAAACCTTGACACCCGCGAGGTACGTGCCGACAATGGACGCATGCCTCGACGGCGGACAGCCAAGCTGACCCGGACGTTTCACACGCGAGTCGCGGTGAGCGGCGATGAGCCGGCCGCGATGGCGTTACCTTCGGATCGTCGGCGCCGGCATGCCGCAGGGTAAGGTCCTTGGCCCCGCGGCGGGCCCCGTCCGGGCCCACGTCGGCGTGCCAGCCTCGAAGAGCCTGACCAACCGCGTCCTGGCAGTGGCTGCCGTCGCCGGCGGCGGCACGGTATCGTCGCCGCTGGACTGCGAAGACACGCAGCTCCTGGCACGGGCTTTGAGCGAGTGCGGGTGGGAGATCGGGTGGAGCGGCGGCACGGTGCGGGTCGGATGCCGGCAGGTTCCAAACCGGCGGGTCAGGCTCGACCTCGGCAACTCGGGGACCGGTTCGCGCCTGCTCTTGGGTTTGCTGGCCGCTTCTCCCGGGGTCACGGTGGTCGACGGTGCGCCGCGCCTGCGCGAGCGCCCGATGGCGCCGCTGCTGTCGGCGTTGGTCCGACTCGGGGCGGATGTCCGGGCGGCAGCGGGCGACCGGCTGCCGGTTCTGGTCCAGGGCCGGCAACTGGCGGGAGGGAGGCTTCACCTGGCGCCGGGGCCATCGTCGCAGTTCGTGTCGTCCCTGCTGGTGGCCGCACCCCTGATGACCCGCGGCCTGACGCTGGAGCTGGAGGGACCCGTGCCTTCGCGGCCCTACCTGGCGCTGACGCGCGACGTCCTGAGGGCCTTCGGCGCCGCCGTCGAAGTGGATGACGAGCTTCGCAGTTGGCAAGTCGCGCCCGGACCTCTCGCGCCGGCGGAGTTGCGTGTCGAGGGCGACTGGTCGGCGGCCGCGTTCTTCCTCGCCGCGGCTGCGGTGGCCGGCGGTACGGTGGACATCGATGGAGTCGACCTCGCAAGCTCTCAGGGTGACCGGCAGGTCGCCACGATCCTCGGCCTGGCAGGCGTCAGCGTGCAGGCCCACGATGGTGGGGTCGGTTGCGGCGGTCCCCTCTCCGGGCCGGTGAGAGCTGACCTCGCCGATGCGCCGGACCTGTTTCCGGCGCTAGCGGTGGCCGCGGCGGTGGCGGGTCGGGGGTCGCGGCTGACCGGACTCGGCCACCTTCGGCACAAGGAGAGCGACAGGCTGACGGTCATGGCCGAAAACCTGCGGCGCCTCGGCGCCGGCCTCGTGGTCGACGCAACCTCCCTGACCGTCAACGTGCCGGTAGCCGCTCATGACACTCCCGTTGCGGTCACCGCGGCCGGTGATCACAGGGTAGCGATGGCCATGGCGGTTGCGGCGCTGCGGGCCGGTCCCGTCCATCTCGACGATGCCGGGTGCGTCGGCAAGTCGTTCCCGGGCTTCTGGCAGGAGTGGGAGAAGGTGACGGGATGAAGAGGGTCTCACCGGCGTTGCTGCTTCTCGACCACCCGTGCCTGCCCGAGGTCCGAGTGACCGATGACGGTCTGGCCCTGGTGGCGCCGCCGTCTTCGGACCTCGGCCGGCTCTCGCGCACTTCGCGTCTGGCGGTTGCGGTGCAGGTGCTGGCCCTGTCCTCGCTGCTGGCCGAGCTTGACCTGTGGACCGGACAGGCCGCGATTCGCGGGCTGGAAGTGATCGACGACGGCGAGGGCCCGCAGGCGGTGGTGGCCGGGTTGCCGAGGTCGCTCGGCTCGGTCCATGGGAGGTTGGGGGGAGGTGAGGAGGCAGGCAGGCGGACGCGCGATGCCGTGCTGGAGACGGTGCGGTCGACGACCGAGCTGCCTGCCGAGCTCTTCGAGCGTCCTCTCGAGCACGACTGGCTTACGCTAGTGCCGTGGATCAGCAGGCTGGTCAGACTCCTACCACAACCTCTCGATCCGGTGACCGCACGCAGCCTCTGGATGGTGCGCTGGAAGCTGCCGACGCTGCCGCTGCCCCGCGAGGTGGCCTACTGGAGCGTGCCTGACCGCAGGCGGGCGATGCGACTGGCCTGCGGCGTCTGGCAGAACCTGCGCGACAGGGGACAACGAGTCTGGCTGCAAGAGACGTCGCCGGAGGAGGTTGGTACCGCCCCGCAAGCCGGGCTCGGCGCCGGTGGATGCCTCATCGTAGCCGGCGAACATACTCAGGGCGACCTGATGGCGGTGAGCCGCTGGATCGCGCGTGCTGGGGAGGGGAGGGCTATCGTGATCGGGACCTTCCCGTCCGGCTGGTCGCCTCCCGAGCCGGCGGTGGTCGAGGGCGAGCGCCTGGACCGCCACCTGTTCATTACAGGACCGGAGCGGGATCGCGCCCGTGCCGAGGTGGGAATCCGGCGTGGGCGGTTCGGGCCGTTCTCGGGGGCCGATGCCCACGAGCTGAGCCAGGTTGCGGCAGCCCTCTTCGCCGACGGGGAGAGAGGCAAGGCGACCCCCGTCGGCGAAGATCTCGTCGGCCGTGTTCTGTCGCTGCTGCCGGGCGGCGTCCCCGAAGCGATGGCAATGGCGCTCACGGCTTTGCGGCCGCCCGACCTCGCCCGTCGTGCGCAGGCCCTTGGCGCCGTCCGGCGGGGCGACCGTTGGCGCCTGCCGCTGCCGCCCTTGATGCGCACGGACGAGCTCCACCGGGAGGTCGCAGGGTTGTTCGTCCGGAGTTCGGGGCCCCACCTTCGGCACCGCCTGTTGGGGGGCGAGGACGAGGGCGAGGCGCTGGAATGGGTGCGGATGCAGACACAGGCGCTCGAGGGACGCGAGGCGTTGAGCGTGTTCGGCGAGGTCGCGCCCGATGCGGTTCCGCCAGCACTTCGCCTGGCCCTCGCCGAGGCCGCGCTGGGCGAGTTGGACCTCACAGAGGCGAGGCGCTGGTTGGCAGCCGTGTCCGAGCAGGAGGGGAGACCGTGGACGCGGTGGCTCAACGCGGTCGACACCCCGCCGGATGTGAAGGTAGAGCTCGTGCCGGAGGCTGAGGCGGCGGTGGCGCCGCGTGCAGCCGCCGAGGTTGCACTGAGGCGGCTGGAGGGTGCCGTCCTCGGGACGGCCGGCGGAGCGCGGGAGGCCGAAGCCGCGCTGCGCCGTTGCATACCCGCGCTGGGCGGGTTTGTCCGCCGCCGGATCGAGATCAACCTGACGCTGCTGAGTGAGAACAAGAAGGGCCGGGATAGACGCTGGAGGCACGAGGTGACCGCCGGCTCGCCGGTTCTGCGGCGGGAGCTCGCTCATCGGATGGCGCTGGTCATGTTTGCGGACGGCCGATACCGGGCAGGCGCTCGGATTCTGCGCTGTGTTGCCGACGAGGAGCCCGCACCGGGAAGGGCCGGGCTCGTCCAGCTCGACCTTGGCCGTGTGTCGCTGGTACAGGGGGACACGGTTGCTGCAGATCTGCATCACCTGCGGGCCTTCCGGCTGCTGCAGGCGGCGGGGTTCCGCTTTCGTACGCGTGTCGTCCTTTTCAACATGGGAGTATCGGATCTCGACAAGCTGGAAGTGAACCGCGCCCTGGCTCGCTTCTCGACCTCCGACGACGGCCGTCCTGACCAGTATCTCGACTGGGAGAGGACTCGGCTCGCTCTCGCTATTGGGGACGAACGGCGCTTCACCGAGGGCGTGCAGCGGCTTCCGCCGCAGGAACAGGCGGAGCGCGACGGGGTCGGCGAGGGCACAGCCTTCCTTCGCGGAGCGGAGGCCCTGTTGAGACACGATCTGTCTGCAGCGGTGGAGCTGCTCGAGCGAGGTGGCCAGGAGGGCTCGATGTGGGTACCCTTGGCCAAAACCCTGCTCGGCGAGGACGAGCGGTGTGACGATGACGTGCCGGATCCGTGGGGACTCCTCCTGTGCGCGCGGCTTGCCGGCGCCCTCGTTCGTGGTGATCGCGCGGCGGCGGTCGCGGTGCTTGGGACGGGCTCACCCATCCTCGCGTCGCAAGCCCTTGCGCTAGCAATCTGTGAACGGCTTCTGGGGCGCCAGGACTGGGTTGCCCCTGGCGTGCGCAATCGCGCCGTGTCGGCGCTTGTGGGTGCAGGGCTGGACGGCTGGGCCCGCCGCCTGCGAGACGAAGTTGCATCCAGCTCGGAGGTTCTCGGCGTTCTCGGTCGGCTGGCGGAGGAGGGCAGCCTGAGCGCCCTTGCGGGCGACGAGGTCGGAGAGCTGCTCGAAGGGCTCGGCGTCACGGGCCTCGAGGTGCGGGCGCGACGGAGCGGCCACCTCGTCTGGAGGGCGGGAGACGGGATCGAACGCGAACGAGTGGACGGCGGCGATGTCAGTCTCGTTGCGCTCGGCGCGCCGGTCCGCGATCGCTCGGTATGGCGGCTTCTCACTGCTCTCACCTCGCTCTTGGTCGTTCCGGACGACGAGGATCCGGACCCGGAGGCCAGTGCGACCGGCCTTCACGGCGGGAGCAACGCAATCCGCGAGCTGCGGGGGGAGATCAAGAGCCTGGCGTCCGCAGACATGCCGGTGACAATCCTCGGTGAAACCGGGGTTGGGAAGGAGGTGGCGGCGCGGGCGCTGCATCGGCTCTCCGGTCGCCGCGGGCGTTTTGTCGGCGTCAACATGGCGGCCGTGCCGGCCGCGCTGGTCGAGTCCGAGCTCTTCGGCTCAGTGCGCGGCGCCTTCACGGGGGCGGACCGGGAGCGGGGCGGCCTCGCCGTTGCGGCTCACCACGGGACGCTATTCCTGGACGAGATCGGTGACCTGGATCTGGCGCTGCAGGCCAAGCTCCTGAGGTTCCTGGAGTCGCACGAGGTTCGCCCGGTCGGTTCCGACCGGGTGCGCGAGGTCGACGTCCGGATTGTCGCTGCCACCCACCGCGACCTGTCGAAGCTGGTTCGGGACGGCACCTTTCGGGCCGATCTGTTCTTCCGAATCGCCTCCGTCACCGTCACCATCGCACCTTTGCGGGATCGTCGCGAGGACATCCCGGTGCTGAGAGAGTTGTTCGAAAGCTTGCTGATGCGTCGCAACGGGAGCCGACCATTGCGATGGAGTCGTGAAGCGGAGGCCGCCCTTCTGCGCCACGACTGGCCCGGCAATGTCCGTGAGCTGCGAAGCGTGATCGAAGTCGCCGCAGTTCGTGCCGACGGAGGGGTCGTGCGGCCCGAACATCTGCCGTTCGATGCTGTGCCCGAGCCAATCGGCGCGTGCAACTACGAGGTGGCGCTGACGGGGTTCCGGCGCCGGCTCTTCAGGTCGGCGCTCCAGCGGCACCAGGGCAATCGGAGTGCCACCGCACGTGAGCTCGGAATCTCCCGCCAGACACTTCTGTACCACATTCGGACGCTGGGGCTCACGGATGTGTAGCGTATCGGGAGCGGGGTGCCGGGAGCTCTTCCGGGAACGGGAGGCCACGGCGCGTTCACGATGGAGAAAAAAGGTGCGGACCGTGAGGTCCGCAGGAAGAAGGAGGAGGTATGATGTGGGTGTCAAGGATCTGTGCCCTGACACACCCGCAGAACAAGCAACCATCGTGCCAACATTCCCAAGAGGCCGCTACCGGGCTCGGTCATGCTGCTCGGTGAGCTGAAAGGCGCTCTCGGCCGCCTGCCGGCAGCCCGTCATGTCGAGCTTCATGAGCGCGTGGAGCTCCGGGCGTGGACCACTCTCAAGGTTGGTGGACCCGCCGACCTGATGGTGCGGTGTACAGGTGAAGATGCCGTACAGCAAGTACTTGAGCTGCTCGCAGCGCAAGGGTTGTCGTATTTCGTCATGGGCGCCGGGAGCAACCTCGTGATCTGTGATCAGGGCCTGCGGATCCCCGTAATCACGCTCGGGGGAGAGCTGGCACGCTGGGAGGTCGACCTCGATGGGGTAGAGGCTGGGGGGGGTGCCAACCTGACACAGGTCTGCCGAGCCGTGGCGCGGGCTGGGCTCAGCGGTCTCGAACGGCTGCTCGGTGTTCCCGGATCGGTCGGCGGTGCGGTGGTCATGAACGCGGGCGCCTACGGCGTCGAGGTCTTCGACCTCTTGGAATGGGTGAAGCTCGCGGGATCCCGGGATGGCTTGCGGCTGGTGCCCGGAAGCGACATCGATCACGGCTACAGGTGGAGTGAGCTGGGCGGCAGGGGAGAGGTCGTGGTGCAGGCACGGATCGCTCTGGAGTCAGACGACCTCGCCTCGATCAACCAACGTATCCGCGAGGTCAATGAGCAGCGGCGACGGAAGCTGCCGCCGGGCACGTCCGCCGGCTCCGTGTTCAAGAACCCCGATGGCGACTACGCGGGGCGCCTTCTCGAGGCATGTGGTTGCAAGAGCCTACGCTGTGGTGGGGCGCAGGTGTCGGAGCGACACGCCAATGTCATCGTCAGCTCGCGCGGAGCTACGGCATCGGATATTCTGATACTCGCGAAGCAGATGCGCGCTCGAGTACAAGGAGCTTTCGACATCGAGCTCGAGCCGGAGATTCGCTTCATCGACGAGCTTGGCCGGAGGATGCCGCTGTGAAGACGGGAGCGAGGAATATCGCGATCGGCGTGGCTGTCGTCGCGCTCCTGATCGAGGTGGTCTCGGGGCTGGGCTGGTGGACCTGGCGACAGATCGACACGCGCCTTGCCATCGCTCCGGCGACCGCCGGCGAGGAGCTGGACCGGTCGTGGCTGGTGGCGCTTCCCTCGTCAGCCATGTGGCTGCGACGGCTGCGCGGCGACGAGCTGCTCAGCGTGCAGCCGGACCTGATCGTACCGCCCCTCGAGCGACTGTCCGGGCTGCAGGAGCGCTGGATGCCCTCGTATGCCGCTGGCTGGCTGAATGCGGGGATTGCGGCTCTCCTGAAGAATGACGTGGAGGGTGCCTTCAGGGCGGTGCGATCGGCGGTGCGTCGGAATCCGACCTCGCCCTATCTGCACCGCCTTGTCGCGTTGCTTCTCATGAAGGACGGGCGCTACGACGACGCACTGGACGAGCTGGCGCAGGCGGAGGCCCTGGCGCCGGGTTTTCGGGTGCCGAGGGTCGACATCCTGCCGGGAGATGACGAGTGGCTGCGCCTCGAGGGCTTGCGCCGGGGCGCCGAGGTCTACCCTAGAAAGCGTGCCGCCGCGCTCCTGGCCTATGCCCAGGAGCTCCGTCGCATTGGTCGCGATGACGATGTGGGGCGGGTGCTCGAGCCGGTTGCACACGCCCCGAAGGTTCGCATTGCACGGGCCGAGTGGAGCCTCGAAGGCGGGGAGCCCGAGAAAGCAGTCAGCCTACTGAGCGAGGTCTGCGGCAACCCTCGAATGCCGGTCCGGATTCGCGCCAGGGCGTTCTCAGTTCTGGCTCGTGCCCTTGACACACTGGGACGTTCCGAGGAGGCGGAGAAAGCGGCGCGGACTGCGGTTCGCCTCATGCCGGCCTCTCCATGGCCGTACCTGGCGCTGTCCCGGATGGCGCAGAGACGCGGCGACTACCAGACCGCGCTTCGTTACATTCGAAGCGCCTGGGGCGTGGCCCCCGGAGACGTCAGCATCTTGGTGGAGGTCGCCGTTGTGGCAGAGCGCGCCGGCGACATCGATGACGCTCGTCTCGCGCTCCAACGCGCGACAGAGCTTGCTCCCGACCGGCCTGAACTTGCAGCTCGCCTGGTCCAGCTGCTGCTGCGCAACGGCCGCTTCATGGACGCAGCCCTACACCTGTCGAAGTTCCTCGATCGCTTTCCGACCGACCCTGGCCTGCTCAAACTGGCGGGCCAGCTGGAGCAGCAGACCACGGCCAACCACTGAGAACGATTCGCTACCCGAATCGCTGTAGACGGAGAGCCTCTCGGACCGAGCCTGCTCCGGAGCGCGCCACGGCCACGTTTTCTGGGGCGGGTGGGTGGGGGAGCGTAATTGCGTTCCCCGGGGTGGCTGGGGGAACGTCTTGCGTCTCGCGTCTTGCGCACCCGGGTGGGTGGGGGATTCCGTCACTCCGTCACTCCGTCACTCCTTCACCGGGTGGGTGGGCGGGAAGCTCCCCCGGATCCGCGTTTGCGGCCCACTCCATCTGACGGCAGATGCCGTGAAGGATGGCCACCTCGCCTTCAGAGATTGCGGCGCGACCAAAGATGCGACGGAGCTTGCGGAGGATTCGTTGAGGGTTGGCGGGGTCCAGAAACCCAATCGTGAGCAGGCTCCGTTCGAGGTGCTTCATCAGGGCTGCGACCGCTTGCTGATCGGCGGGGAGCTCGATCGAGCCGTCGGACGGCGTAAGCTCGACCGACAGGTAGCTGGTGAGTACGGCGATGGCCTGCACCAGGTTGAGGACTGGAAACCGGGGCTGTGTGGGAATCCGGACAACGAGGTCACAACGGTCCAGGGCGCGTCGCGGCAGGCCCCGGGTCTCGTTGCCGAACAGGAGCGCGGTGGCGTCGAGAGGACGGGTGGTCAGAGCGGCAACGAGCTCCGGCGGCGTGAGGACGGGCAGGTTGTCACGGCCGCGGCGCGAGGCGGTGCCAACGAGGACGCGGTACGGCGCTGCCGCGGCTGCGAGAGTGTCCTGCACCCGGATGCAGACGTGGTCGCTCGCACCGCACGCCCAGGCCTGCACCTCGGGCTCGTCGGGTTGCACATGAGGCCGCACAAGCTCGACGCTGGGGATGCCGAAGTTGGCGGCCACCCGCAGGGCGGAGCCGAGGTTCCCGGGGAGCGACGTCTCAACCAGGATGAGTGCAGCAACTGGCATGATCCAGCTATACTACCTGGGACTGCTCACGATGACGTGACCCAGTGAGATGCGATGGGGAGTTGGGGCCGGCCCGGCATGGCGCGGGCGTGTTAGGGGCGTCGGCGAAGAGAAGGGGGTAGCGAGGCATGCTGATCCCGATCGGACATGAGGACACCTCGGTCCGCCGCTTACCGTGGGTCACGTTCGGGATCATGATCATCTGTCTTCTCGTCTTCCTCATAACCTTGCCCAGCACCAAGGAGAGTCAGCGCAAGGCGGGGGAGAGGCTCCAGGAGGCCGTTCAGTACTGGGTCCACCACCCCTACCTGAAGCTCGATGAGCGGCTCACCAAGCTGATGAGCGGCGGCCGCCAGGATGTCGACGAGGCAATGAGGGAGGTCGTACGGCAGTTTGGGGAAAAGCCGCCGCGTGATGCGTCCGTGCTTCGAGAGCAGCAGGCCCAGCTGCAGACGTACGTGGAAGAGGCGTTCCAAGCGCTGCAAGAAATCCCGGCGCGCAAGCTGGGGCTGATTCCGGCGCACATGAAGGCGTACGCCCTCATCACTCACATGTTCATGCACGGCGGCTGGTTCCACCTCCTCGGGAATCTGTTCATCCTGTTTCTCACCGGACCGTTTCTCGAGGACGCGTGGGGGCGCCCGGTCTTCGCCTCCTTCTACCTTGTCGCTGGCGTTTTTGCGGCGCTGATGTACGTTGTCAGGTATCCACACCTGTCCGGACCCCTGATCGGCGCCTCGGGCGCCATCGCCGGCGTCATGGGGGCGTTCCTGATCCGCTTCTGGAACCGGAAGATCCGCTTCTTTTATTGGTTCGGCTTCATTTTCCACGGTACTTTCACGGCGCCGGCATGGCTGATGCTGGGGCTGTGGCTCTTGCGTGAGCTGGCGTTCGCGCAGGCCATGGACGTTGTCGCGCCCGGCTCCGGAGGGGGTGGGGTCGCTCACTGGGCGCATGTTTGGGGGTTCGCCTTCGGGCTGGTCGTTGCCGCCGGCATGAGCAAGCTCGAGATCGAGAAGCGCTTCATCCATCCCGCCATCGAGTCCAAGATCACCCTCGTTGACAACACGACCATCGACGAAGCGATGGAGATCTTCAGGACCGGCGATCGCGACCGCGCCCTGGCCATGCTGCGAGATCAGGTGACGCGACAGCGGGACAATGTCGATGCTGCACTTGCCTACTGGAACATGGCGTGCCAGGCGGGCGCAGCGGCCGAGGCGGCCCCGATAGCGGCACAGCTCATCCGGCAATCCCTGCGTTCGGGCAGCACGGAGCTCGGGCTCGCGGTGTGGACCGAGCTCGTCCAGCACGCGCCGGAGCAGCCCGTGGACCCGGGGACGACGGTGACAGTGGCGGAGGCATTGCTGGCCGGCGGACGTGACGACGAGGCGGGGCAGGCGCTGACATCGCTTGCAGCGGCCGATCTGGCGAGGGTGCCTCCGGGCCCGTTGGCACGGGCGTCGCGCCTGGCGGTGGAGTTGGGGATCCCTGCCGCCGTGGGCCTGGTCGAGGCGGCAGCGACACATCCCGATATCCCGGCGGAGACGCAGGTCGAGTTGCAGCGAGCGCTCTCGCAGCGGCGGTTGGATCCGGAGAGGGCGGCTGTAACAACTGGTGAGAGTGCCGGAGGTGACGAGGCCGAGGAACCGGAGGCGCTGGAGCCCATAGAGGTTTCGGAGGTTGTCCGCCACACACTGAAGATCATGGAAGCAGTTCCGGTGCGGCTGGAGGCGTCCGGGCTGGTGCTGAGTGTGGGTGGGGGCGAGCGGTTGCTCCGCAACGAGCAGGTCCTAGCGCTGGCCACGGTGGGGGTACGAGGCGGCGAAGAGCAGCGGCCTTTTGTCGTCATCGACCTCCTTCTCGACTCGCCCTGGAGCGAGACCGTGGCGCTGCGGGTGGTCCGTGTGCGCAGCACGAGCTTCGACCCGCGGCCGATCGTTGGCTCCGACAGCAGTCCTGTCGATGCGCTGAGGCAGCTGCTGGGTCTTCTACTGAAAGCGACCGGTGCGGTGCCGCTGCCCGATCCCGAGGCCGTGAGGGGCCGCCCGTTTGCGATGTTCGACTCCCTGCAGGAGTACGAAGCCCAGATCCTCGGGGCAGGTTAGCCGGATTGCTCATGAGCCTTCCTGGGGAGATGCGAAGAGCACGGCTCGGCTCGCCTATCGCCGGTCGCGGTAGGTTCTGAGTGAATGATCCGGATGAACCGGGCCAAGGCTACTCGGAGAAGACCTCCGCCGAGAAGACGAGGATTCTGGTGTCGGGCAGGCGCCAACAACCTGCCTGAAGGCCGGCCTTGCGGCAGGTGTGGTCGAGGAAGGTCTCCCGATCCCAGCCGTATTCGGTGGCAACCTGAGGCAGCAGGAGGCCCCTGAAAGGGCCATTCTCGATCATGACGCCGTGTCGTCCAACCGTAACCTCCTCTGGGGCAGTCACCTCGCGGAGCGGGGTGAGGGCAGAGATCTCGATGTGGAGGGACGCCAGCTCGGCGGCTTCGACGGGTTCGAACCTGGGATCTCTGAACGCGGCGTTGATGGCGTTCTCGCGCACCGAGCGCCACAGCGGCGCGACTCCGACCACATGACCGATGCAGCCGCGCAGCTCGCCTGAGGAGGTGAGCGTCACGAAAGCGCCGCGGGGCTGGGTCAGTGGCCCAGCCGGGGGGTCGGGAAGAGGGAGTGGCTCGCTGTCGAAGCGGGCCTGCAGCGTCTCCCGTGCGAGCCTCAGCAGGAAACGCTTTTCATCCTCGGCCAGCGGCCGCTCCATCAGTTGCCTCCCACACCACAATGGAGCCGGTCGGGGCCGGCTGTCAAGGCACGGGCACGTCCGCAACCACTGACAGGCTCAGGACTGCCACTCGGAAAGCCAAGACATCCTGTCCGACTCTTGTTTTGCGTTCTTCTCTTGACCCTCTTCATCCGTGAAATCTGTGAAATCCGTGGTTTTCTCTCGCCACCAAGGATGGACCAAACCACGGATTACACGGATTCCACGGATTCACGAGCTGGGGCACAAGCTCTTGTCATGCACGGGATGCTCTGGATCGGTGGTCGTTCGGCTTTGCAGAGAACACGCGGACTCAGCCGCCATCGGTATCGGAGCGCAGCTTCTTGAGGCGGCTGCGCCTGCGCTTGGCCGCCAACTCGCGTTCGCGGACGCCTCTCGGCTTGCGGGTCGGCACTCGCGGAGGCCGGCGGCGACGGCGTTCGAGCAGGCGCCGACGGAGCCGTTGAAGAGCCAGTCGCTTGTTGCGCAGCTGCGAGCGAGTGTCGGCACAAGTCACGATGATGCCGGTGGGAATGTGCCGTAGCCGCACCGCCGAGTAGGTCCGGTTTCGGTGCTGGCCGCCCGGACCGCCGGCCTGGTAGACGGTGACCTCGACCTCGTTCTCGAGGTCCTCGAGGCTCGGCACCGTGGGCTCGCGTACATCGTCCATGTCGAGAGTCTACAGCTTCACAATCACGGTCCGCAGTGTGAGAATGACCGCGGCCGACGTGACACGGTTCGCGTCCCGTCGGCGTTTGGAGGCAATGATGAGCGGCGCCGAGTACAGCTTCTCGGAGATCGAGCGGAAGTGGCAGTCGCGGTGGCACGAGATGGGGCTGTTCGAAGCCGACGACTCCGACCGGCGGAACAAGCGGTACATCCTGTGCATGTATCCGTACCCCTCCGGCGTGCTTCACATGGGTCACGTGATCAACTACACCATCGGCGATGTCGTGGCTCGCTACAACCTACTGCGGGGATTCAAGGTGCTGGCGCCGATGGGTTGGGACTCGTTCGGCCTCCCCGCGGAGAACGCCGCGATCCGCACGGGCGTGCATCCGCATCGGTTCACCCAGGACAACATCCAGCGCATGTCCGAGCAGATGAGACGTGCGGGATGGGGCTACGATTGGCGACGAGAGCTGGCCACTAGCCATCCCGACTACTACAGGTGGACGCAGTGGCTCTTCCTGAGGTTCCTGGAGCAGGACCTCGCGTTCAGAAAAGGCGCGCCGGTCAACTGGTGCCCATCCTGTCGCACCGTCCTCGCCAATGAGCAGGTCAAGGACGGCGGCTGCGAGAGATGCGGCACGACCGTCGAGCAGCGTGACATGGAGCAGTGGTTCTTCAGGATGAGCGCCTACGCCCAGCGCCTGCTCGACAACCATGCCAAGCTCCAGGGTGGGTGGCCGGACTCGGTTCTCAAGCTGCAGAGGGAGTGGATCGGCCGCTCGGAGGGGGCGCGCATCTACTTCCGAGTTGCCGAGACCGGCGACGAGGTTCCCGTTTTTACCACGCGTCCCGACACGCTGTGGGGGGTCACCTTCATGTCGATCGCCCCTCAGCACCCGCTGGTGGAGAGGCTCGTTCGCGGCAGCGAGCACGAGCAGAGAGTGATGGCGGCGGTGCGCGAGATGAGGGCCGCAAGCACGTCGGAGAAAGAAATCGCGGAGCGGGAAAAGGTCGGGGTATTCACCGGCTTTCACGTCGTCAATCCCGTCAACGGCGAGAAGGTTCCGCTGTGGGTCGCCAACTTCGCTCTGATGACCTACGGCACCGGGGCGGTGATGGCGGTGCCCGCCCACGATCAGAGGGATTTCGAGTTCGCGCGTAAGTACGGACTAGATGTCCGGGTGGTCATCGAGCCGGAGGGTGAGTCGCTGGACGGGGCCGTGATGACCGAGGCTTACGTCGAGCCGGGGATAATGATCGAGTCCGGGCCTTTCGACGGGCGCCGAAACGTCGAGGCGATGTCCGACATCATCGGTTGGCTCGATGCAAACGGCCTTGGCGCAGCTGAGGTCAACTACAAGCTCCGCGACTGGCTCATCTCGCGCCAACGCTACTGGGGCGCACCGATCCCGGTTGTCTACTGCGACGAGTGTGGGATCGTCCCGGTTCCTGATCGAGAGCTGCCGGTCCTGCTGCCCACGGACGCCCAGTTCACGCATGGCACGGGCAACCCACTTGAGACCAGCCCGTCGTTCCTGAATGCCACGTGCCCGCGTTGCGGGGGGCCGGCGCGCCGCGAGACCGATACCATGGACACCTTCGTCGACTCGTCGTGGTACTTCCTCCGCTACTGCGATCCGCACAACGACGGGCAGGCCTTCGGCGCCGAGGCGGTTCGCCGGTGGATGCCGGTGGACCAGTACATCGGGGGCATCGAGCACGCCACCATGCACCTGATCTACGCCCGATTCTTCACGATGGTTCTCAGAGACCTCGGTCTGGTCGACTTCGATGAACCGTTCAGGCGGCTCTTCTGTCAGGGCATGGTGTGCAAGACCGCCTACTACTGCCCGACCCACAAGTACATCCCCGAGTCGGATGTGGCCGGCGGAGAGCGCGAGGGCGAGGCGATCGTCGGCGGACACTGTGCGGCCTGCGGATCTGAGGTCTCCTCGGAGATGACGAAGATCTCCAAGTCAAAGTTGAATATCGTCGACCCGGACGCGATGATGGACCGCTTCGGAGCCGACACGGTGCGCCTGTACATGTTGTCGGATGCCCCTCCGGACCGCATGCAGATCTGGTCGGAGAATGGGATCAACGGCGCCTGGCGGACGATCAACCGGCTGTGGTCGCTGGCCGCCGAGGGGCTGGAGAGGGTCGCGCCGGTCAGCGAAGAGGCGCCGGCCGTGCTCGACGAGGCCAACCGCGAGATCCGGCGTCGGACTCACCAGGCGATCGGACGAGTCAGCGACGCCATCGAAGGTGGTTTCCAGTTCAACACCGCTATCGCGCGCTGCAACGAGCTTCTGGGCCTGCTGCGAGCGAGGCTCGACGACGTTCATCCGGCGGTGCTGCGCGAAACTCTCGAGACGGTCCTGCGAGTGCTCAGCCCCATTACTCCTCACCTGTGCGAGGAGCTCTGGGAGCGGCTCGGGCATTCTGAGAGCATCTTCACGGGCGGCTGGCCCGAGGCCGACCCCGAGGTTGCGGCCGAGGAGGAGATCGAGGTACCGGTGCAGGTCAACGGCAAGGTGCGGGCCCGCCTCCACGTTCCCCCCGACATCTCCCGCAGCGATCTCGAGCGTGCAGCGCTTGCGGATGAGCGGATCCAGCGGCTCACCGCCGGTAAGGAGATCGTGAAGGTCATCGTGGTTCCCGGTCGTCTGGTCAACCTGGCAGTCAAAGGCTGATTCACGGTTCCCGGAGCGAGGGTGGACCGCTGGCTCGGCGGTTTCATTTGTTATCCGTTTGACGTAGAGTTGGCCGTGAACTCGACGACGGGAGGTCATGATGGGACGGAAGGGATCGTGGTTCCTCGGCATCGGATGCCTGGTCGTGCTGGTCGGTATTGGGTTCATGCTGCTGTTGGGGAGGATGCTGACCGTCGAGCGGGTTCCCTCGAAGGCCATCCTCGCGGTTGATCTCCAAGGCCAGATGGCCGAGGTTACTGCGGAGGACCCGCTGTCGGGGGTTTTCGGGGAGGCGTCCCTGAGCCTGCGGGGTTTGCGTAGGGCGCTTGTGAGCGCGGCGCAGGATGACCGAATCCGTGGCGTGCAACTGAGGTTGGACAGCTTCGGCGGCGGCTTCGCCACCGCGCAGGAGATCCGCGGCCTGCTGAGAGGCGTCCACCGTGCTGGGAAGTGGACCGCCGCCTACATGGACACGGCGGGCGAGTTCGCCCCTGGCAACATCGCGTACTATGTGGCCTCTGGCTGTGACGAAGTCTCGCTCAACCCAATGGGGGACGTCAACCTGATCGGTCTTTCGGTTCGCTCGCCCTTTCTACGGGGGACCTTTGACAAGCTGGGGATGAAGCCTGAGTTCCCCGGCCGCGGCGCTTACAAGAGTGCCCGCTTCATGTACACGCAGAAGGACTTCACTCCCGCTCACAAGGAGATGATGGAGTGGTTGCTGGACTCGCTGACACAGCAGCTCGTGGCCGGCGTTGCCGAGAGCCGGGGCCTCGAGCCGGAGCAGGTCCGCCAGCTCATCGATCGCGCTCCGTTCCTGGGTAACGAGGCGGTAGACGCGAAGCTCATCGACCATTTGGAGGACTGGGACGGCTTCAGGAACCGGCTGCGGGACCGCGAGAAGGGGGAGGCGGAGACCATGCGGCTTGACGCCTACCTCAAAGGGCTGTCGAGCTCCGGCTCTGGCCCGCGAATTGCGGTTGTTACGGCGGTCGGAGCGATCATGCGGGGAGAGAACCGCCGCGACTTCAACCCCCTGCTCGGCGGCGAGATCATGGGCGCGGAGACCATCTCCAAGGCGTGGCGGCGAGTGCGCAAGGCCCACGGAATCAAGGCCGCGATCTTCCGCATCGACTCGCCGGGCGGCAGCGCTGTGGCATCCGAGATCATCCGTCAGGAGATGGCCCGGACGGCCGAGAAGATGCCGGTCGTGGTCTCGATGTCGAACGTCGCCGGCTCGGGCGGTTATTGGATTACCTGCGGCGCGCAGAAGATCGTTGCCGACCCCGGAACACTGACGGCATCGATCGGCGTCTTCGCGGGCCATCTCAATGAGGAAGCGTTCTGGCGCGACAAGCTCGGCGTCACCTTCGGGCGGCTCGATCGGGGCAGAAACGCGGACATCTACGGCGGCCTACAGGACTGGACCGACGAACAACGAGCGGTGATCGACCGGATGCTCGACCACATCTATGGCGAGTTCGTATCCCGCGTTGCCGCGTCGCGCCACATGACGCCGGAGCAAGTGGACGCCGTCGGTCGTGGGAGGGTCTTCACAGCCCAACAGGCGGTTGACAAGGGCCTGATCGATGCCCTGGGCGGCTTCGACGTGGCCCTCGCCCAGGCCAAGGAGTTGGCGGGGATCTCGCCCGAGACCTCGGTCCAGTTGGTGGACTACCCCAAGCCGATACCGTTCTGGCAGAGGCTGCTGCGTCGCCGGCTCGAGGATGGTGCAGCTGTGCGAACAGCTGGCGAGGAGCTGCAGCAGTGGCTGCGGTCGGGAACGTTGCGGACGCCGGGCGTGGCGTGGATGCCGCCGGTGTATGTGCAGTAGCACTGCGTCGCGGAACCTGAACGGACAATGAGCTGCGACCCTGCAGCGGCCGGCGGCGGGAGCGAGCCGCTGGCGCGGTGGCTGTGCGGCGCCCTGTTGGGTGAGCTGACCACCGTGGATGTCCCTCGAATCAGAAGCACCCTGGCGGGGGCTGCCGACGGCGGGGAGATCGCTTCTGTGATTGCGCACAGCGTGAGGGCGCGACCGACTGACTTTCATGGAGAGATCGATGAGGCCGCACGGGTGGTGGCACAGGAGACGGCCGCCGCCAATGCCGAGTCGCTGAAGCGCTGGCGCCCGCTCGGCGAGGCGTTCGAGGAGCAGCGGCTGCGCTGGGCCGGGCTGCACGGGCTGAGCCACCTCGGGACGCTCTACCCGACAGCCGGCAGCCGGGCGATACGGACGTCTTGCGTGCTGGTGCACCCGTATGACGCGCCTCGCGCCCGCGTCCTTCTGGCGAGCCGCGGAATGACAACCGTGTCCAGCGAACGCGGGCCGTGGTGCTTTCGCGGAGATGACATCGCGGTGACCATCTTCGATGGTCTGCACCCGGCCTGCTTCGCAGCGGTTCCTCTGTCGCCGTTTTTCGAGCAAACGATACTGGACGAGGCGACGGCGGTGCGGCGCATGCAGGTGGGCGCGGCTGCCGCCGCCCACCGTCTGCTGACGGCTCAGCATCTGTGGGACCCCGGCCTTGCCGACCCTCTCCTCATCGCCGAGGCGGCGGTGCTGTGCCAACGGGCCGCCGATGACGCCGGCGAGCTGTGGGCCGAACGGGCCGCACGGTGGCGGGTCAACACGCTATGGCGAAGGGCGGCGGAGGTGGACAACTGGCTTCTTGGCGGTCTGCGTCCAGCATGGTTGCCAGCCGGCTACGGCTCTCCAGCGGCGCCGCCCCGGACGCCGTCGCTTCGTCAGGGACTGGCGCTGCAGGATCGACCCAGCGGCATGCTCGGCTACCTGTCCCGGTGGCTCATCCGACGGGCTTTGACAGGCCCGTGAGAGCAGGTCCCGTCTGAGCTTGCCTGTTTCCGGAGCTGTCGAACCGTCGGCTACTCAGCCTCCCAATGAACTCGCGACCGGGAGATCCGGAAGGGGCGAGTCATCTCACCCCACTCCGCTCAGCACATGGCAGCGGTCGAGAAGAGAGTGGAGTGGCCGTTCGAGCAGCGGGTTGAGCTCAACAGCCCGCTGCAGGCTTGCTTCGGCGTCGGTCGCGCGGGCCCGTCGAACCCGCGCAGCGGTAGCCGATTGCGCCGACAGGAGAAGCAGGCGCCCGTTCTCGGCGAGTGCCGGGGCCCACTCGGGGTTGGCCTCCAGCGCGCGTTTGGCGGCTGCGAGGCCGGTCTTGATAGTGGCGCCGCTCGCGGCGCCACGTTCGGCCTGCCACTCGGCGAGGATCCGGCTCGCCTCCGCCTGGGCCGCCAACGCCTCCACGTAGTGGGGGTTGATCGAGATCGCTCGATGAAGGGCTCGTCGCGAGCGTACCAGGGCAGGCTCCGGGGAGCGATTGCGCTGGGCAAGCCAGTGGGCGCCAACCAGCTCCGCTTGCCCGAGAATCAGCCACGCCTCGGCATCGTCGGGGTTGATCGCGGTTGCCCGCTCATGCGCCTCGCGGGTGGCGGTGATGCGCGGGGAGGGATTGGCGCCACGGGCGAGGGTGCTCTCGGCCCCCAGGCGATGGGCGCTCGCCAGGTTGGTATAGGTGGAGGCATTGTCGGAGCTGATTCCGAGGGAGCTCTGGAAATAGGAAAGTGCCTTCTCCAGCGCGGGCTCGGGGTCGGCACCGGCTGCCAACCGGTAGACGGCGATGTCGTTCTGAATGAGGCCGAGGTTGTTGTAGGCTGCCCAGTCGTTTGGGTTGGCCTCAAGAGCCTGCTGGAGAGCCCGGCTCCCGGACGCGAGCGCCTTGCCGGGGTCGATCCCGCGCGTGATCTCGTAGTGCCCCTGAGTCCAGAAGGCCACGCCGAGGTTGTCCAAGGCAACGAAGGACTGCGAATGGCCGGCGACGAATGCGCTGAAGGCGTTTGTGGCTCCGGCGACCGCCTGACGAGGATCGACGCCGGCGCCGAGCTCCCAGAAGGCGCGCTCGAGCCAGGCAAGGCCGAGAGTGTTTCGCGCCAGAGTTCCGGCCGGGTCGAGTTCGAGAGCGCGGTCGAGGTGGGTGACCGCCTCCCGCAGGCTGGGGCGGGGGTCCTTGCCCTTCGCGGCGTCGACGCGACCGAGCTCGAGATGGGCAATGCCGAGATACGTGTGAAGCAGGGGTTGGGCGGCGCGAATGCGGAGGCCCTCGCGGGCGCTGTCGACCGCGGTCATCAGTACGGACGTCGGATCGTGACCGTGGAGCGCCAGATATTCTCCCCATTGCAGGTGAGCCAGGGCCATGCCTCCGTGAGCTCCGACCAGCTGTGGATTCGCAACCAGTGCCGTATTGCACGCCTGAACGGCCTTCTCGAAAGCCGACTGCGGGCTCTCGCCGATGTCCACCGTCGTCATCAGATCGAGGTTCCAGAGTGCGCACTGGCCCTCGTAGATCGTGGGGTCGCTGGGAGCGATGCGAGCGGCGTCCTCATAGGCCTTTTGCGAGCGTTCGAACGCTGACAGTGCAGCTGGGTACTCGCCGCGTTCCCTGGCCTCGCTGCCGACGGCCACCTCGACATCTCCGATCAGCTTGAGCCCGCTGTAGAGCCACGGAATTCGGTCAACGGCGGCGCGCGCCTTGGTCTTGGCGTCGTCATACCTGTGCTCGAGGAATGAGATCAGGGCCTCACCGTACTCCGGCGCCTGGACCTGGACCTGGCGGCCGATGGCGAGGTAGTGCAGCGCAGGATCGCGGAAGTCTGCTTCCGCTTCCCGGAGCCTGGCTTGGCGAGAAGTGGTGTCCGAGATCCGCTGGACCTGCTCGAGCTCGTCGCGGAACTCGCCGGCGAGTGCGATGCCCAGAGCGTAGGCCACCTCCGGCTCACGGAAACCGCTGTCCCATGCTTTCCCCAGGAACTCGTGAGCCACCTTGAAGTCGCCGAGCGCGAGGTGGCCGCGTCCGAGCGCATAGCCACCGGGACCGGCGGCGAGACCTCCGGCGAGCCGGACCTGCTCGGCGATCCTCCCGAGATCCCTGCGGAGACCGGCGACCTCCGGGCGAACGTTGTGCAAGGGTCGCGAGTAGATCAGGCGGACGCGGTCCTCGAGGCGAGAGGCCTCCTGGGCATAGAGACGGCTGAAGCTCGCCTGACGACGAGCGCGCCACTGGGACCGGACGACCAGCCCTGCGGCGACCAGCACCGTGAAAACCAGCGCCGCCACCGCCAAGGACGCCACGCGGTTTCTGCGTGTGAAGCTGCGGATGCGTGATGCAAGCGTAATGGGCTGTGCGTGCACCGGCTCACCGGCCAAGAACCTCATGAGGTCGTCTGCCAGCTCCTGCGCAGTGGCGTAGCGCTCCTCCGGCGCCCTACGGAGGCACTTCATGACAATGGCCTCGAGTTCACGCGGCGCCTCCGGAGCTGCCCGGCGCAGAGGAGGTGGGTCGTAGGCCGTCATCTTGACGATGATCTCGAGCGATGTCCCTGTGAACGGGGGATGCCCGGCAATCAGGTGGTATAGCGTGGCGCCGAGGCCGTAGATGTCGGCGCGGCGATCGAGGTGGGCGTTCTTGCCGCCACCTTGCTCAGGCGCCATGTAGGCGACGGTCCCGAGAATCGCCCCGGTAACGGTGCGTCCCGGCTCGGCAAGCTCCTTGGCAAGACCGAAATCGACCACGAACGGCTTGAGAGCTCCATCCGGGCTGCGTTCGACCAGGATGTTGGCGGGCTTCACGTCACGATGGATGAGGCCGGTTTCGTGGGCCGCGTGAAGAGCCTCGGCGACCCGTATCATCAGCAACAGCTTTTCCTTCAGGGGCAGAGACTCGGCCACCCGGGTCAGGCTTTCCCCCCGAATGTACTGCATGGCAATAAACGGCCTTCCCCCGACCTCTCCGACCTCGTAGATCGGGCAGACGTTGTCGTGCTCGACGCTTGCCTGAGCGCGTGCCTCGTGGAGAAACCGTTCGACCTGAGCCGGATCTGTGCTGTGGAGGAACTTGAGTGCGGCCCGGCGTGCGAGCCGCGGGTCAAAGGCGCGGTACACGCGTCCCATGCCGCCCTCGCCGAGTAGGGCCTCGATGCGATAGCGGCCCCAGTCCTCGGGGACCTCGGAGGGAAGGAGGCTCCGTGCCAGGCTCGAGAGGGGAGGGGGGTCCGCTGCCGACGAGCTGGACGGTCGCCGCGCCAGAGAACCGCCGCCGACAGCCCCGTCAGATCTGGAAGCGAGGGCTTCAAGGGCCTCCTCGCTGACAACCCCGCGGTCGATGAGGAGCTGCAGCCGCCAGCCCCAACGCGCTGGATGCAGGGTCCTGTCCGCGTCGAGGAGCGCATCCTCCGCCGCCGTGATGTCCTCCCGTCGCAGGAGCCCTTCCTCGAGAGCCAGCTCGAGGAGCCTCTGTTCCGACCCTCTGTCCATCAGTGGACACCTCCGGCGCTGGGACGATTCTACCCGAGACCCGGCCTTACGGCCTCTGGACCATCATGCGATGATAAGATGCGACTCGGACTCATCTGGGAGAGACGCCTCATGGAGACACCCCTCGTAGAGCTCGAAGCAGATCATCCGGGGTTCAATGACCCCGAGTACCGCACTCGCCGCGACCAGATTGCCCGTCTCGCCGCTCAGCATCGGTTCGGTGATCCTCCGCCACGAGTGGAGTACACCACCGCCGAGTGCCGGACCTGGAGCCAGGTGTTCGAACGCCTGACCGGCCTGTATCCGTCCCACGCGTGTCACGAGTTCAACAAGGTCTTCGCCGGGCTGGCCTACGAACCTGATGCAGTCCCGCAGCTCGCCGACGTCAGCGCCTTTCTCCAGGAATACACAGGCTTTTGCCTGCAGCCGGTCGCCGGCCTGGTCAGCGCCCGTGAGTTCCTCGGCGCGCTGGCTAGGCGCACCTTTTGTTCAACGCAGTACATCCGGCACTCGAGCCGCCCCTACTACACCCCGGAGCCCGACATCGTGCACGAGCTGATGGGCCACGCGCCTATGCTGGCGATTCCGGAGTTCGCCGACCTATCGCAGCGCATTGGACAGGGATCGCTGAAGGCCTCGGACCAGCAGGTGGAGCGTCTGGCCACGCTGTACTGGTTCACCGTTGAGTACGGCGTCGTGCGCCAGCAAGGAGAGCTCCGTGCCTACGGCGCCGGGCTGTTGTCGAGCTTCGGGGAGCTCGAGCACGCTTTGGCAGGCACAGTCGAGGTCCGTTCATTCGACCCCTGGGAGGCCGCCGAGACCCCGTATCCGATCACTACTTTCCAGCCACTGCTGTGGGAAGTACCGAGCATCGCAGCCGCGTTCTCCCGCATCGCCGAGTACCTTGCGAGCGCTTGAGCAGGTTGCCTCAGGTACCGGAGAAGTGTGACAATTGAACAGGTCTATCGAGAGCTTGCCTGTCGGAGGTCGGTTCGTGCTTTTGGCATGATGTCCTCGGCCTTCCGACGCAGGGGCCCACTGGGGCGATGGCAGCCGATGGCGGGGGGGTTATGAGCAGGGGCGCGGAGGGGCGGCCGGGATGGGGGCCCGAAGGGCTCCTCGCCGACAAAGGACGGTATCGGACGCTGTTCGAGACCGCCTCGGTCTCGCTCTGGGAAGTGGACCCTACAGAGCTCGAAAGACGACTTGCAGAGCTGCAGCGTGATCGCCGGCACGACCTCGGAGAGCTCCTGGGCGCCGACCCGGATGCAGCTCGCGACCTGTTGTCGCGGCTGCGGGTCATCGATGTCAACCCGGCAACGCTGCGGCTTTACGGTGCGGGCGACAAGGCTCAGCTACTCGGCTCGCCGGAGGCACTGTTCGGAGAGGAGTCTATGACGGTGTTGCGCGCCGGGCTCACGACCATTGACAATGACAGGCGATTACTCACAGCCGAAGTGACGACGGCAACCTTCCAGGATGACCGGCTCGACCTGCTGCTCGGCCTGCAGCTCCCCGGTCCGGAAGACCCTGCCTCCAGCACGACGCTGTGTGCCGTCGACGTCACCGGTCAAGTCAGGGAGGAGCAGAGGCTCCGGGAGAGCGAAAGCAGATACCGCCTTCTGTTTGAACGTACGGCCGCGGCAATGTACCGAACCACCGTGGATGGCCGGCTGATCGACTGTAACGAGGCGTTCGCCGCACTGCTGGGTTTCCGCTCGCGGGAGGAAGCCCTTGAGCATCCGGTGACCGAGTTCTACTTCCAGCCATCAGACCGCGAGGCGTTTCTCGCCCGCGTCCGCAAGCACGGCCGGCTGTTCGGCGAGGAGCTGACGCTGCGGCGCAGCGACGGCGTGCCACTGCATGTCGTAGAAAATGTCTCGCTGATGGAGGACGAGGCCGGGGGCTCGGCGATTCTGGATGGCACCATGCTCGACGTCACCGAGTCGCACCGGCTGCAGGAGCAGCTGATCCGCTCCCAGAAGCTGGAGGCGGTGGGCAGGTTGGCAGGGGGCATCGCGCATGACTTCAACAATGTCCTCCAAGCGATGCTCGCGATCGTGCAGCTGGAGCTCGAGGGGGTCGGTGGAGGAGAGCGACATCTGCCGAGGATGGCCGAGCTCGAGCAGCATGTCAGGAGAGGGGCACAGCTTGCCAGGCAGCTGCTGCTGTTCTCCCGTCGTGAGACCACCCGCCGTGAGCTGATCCACCTCAACCAGGTCATCGCCGAGGCGGCGCGCATGCTGCAGCGACTGGTGCGGGAGAACATCGAGTTCACGGTCGAGTTGACCTCGGAAGACCTTCGGATCAATGCCGATCAGGGCCAGCTCGAGCAGGTGCTGATGAACCTCGTCGTCAATGCCGCCGATGCGATGCCGGGTGGTGGACGTCTGACCATCCGCACGCGGCTCCAGGAGGGCCGGGCGGTCCTCGAGGTCGCCGACACGGGAAACGGAATCCCCGCCCAGGCACTGGCACACGTTTTCGAACCGTTTTTCACGACCAAGGAGATCGGGCATGGAACAGGCCTCGGACTTGCAGTAGTGCACGGGATCGTTACTGCCCACGCTGGCGAGATCGAGGTTGAGAGCACCCTCGGTACGGTAACTGTCTTCCGCCTGCTGCTGCCCCTTGCAGCCGAGGGGGTTGCCGGAGAAGGGTTGGAATACAGCCGACCGGGCGGACCGCCGCGCGGGTACGGCGAGCGGATTCTCGTCGTCGAGGACGAGCCCGCAGTACGGAGGGCGCTGGTGACAATGCTCGAGGGCCTGGGCTACGAAGTCGAGTCGGCGGCCGATCCGGCGGTGGCGCTCGATCTGGCTGCCGGCCCGGTAGGGTTCGATCTCCTGCTCACCGACTTCATCATGCCTGAGATGACCGGTGCCGAGCTGGCGACCCGGTTGAGTGACCGTTGGCCGGGGATCGGGGTGATCCTGCTGTCCGGCTATACGCCGGATCCGGCCGTGCTCCCGAAGGTAGCTGCAGGCCGTGCCCGTGTTCTCCAAAAGCCATGCGACCTGGAGACCCTGGCGAGAACGCTGCGAGAGGTGCTCCACGAGGTGGGGTCCGAGGGTTGATTAGACCGCTACGACCACCTCACCGCTGCCGATGCCGCCGCCAACACAGCGGCTGGTGACGCCGATCCGGTTGCCGCGCCGCCGCAGCTGGTGGACCATGTCCACGACCTGACGGGCGCCTGTGCAACCAACGGGATGGCCAAGCGAGATGCCGCTTCCCCACAGGTTGGTCCGCTCTCGGGGCAAACCCGGGAGGTCGTGGAACGCAGCCGCCAGTACCGCGGCGAATGCCTCGTTGAGCTCGAACAGGTCGACCTCCGCGAGGTCGAGCCCGGCGCGCCGGAGCAGGGGAGGAATGACCTTGAACGCCCCTTCGCCCATGTAGGCGCGCTCGACACCGACGTTGGCGAACGCCCGCAGCTCTGCCAGCGGCTCGAGGCCGAGCTCGCGCGCGCGCTCGTCGCTCGCCAGTATCAGAGTGGCCGCGGCATCGTTGACGGTCGAGGCGTTCAGGGTCGTGATCGTACCGCCTTCGGGTTTGAAGTAGGGCTGGGCTGCTGCCAGCTCCTCACGCGTCACCGGCCGTGGCCCCTCATCACGAGAGACGGTTACCGGTGTCCCCTTGCGGTGAGACACCTCGACGGGCACGACGTAGCCGTCGAAGAGTCCTTGGTCCCACGCGGCGAGTGCGTTGTGGTGGGAGCGGTAGGCTACCTCGTCCTGCTCCTCGCGGCTGACGTCATACCGCTCGACCAGGCGCTCGGTCATCAGGCCCATCAGCTCGCCGCGTCCGACATGAGTGTCCGTGAGAGCGCCGAACAGCCCATCGACGAGCTTCATGTCGCCGTACAGTTGGCCGCGTATGCGTCCCTGGTAAAGGTAGCGGGCGACGTTGCTCATCGACTCGACGCCGCCGGCCAGGCCGAGGCTCAGCTCGCCTAGTCGGATGCGCCTCGATATGCTGTGAATCGCTGCTCCTCCCGAGGCGCAGTTTTCGTGGAGCGTGGTTGCTGGCGAGGCGAAAGGCACGCCGGCCCTGAGGGCTGCGTTGCGGGCAACGTTCGGGGACCGGGGATCCTGCATGACCCACCCCATACAGGTGTACTCGACCAGCTCCGGACTGAGATTCACGCTGTCGAGGACCTTGGCGATCGCGAGCGCTGCCAGGTCTTCGGCCTGCAGGGGTGCGAGCCCTCCGCCGATGGCCCCGATGGGAGTGCGGATGGCGCCGACGATGAGGACCTTCGTCTCCGACATGATGACCTCCGCGCGAGCCGCGCCGACAATCCGGGTCAGCGAGCGCGGACCGCCTTGTGCCCGTAGAAGATGAGCCCTGCCTCACCATCCTCGGCGATACGGCGGAACTCGAGGCGAACGGGATCGCCGATCCGCAGCTCCCGTGAATCGGCGAGGTCCGCAATCTGGACCATGACCCGTACTCCGTTCTTGAGCTCCACGATGGCGATCTCGAGCGGCGATTGCTCGGTGAACCCCTTGGGCGGGACGTGAACGGTCGTGAAGGTCACGACGGTGCCTTCACGGGGCATGCCGACGGTGTCGAACTTGCGCTCACGACAGCTCGAGCAGATCACGCGCGGCGGGTAGTGGGTCTTGCCGCACGCTGTGCACCGCGCCGCCTCGAGGCGGTAACGCTGGGGGAACTCACGCCAGGAACGTGCCGGTGACAACATCATTCCACCTCCAGGATGTGCACGATGGAGCTGCCGCCGGAGCCGCCCATGTTCTGGGTGAGACCGACGGTGGCGCCGTTCACCTGTCGCTGGCCAGCCTTGCCGCGCAGCTGGGTGGCGATCTCCACGACCTGCGCGACTCCGGTGGCCCCGACGGGGTGGCCCTTGGCCTTGAGGCCGCCCGAAGTGTTGACCGGCATCTTGCCGCCAAGCGATGTGCGGCCGCCCTCGGCTGCCGGCCCGCCGTCGCCCGGCGCGAAGAAGCCGAGCGCTTCGGTGGCCATGATCTCTGCGATCGTGAAGCAATCGTGGACCTCGGCAACGTGGATGTCGCCGGGACCTTTGCCGGCCATCTTGTAGGCGCGCTCGGCGGCAAGCTCGACCCCGCGCAACCGGGCGAGGTCCTCACGGTTGGCGAGAGCAATGGTGTCGGTTGCCATCCCCGAACCGGTTATCTTGACGACGGTCCGCCGCCCGGCGAGGTCTTTGGCTTTCGCGAGCGGCATCAGGACGACGGCCGCGGCTCCGTCGGTGATCGGCGAGCAGTCGAGAAGGTGGAGCGGATCGGCGACCATAGTTGATGCGAGCACGTCGTCGATGCTGACCTTGATGTGAAACTGAGCATGCGGGTTGAGGAGCCCGTTCGCGTGGTTTTTGGCGGCGACGGCCGCGAGCTGGCGCGATGTGGTGCCATGGTGGGCCATGTGGGACCTCGCCATCATCGCGTACAGCCCTGGGAACGTGATCCCGTGGAACCCCTCCCACTCCTGGTCGGCGGCGCTTCCCAGCGCGTAGGTGGCATCCGCGCCGTCGACATCCGTCATCTTCTCGACACCGCTGACCAGCACAACGTCAGAGAGTCCCGATGCGACCTCGGCGATGCCGGCCCGCAATGCCAGACCGCCGGACGCGCACGCGGACTCGACCCGGGTGGCCGCAACCCCCGCCATACCCAGCTCGTCGGCGAGGAGAGAGGCGAGGTGCTCTTGACCCACGAATAGGCCCGGCGACATGCATCCGACCGTGATGTGGTCCACCGCGTCAACGCCGGCGTCCTCGAGGGCGGCCACGGCGGCTTCCGCCCAAATCGTGCGCAGGGATTTCTCCCACAGCTCACCGCACTCGACCATCCCGACTCCGATGATCGCTACCTCACGCATGCTGCCCTCCTACTCGCCCATCCGGATCTTGCCGCGGAGCTTGGCATAGGTGCCGTAATCCACGTAGATCTTCTCGTTGTCCAGCTGTACTCTGGTGATCGGCGCCAGGTCCTGAACCTGAGTAATGCGGTCGGTGACGCGGAAGACAAAGGAGTCCGATCCCGCGCCGGAGCCGAAAGATGTGATCAGGACCAGATCGCCCGGGCGGGCGATGTCGAGAACCGCCGTGAGACCCATCGGGGAAGCGCCGGAGTAGGTGTTGCCGAGCCACGGTGACAGCCATCCGGTCTCGAGCTGGGCGGTTGTGAAGCCGAGACGCTTGCCGACTCGGATGGGGAACTTGCCGTTGGGCTGATGGAAGATCGCATGTGCGAAGTCCTGCGGCTTGAGCCCGGTCTGGTCCAGAATCCCCTGTGCCGAACTCATGATGTGACGGAAGTACGCCGGCTCACCGGTAAAGCGGCTGCCGTGTCGTGGGTAGTGCATGTAGGCCCGGCGCCAGAAGTCAGGGGTGTCCGTCGTCCAGGAGTAGGTCGCAACGACCTCCGCGAGGATGCGCTCCGTATCCGACCCGAAGAGAAAAGCCGCCGCGCCGGCAGCCGCCGAGTACTCCAGTGCGTCGCCGGGAGCGCCCTGCGAAGTGTCGGCGCCGATGCCGAGCGCGTACTCGACCTCACCGGCCTTGACCAACGACTGCGCGAGGAACATCCCTTCGGTGCCCGCCTTGCAGGCGAACTCCAGGTCCGCGATATGGACTTGCGGCGTGATGCCGAGGGCTTCAGCCACCACGGTTCCCGAAGGCTTCACGGCATACGGGTGGGACTCAGAGCCCACATACACCGCGCCGATTCTGGCCGGGTCGAGGCCCCCTGCACGGTCGAGTGCCCTGCGCCCCGCCTCGACCGACATCGTGATTGTGTCCTCGTCCTTGCCGGGTACGGACTTCTCATGGAGCTGTAGGCCACGCTGGTAGGAGGCCGCGTCGGCCCCCCACACCTTGGCGATCTCCTCGAGCTTGATCCGCCGGCGGGGGATGAAGGCGCCGTACCCAATGATCCCAACGCTCATGATCCCTCCAGTTCTTGAGAAGACGTATCAGTAGTGAGTCTTCCGTCCCGCCGGAGTCTAGCGATCCGAAAGCGGGGTGTAAAGCGGTGGCGAGCATCGGGCCGGTCCCGGAGGGCGGCCCGATGCTCTGTACGAGGTCACTTCACCGGGAAGAACACGTTGGTAACGAGCTCGTTTTCGGGGATCTTGGTAGGATCGCTGACGTACTCCTCCCACGAGTCTCCGTTGGCCTCAAGCCCATAGGCGGCCATGTAGGCGATGATCTTCTCGTAGGTGGCGTGCATCGTGGAGTAGGGGCCGACATGGACGGCCCTGAGCGCTTGTCCTGCGTAGGTCTGGTAAAGCTGGACCGGCGAGCCCGACTTGACTTCCCTGGTCGGGGGTGCGGCGATGGGCATGCCCGCGATGAAACTGTAGCCGCCGTCATCCCACGACGTCGTGACGGCAACAGCTGGTCCGGCCGTCTGGAGACGGTTCCTGGCCACGAAGCGCATGACCCGTGTGAAAGCAGCGGACAGCGCCTGTCCGATTTCCTCGGGCTTCTGACCGGAGTGGCCTGCGACCGAAGCGAGCGTCTCCGATTCGGTCGTGACCAGGGCGATGCGCAGGCTTGACCAGTCGCCCTTGGGCAGCCCTTCCGCGAGGGTTCTGAGCTTCGCCAGGCCCTTTTTGAACTCCTTGCCGGCCATCGAGTCGGCCATCAGGCCAAAGTAGCGCGCGATGATGTTCGAACCGAGGTCGGTGTCGAACCCCCAGGTGAGCTTCGTGCCCTTATCGGCCGCCTCCACCCTGTAGAAGCCATCCGCGGTTCCTTTGCGCCCGAAGTCCAGCTTGGTCTTGACCAGCTTGAACGGCTCGCTGGCCACGATGGTCTGGCTGCCACTGCCGACCTGTCGGTCCTGGGATATCCAGGTCATCTTGGCCCCCACCCCCTGTGATGGACCGTCGAAGATGTACTTGGCGTTCGGGTCGAGCTCCGCCCACGGGGACCACTCGTTGAAGCGTTTGAAGCTGTTGACGAGCGCGAACACCGTGCACGGCGGCGCGTCGATCACCGTTGATCGTTCGACGTGCACCGTCTTCGGGAGGAACAGGCCGACGGCGATGAACAGCGCCGCCAGCACGAGAACGACCAGCAGCAACCCCTTGATGAACTTCATGACGTGACCTCCGTCCCGCATGCCGGCGACCCGGTCCGACTGAACCGCGGTGGTTCGCTCGCAGCTCGCAGCGGATCCTCCGCACCGACCCTTGGCGCGCCACCGTCGCCGCAGGCTCGACGGCAAGGATGTCGCTCGGTCTTTGAGAGATAACGCGCAGATCAAGAGTACCAGAGTCGGGCCGCGGATCGGGCCGGCGGAAGATCACCCTGGACGCGACGGCGCCGCGGCCGCACAATGATCGTGTGAGGGACTTGGTCCAAACACTGAAGCCTGCGGCGCCTGCGAGGGTGCAGCTGCTGCTGGCCGGTCTGATGTGGACGGTGGTCGGGACCGCTCTGGTCGTTGTCGGAGGATCCTGGGTGCTGCGCTCGCCGGTCCTTTTGACCCGGCTCCTGCTCGTGGCCGCGGTCGTCGTGGGCGTCGTCAAGTCCCTGATGGTCCTCGACCGCGCGGCGCGCAAGATAGCGTTGCGGATCGAAGCCAGGGGAAACGGACGCTGTGTCGGCGGGTTTCTGTCGTGGCGCTCGTGGGCGCTGGTGGCGGTGATGGCAGGCGCGGGGAGGTTGCTGCGCAGCGGGGTCATCGCCCTACGCATCGTGGGGCTCCTCTACGTTGCCGTCGGTATCGCCCTCGTGCTGTCGTCACGTGTTCTCTGGTCAGCCTTCCGCAGCCATACTGCTAGCGAATGACCAGCTCCCACACGGCGAGCCACAGGGGAAGCGTGAAGCAACACGAGATGTAGCTCGCGAGCATGAGGCTGCCGACCTTGCGTTCGTCGCCGCCCCAACTCCGCACCTGCAGGATGAGGCCGGCTGCGGGGGCGGCGGACGCCTCGATGACGAGGAAACGGGCGAGCAACGGGTGGGAGGCCTCGAGACCCAGTGTCTGAACGACGAAGATGGTGAGGAGCGGGAGGGCGACGAGCTTCACCCCCAGCACGCGCACGGCATCGGCCAGGTAGGACCGGATGCGCGGCCGGATGCTGCCGAGCACCGCGCCGAGGACCACGGTTGCCACCGGCACGGCCGCCTGACCGAGCAGATCGATGCCGTGCAGTACGGGTCGCGGAATCACGCGAGCGGCGCCGCTCCATGCCGCCGCGACCCCCGCCAGATTGGCGACGAGGGGCGGTGTGATCAGGCCGCGCCATCCGCTACCGCCTTCAGATCCCTGTGTCACCAGCAGCTTGCCGAGACTCCACAGCACGGGGCTGAAGCCGAGAATGAACAGGAAGCAGTAAAGCGCAAACGTGTCGAACCGTGTCGGGTAGAGGGCGAGCCCGACCGGCAGCACGAGGTAGCCTGCGTTTTGCATGCTGGCGAGCGGTAGCATGTTCCGCTTTTCGGGCAGCTCCCGTGCGAAGGCCGCGGCAGCGAGCCCGAGAGCGATCAGCGACATGACAATGCCAGCGAGAGGAAGCGCCCACCAGAACGGCAGGGCGCCGGGATCGAACCTCGCCAACAGCTTGGAGAAGATCAGGCAGGGGAGGAAGAGATCGACGGTGGCCGTAGAAAGGGCGGTGACATGGTCCTGGCGGAGAACTCGGAAACGGACCAGTAGCCCCGCCGCGAGAATGACGAGGAAGATGTCGAGCACCGAGAAAAAGGTGCTGGCGAAGGCGGTCGAAAAGGTCGCGAGCATGGTCGTTGCCGCCCCTGCGAGGTCTCATGCACGCCGGGCGGTGTCCGATGATAGCCCGGCCGTTCGGAGCGGGGTAGGTGTCAGGGAGTGAGGAGGTGAGGAGTAAGGGCTGGGGAGTGAGGAGACAGCGAGTCGGGGTCGGAGGAGGAGGGATCGAGGATGGAAGTCGGGGTAGGGAAGACTCGGTGTCTACTGGTTCTTGGATGCCACGCCCGCTGACCTCTCTCCTCTATCTTCTATCTTCTTACCTCGAATCTGCAGTCCTTGCCCCTTACTCCTCGCGCCTGACCCCTTGGCTCTGAACCCTAGACTCCGCTACCAAGGGCAGTGAGCTGCTCCGTGATCAGCCCAGTGAACAACGGCACCTTGTAATGGTTCTGCGCCAGCGGTTCGGCGGCCGCCATGGCGGCGCGCGCGGCGCGCTGCACCGTGTCGGCGTCGAGGCGGCAGCCCATGACCGCCGCCTCGGCCTCTCTCGCCCTCCACGGCACTGGAGCGGCCCCCGAGAGAAAGACGTCGGCCGCGGCGACAGTCTGCCCATCGAAGGAGAGCGCCAGGGCCACTCCGGCCAGTGCGAAGTCCCACGAGGCCCGTTCTCGTACCTTCCGGTATGAGGAACGCAGTCCCGGCTTGGGCGGCGGCAGCACTATCTCGGTGATGATTTCACCCGGCTCGAGGACCGTCTCTCGCTGCGGGTCCACCGACGGTAGAACGAGCAGCTTCTCGACGGCGATGGCGCGGCGCCCGCCGGTGGAGATCGTGCTCACATGGGCGCCGAGGGCCGCCAGTGCGGAAGCCGTGTCTGACGGATGGACGATGTAGCAGCTGTCACCGCCCAGGATGCAGTGGTAACGGTTCTCTCCCTCGTAGGCGTAGCACTTCTCGCCACCCTTGCGCAGGCAGTGGAAGTCACCGCGGTAGTACCAGCAGCGCGGCTTCTGACACAGGTTGCCGCCCATTGTTCCCTGGTTCCTCAATTGCGGACTTGCAACCGACAGAGCCGCATCGGCCAGGGCCGAGTAGCGGTCGCGAACCAGTGGATTGACGGCAACCTCGGCGATGGTGGTAAGAGCGCCGATGCGGAGGCCGCCATCGGCCGTCGGCGTCACTCCCTTGAGCTCGGTGATGCGAGACAGACTGACCAACGACTCGGCGTTGAAAACGGCGTCCCGTAGACAGCCGAGAAGGTCCGTGCCACCGGCATGCACTTGCGTGCCGCTCTTCTCGGCGAGGCGCAGAGCCTGGTCGAGGGTTGCGGGACGAGAGTAGGTGAAGCTGGGGAGCATGCTCAACCCTCCGTTCGCTTGGCCGCCAGTAGCCCAACCAGCCGGGACGGCGATATGGGCGTGTCGGTAACTCGGATCCCGATGGCATCGTGGACGGCGTTGGCGATCGCGGCCGCGGTTGGGATCGTGACCGGCTCGCCCAGGCCCTTCGCGCCGGTGGTGTTGCACTCTGTGTCGCCGAGCTCGATCGGCAACGACACCATGTCGGCGGGGACGTCGAAGGCGGTCGGCACTCGGTAGTCGTGGAGGTTGGCGTTGAGCATTTTGCCGGTCTGGCGCCGATCCAGGACTCTCTCTTCGGTGAGGCCGAAACCGATTCCCATCGTGATGCCGCCGAACACCTGGTTGTCGTAGGTCAGGCGGTTCAAGACCCGACCGCTGTCGTGGGCCCCGAGGAAGCGGAGGACGCGCACCTCGCCGGTCAGCGTGTCGACCTCGACCTCGCAGAAGTGGGCGGCGAACGGGTTCACCACCCTGTTTTCGGGGTTCGGGCCCCGGTAGCCGACCCCGACGATGACCCGCTGGCGTTGTAGGCGGCCGATCTCGGAAAGCGGTAGCCGGCGCTGGGGGTCGGTTCTGGACACGACCGCCTGCCCGTCGAGCTCGAGGTCGGACGGGTCCCAACCCTTCTCCTCGGCGGCCAGCCCGAGCAGCTGCCGCTTGACAGCGATTGCCGCATCTCGGACTGCCGGCGACTCGGTGGGGACGGTCTTGGAGCCGCCTGACGGGGTGGCGAACTGCGTGGTCGCGGTGTCGGCGTTCTCGATCTGGATGCGATCCGGGTTGACGCCCAACTCCTCCGCCACCACCATCGCCATCACCGACTTGGTGCCGGTGCCGATGTCGGAGGCGCCCATGTTGAGGTTGACGCTGCCGTCGGCGAACAGCTTGACGATGACCGTCGACGGCGGCCCGCCGCCGCCGGCGATCCACAGGCAGGCCGCCGAGCCGGCACCGCGCCGGTAGCGACCCTCCTGCTTGGGTCTCTTGCGAGCTTCGCGCCAGCCGAACGCTTTGGCGCCCTCCTCGAGGCAGCGGGCGAGACCCGTCGACGTGTAGGGCTGCCCGCCGCGAGCCTGGCTCACGCTGGGCACGTTGCGGAGGCGCAGGTCGACAGGGTCGATTCCGATGGCGTCGGCGAGCTCGTCCATTATCTGCTCGAGGGCCCACGCCCCCTGCGGGTGGCCGGGCGCCCGCATCGGGCGCGACGGGCCGGCGTTGATGTAGGCCAGACGGCTCTCGGTGCGGACGTTGGGACAGGTGTAGAGATCGCGCACCAGCCAGTCCAGAAGGCCGGCGCCGCCGCCGTCGTAGGCGCCGGCCGAGCTCAGTGACGCAAGCTCGAGTGCGGTCAGCGTGCCATCCTTCTTGACCCCGGCCTTGAGACGGATATCGGCGCCGGGCCGGTTGCCGACGCACAGCATGGTTTCCTCGCGAGTGAGGAACAGCTTCACCGGTCGCGCCGTGACGCGCGCCAGCAGGCAGGCGATGACCGTGTACTTGCCGGCCTGGAGCTTAGATCCGAAACCGCCGCCCATGTAGTGGCCGATAACTCGTACGTCGGTCAGCGGCAGACGCAGGACTCGAGCCAACGTCGCCTGCACCCTGTAGACACCCTGCGTCGACTCCCATACCGTGAGCCGGTTGCCGTCCCACTTGGCGACGCAGCCGTGGCACTCCATCGGGGTGTGAATCTCGTACTCGCAGCGGTAGCTGCGCTCGAGAACAACGTCGGCCTCGGCAAAACCCTTGACGACATCGCCTCGCTCGGATACCTCGGGCTGGCCGGCGAGGTTGCCGCCTTCGCGGATCTTTGGGGCCCCCGCAGCGACGGCGTCGCGCTCATTGGCGACGAACGGCAGCACCTCGTACTCTACGTGGATGGCGCGCAGGGCATCCGTCGCCTGCTGGGGCGTGTCCGCCGCCACGGCTGCCAGCGCTTCACCCTCGTGGCGGCAATGGGGGTCGAACAGCTTGGTGGAGTCACTGCGGCTGTAGTACCAGTCGAGGTCGGCGATCTTGGAGCGGCCGGCGATCACCGCCCGCACCCCGGACATGCCCTCGGCTCGGGTCGTGTCGATCTGCTTGACGCGAGCATGTGCGTGTGGACACCGCAGCACAGCCCCGTACAGCATGCCCGGGAGCAGGACGTCGGACGGGTAGACCGCCGTACCGCTGACCCGTTCATAGGCGTCGACCCGGGGCCGGCGTGTGCCGACGACCCGAGTCGTTCCCCACGGTATCGGAGACGCCTGCGGCGACGGGGTCTCGGGAAGGGGGTCCTCAGCCCAGTAGCCGTCGTAGCGTGTCATCGGTCGTCTCCCTTCCTGCGCGCCCTCGCAACGCGGTCGACGGCCCTGAAGATGTGGACATAGGCGCCGCAGCGGCACAGGTTGCCGGCCATCCCGGCCCGGATCTCGTCGACGGTGGGCGAGGGGTTGGCCGTCAGCAGACCCTCGGCTGTGACGATCTGGCCCGCCGTGCAATAGCCGCACTGGAACGCATCCTCCTCGACAAAGGCCTGTTGGACGTCTCCCAGCTCCTCGCCCTGCATCAAGCCCTCCACGGTCGTGATCTCACGGCCTTCGGCCTCGAGAACCAGCGTCATGCACGCGTAACGCGGAAGACCGTCGACGAGCACCGTGCAGGAGCCGCACTCGCCACGTGCGCAGCCGATCTTGGTGCCGGTGATGCCCAGGCGTTCGCGCAGCACGAAGAGCAGAGTCCATCGTGGCTCAACCAGCAGGCGGTAGGTTCGTCCATTGATCGAGAGCGCAGTCTCGACCACTCCCTTTGGCTCGTCGATCACGGGGACGGCATCGACCGGTCGAGGAAGGCCGGTCGCGGCCGCCATCGCGCCGGCGCCGACCGAACCCAGAAAACCGCGCCGGGTCACACCTTTCCCGCGTCCGTTGGTCCGATCCCGATCTCGACCCATCGTGACCTCCCTTGCCGTGCACGCACCAGGCCGCGGTGCGAGGTCTTTGAAACTGTGGATGGCCCATCGATCTTACCACCGGCTCCCCGTGCGAGGGGCGGTCAGCTGCGTGTCTCGCGGCTACCTTCATATACACTTGGGCTGAAGACGTTGCCCCAAGAGCGGCGGCGCGCGTAGGCACCTTTTCACCGTTCGGACGCTTCGCGTCAGGGGAACGCCCCTACCTCTGTTCAACTCTCACTCTTCTGCCGGGTCAGCCCCTCCAACCGGCGGCGGAGAGCGGGGCCTCGCAGCTGCTCCAAGAAGCGCCCGCGCGCCTCGATCGTGATCCGGTTGAACGCACAGTGCAGGGCGGGGACGAGCGGTGAATCGGTCGGCAGTGCGGGGGCCTCCAGAGCCGCGGGACAGACGTGACACGCCGCGAGGTGCTCACAGTTGCCGCATGGGCCTGCGGGAGCGCGCCGATCCGCCGTTGAAACGAAGGCGGCGCCGGTGCTGGCACGCTTCGGGAGGCGCTGGAGCCTCTTCGGCAGTTGTGCGTCGATTCTTCTCCCCAGGTCGAGTGCTCGGGCCGCCTCCTCGGCGAGAGGCGGGAGGGTGCGGGTCGAGCCGGAGAGCGCCGGGCAGGTCCAGGGACAGCCGTCGGGATCAACGCAGAGAAGCTGTCCAGTGCAGGCGTTGCATGGGAAGCCGGCGGTCTCTCCCGAACCCGGTCCGATCACGCCGGCCAGGAACGAGACCGGCGCTGCGCCCGTGTCGACCCAGTGGTTGAGGCTGTGGTCGATGATGAGAGTGGCCTGCTTGTGGAGTATGTTCTCCGAGGACGAATCCCAGCAGTCGTCCCTCGTGACACACGGAGTCACGTGGATAGCGGCCACGCCCTTCGTCATCAGAAAACCCACGGAAGCCGCCAGGAAGCCCACGTTCCCGGAGGTCAGGGTGATGCCGAGGTGGACGCGCCGCCCCACGAAAGCGGGATCGGTGTGGACGAGATCGTCGAGCAGCTTGTCGAGCACCGCATACGTCCACGCACCCCTGGCGGCTTGGGCCTCGGGGACACCGTCACAGCTGATCTCGAGCTCCACGTCGTGCGCAATCAGGAACTCGATCAGCTTCGGCGTCAGCAGGGTTCCGTTGGTAGTGACGGCCAGCTCCACTTCCCGGCCGGCGGGGTGCGAGTGAACATACTCGACGCATCGGCGCAGCAACTTGGGCTCGAGGAGGGGCTCGCCGCCGCTGAAGCCGACCCGGCGTGGTTTCCCGTCGGACGCGAGGACCAGGTCCAGCGCCCTCTTTGCCACGTCCCACGGCATTCGCGCCGCTGTCCGCCTCGACCCCTGGTAGCAGTACGAGCACTCGAGGTTGCAGCGGCCCGAGATCAGCAGCACCAGACCGCCGGGAGACCGTGGGTCAAACCTCATCTGGCTCAACCCCGCATATCCCGCGGCAGAGGAAGCTGTTCCCGCCGCTGCCAATGAAGGCGGTTTGGCTGAGAGGTTCGATCATCTCTGCTGTAGCGGAGTCGATGTCCTAGTGGTTTTCGAGCCCGGCGACAATACCCCGTAGGCATGCAGTGAGATTCTCGAACTCCGCAACACTCATTCCCGCCAACGTTCCGGTGGCTCCTGGGATGTCATCCTCCTCCGTGGCCGTGAGTCCAACATCGCCTCCGAGGACCCTCGTCAGCCCGAGCCGGACTCGGTTTCACGTACCCAGATGTAGCCCGTGGATTCGTATTTCCACGGGCCCGGTGATGCGCAGACAGGTACGGCGCATCCTGGTCTCTGGCCGGCCGATGCGGGCTGTCTCAGCACATTCCGGAGCAGAGGAACGACGTCCACCTCGAGGTCTCCATGGAGCCATTCATCATGGCCTGGATGATGGCCTCGAGAACCTCAGCAGGGACAATCTCCTCGTTGTTACAGGGAGCGATTCGATCCAGTATCAGGGTCAGGATGTGCTTGAGCTCGCCGTAGGTGATTTCCTCCATGCTCTTCATGTTCTCCTCCTTGCTATCCGACAGGGGAGGTTCTCTTGAGAGACCATCCCTCAGAACCTCCCTGACTCGGTTTCGAGAACCCAAATGTCCCCCGTGGCCTGATGCTCCCACAGCGCCAGCAACCCGCCGGCGGGCGACAAGTCGAAGTCGGTATACGTCGCTTCCCCGGTCGGGGAGGGCAGGCCCGGCAGCGGCTGCGGAGGTCCCCCGTCCAGAGGCAGGATCTGGATTGTCGGGTTCCCCCCGCCCCACCGGGCGCATGCCAGCAGTTGGCCTGAAGCACGGTTCCATACCAGTGAGAGGGCATCTGCACCCCTCGTCAGGCGCCGTGGCGGGGAGTCTCCCTCTGAAGAAGTGACGAAGACCTCTCCGCCCTCGCCAGTTTGCCTGACAAAGGCAATCGAACTCCCGTCAGGGGACCAGGCAGGGAACGTCGGGGTTCCCTCGGTATTCGTGACTTGGCGCGGCGGGCCGCTCGGCCGGCCGTCATGGACCGGGATTACCCAGAGCTGGTAGCTCCCACCGCGGTCCGACACGAAGGCGATCCGGGATCCGTCTGGGGACCACTCAGGGTGGACGTCCCTGGCCGGGTTGGTTGTAACCTGCACAGGCAGGCCTCCTATGGCGGGAGCTATCCAGATGTCGCGTTGGCCGTTGGCAACTCGGTAGTAGGCGATCCACTTCCCGTCAGGGGAGAAGACGGGGTGAGCCGTGGAACCAGTGTGGTTTGTGAAGCGCACGGGATCGCCGGTAAGGCGACCATCGTCGAGTCGCAGTAGCCAGATGTCCCTCGTGCCCATGCGGTCCGACGTGAACGCCACCGCAGAGAGGTCTGGGGCGATGGCGGGCTCGGCCACCAGGCGCCGTTCGCTGAAGGTCGACTCGCTGCCTGTGGCGAGATTCACGAGGCGAATGGAATAGGTTTCGCGAGCGTTGGCGAACGCGAGCCTGCGGCCATCGACAGAGATACTCGGGGACTCCTCCTCGCCCGCGCCCATAGTGACGCGCTGCGCCGAACCGCCCCGGACCGGCTTTCGGAAGAGGACGCCGGCCGACTCCAGCATGGTCACGAAGTAGACGAAGCGACCGTCGGGGGACCACCGCGGGCTGATCGTGGGCACGTCTCCGCTCGTGAACCGTCTGCCCTGACCTCCCTCGGCGGCAATCATCCACAGGTTCCGGTGGGCTCGGTAACAGATGGTCCTGCCGTCCGGCGACCAGGCGGGCTGCCGATGGTCCCAAAGGCCGTCTCCGTCTCGGGTGATCAGGCGACCCTCATGGGGTCCCCGGGTCGAGGCAACGCCGATCCGCAGAAAGCCCCCTGGCCCCCGGCGGGCGAAGGCGACGCGGGTCCCATCAGGTGACACCGTAGGGTCCTCTGCGTTGGGCACTAGGAGCACCGGCGTGCCGCCGAAGCGGGGCACCTTCCAGATCGATGGTGCAACGCCGCGGTCGGAGGCAAACGCCAGCGCGCTGCCGTCGGGGAACCAGGCGGGGTGGGTGTCCGCGGCGGGATCCTCGGTCAGCTGCAGCGGTCGGCCACCCTGCACGTCGATCACGTAAATGTCTCCCGCTGAGGCGTCGTAGCGGGCGCTGTAGGCGATCTCCTGGCCGCTCGGGGAGATGGCTGGATCGATCTCGGCCTCCGGACGCGCGGTCACCTGCCGGGGGACGAAGCGGGGCAGCTCGGGATGGGTGGCCCGGTGAACCAACCACCACCCCCCGGCACCCACGGCCGCGGCCACGACCAGCCAGGGTACGAGGACTCGGAGCCGGTGTCTCTGGACCTGCGGCGAGAGGGCCCCGCTACTGCGTGAGGCAAGCGGCTCGAGCTGCCGCTCCAGGGAACGGATGTCGGCCGCCAGCTCGCGCGCCGTCTGGTACCGCTCATCCGCACGTTTGGCGAGGCACTTGCCGACGATGTGGTCGAGCCCCTCCGGCAGGCTCACGTTCAGCGTGGAAGGGCGAGGCGGGGAACGGTGCAGGACGGCGTCGATGACATCGCCCTCCGACGAGGGTGTGAAGGCCGGCGTCCCGGTGCACATCTCGTAGGCCACGGCGCCGAGGGAGAAGAGGTCGCTGCGCTCGTCGAGCGGCCGGCCGAGCAACTGCTCTGGCGACATGTAGGCGAGAGTGCCCACGGCGACACCCTCGGCCGTAAGCCGTCCTCCGGCGCCCTTCGAGACCGTGGTGGCGTCGTCGGAGCCGGGCAGAAAGGTGGCAAGCCCGAAGTCCGTCAGCCGCGCGACGCCATCCCGGGTAACGAGGATGTTCGACGGCTTGATGTCACGGTGCAGGACTCCCTTTCGGTGGGCCGTTCTCAGGGCATCCGTGAGCATGGATAGATACTGCAGCACCTGGGCCACGGGCAGTCGCCCTTTGTTGTGAACCATCGACGACAGGCTCTGTCCCTCGACGAACTCCATCACGAGCCACGGGAGGCCTCCCTCCTCGAACGCCTCAAAGACCGGGACGATGCCGGGGTGGGAGAGGCTCGACGCGGTTTGAGCCTCTCGAAGGAACCTCTGACGGTGTCTCGCCTCGTCGCCCCGTCGCAGCAATGGGACCTTGAGGGCCACCTCGCGACCGAGCACCAGATCGCGGGCCCGGTAGACGACACCCATCCCGCCGCGCCCGATCTCGCCTGTGATCTCGTAGTGGGAAACCCTTGATCGGGAAACGAGGGGAGGCGAGGTCGCCCCTCCGTCGCTCGGTGAGGGTCGGCCTTCAGCGCGGTTTGCGGCGGCTGCTTGCTTGCCGTCGTCGGCGTCACGGCGCAGTGTCACGACGCGCCTCGCACGACACAAACGCTCCAAAGCTCCGGTATCTTTCCCACCGGGCCCCCCGCCGGAGCGGCGCACGCTCCGACCGCACGGCGTGGGCCACTACACGAACGCTCACGCCTCAGCCGATCCGGCTCGTTCAACTCCCACAGCCAGTTCAGGCACCGACACCCACGTCACATCTTTGGAACAGCCAGCACGCACTATATCATGGGGTCGGAACAGTGGACAGCGATGGGGTAGCAGAGCCACGGGAGGATGTCGTGAGTACCAAGCCGATGAAAGCCGTCTCCGAGGCCACAAAGATGACGCGGCGGAATGTCGTGGGTTCCGCTGCACTTGCGGGGATCGGAATCGCTACCACAGGTTGGAGCTCCCGGGCCACGGGCGCCCCCGCCGGACAACCCAGGACCGGCATAGCCAAGCCGCTCGAGGAAGCCTCCTTGAGAGACTTGCAGCAGTGGATGGCGGACGGAAGGGTGACCTCAAGACGGCTGTGTGAGCTGTACCTGCAACGAATCGAGGCCCTGGACACGAGCGGACCTCGGCTCCGCTCGATCCTCGAAACGAACCCGGACGCGCTCACTGCGGCGGATCAGCTTGACCGTGAACGCGAGCAGAAGGGCCCCCGGGGATCGCTGCACGGCATCCCGGTCGTCATCAAGGACAATATCGCCACCGCAGACCGCATGCAGACCACCGCCGGCTCACTGGCGCTCGTCGGCTCTCGTCCGCCTCGCGACGCGCACGTGGTGCGGCGCCTACGAGAGGCCGGGGCCGTGATATTGGGCAAGACCAACCTCAGTGAGTGGGCCAACTTCCGGTCAACACAGTCCTCCAGTGGCTGGAGCGGACGGGGTGGTCAGTGCGTTAATCCCTATGCCCGCGATCGCAGCCCCTGTGGCTCGAGCTCGGGCACCGGCGCCGCGGTAGCGGCCAACTTCGCCGCGATCGGTGTCGGCACGGAGACGGATGGCTCCGTCGTGTGCCCGTCCGCGGCCTGCTCGCTGGTTGGAATCAAACCAACGGTCGGCCGCATCGGGCGCTCCGGGATCATCCCGATTTCGCATACTCAGGACACCGCGGGGCCTATGGCGCGCACGGTTGCCGATGCAGCCCACCTGCTGGCGGCGATGGCCGGGGTGGACCCGCGGGATCCCGTTACCAAGACCGTCTCCGCTCACCGGCTCGACCTGTCGGGGGCGCTCGACGCAAAGGGGCTCGTGGGAGCTCGTATCGGCGTTGCCAGGAAGGCGCTCTTCGGCTACAGCCCGGAGGCCGACGAGGTTGTCGAGGACGCACTCGAGGCGATGAAGGCCGCTGGAGCGGTGCTCATCGACCCTGCCGACATTCCGCACACCGGCGAGCTCGACGACCCGGAGATGGTGGTGCTGCTATACGAGTTCAAGGCCGACCTCAACGCCTACCTCGCGGACCTCGGCTCGAACGCTCCAGTTCATACGTTGGCGGAGCTGATCGAGTACAACGACAAGCATCAAAGGCAAGAGATGCCGTACTTCGGTCAGGAGCTCTTCGAGATGGCCCAGGCCAAGGGGCCGCTGACCGACAAGGCGTACCGCGACGCGCTCGACCTCTGCCGACGTCTATCGCGCAAGGAGGGTCTCGACCCGGTGTTTGCGAAGCACCGGCTCGATGCCATCGTGGCGCCCACCGGCAGCCCGCCGTGGACGATAGACCTCATCAACGGCGACCACTTTCTCGGCGCCAGCTCGACGCCGGCCGCGGTCTCTGGATACCCCAGCCTGACGGTGCCGGCCGGGTACTCGTTCGGCCTGCCGGTCGGCGTCACCTTCATCGGAACCGCATGGTCGGAGGCCAAGCTCATCAAGCTCGCGTTCGCCTTTGAACAGACGACCAAGGCCCGCAAACCGCCGCGGTTCCTCCCCACGGCGGACCTCAGGTAGGAGCAGTCTCTACGGGTTTGGGCCCGTCGCCGATCGCCTTTGAGAACCTGCGTGCTCTGGCAGGCAGCGTTCTGCCTGCCAACTCAACTCAGGCCTCGTTCCTCTTCTTCAGGATCTGCGCAACGCAGCCAGAGCAGTGCGTACTGCGCAGTCCGTCAGAGCCGCTTTCCGGCCTTTTCCAGGGCGTCAAGGACGGACCGCAAGGTGTGCAGTGCTAGTGGACGCGGCCGGAAGCCTCCGCGGGGTCCTCGCCGAAATCGTGGACGAGGACGATAAAGTAGGCGGCGAACGGCTCCGGCTCGGCCGGGCTCATGAGATCGAACACGAACTCGTCCTCGCGCTCTGAGGGTGCCTGTTGCACGAATGCGACCTCTTCCCGCTTGATGTACAGCTCACCGACTGCGTGCTTGCCGCGAACGACCTGGATCAGCAGGGTGTCGGGTCCTTCCTCGAAGAACAGCCAATGAAGATCGTCGTGGTCGTACAGGACGATCTCCGGTGTGCCGGCACGCAAGATGCAGTTCGGATGGCCAAGCAGCCAGGTCCAAAAGCCATCGAGGTCGATCGTGAGTGGAGGTTCCATGTTGGCTCCCAGCGATCCGCTGCGCGGATCGCAAGCCGGGATTCTCTCACAGAGCGATTCGCTGCGCGAATCGCTAGGTCTGGAGGAAGGGTTTCGATTCAGGGGGGGCACGCTGTCTAAAACGGGTTGGAGGAGGTGGTTTCCGTCCTGCCGTGTCCCGGATATCCATCTGGCGGGCTCGCCACGTTGAGAGTTTCCCTTTGAGCTCTCCCTCTCCCGGCCCTTGCGATTCGTGCAGCGAATCACACCACTACATCGACCTCCGGTACTGGCCTCCTACCTCGTACAGGGCGTGCGTGATCTGGCCGAGTGAGCAAACCCGGATCGTGCGGAGAAGCTCCTCGAATACGTTGCCTCCAGTGGTTGCCGCTCTCTGGAGACCACCCAGGGCCGCGGATGCTCCGTCGGCGTGGCGGGAGTGGAAGTCGTGCAGGTGGGCCAGGCGCGCGTCTTTCTCGTCCTTAGTGGAGCGGGTGAGCTGGATACGGTCGCCCTCCGCCTCCTTGGCAGGGCCTTCGCGAAGGAACGTGTTGACGCCGACGATGGGGTGGTCGCCGGTGTGCTTGAGGCGTTCGTAGTGGAGGGACTCCTCCTGGATCTTCGAGCGTTGGTACATGGTCTCCATGGCGCCCAACACGTCACCGCGCTCGGAGAGGCGTTCGAACTCCTCGAGCACGGCCTCCTCCACGAAGTCTGTAAGCCAGTCGACGAAGTACGAGCCCTGCCACGGGTTTTCGTTCTTGAGCAGGCCGAACTCGAGTGCGTTGATAAGCTGCACTGCCACGGCGCGGCGCACCGACTCCTCGGTGGGGGTGGTAATGGCCTCGTCGTAAGCGTTGGTGTGCAGCGAGTTGCAGTTGTCAGCCATGGCCAAGAGGCCCTGCAGCGTCGTCCGGATGTCGTTGAAGTCGATCTCCACCGCATGCAGGGAACGGCCTGAGGTCTGGATGTGGTACTTGAGCTTCTGCGACCGCTCGTTGCCGCTGTAGCGACCGCGGATGGCGGTTGACCAGATCCGACGCGCCACCCTGCCGATGACCGTGTACTCGGGGTCCATTCCGTTGGAGAAGAAGAAGCTCAGGTTATGTGCGAACTCGTCGATGTGCATGCCCCGTGCGAGGTAGTACTCGACGTAGGTGAAACCGTTGGCGAGCGTGAAGGCGAGCTGGGAGATGGGGTTAGCGCCGGCCTCGGCGATGTGGTAGCCGGAGATCGAAACTGAGTAGAAGTTGTTGACGCCGTTGTCGACGAAGTAGCGCTGGATGTCGCCCATCATCCTGAGTGCGAACTCGGTGGAGAAGATGCAGGTGTTCTGGGCCTGGTCCTCCTTCAGGATATCGGCCTGGACTGTGCCGCGCACGACCTTGACCGTCTCTGCGAGCACCTGCTCCCACTCTCCGGGCTCGAGCAGTGGCTCCACGGTCTCCCACTCCTTGCCATCGACGACGGGTTGCAGGGCGGCCTCGGGAGGAGCGTCGAGGCGGCCGGACTCGATCAACCTGCGACGGGCCTGCTGGCGCGCCGCGGCGGTGAAGAACATCGCCAGGATCATCGGCGCGGGGCCGTTGATGGTCATCGACACAGAGGTGTTGGGAGCGCACAGGTCGAAGCCGGCGTACAGCCGCTCCATATCCTCGACGGTGCAGATGGAGACACCCGACTCGCCGACCTTGCCGTAGATGTCGGGCCGCGTGTCGGGGTTCTCGCCGTAAAGAGTGACCGAGTCGAACGCGGTGGACAGGCGCACGGACGGCTGGCCGTTGGCGAGCAGGTGAAAGCGCCGGTTGGTGCGCTCTGGGCCACCTTCGCCGGCGAACATGCGGGTTGGCAGCTCGGTCGTGCGCTTGATCGGGAATACACCCGCGGTGTAAGGGAAGGCGCCGGGGACGTTCTCGAGCAGCAAGTAACGTAGCACCTCGCCCCAGCTCTCGCTCGCCGGCAGCTGGACCTTGGGGACGTGGGTGCCGGAGAGTGAAGTCGTGGTGAGGGGAACCCGGATCTCCCTGCCCCTGACCGTGTACACGAAGTCCTCGCCGGCGTACTCGTCGCGGATCGCTGGCCAGGCCGCCAGCAGCTCCCGCGAATCGGCGTCGAGCTCGTGCGCGATGCGGCGGATCTCGGCATCGAGGTCAGCGAGCTGTGGCTCATGGGACGCGTCACCGGCGGTGATCTCCTCGAAGAGCTTCCACTGGTCCGATGCCTCGCCGCTGCCGTTGCGGGCACACAGGATCGCCCGCGCTCCGACCAGCTGATAGAGGCGGTCGGCGATTCTGACCTGCTCGCGAGCCGAGCCCTTATAGGCGCGAACGGCGCGAGCGATCTCGCGCAGGTAGCCGGTTTGCTCGCCGGGAATGATGGGGTTTCGCTCTGGCATGCCGACCGGGGAGGCGCAGCTGTCCGCTTTTTGCCAGTGGTCTCCGAAGCGCTCGGCAAGAGCGGTCAAGAGGCCCCGATAAAGAGCATTGACGCCGTGGTCGTGAAACTGGCTGGCAATCGTGGCATACACCGGCAGTTGGAAGTCGTCGGGCTCGGTGAACAGACTGTGGCAGCGTCGGTACTGCTTGCGCACATCTCGCAGAGCGTCCAGGGCCTTGGGACGGTCGAACTTGTTGATGGCCACCAGGTCGGCGTAGTCGAGCATGTCGATCTTCTCGAGCTGCATGGCCGCACCGTACTCGGGAGTCATGACGTACAGGGACAGGTCGGCGATGTCGACGATCTCCGAGTCGGCCTGGCCAATACCGGAGGACTCGACGATCACCAGCTCGAAGCCGGCGGCCTGACAGGCGGCGATGGAGCTCCGGATATTGGCAGACAGAGCTCGGTGCGCCTGTCGGGTGGCTAGCGAGCGCATGAAGACTCGCTCGGATCCGAGCGTGTTCATCCGGATACGATCGCCCAACAGGGCGCCGCCCGTCTTGCGCTTGGTCGGGTCGATGGAGAGGATCGCCACGTTCCGCTGAGGAAAGTCCTTGAGGAAGCGCCGCACCAACTCATCGGTGAGTGACGACTTGCCGGAGCCGCCGGTGCCGGTGAGGCCAAGCACGGGGGCCGGCGCCTCGCGAGCGGGGAAGGAGAGCTCGCGTCCTTCCTCGACCAGAGTGATGGCACGTGCGATGGCAAGCCACTGCACGGGAGTGAGGTTCTTCGGCTGGAACCCATCGAGGTCGGCAGGATCGAAATCGGCCTCACGGATCATGGTGTCGATCATGCCGTCCAAGCCGAGGCGGCGTCCGTCCTCGGGCGAGAAGATCTTGGTGACCCCGTACTCCTCCAGCTCCTTGATCTCACGCGGCACGATGACGCCGCCACCGCCGCCGAAGACCTTGATGTGACCGGCCCCCCGCTCTCGCAGCAGATCGAGCATGTAGGTGAAGAACTCCATGTGCCCGCCCTGGTAGGACGACACCGCAATCGCCTGAACGTCCTCTTGAACGGCGGCATCGACGATGTCCTTGACCGAGCGGTTGTGACCGAGGTGGATCACCTCGGCACCGTGCGCCTGCAGGATGCGACGCATGACGTTGATCGCGGCATCGTGGCCATCGAACAGCGACGCGGCGGTCACGAAGCGGACCTTGTTCGTAGCGGCGTAGCGGCCGGAGGCGCTCATCTTCCCCTCCCGGTGGGCCAAGCCCAGCGTGATTCTACCCCGGACCAGGTCTCGCCTCTAGGCAGTTGCCTTCTCAGCTGTCTCCATCCCGCCCGTGAACCGCGAAGGCGCCAAGGCCGCCAGGAGAGCCGCCCTTTTCTGCTCTCGGCGCTTTTCGCCTCTTGGCAGCTGAGTCGTTCTCCCACCGTCAGGACCAGCTACGCCTCCACGTTGCCGCCGTATAGCTCGTCGATCAAACCGGCAAACTCTCTCTCAACCACGCGGCGCTTGACTTTCATGGTCGGTGTCAGGTCTCCGTCTTCTATGCTGAGCATCCTCGGCAGAACGGCGAACTTCCTGATCTGCTCGTAGCGAGCGAGGTGGGCATTGACTCCCTCGACCACCCGCTCGTAGGCGGCCGCGGCCTGTGGCAGAGCCAGCAAGTCGCTCAGGACGTCGGCCTCAAGGCCGTTCTGGCGAGCCCATGCGGCGAGCTCCTCCTCGCCGGGCGACAGCAGGGCGATGATGAAGGGTCTGCGATCGCCAATGAGGAGGGCGTTGTCCACCAGCGGGGACTTCTTGAGCGCGGCCTCGATTGGCTGTGGAGCGACGTTCTTTCCCCCTGCGGTCACGATGAGGTCCTTCTTGCGGTCGGTGATGAAGATGAAGCCGTCCTCGTCGATACGGGCGATGTCGCCAGTGTGGAAGAACCCCTCCTCATCGAACACCTCGGCGGTTTGTTCCGGCTTGTTCCAGTACCCCTTGCTGATGCTGGGCCCCTTGACGAGCAGCTCGCCGTCCGCGGCCAGCTTGACCTCCAGGTTTTCGAGGCCGCGGCCGATGGAACCGAGGCGGTTGTCTCCGGGCTCGAACCCGGCAATCCCGATCGCCGGCGAGGTCTCGGTGAGACCGTACCCTTCCTGGATCGGCAGCCCGATCGAGTGGAAGAACTCATTGACGTAGAGCGGCAGGGGCGCGCCGCCGGAAATCGAGAAGCGCAACTGCCCGCCCAAGGCCTGTCGGACCTTGGACAGCACCAGCTTGTCGGCCAGGGCGTGACGAACGCCCAGACCTGGACCCAGGGAACGGCCCACCAGCCGGCGCTGGGCAGCCTCCCAGCCGACGCCGGTGGCCCAGTGGAAGAGGGATCGACGGATCGGCGGCGCGGCCTCGACCTTGGAGTTGATCGCAGTGTAGATCTTCTCGTACAGGCGTGGGACGCTGGCAAAGGTGGTCGGCGCCACGGTTGCTATGAGCTCGGCGACGTCCTTGGTGGCGCAGTAGGCCACGAACGCGGAGACGTACATGTAGGCGTAAGCCACCGTGCGTTCAAAAACATGGCAGAGGGGCAGGAACTCGAGCCCGAGGTCATTGTGATCCATTGGGACCCGCGGCATCACGGCGAGCACGTTGCTGACGAAGTTCTGGTGCGTCAGCATCACTCCCTTGGGTTCGCCGGTCGTTCCGGACGTGTAGACGATCGAGGCGAGGTCGTCCGCCTTCACCTCGGATGCGCGCTCCCAGAACCGGTCCACGGCGCCGGCCGAGGCTGTGGAGAGGAGGTCGTCCAGCGCCAGCGCGCCCTCGGCCGTTTGGCCCTCGATCTGGACCAGGTGGCGGAGCCCGGGACACTCGCTTCTGATCAGTTGGAAGCGCTCGATGTGATCGGCGGTTTCTCCGACCGCCACCACGGCTCCCGAGTCGTGCGCCTGGTATGCGATCTGCTGCGGGGTCAACGTGGTGTAGACAGGGACGTCGGTCGCTCCCAGAGCGAGCACGGCGAGATCGACCATGTGCCACTCCGGGCGATTCTCCGACAGCAGCAGGACGCGGTCGCCTCGCCCCACTCCGAGCCCTGCAAGCCCTTCGGCAAGCGCCGCCGTTCGCGACGCGAACTCGTCCGTGGACAACGCTCTCGACCCACCCGGGAAGAAGTGCGTGTAGTGTCGGTCGCGGGGCCGCTGTATATCGTTGTGATACAGATCGAGGATGGTGCGTTCAGGCATCGCTGCTCTCCTTGCCGGCGCCCCTGGCCCAGCAACGAGCGCTGACTCTCAACGGAGGCTTCTGAGAAGCGTCAGCGTCTCCCGGCGGCTACTGGTCGGAGCTGTGTCTTCCCTTTGAAGTCTGACGAAACGGCGGAGCTTTTGCAAGAGAGCGATCGGCGCTGAGAGCAACGGCCCCGGACAATCGCCGCGGGGCCGTGAGCTTGGGGTCAGTCGCTCGAGGGCAACTACATGCGTTCGATGATGGCCTCTCCGAACCCGGAGCAGGAGACCTCCTGGACGCCCTGCCGGTTCTCGCGGACCATCATGCGGGCAAGGTCGTAGGTCACGACGGCCTCACGGATTGCGCCCTCCATGCCCTTGAGGATGCGGTCGGCGGCTTCGTTCCATCCCATGTGGTTGAGCATCATGACGGCCGAGAGGATGATCGAGCCCGGGTTGACCTTGTCCATTCCGGTGTACTTCGGCGCTGTGCCGTGTGTTGCCTCGAACAGGGCGACCTCGTCTGACATGTTGGCGCCCGGACCGAGGCCGAGGCCGCCGACAAGCGCGATCGCTGCGTCGGACAGGTAGTCGCCGTTGAGGTTGGGGACGGCGAGGACACTGTACTCGTCGGGGCGAGTCTGGATCTGCTGGAAGATCGAGTCGGCGATTCGGTCCTTGATCAAGATCTTGCCCTCTGGCATCTTGCCATCCAGCTTGTCCCACAGCTCCTTCTCCGTGACGGTGATGTCACCAAACTCCTCGGCGGCGACCTCGTATCCCCACTTGCAGAACGAGCCCTCCGTGAACTTCATGATGTTGCCCTTGTGAACCAGAGTCACGGAGGGGAGCTTCTGGGTGACTGCCCACTTGAGGGCCTTGCGCACCAGACGCTTCGAGCCAAAGACCGACATCGGCTTGATCCCAATACCGGAGTCGGAGCGGATCTTCCGTCCAGTCATCTTCTCGATCAGGTCGATTATGGCCGTGGCAACTTCGCCACCGCGCTCGAAGTCGTAGCCGGCGTACACATCCTCGGTGTTCTCGCGGAAGATGATGAAGTCCACCTTGTCGGCGTACTTGTTGGGGGCGGGGACGCCCTCGAAGTAGCGGATCGGGCGGACACAGGCGTACAGATCGAGATGCTGCCGAAGCCTGACGTTGATCGAACGGAACCGCGGGCAGACGCTGTCATCGTGGCCGCACTTGTCACAGGTCCCGGCATGGTACTGCTGGTGAGCGCAGTTGAGGCAGACGTGCGTCTCCTCGCCAATCGGGGTCGTGAACGGACCCTTGATTGCGATCTTCAGGTGACGGATTGCCTCCACTGTCTCCTCTGGGAACTCGGAGCCGTAGTGGTGCAGGCCCTCGAGTCCGGCGAAAAGAGGACACCACGCAATCTTCCTGGAGCCTGAGTAGGCTTTCTCGACCGCGCTGTCGACTACACGCTGCATCACGGGGGTGATATCGAGGCCGATTCCATCGCCCCGAAGAACACCGATGATCGGACGATCTCCAATCACAAGACGAGCGTCGCGAACCTCGACAAGATCACCCTCAGGGATCTGAACTTCTTTGAACTGGACCACAACCCACCTCCCGACTGGTTTGCGGCCGCGGGCCGCGGGCTCATGATACGCGAGGTGCTGCGGCTTGTCACGGATTTCACAAGAGCGAGTGTTACAGTCTGAGAGTGACCTCACGTGCCGCCGTCCGCGCCGCCGCCTTCGTGGCCTGCGTCGCCGGGATGTCCTCACTTGCGTGTCATCACGAGAGGCTGCGCACCGGGGACCTCGACCAGGTGCGTGCCGCCGGCGAGCTGCGGGTGATCGTGAGACCTGGATTTCTGGACTCCCCGGTACACACTGCCGGCCGCGTGGATCAGTTGGCCTTGCTGCGTCACCTGGCTGCTCGTCTCGGCGTCAAGTTGCGCTGGGTTCGGGCCCGGCGCAACGACCAGGTGCTCGCCTGGCTGCGGATGGGGCGTGGAGATATCGGGGTGCATCGCTTCTCTCCCGCCGGGCTGCGCCGCGAAGGCATGGCGGCGAGCGCGGCGGTCGACTGGGTCGACGACTTGCTGGTGGCATACGGGCCGTCCGGGGTCGACACGGTCGGCAATCTCAAGGGGCGCGCGGTCTACCTCCAACCGTCGGCCCAGAAATGGGAGGACACGGACCTACTGGATCGTCAGGGACCGAGCTTGCACGTCCGGCCGATTCCAGAGGAGGTGAGTCTCGAAGAGGTTCTAACTCGGGTGCGCGAGGGGAGGTATGCCCTGTCTGTAGCGGACTCGGGCCTTGTCGAGGCGATGCCCTACGGCAATGGTCTCGTGGTCGTCGGACCATTGGCCGAGACCCGTCCTCTGGTCTGGGCCATGCGGCCAGCCAACTCTCGGTTGCGAGCTGCGGTAGACGATGTGCTGTTCGCCGAGAAGGTCCTGTCCCTCTCCACCCGCACCGTTGCCTGCCGTGACCTCGCGGAAGTCAAGCGAGAGAGGGTCCTGCGGCTGGTGACCCGGAACTCACCCACGACATGTACGGTTGCTACCGGCGGCCTGGAGGGTTTCGAGTACGATCTCGCGCTCAGCTTCGCGCGCTCGCTCGGCGTACGTCTTGAGCTGGTGATTCCACCGCCGCACGAGAGTCCTCTTGCCTGGTTGGAGCGAGGGTACGGCGATCTGGCGGCTCTCCATGAGCCCTTCCTACGCCTGACCGGTGGGGACGTTCTGGCCACCCAACCCTACCGCAGCACGGATCTGGTCCTGATCCTGTCCAGCAGCGACGATCCGCCCGCTGCGGTGGAGGATCTCGCCGGCCGCCGGATCGCGGTCAGCGAGGGGTTGGCGCCGGTCCTGAGGCTGCTTCCCGATCAGCTCGCGGTCAGTCCGGAGTCCCTGGGACCTGGGTCGGATGCGCTCAGCGCGATGGCCGCGGTGGAGACGGGCGCCGCAAGTCTTGCGCTCGCGGATGCCGACACAGCCCGGCTCGAGCTCCCCAACCGGCCCGCTCTCCGGGAGGGGCCGGTCGTGGTTCCCGATTGCTCGCTACGATGGGTCCTCGGCTCCTGGTCTCCGCAGCTGCGCGATGCGGCGGACAGGTTCCTTCACGAGGTGAAGCGGTCCGGCCTGCTGCAGGAGCTTGCGCTGGCGGAGCTCTACCCAGGGCGACGCTACAGGCCCCGCCACGTTCCGCCAACTCCTCCAGGCGCGCTCACCCCGTACGACTCCATTCTGCAGGAGGCGGTGCGGGGCTACAGGATGGACTGGCGGCTGGTGGCGTCGTTGATGTACGAGGAGTCGAGGTTCGATCCGAAGGCGGTTGGGCCGGGAGGCTCCGCTGGCCTCTTTCAATTCATGCCGCCGACATGGAATGAGCTGGGGGGCGGCAACCCCGACGATCCGAAGCAAGCGATTCCTGCCGGGATCCGGTACCTAAGCCGGCTGATGGAGGAGTTCTCGGACGTACCGATGGCGGATAGGGTGCCCATGGCGCTGGCAGCGTACAACGTGGGCCCGCGGCACGTGGCGGATGCCCGCCGCCTGGCCGAGGAGATGGGCCTTAATGCGGACCGGTGGTCGGGCAACGTCGAAACCGCCTTGGTGCTGCTGGACAACCCCGACATCGCGCGGCGCTTCCCGTCGGGTGTGTGCCGCTGTCGCCGCGCCGTGTCGTACACGCGCCGCATCCTCCGACGCTACGCAGCCTACACCGAGCAGTTCCCGCCGACGGCATCCCCCGGCCTCTGATCCCCGCCCAGCACGTGACTCAGTAATTGAGTGATTAGGTGATTGAGTTCCAACGGCCACCTGGGTGGTGAGGAGGTGAGTAGGTCAGGAGATCCAGCCTGCTCACTTAGCTCGCAAGACGCTCGAAGCGAGACGGGAGACGGCTCCGAGACGTGCGTTTTCTCGCGCTGGAGCACATCATGGGCTCTAAGCCCGGGCTATCCGGGCGCAATCGTAGCGAGAGCGGCGAGACGCTTGTCAGCGCTGGGTTCTGAGCGTCGAGCTGCCGCAGGCATACTCTCTGTATGTTGAGGACAGCGAGGCGCGAAGAGCACAGCGACGGCTCGCGTATCGTCGCTCGCAGTAGATCGCGGACGGATGGCCCGGGTGGGACTAGATGCCGTTCTTCTGGAACATATCCCGAAGAGAGAGAAGCACATTGGCGAAGCTGTGGTTTTTGAGGAATTCCTGGAGCTCGTCCTTGGCGATCCCGTCAGACATCCGCTCCCGCACCTTGGATGCGATGTCGTAGAAGTCCGACAGCGGCTTGAGACCGAGGGATGAGAAGTTGCCCTCATACCAGGGGTGAACCCGGACCTTCTCCCATACCGAGGGGGCTGGGGGGACATCCGATCCCCACAGGCCTTCCGCGATCGATGTCACCTCACGGTAGAGGGTCCGCAGGACCTCGCGGTGATTGTTGTCATCCATAGCTTGCTTGAGAGGAGCAACCGCAGGCTCTGTAGCTGCCTCGGCGACAGGCTCGGCAGCGGGCTCGGGATCGGGCTGGGCGCTGCTGCCGGCGGCCTCTATCGGTTGGAGGGGGGCAACTGGCTTGCCCGTCTTTGTCGCGTTGTTGCCCCCTGCCGAGGCAGCGCGGGCTTCCTTCGAACGTGCTCTGGCGACGTTGATGTCCACCGGCTGGTCGTCACGATCTTCCGCGTCCTCTGCGGCCGCCTTACCCGCCGCATCCTCTTCCTTCTTCGTGGGCTTTGGGCTCGCCGCCTGGTTCTGCTTGGCACCAGCGCCCTCCTGGGCATCGGCCTCCACCTCACGTTGGAGAGCCTGGCGGAACCGCAGATGGAACGTACCCAGGAACACGAGCTCGTTCTCGCTGATGGAGCGCGCCAGAGAGAGCTTGTCTCTCATCACGTCGAGCTCGAGCATGCGAGCGTGCAGGAGCGGAGCGCTCGGCGCCAGGGCGCGGAGGTAGGGGATCAGGCCACTGTCGTGCTCGAGGACTTCGAGGAGATCGAAGAAGGTCGCGAAGTCGATCACCTGCTGGTACTCGCTCTCGTACCAGTCGATCGCTTTCTCCTTCTCCTTGCGCTGGATCAGGCGGTCAAGGACGCCCTCCGGCAGGCCGGTTCGGAACCAGTCGCTCCCGTGGCGTGACTCGAGCTCCTTCTGGATGGCGCCTCGCATATCACTCAGAATCTCGGCCAAGATTCGGTATGCATCGAGGTTTCTTTCAAGATCGATCATACTGCTGAGCCCTCATGACTCGACAATCGCTGCCGTCCTTCTGTACACAGCGAGGGTACCACGAGCGCGGCTTTGTGTGTAGTTGCCGATAACAAACGGGGCGGCCTGGCGGCCGCCCCGTTTCGGTTGTGTAGGGGCGCCGGCCGCTACTTGCGCCGTGGCGGTTGTTGTTTCGACGTGCGGCTGGAACGGGCTTGGGCCCTGGAGCGTGAAACGCTCGCTATTGAACCTCTGGCTTGGGTGGAGCGCGCCGACCGGCTGTTGCCGGTCGCAGCTGAGGGTTGTGTGACCGACCGCACGGCGGTGGTTCTCGTCGAGGCGGTGGTGCGACCACTGACCGTGCCACGGGGAACCTGACGAGAGCTGGCGGCGGGCCGACGGCTGGCGGGTTGTGCACGGGTGCGCATGGGGACACTCTGGGAGGTAGGCGCGATGAGCCGCCGCGGAGTGATCGAGGGTGCACGAGCCACAGTCGAGGATCGCGTTTCTGCTCCGTGAGAAGAGCTGGACTGCGCTTCGGTTCGGGTTGGGACCGCAGTCCTGGGATTTCGGCTGAGTGGCGCAGCTCGGCCGTTGTCCCTGACACCGAAAGCGTCCCGCGCACCGGGCGAGCGCTGTGTGGCCAGCTGACGAGAGTTGGCCGTCATCCCATGGCGCACGGTGAGGGTGTGACCGAGGGTGCGTGTCTGGTCGGCTCTGTCCCTCTGGACCCTTGCCGCGTTCGTCGTGACAGTACGGGTGGATCGCGGGGTGGTGACCACTCGCTGACCCCGTTGAAAGGTCCTGGCTACGCTGGGAGAGAGGGCTGTGCGAACAGTTTCGCGGGCGTGGACGGAGACGCTGCGGTTTGCTCCCTCGGGGCGCACTGCAGTCAGCGAGTGGCCGTCGACGCGCACGCTGCGCTTGCTGACAGACACGACCCTGACCGAATGCCCGATGGCACGCTCGACTGTGTTCCTGGCCGGCCCAACGGCGAGTCTGCGAACACTTGATTCCGACAGGCGCGAGATCGCGGCGCCGGGCCGGATGCGGCGGCCGAGGTTGTCGTCCGCCATGTGCCTCCAGTCGACGAAGCTTGCATAGCGTGCATCTCGCCATCCATCCCAGTAGCCGTTGTCATAGCCACGGTCGTACCCGCGCTGGAATGCGTGCCGGGAGTGGCTCCAACCTGCAGGCCCAGCCGCGTACCAGCCGACATCGGAGCCGCTGGTAACCCAAACCACATGGGCTGGCCGGTACGTGTAGCCGGGTACCCAGGCCCATCCGAAAGAGGTCAGGGCCCACGCGCCGTAGTGATGGGGGACGTAGCCCCAGGGTTCGTAGGCGACCCACGTCCAGCCGAGGCTCGTGTAGACCCAGCGACCGTAGGTGTAGGGTCTCCAGTCGGCGGCTACGTAGGGGCGCCAGACACGGCCGAGTCCGCTTACCGATACCCAGTCGCCATAGCCGGAGAGGGCCAGGTTGAAGTCGAGAGACCAATCGGGGTTGTTCCAGGCGTCGGTGTAGACCGGGTAGTCGTTGTAGCCGAGAGAAAACGAAAAGCCGCCGCCGCTGACCGTGACCCCGACTCCGACGCCCGCGGTGGCGGGAGCGGCCAGGGACAGGGCGGCGATTCCTGCTGCCGCGATCAACATGTGTTTCGTGGTCCTTCTCATGGTCGCCTCCCGAAACCGCGGGTGCCTGGTTTGCGGCTTCTACCAGACCATGCTGCAATCTCGGTGCCAGCGCGGTGGGAGCCAGCGAGGGTGGCCGCGAGACCAGGCCGCCCTCGGGCGGGAGGTTGTGTCCTCTTGAAAGGACAGGCTGACCGGGTTCTTCGTGGCCGAGCGTGGTGCGACCGTCGACGGTGGGCCGGTGGGGCGTTACGTCATCCCTTCTTGTAGAGGTAGGCGCAGTCCCTGAGCTCAGGTTCATGGCCGCTGCGACAGACGGCGTACTGGCCACCGGCCCAGAGCGCTGCGCCTCCGAGGTCGCCGGCCCGGTTGATGGCGTAGAACTTGACGTTGAAGTTCGGACGGCCCTTGGAGTCCAGCAGGTACGGAACCCTGGTGGCGCGCACGATGCGCTCGAGGGCGTGGAGGCATGCCTGGGTGGGGGAGTCGCCATGTCGCATGTACTCGACCACCGTGTGAGAGCCAGCGATCTCGATCACCGGTTCGCCACGGCCGGTCGAGCCCGCGGCTCCAGGCTCATTGTCGACGTACAGCCCACACCCGATCAGCGGCGAGTCCCCCACACGCCCGGGGATCTTGAAGAACAGGCCCGAGGTGGTGGTCGTGCCACCCAGGTCGCCCGCCCCGTTCACCGCGCACAGGTTGATCGTGCCGGTCGGGCGGACCGGGCCGTACTCCTTGATGAACCAGGCCATATCGGGATCGGAGATCTCCCCGGCAGGCTCGACCCAGTCATCGCTGTCAGACATGTGCTCCTTCCAGTAGAGCCAGATCTTGCGCGAGCGCTCGGTGAGCAGGTCTTCCTCAGGGAACCCAGCCTGGCGGGCAAAGCGAAGCGCCCCCTCTCCGACCAGGAGCACGCGCGTAGTTCTCCGCATGATC